>JAZKDH010000083.1:0-11625 GCA_040387665.1 Pseudomonadota bacterium | reverse complement strand
GGCTGATGCGGCGCTTGTCGCTATCGACTTCGAGCACCAGCACGTCGACTTCCTGCGAGGTCGAAACGATCTTGCCGGGGTGGACGTTCTTCTTGGTCCAGCTCATTTCCGAAACGTGGACAAGGCCTTCGATGCCGGCTTCCAGTTCCACGAACGCGCCGTATTCGGTGATGTTCGTCACCACGCCGCGCAGCTTGGCGCCAACCGGGTACTTGGCGGCGACGCCGTCCCATGGATCGCTTTCCAGCTGCTTCATGCCAAGGCTGATGCGCTGGGTGTCCTGGTTGATGCGCACGATCTGGACGCGCACCGTGTCACCGATGTTGATGACCTCGCTCGGGTGGTTGACCCGCTTGTAGCTCATGTCGGTCACGTGCAGCAGGCCGTCGATCCCGCCCAGATCCACGAATGCGCCATAATCGGTGATGTTCTTGACCACGCCGTCGATGATCTGGCCTTCGGCCAGGTTCAAGATCAGGCCCGAACGCTGCTCGGCGCGGGTTTCTTCCAGCACTGCGCGGCGGGAAACCACGATGTTGCCGCGGCGGCGGTCCATCTTGAGGATTTGGAACGGCTGGGGAATGTCCATCAGCGGGGTCACGTCGCGCACCGGGCGGATGTCGACCTGCGATCCGGGCAGGAACGCCACGGCGCCGTCGAGGTCGACGGTGAAGCCGCCCTTGACGCGGCCGAAGATCACACCCTCGACGCGCTTGCCTTCGCCGAACTCGTTCTCCAGCTTGTCCCATGCGGCTTCGCGACGAGCACGGTCGCGCGAGAGCATCGCTTCGCCGTCGGAATTTTCAACGCGGTCGACATAGACTTCAACCTCGTCGCCCACCTTCAGGGTGTGCGGCTGGCCCGGCATCGCGAATTCGCGCAGCGGCACGCGGCCTTCGCTCTTCAGGCCAACGTCGATGACGGCCTTGTCGTTCTCGATCGCGGTAATGGTGCCCTTGACCACGCGGCCTTCAAAGCCGCCGCTGGCGGCGCCGCCAAGCGTTTCGTCAAGCAGCGCGGCGAAATCGTCGCGGGTGGGATTAGCCATGGTGGCCATGCAGGTTCCTACTCTGTCGTGTTTCCGGCCAGGCGGTTTATCCGCCGGTCTTTCTCCGCCCGGCACCATGCCGGAAACGGGCCAAAAGGGCCGAACTGCCGCAAGGGCCGGATGCCGCCTGCAGCATCCCTCAGGCCGCAGAATCGGCCATCAGGACTGGCGGCGCTTAGGCCCGAAGGCATGGAAAGGCAAGGAGATTGGGGAAGCGGCCGCCCAGCCCGCTCTCCGCCCGCGGGTGGTGGACGCGCTACCCGCTCCCCTTCCGCGCTGGCGGGAGGGGCTGCCCTCACTTCCCCCTCCCGCAGGCGGGAGGTGCCGGGGGTGGGCAATCAACGGTCCGGGCAAAAAGCAGCAAAAGAGGCGAGGGCCACAGCCCTCGCGCTCCCGGGATCTTTAAGGTGGGTACCAAACAGGCACCCTGAACGGGCCACCCCAACCCCGTCCAGCCTGAGCCTGCCGACGGCGGCGTGCTGACGTGGGCTGTAGGGTATCATGCGTCATCGCTACTCGCGACTTACATCGTTTGAGCATGTAGCAGTCAACGGTTACTGCGCTTTTCACAGGGCGACGCCGGTGCTAGCCGCGTGTGCGATACACAGTGCCAATCGGGGGAACTATGAACGACATTTACGGTACCGACAGCAATGATGTTCTTTCAGGAACTGCCGTGGATGATAGATTCGTTCCCGGGTTTGGCCTTGATACTGTTGATGGCGGCGGCGGGCTGGACTTGATTTACGAAAACTATAGCACAACCTCCACTGGTGACAGCAGATGGCGACTGACGGCGTCCAATGCTTCCGGCACATCAGGCGTCCTGGGATCGACACAGAGCTACTACGGCTATCAGGTCACATTTTCGAACATAGAAAGTATTGATTTACGCGCGACCGGGATATTCGTGATTGATGGCCGGCTTATAGCCGGACCAGGCACGCTCAACCTCGTCAGCACGGGTGCTGCTGACAGGTTGGAACTGGACCTGAGCGCACTTTCCGTCGGCGTAACGTTTACCGTCACCGGCTTCGACGGAGCGATGAGCCATGGCGCTTTCACTGGTTTCGAAAGCTACTTCCTGACGCTCACGCACATGAACGATATCGTGGTCGGCGGCGATTCCCAAGACGTTCTGGGAGGACAGGGGGGCAACGACCAACTGGATGGCCGTGGCAATTCCGATTCAATCTATGGCCACGAGGGGAATGACACGATCGACGGCGGCGGGGGCAATGACCTGCTGTTCGGTGGCAGCGGGTCCGACGTGATGAATGGCGGCGATGGCAGCGACTTTCTGCATTCCAGCGCTGACCTGCTTGCTGAAGGTACGGTCTCGCGCGACGTATTGAATGGCGGTGGCGGAGACGATTGGCTGTGGGCAGGTTATGGCGACAGCGAAGACGGTGGCGGCGGGACACTCGATACCATTACCCTTGATTTCCATCTTGCCGCAGCCGGCCAGACGATCAATCTCGCAGCGGCCTTCAGCGGGGGCAGCAGCACTATCGGCACCACGACGGTTACCAACGTCAACAGGTATTACTCCATCTACGCAACCTCCGGAAACGACACAATCATTATCGGCGAGGGCGGGTTCCACAGCGGGCAGACCACCAGCACCGATCTGCAGCAAGGTATCCGCGGGCTGGACGGAGCGGACAATATCAGCGGTGGCGCTTACCGAGATCTGATCCACGGAGGCACCGGAAACGACGTGATCGGCGGCTATGGCGGCGATGACGAACTGCGCGGGGAAGAGGGCAACGATACAATTACTGGAGGCAGCGGCGATGACAGCATTTTCGGCGGCGGCGGTGTCGATGCACTATATGGCGAAGACGGAAACGACACGCTCATCGCCGATGCGGGTACCGATTTGCTCGTTGGGGGGGCAGGCAATGATTATCTGCAGTTGGCGCAGGGTACAACCAACGGTATAAATAACAGAGCTTATGGCGGTGCGGGCAAAGACTATTATGATTACGTAGATGTGGGTGACTTAATATTCGAGAATTTTGGAGAAGGGATCGATACAGTTTTTGCGCATGTGAGTTTATATCTTGCCGCTAACGTCGAAAACCTGATCGTATCTGCTGGGGGAATAGGGACGTATGGGGTAGGAAATTCGATCGCAAATGCATTGTCAGGAAACCGCCGATCAAACTTATTGTTGGGTGGCGGTGGCGATGACACCGTCAATGGTGAAGGGGGTGACGATTCCCTGTTTGGACAAGACGGCGCGGACGCTTTGTTCGGGGGTTATGGAATAGACTACCTGGTGGGTGGCATCGGCGACGACGTCATAGCCGGCGACGAAGAGGCAGATGCGCTCTATGGCGAGGCGGGAGACGATACCCTGATCGGAGGACGCGATTTTGTCACGGACATCATGGTTGCCGGAGAGGGCAACGACATCTTGTACGGGGACAGCGGGCTTTCCGATTACGATAGGATGGACGGCGGAAACGGTAACGATCTCTATTACGTCGATACCGGAAATGACCTTACATTCGAGGCCGTTAGCGGGGGGATTGACACCGTCATTGCAACTATACCGGGCCAAAACAACGGAGTATATCTATACGCGCACGTCGAAAACTTGGTGCTGGCGGGCTCAACTGCATTCGGAGTCGGAAATGAGCTCAACAACGAGTTGACCGGTAACGAGTCGACAAATTGGCTGCTCGGAGGTGCGGGTGACGATGTTATAAACGGCAAGACCGGCAACGATGTTCTGTTCGGTCAGACCGGAGCCGATATCTTCGTATTCCAGCGCGGCACAGGCGGCGACGTCGTCGGTGATTTCGTCATCGCCCAAGACAAGATCGAGATTGTAGGCATCTTTGCCAGCTTCGATGAAATGCGCGGTCACTTTGTCCAAGTGGGAAGCGATGGCGCAATCGATCTAGGCTATGGGGACACAGTTGTGATGACAGGCGTGACTATGGCAAATCTAACCGCCTCAGATTTCCTGATCTTGTAGATGGCACGACGGCAATCGCAACACGGCTAAGCGGGGATGACGGCGACGCGGTTGCGGGACTTTGCCATCAAACCCCTTGCGTACTCACCCGATCCAGCAAGGCAATCTGCTCCGCGTCCAGCGTCAATCGCATCGCGCCGACCAGTTCCTCGGCCTGCGCCACGCTGGTCGCGCTGGCGATGGGGGCGGTGATGCCGGGCTGGGCGGCCAGCCACGCCAGCGCGACCTGGCCCGGCGTCGCCCCGGTCTCGGCCGCGACCCGGTCCAGCGCGGCCAGCACGCCCAGCCCGAACGCGTCGAGATAGGCGCCGACCCAGCCGCCGCGCGCGCCGGTCAGGTCGGCCGGCGTGCGGTACTTGCCGGTCAGGAACCCGCTCGCCAGCGCGAAATAGGGCATCACGCCGATCCCGTGGGTTTGGCAGTATTGCTGCACCGGCCCTTCGAATTCGGCGCGGTGCATCAGGTTGTAGTGCGGCTGGAACACCGCGATCTCGGGCGCGCCGACCGAGCGGCGCGCGGCGTCGAGCGCGGCCAGCCGCTCGGCGGTATAGTTGGAGGCGCCGAACGCGCGCACCTTGCCCCCCGTGCTCAGCGCGCCGAACGCCGCCATCGTCTCTTCCAGCGGGGTCTGGCTATCGTCGATGTGGGCGTAATAGACGTCCACCCGGTCGGTCTGCAGCCGCTGCAGCGATCCGTCGATGGCGGCGGCGATGCCGTCGCGCGTCAGCGCGCCGGGCGCGCCGGTATAACCCACCTTGGTCGCGATCAGCACCTGGTCGCGGTTGCCGCGCGCCTTCATCCATTCACCGATCACGGTTTCGGATTCGCCGCCGACATGGCCGGGGACCCAATTGGAATAGACTTCGGCGGTATCGATCATCCGGCCGCCCCCGGCGAAGAACGTATCGAGCACCGCGAACGAGGTATCGCGGTCGGCCGTCCAGCCAAAGACGTTGCCGCCCAGCACGAGCGCCGGGGTGGTCAGGCCGCTGTGGCCGATGGGTCGCTCGGTATTCATCGCATCGCTCTCCGCGCTGTGGTCGGCCGGTTCGCTGGCGCCGGTCGCAGCGCGCATCTTGCCACCCTGCCATGTCGGTGCAAGGGCGTTGCAGTGCGGTTGCAGATTACCGGTTGGGGCACTGCTCCACCCGCCGGATCGCCTCGGCGATGGAGGCCTCGGGCGACAGGTCGGAATTGTCGAGCACCACGGCGTCGGCCGCGGCGACCAGCGGCGCTTCGGCCCGGGTGCGGTCGCGCCGGTCGCGTGCGATCAGGTCGGCCTCGATTTCGTCAAGCGTGACGTGAACGCCGCGCGATTGCATTTCCAGAAAGCGCCGTTTGGCGCGGGTATCGACCGATGCGGTGATGAACAGCTTTGCTGCCGCTTCGGGCACGATCACGGTGCCAATGTCGCGCCCGTCGAGCACCGCCCCGGCGGGTTGCAGCGCAAATGCCCGTTGCCGCTCGAACAGCGCCCGGCGGACTTCGGGGTGAACCGATACGCGGCTCGCCAGCCCGCCGATTTCTTCCGTGCGCAGCGCAGGGTCGGTTAGCAGGCTGTCGGGAAATGCAACCGCGCTCAGCGCGCTCGCGGGATCGTCCGGATTGCCGCCGGACAGTGCCACCTGCCGCCCGACCGCGCGATAGAGCAGACCGGTGTCGAGGTGCGGCAGCCCGTAATGCGCAGCCAGCGCCCGGGCAATCGTGCCTTTGCCCGAAGCGGTCGGACCATCCACCGCGATGACGAGTGGCGAAGGCCTGGTCACCGCTTTCGCCTGTCGCGGTATGCTTTCACGAGCCCGTAAATTGCGATGGAAGCCCAGAAGCCCTCGAGCACCAGCGAGGCGGGATTGACGTTTACCAGCAGCGATACCGTAAGCAGTATGGCGCCCGCCAGGTTCAGGCCATGTTGAGCATACGGGTTTGGGGCAGCGTGCCAGGTGCTGTAGCCATAGGCGATCACGATCGCGGCCATTCCCCCGAAACCGGCGATATTGGCCGCGGTTTGGCTCAGCGACAGGATCATGCCGTACAGCCTTCCAGCAGCGCCTCGAACGCTGGGAAGCTGGTCGCGATCGGGCGGGTATCGTCCACTTCCACGCCGGTCCTGCTGGCCAAACCCGCGATTGTCATCGCCATCGCGATGCGGTGGTCAAGATGGGTGATCACAACGGCATCGCCCGGCGTTCCGGGCAGTGGATTGCCATCGGTGCCATCGACGGTCAGTCCATCCTCGGTCTCGGTCACATGTGCTCCGCACAGCTTGAGCGCAGCGTGCATCGCCGCGATACGGTCGGATTCCTTCACCCGCAGTTCCTCGAGGCCGCTGGTGACGGTCCGTCCGCGTGCCATCGCGGCCGCAACGAACAGGACCGGGAATTCGTCGACCATGCTCGGTACGATCGCAGGATCGATCGTGATGCCGGTCAGCGCGGAATGGCGCACATGGAGGTCGGCCACCGGCTCGCCGCCTACTTCGCGCCGGTTCTGCTCCTCGATGGATCCGCCCATCAGGCGCAGCACGTCGAACAGCGCGGCGCGGGTGGGATTGAGGCCGACATTTTCCACGACCAGGTCTGATCCAGGCACCACCAGCGCCGCCACGACGAAGAACGCCGCCGACGAAGGGTCACCGGGGACGATGATGTTCTGCGGCGAGAGTTCGGCCTCACCGCGCAGGCGGATAATCCGGGTTCCGTCGGTTTCAACGTCTACATCAAGTTCGGCGCCAAAGCCCCTGAGCATCCGTTCCGAATGATCGCGCGTGGCGACGGGTTCGATCACGGTAGTGACGCCGGGCGTGTTGAGCGCCGCCAGCAGGATCGCGCTTTTAACCTGCGCGGAGGCCACGGGCAGGCGGTACTCGATCGGCACCGCGGGGGAGGCTCCGCGAAGCATCAGCGGCAGGGTCTGGCTGCCGTTGACGCCGGGCGATGCGGTAAAGTGTGCGCCCATCCGCGACAGCGGTTCGATCACACGGCTCATCGGGCGCTTCGACAGGCTGGCATCCCCAAAGAAGCTGGCGGTGATCGCATGGCTGGCGACAAGGCCCATCAGCAGCCGGGTGGACGTTCCGGAATTGCCCATGTCGAGCGCGGTCGAAGGTTGCAGCAGCCCGCCCACGCCTACGCCATGGACGATCCACTCGCCGGAACCGGTTCGCGTGATGTCCGCCCCCATTGCCCGCATTGCGGCGGCCGTCGAGAGGACATCTTCACCCTCCAGCAAGCCCGTCACGCGGGTTTCGCCCACCGCAAGCGCGCCCAGCATGATCGCCCGGTGGCTGATCGATTTGTCGCCAGGAACCGCGATCCGACCTTTGAGCGGGCCAGTGGGCAAAAAACGGCGCGGGCGCGCGGCGGCGGGATCGGCGGTCACAGCAATCTTTCTTGGCAGGAGCGCGGCAACGGCGCGGAAGCGCGCGGCTTTTGACAGCGCCGGCTGGCTATGGCAAGGCGCGCGCCCTGTTGATGGTTGGGCGAAGGTCAGTACGCTTGGCCGGTTCATCAACGTGAACAGTTTCAGGCCCGGGCGCCGATGCGTCCGGCCAAGACGAGGAATTGCAATGGTCAAGCCTGAATGGGGCGCCAAGCACGGCTGCCCGAAATGCGGCGCGCGCTTCTACGATCTGGGCAAGAGCGACCCGGTTTCCTGCATCGAATGCGGGTATAACTGGCAACCCGACCCAGTGCTGAAGTCTAAGCAGCCGATCCCTTACGAAGAAGTTCAGAAGAAGCCCGTGGTCGCCGATGTCGACCTGGCGGACGAGGATCTGGACATCGACGAAGATGGCGACAGCCCGGACAACGACGTCGATCTGGGCGGCGATGACGATCTTGGGGTTGGTATAGAAGGCGACGGCGAACCGGACGAAGCCTGATCCCGCAAAGATGAACCGTAACAGCCAGAATTCATAGATTTTCCGGCTGTTATGCGCATCATTGGGGAGCTGGCCATCAGCCGTGGCATCGCGCATACTGGCGGGACAAATTCCCCTTGCCAAGCTGCGGGCACCTTACTAGAGGGGCGGCCTCCCGGCCAGACAGCCGGGAACGGATCGTCTCCCGCGGCCTTCCGGTACGAATGCATGGGGCCTTAGCTCAGCTGGGAGAGCGCCTGCATGGCATGCAGGAGGTCAGCGGTTCGATCCCGCTAGGCTCCACCATTCGAATTGAGGTTTCGCCTTCGAGCGATGCGCTGGCTGACGAGGTTTCGTCCGCCGGCGTTTTTCGCTTGAAGTACCGGGTTCGACGCTGGCCGACGAGGTTTCGTCCGCCGGCGGTTTTCGCGTGAAGGCTGGCGCTCGCGTCCGCCAGAAGGAGTGAACGGCGCATGTTTGACACATTGTCCGATCGCCTTGGCGGGGTATTCGACAAGCTGCGCGGCCGCGGCGCGCTCAAGGAGCAGGACGTTCGCGATGCGATGCGCGAAGTGCGGATCGCGCTGCTCGAAGCCGATGTGGCGCTGCCGGTCGTCCGCCGGTTCATCGATGAGGTCACCGAAAAGGCAGTCGGCCAGTCGGTCCTGCGCTCGGTCACGCCGGGCCAGCAGGTCGTCAAGATCGTCAATGACGCAATCGTTGAAATGCTGGGCGGTGAGGAGACCGTTGGGCTCGACCTGAATGCCGCGCCGCCGGTGGTGATCATGATGGTCGGCTTGCAAGGTTCGGGCAAGACCACCAGCACCGCCAAGCTGGCCAAGCTGCTGCGGGAAAAGCACGGCAAGAAGGTGCTGATGGCATCGCTCGACGTCAATCGTCCGGCCGCGCAGGAACAGCTGCGAGTGTTGGGCGAACAGATCGACGCGGCGACGCTGCCGATCATGGCGGGCCAGCAGCCGGTCGAAATTGCCACGCGCGCGTTGCATTCCGCCAAGCTGCAGGCCGTCGACGTGCTGCTGCTCGATACGGCAGGCCGGCTCCATGTCGACCAGCAGCTGATGGACGAGATGAAGGCAGTGGCCGCCATCTCGGTGCCGAAGGAAATACTGCTGGTCGTCGATTCGCTGACTGGCCAGGACGCGGTCAACGTCGCGCAGAATTTCGCAAGCCAGGTCGCTCTGACCGGTGTGATCCTCACCCGGATGGACGGTGATGCCCGCGGCGGCGCTGCGCTGTCGATGCGGGCGGTGACGGGCAAGCCGATCAAGTTTGCCGGTATCGGCGAAAAGCTCGATGCGATCGAGCCGTTCCATCCCGCACGGGTTGCCGGCCGCATCCTTGGCATGGGCGACATCGTGTCCATCGTCGAAAAGGCGGCGGCAACGATCGAGGCTGAGGATGCCGATCGGCTGGCCCAGCGCATGGCCAAGGGCCAGTTCGACATGACCGACCTGAGGATGCAGCTGCGTCAGATGCAGAACATGGGCGGGCTGGGTGCGCTTGCGGGCATGATGCCCGGGATGAAAAAGGCCAAGGCCGCGATGCAGCAGTCGGGCATGGACGACCGGGTGCTGGTGCGGATGGACGCGATCATCGGATCGATGACCCCGAAAGAGCGCGGTCGCCCCGAGCTGCTCAACGCCAAGCGAAAGATCCGCATCGCAAAAGGATCAGGCACGCAAGTGCAGGACATCAACAAGCTCATCAAGATGCACCAGGAGATGGAGCGCGCGATGAAGCAGATCAGGAAGATGGGCGGCCTGAAAGGGCTTGCGGGTATGTTCGGCAAGGGCGGGCTCGGTGCCGCCATGCCGGGTCTGGATGCGCAGATGGGCCCTGGCGGCCTGGGCGGAACCGGCGGCGGCCTGCCTGGGCTTGGCAACCTGCCGGCCAACCTTGGTGACTTGCTCAAGAAAAGATAAGTTTCGTTTTTATTCAGAATTATAAGAAAGGTAGTTCAGATGTCTGTTTCCCTGCGTCTCTCGCGTGGCGGCTCCAAGAAGCGCCCGTATTACAAGGTCGTCGTCTCCAACAGCCGCGCGCCCCGCGATGGCAAGTATCTGGAGCAGGTCGGCACGTACAACCCGTTGCTCGCCAAGGATGACGCCAACCGCGTCCGGCTGGTCGAAGACCGCGTGAAGTACTGGATTGGCGTGGGTGCACAGCCGACCGACCGCGTCGCCCGCATGCTGCACACCGCAGGGATCAAGGAGCGCGCGGCGACCAGCAACCCGAACAAGGCCGAACCGGGCAAGAAGGCCAAGGAACGCGCTGACGACCGTGCCGCCAAGGTGGTCGAAGCTGAAGAGGCCCGCGTCGCCGCCGAGGAAGCTGCCAAGGCGGCCGCTGCCGCTCCAGTGGCCGAGACCAATGAAGCGACCCCGGACAGCGACGCCGGCGATGCGCCTGCCGATGTTGCCGGCGAGAGCACCCAGGAACCGGCAGAGGGCTGAGCCTTGCCCAAGGACAAGCCCGTCACGCTGGCCGCCGTCGCGGGTGCGCACGGCGTGACGGGCGAAGTCCGCCTGAAGCTGTTCGGCGAAGGGATCGCGGGCGTCAAAGGTCATCGCACCTTCAATGACGGCCAGCTGACAGTTCAGAAAATGGTTGAAGACGGCAAGGGCGGCGCCCTTGCCCGCTTTGCCGAAGTCACCGACCGCAACGGCGCAGAGGCACTGCGCGGCACGCTGCTGACCGTTCCCCGCTCGGCGCTGCCGCCGCTGGCGGAGGGCGAGTATTATCACGCCGATCTGATCGGGCTTGAATGCATCAGCACTGCAAACGAACTGCTCGGCACCTGCGTCGCGGTCGACAACTTCGGCGCGGGCGACGTGCTGGAAATCCGTCGGCCCGATGCGGGTGGGAAGCAGGGCAAGACCTTCATGGTTCCAATGCGGCCCGAAGCGGTGCCCGAGTGGGGCGACAGGATAGTCGTCGACGCGGCCTACGCCGAACAATGACCTTTGCCGCCACCGTCCTCACCCTCTATCCCGAGATGTTTCCCGGGCCGCTCGGCGTGTCGCTGGCGGGCAGGGCGAAGGCCGAGGGCAAGTGGTCGCTCGAGACCGTCCAGATCCGCGACTTTGCAGCGGACAAGCACCGGACCGTCGATGATACGCCGGCCGGCGGCGGGGCGGGGATGGTGCTGCGGGCCGATGTGCTGGCGCGGGCGATCGATTTTGCGCGGGAGCGGACGGTGGACCGGGTTCGGTCGTCTCGGGCCGTTCTACAAGCGCAGGATGAATTTCGCGGCATATGGCCCAGACCGGAAGACCCTGGTGTTGCTGATGGTGTCTCGACCTGGCCCGATGCGAACGGTGCGGTGGATGGCGGGGCCATCCCCGTCATCGCGCTTACCCCCCGTGGCAGGCCGCTGACGCAGTCGCGGGTGCGCGAGCTGGCGGCGGGGCCGGGGGTGATCCTGCTGTGTGGCCGGTTCGAGGGTTTCGACGAGCGGATCTTTGCCGCGCGCAATATCGAAGAGGTGTCGGTTGGCGACATCGTACTTTCGGGCGGAGAGCCGGCGGCGCTCATGCTGCTCGATGCTTGCATTCGGCTGCTGCCCGGCGTAATGGGCGCGGCTTCAAGTGGGGCGGAAGAGTCGTTCGAGAACGGGCTTCTGGAATATCCCCACTTCACCCGGCCCGCATCGTGGGAAGGGCGCACGATCCCTGAAGTGCTGCGATCGGGGGATCATGCGAAGATCGC
>JAZKDH010000082.1:0-21278 GCA_040387665.1 Pseudomonadota bacterium | reverse complement strand
TACAGCGTCCGTTCGCGCATCTCGACTTCGAAGGTTTCGAGCATGTCGCCCGGCTTGATGTCGTTCGTATCCTGCAACACCACGCCGCATTCCAGACCGGCGCGCACTTCGGCGACGTCGTCCTTGAAGCGCCGCAGCGACGCGATGTGCGTCTTGCTGACGATAACGTCGTTGCGGGTGACGCGGGTAAACAGACCCTTGCGGATATAGCCGTCGGTAACCAGCAGGCCGGCCGCCTTGTCCTTCTTGCCAGCGGGGAAGACCTCCTTGATCTCGGCCCGGCCAACCACCGTTTCGATCCGCTCCGGCCCCCAGATGCCTGCCATTTCCTTGGCGACATCCTCGGTCAGGTGATAGATCACGTCGAAGTACTTCATCCGCACCTTGTGGCGCTCGACCAGTTCGCGCGCTTTGGCGTTCGGACGGACATTGAAGCCGATCACCGGCGCGCCCGACGCGAACGCCAGCGACACGTCGCCCTCTGTGATTGCGCCCACACCGGAATTCAGCACCTTCACCTTGATCTCGTCGTTCGAGATCTTGTTGAGGGCGTTGACGATGGCTTCAGCCGAACCCTGCACGTCGGCCTTGATGACAACAGGGTATTCCAGCACCGTCTGCTTGTCCTTCAGCGCCGAGAACATGTTCTCGAGGCTGGCGGGCGCAGTGGTGGTGCGCTTGGCGGTCGCCTGTTCATGGCGGTACAGCGCAACCTCGCGCGCGCGCGCCTCGCTCTCGACCACGGTCAGCGTATCACCCGCCATCGGCACGCCGCCAAGCCCCAGCACTTCGACCGGCAGCGCCGGCGGCGCTTCCTTCACCTGGCGGCCCTTGTCATCCAGCATCGCGCGGACGCGGCCCGAATGGGTGCCGACCACCAGAATGTCGCCAACCTTGAGCGTGCCGCGATTGATCAGCACCGTGGCCAGCGGGCCCTTGCCCTTGTCCAGCTTGGCTTCGATCACGGTGGCTTCGGCGGCCCGCGCCGGGTTGGCCGTCAGTTCCATCAGCGCGGCCTGCAACAGGATCTTCTCGATCAGTTCGTCCAGACCAGCCCCGGTCTTGGCCGAAACTTCCACGTCCTGGACGTCGCCCGACATCTGTTCGACCACGATTTCGTGTTCGAGCAGGCGCTCACGAATCTTCTGCGGGTTCGCCTCGTGCTTGTCGACCTTGGTGATCGCCACGATCATCGGGACGCCCGCTGCCTTCGTATGATTGATCGCCTCGATCGTCTGCGGCATCAGACCGTCGTCCGCTGCGACTACCAGAATGACGATGTCGGTCACGTTGGCACCGCGCATCCGCATTTCGGTGAAAGCTTCGTGGCCCGGCGTATCAAGGAACGTGATCAGATCGCCGCTCTTGGTTTTGATCTGGTAGGCGCCGATATGCTGCGTGATGCCGCCGGCTTCGCCGCGCACCACATCGGTGCCGCGCAGCGCATCCAGCAGGCTGGTCTTGCCGTGATCGACATGGCCCATGATCGTGACGACCGGGGGGCGGACCAGCAGCGATTCGTCGGGATCGATGTCAGCCGCAACGTCGATATCGATGTCGGCATCTGAAACACGCACGATGTTGTGGCCGAATTCCTCGACCAGCAGTTCGGCGGTATCCTGATCGATGGTCTGGGTGATTGTGACCACCACCCCCATCTTGAACAGCGACTTGACCAGGTCCGAGCCCTTTTCGGCCATGCGGTTGGCAAGTTCCTGCACGGTGATCGCCTCGGGGACGACCACGTCGCGTACCTGCTTCTCGCGCTGGTGCGCCTGCCCGGCAAAGTGGGCACGCTTTTCCTTTTCGCGCGCCCGCTTGAGCGCGGCGAGGCTGCGGGCGCGGGCGCCCTCATCCTCGTTCAGCGCGCGGGTCACGGTCAGCTTGCCCGATTGGCGGCGGTCGACCACTCCGGCCTTGTCGCGCGGGCTGCCGGGCTTCTTGGCGGCGGCCGGCTCAGGGCGCTTGGGTGCGGCCGAGGGAACCGGGGTGAAACGGCGCGCGGGCGGCGGCGCGGCAACGACCGCGGGCGCGGGCTCCACCGGAGCTGCGGCTTGCGGCGGAGTGCTTTCGGCCGGAGCCGCAACGGCAGCAGCCGGAGCGGCCGGCACCTCAGGTTGGGCCACCGGCGTTTCGATCGCGGCGGGAACCGTCTCGGCCGGAATGGGCGCGGCGGGATTGCGGGCGTCCTCGGCCCGGCGGCGCGATTGTTCCTGAACGCGCTGACGTTCTTCCTGCTCACGCTGGCTCGCAGCCTCGAGCGCATTCATGCGTGACTCTTCAGCTTCGCGCAGCAGTCTGGACTGCAGTTCCTGCCGCGTTTCTTGCGTCGGGACGCGCGGTGCCGGCGCAGCGGGACGAGGCGCGGCGGCGACCGGGGCTGACGCCGCAGCATCGGCCGGTGACGTTGAAGATCCGCCGGTCAACGACACGGCCTCGTTCGCTGCAGCAGCGGGCGCAGCTTCGGGCACGCCTTGCGGCGCCTCACCGGGCTTGCCGATCAGCTTGCGGCGCTTCACCTCGACCACCACCTTGTTGGTGCGGCCGTGGCTGAAGGTCTGCTTGACCTCGCCCGCTTCGACCGAGCGCTTCAGCCCCAGCGGCTTCCTGCCCAGCGTCGGTTTGTTGTCGGTCTCGCTCATAAGTTCCAAACAGTCCTTCGTATCAATGCGTCGTCGTGGTGGCCGGATCGGCCAAGGCCGTAGGCGCACTCGGTTCATCTTGTCCGTTCGCGTTGCCTGCCCGCGGCCCGCCCACATAATGGATCAGGCGATGCAGCACTGCTTCAAGCCTTTCGGCCGCGGCGGAATCGGTCAGCGCCAGATGGACGACGTTGTCGCGGCCCAATGCCACAGACAAAGCCTCCCGGTCCAGCGGCAAGCGCACCCCCGCCTTGCCAGTGCCTTCGGCATCCTCGCCGACCCGCCAGGCCTGATCGAGCTTGCGCGATCCGTCCCCGCCGGCATCCGCCGCATGGGCCAGCCAGGCGACCTTTCCGGCGCGCGCGTTCTCCGCAATCCGGTCCGAGCCAACCAGCAGCCTGCCCGCGCGAAGTTCCAACCCAAGCCTGTCCGTAAACGCACGCAGCAGCGCCGCCTCGATCCGCTCGGCCAGGTCGGGCACGATGTTCAGGGAGGCACCCTTGAAGGCGCGGGCCAGCGCACCCTTCAATTTGCCCTTCGCGATCGCGATTTCAAGGTCTTGGCGCGAAACGCCGATCCATGCACCCCTGCCCGGCGCGCGCGCCAGCACGTCCGGCAGCACATCCCCGTCCGGAGATATCGCCAGCCGCACCAACGCACCGCGCACGCCGTGCTCACCGGAAAGGATGCATTTCCTTTCCGGTCCGTCGCCAATGCTGTCGGAGCTTACGTGCTCATTGCGAGGATTCCGCATGGGCGGCCTCCTCGTTTGCCGGTTCGGCGGTGGACCCCGGCGCGTCAGCACCCTCTTCGTCTTCGAACCAATGGGCTCGGGCGGCCATGATGATTTCATTGCCCTGTTCTTCGCTCAGGCCATATTCGCCCAGCACGCCGCCCTTGTCCTCGGCGCGCTCCGACCGCTCGCGGCGCGGCGGCGCCCCGGCCGGTGCGGCGCCGTTGTCGCGGCGGCGCTGTTCGACACGTTTCTTGGCGATCAGTTCGTCGGTGGCAAGATCGGCCAGATCATCCAGCGTCCGGATGCCGGCCTTGCCCAGCGTAACCAGCATGGCTTCGGTCAGGTGCGGCAGTTCGGCCAGCGCATCTTCAACCCCCAGCGCACGGCGTGCTTCGCGCGAAGCTTCCTCGCGGCGTTCGAGCGCTTCGACGGCGCGGCTCTGCAGTTCTTCGCCCAGCTCTTCGTCAAAGCCTTCGATGTTGGCAAGCTCGGCCAGGTCGATGTAGGCTACTTCCTCAAGCTCGGTGAAGCCTTCGGCCACCAGCAGCTGCGACAGCGTCTCGTCGACGTCGAGTTCTTCCTCGAACATCTTGGACCGTTCGGCGAATTCCTTCTGGCGCTTTTCGCTCGCCTCGGCCTCGGTCATGATGTCGATCGCCGAACTTGTGAGCTGCGATGCCAGGCGGACGTTCTGGCCACGGCGGCCGATTGCCAGCGACAGCTGGTCATCGGGCACAACCACCTCGATCCGGCTCTCGTCCTCATCGATCACCACGCGGCTGACGGTGGCGGGCTGGAGCGCGTTGACCACGAACGTCGCGGTATCCTCGCTCCACGGGATGATGTCGATCTTCTCGCCTTGCAGTTCCTGCACCACCGCCTGGACACGGCTGCCCTTCATGCCGACGCAGGCGCCGACCGGATCGATGCTGGAATCCCGGCTGATCACGCCGATCTTGGCGCGGCTGCCCGGATCGCGGGCGGCAGCCTTGATCTCGATGATGCCATCGTAGATCTCGGGCACTTCCTGCGCGAACAGCTTCTTCATGAATTCCGGATGCGCGCGTGACAGGAAGATCTGCGGGCCGCGGTTCTGGCGCTCCACCTTGAGGATCAGCGCGCGAACGCGCTCGCCGACGCGCGCCGCTTCGCGCGGAATCTGCTGATCGCGGCGGATCACGCCTTCGGCACGGCCGAGGTTGACAATCACGTGGCCGAACTCGACCGACTTGATCACCCCGGTGATGACTTCGCCGGCGCGGTCCTTGAATTCCGCATACTGGCGATCACGCTCGGCATCGCGGACCTTCTGGAAAATCACCTGCTTGGCCGACTGGGCGTCGATCCGGCCCAGGTCCACCGGCGGTAGCGGGTCGACGATGAAGTCGCCCAGCTGCGCACCCGGTTGCAGCTTTTCCGCGGCCTTGAGATCGACCTGCTTGAAGTAATCCTCGACCACCTCAACCACTTCGACCACGCGCCACAGGCGCAGGTCGCCGGTGCGCGGATCAAGCTTGGCGCGGATGTCGTTCTCCGCGCCGTAGCGATTGCGGGCCGACTTCTGGATCGCTTCTTCCATCGCCTCGATGACGATCGCCTTGTCGATCATCTTCTCCGTGGCAACCGCGTTGGCGATCGCCAGCAGCTCGGCGCGGTTCGCGGAAATCGCACTGGCCATGGGTCTTAGTCTTCCTGTTCCTGAAGCGGTTGGGCTTCTTCGTTGGGCTCATTGTCGTCATCGAAATAGTCGGCACCTGCAGCGTCGAGCGGCTTGCTCGCCGCCAGCAGCCGGTCGGTCAGGACCAGCTTGGCAGAATGAATATCGCCCAGCGGAAAGCTGACGCGGCCGGACTTGCGGTCGTCCAAGGTTACCGTGTCACCTTCGATTCCCACCACATCGCCGTGCAAAGCCTTGCGGTTGCCCTCGACCGGAACCTTCAGCGCGACGCGCGCCTCGTGTCCCGCCCAGGCGACAAAATCGTTCGGTCTCGTCAGAGGACGATCAATGCCGGGAGAGGAAACTTCCAGGCGGTATGCTTCGGCAATCACGATCTCGCCTGCTTCTTCCAGCTCGTCGAACCGGTCGGACACGCGGTGCGAGAGCGCCGCGCAATCGTCCAGCACCAGCTGGCCGGTTTCCGGGCGTTCGGCCATGATCTGAAGCGTATGCTCCTCATCGCCGACTTCGCTCTTGCCGAACAGGATCACGCGCACGAGTTCGAATCCGAGGGCCTTAACCTCCGGCTCGACGACCTCGATAATGCGCGCAATATCCGCCATGCAGTCTCCATAATCCGAGATCGTAGCAGCAAAGCCGTTTCGCGCCGGCCCCAAGTGGCGCCAGCCCGGACGTTGCATGACAATGTCTGGATTGATGCGCCGATACGCGCGCTGTGGACGAATTGCAAGGCCAATCCACAACCGGTCACACCCCCGCCGGCTCGCGATCCAACAGGCGGTGTTTCCTCAGACAGTGGCGCAGCTGATCGTAACTGAGGCCGAGCGCGCGCGCCGTCTGGCGCTGGTTGAAGCGGTGCTTTGCGAGGTGATGTTCAATGATCAGCCGTTCGTGCAGGTCGACCGCGGCGCGCAGATCGGTGACTGGGTCGAAGCCTGTGGCAGGCATTTGCAAAGGCATTGCAACGCCGGTGCTCGTGTCCGCATCGCCGGCAGACGGTCGCCACGGCGATTCAAACGGATCGAACGCCACGTGCCCCACCGGGCGCGCCCAATCGGCCCAGCGGTAGATCGCGCGCTCGACCACGTTGCGCAGCTCGCGCACGTTGCCCGGCCAGGGATATTCGTCCAGCGCCGCCATCGCCGGGCGCGCGAACCCGGGCCAGCTCTCCCACGCCAGCTCGCTGGCCATGCGCTGCCCGAAATGGTGGGCGAGCACCGCCACGTCGCCCTCGCGCATCCGCAATGGCGGCAGCGTGATGACCTCGAAGCTCAGCCGGTCGAGCAAGTCGGGTCGGAACCGCCCTTGCGCGGTCAGCCGCGGCAGATCCTCGTTGGTTGCCGCCACGATCCGCACGTCCACCCGCAGCGGACGCGACGATCCGATCCGCGTTACTTCACCGTACTCGATCGCGCGCAGCAGGCGCTCCTGCGCGGCCATCGACAGGGTGGCGAGCTCATCAAGAAACAACGTGCCCTTGTCCGCTTCCTCGAACCGGCCGGCCCGGGCACGGACGGCGCCGGTGAAGGCGCCGGCCTCGTGACCGAACAGTTCGGCTTCGATCAACGACTCGGGCAGCGCGGCGCAGTTGAGTATGACCAGCGGTTCGCCCCACCGGTCTGACAGGCGGTGCAATCGCTCTGCGATCAGTTCCTTGCCGGTGCCGCGTTCACCGACGACCAGTATCGGACGGCGCAGCGGCGCCGCCCGGCTGGCCTGCTCTACCGCGTCAAGAAACGCGCCCGATTCCCCAATAAGCTGCCCACTGCGATCCATAACCACGATGTAGCACCAGACACCAAATGTTGGCAAATTTTGCCAACGGCTGTTCGAGCAAATCACGACGCGGTGGGCGCAGATTAAATCTGGCATGGCGCTTGCTGTGATGATCGAGACAGCATCAGAACGGAGTGAGCCTGAATGGGCATCTTTTCCCGCACGCGCGACATCATCGCGGCCAATTTCAGCGATCTGCTCGACAAGGCGGATGATCCGACAAAAATGATCCGGATGATCATCCTCGAGATGGAAGAGACCCTGGTCGAAGTTCGGGCCAGCGCAGCGCGCAGCATCGCCGACCAGCGGGAGCTGCACCGTCACGCGGTGAAGCTTGACCGGTTACAGGGCGACTGGGCCGAGAAGGCCGAGCTGGCGCTGGAAAAAGGGCGCGAGGACCTGGCCCGCGCGGCGCTGGTGGAAAAGCGCAAGGCGGCCGACATGGCGCGCCAGCTGCACGAGGAAATCCGGGTTCTGGATGACAGTCTGCGCGCGTACGAAGAGGACATCGACAAAGTGCAGGCCCGGCTGCGCGAGGCTCGCAGCCGCCAGAACGCCATCGCCGTGCGACTGGAAAGCGCCGAGAACCGGGTCAAGCTTCGGACCTTGCTATCGCGCGAACGGGTGGACGAAGCGATGGCCCGGTTCGACCTGCTTGAACGGCGGGCCGACTATGCGGAAGGCCGCGCCGATGCGCTGAGGCTGGCAGAGACCGGCAAGCCGGGACTGGCGGACGCCATTGCGGCGCTTGCCGGAACCGACGAGATCGACGCGGAACTGGAAACGATGAAGCGCGCGCGCGGCGCGGAACCGCATGGCGCCGCAACGGCAGCCGCTACAACCGGGATGGAGGGTTGAGCCGATGGATATCGAAAGCGTAGTTCCTCTGGCGGTGATCTTTATCGGGCTGCCGTGGATTGTCCTGCATTATGTGACCAAGTGGCGATCGGCCGCGACGCTGACCACGGGCGACGAGGCGCTGCTGGAAGAGCTTTACCAACTGGCTAAACGGCTGGACGAACGGATGGATACGGTGGAGCGGCTGGTCAGTACCCAGCACCCGGAATTCAGCCCGGCGCAGGTTTCTACCGACCGCAGCATCGATCGAGACCCGCTGCGCGAGCTCGACATGTTGCGCGCGCGCAAGGAAGGAGGCCGCAAATGACCAATCCGATCAGTACCGGTCCGCGTACCCGTTTCTACCGTGACAAGATTAACGGCAAGCTCATGGGCGTATGCGCGGGATTGGCAGATTTTACCGGCGTCAATGTGCTGTGGGTCCGGGTAGGGCTGGTCCTCCTGACTTTGTGCGGTGTGGGGTTCCTGCCGATCCTGTATTTCGCGCTTGGCTTCATGGCGCCCGCGAAACCGGCGGCGCTTTACGCAAACCGGGACGAGCAGCAATTCTGGCAAGGCGTGCGCCAGTCGCCGGGGCGCACCGCCCGCGAAGTGCGCGCGCGATTCCGCGAGATCGACAAGCGCCTGGCCGAAGTCGAGAGCTTCTACGTATCGTCCAACCCGCGCCTGTCGGCCGAGATCGATCGACTTCGCTAGGCCCGTGGTTGCGTGCCCGGCCTTGTCCCGGCGTGAACGCGTCGCTACACGCCCCACCATGCGCAGCCTTGACGACATTCGCGAAGAATATGAGTTCCTTGATGCCGACGAACGCTATCGGCTGCTGATCGAACTTGGCCGCGAACTGGATCCGATGCCCGATGCGCTGAAGACCGATGCCACCAAAGTGCGCGGCTGTTCGGCCAGTGTGTGGGTCTATCCGACCCAAGGACCGGGCGACACGCTGCATTTTCTTGCGGACAGCAACGCCGCGATCACCAAGGGGATCGTGGCGCTGGTGCTGGCGGCGGTGCAGGACCAGCCGGCCCTTGACGTTGCCGCGGCTGACATCGGCATGATGCTCGCCCCGTTCGACCTGAAAAGCCAGCTCAGTTCCAACCGCACCCAGGGCGTGCCCAACATGATCGCGCTGATCCAGGAGCACGCGGCGCGGATCACGGCTGCTTGAACCGGCTGACCAGGCCTTTCTGGCTTGCGGCCGGCCTGGTTAGTGTGGTGCTTGGCATAATCGGCATCGCCCTGCCGCTGTTGCCCACTGTACCGTTCCTGCTGCTTGCCGCGTTCTGCTTTGCCCGGTCCCGGCCTGCGTGGGAACAGCGGCTGCTGAATCACCCGCGCTATGGCGGTGCACTGCGCCAGTGGCGCGAACGGCGGGCAATTTCACGAAAAGCCAAGCTGGCGGCGCTGACGGCGATGGCGGCCAGCATCGCGATCAGCGCGGCACTGGTTGGGTGGCCGTGGGTACTGGTTCCCGTGACGGCCTGCGGCGCGAGCGGCGCATGGATCTGGACCCGCCGGGAACCGCTGACCGAACAGGAATGAAAAGTTGGCGGGGATCAACCGCCGCCAGCCGGAGCACGGACCGAGACCCGCCCGTGGACAGCCTGATCGTGCAGTTCCTGCTTAAGCTTTGCCGGATCACGCGCCAAGACGAAGCCGAAGCTGACCCCGCCCTCTTTACCGATGGTGGCGTGGTGCAGCTTGTGCGCCTGGACCAGCCGCTTGGCGTAGCCCCTGCGCGGAACCCAGCGGAAAAAGCGCTGATGGACCAGACCATCATGGATCAGTGAATACACGATGCCGTACAGCAGCACGCCAAGGCCGATCCATGTGCCCGGCGACCAGGCATGCGTTCCCGCGACCCAGGGGCTGCCGGCGGCGAACATGCCGATGCTGAGCCCCGCGCCGAACAGCGCATAGAGGTCGTTCTTTTCCAGCACCTTGTCGTGCGGTTCGTGATGATCGCGGTGCCAGTTCCAGCCGAACCCGTGCATCACGTATTTGTGGCTTGCCCATGCAATGCCTTCCATCGCGGCGAACGTGGCGATTACGATCAGGGTTGCAGCTATGGGCGAAAGCGGTCCGGTCATGCCCCTATGTACCCCCACCGGCACAAATTCGCGACAGCTTCCTGTACGTCTTCCAACATGAAATTCCGTTTCTGTTCATATTCGGAGGCATAAAGATGAATTCGCGGGACAAGAAGTCCTACAAGATACAGGAGACCATGATGCGCAAGCTAATCAAGATCGTCGTTCCGGCCGTGATGGCTGCTGGCCTGTTCGGTGCCGCGGGTACTGCGTCGGCCCAGCACTATGAAGGCAACTGGAACCGGGGCGACTGGAACCGGGGCAACTGGGACCGCGACCATCACGACCGGGGAGACTACAACAATTATCGCCCGTCTGGCCGCACGGACGCGATCCGGCATGCCATTTCCAACCTGCAGGACCGCATCGACCGGGGGGAGCGCCGTGACGACATTTCACGCCGCGAGTTCGCATCGCTGCGCCAGGAACTTTGGTCGGTTCGCCAGCAGTTCCGCCGTTTCAATCGTGACGGCTTGAGCGACCGCGAGTTCCAGACCCTGCAGTACCGCCTCGACCGGCTGCGCAACCGGTTCCACCGCGAACGGTCGGACCATGACGACCGCCGCTGGTAAGACCCGCCGCAAGTGTTGAACAGGATGGGGCGCCCCGGGGGGCGCCCCATTTGTCCGTGCGCCAATTGTCCTTGTCACAGCGCGCCGCGCTGCCTAGTTCCGCCCTATCATGGCCAACATTCCACGCACCCTGTACGAAAAGATCTGGGACGCCCACGTCGTCGAAACCCGCGATGACGGAACGTGCCTGCTTTATATCGACCGTCACCTGGTTCACGAAGTGACGAGCCCGCAGGCATTCGAAAGCCTGCGCGTCGCCGGCCGAACGGTGCGCCGTCCCGACCTGACGCTAGCCGTGCCCGACCACAACCTGCCGACCACCGCGCGCAAGGATGCCGCCGGCAACCGCCTGCCGATCGATGACGTCGAAAGCGCGCAGCAATTGGCCGCGCTGGAGCGCAACGCGCCTGCTTTCGGAATTCGCTACATCGGCGCCACCGATCTGGAACAGGGCATTGTGCACGTCGTCGGCCCCGAACAGGGCTTTTCGCTGCCCGGCGCCACGATCGTGTGCGGTGACAGCCACACCGCCTGCCACGGCGGGCTGGGCGCGCTGGCCTTCGGCATCGGCACGAGCGAGGTGGAGCACGTGCTGGCGACGCAGACCCTGCTGCTGCAACCGTCGAAAACGATGGAAGTACGGGTGGAAGGCGACCTGGCGCCCGGCATCACGCCCAAGGATCTGATCCTGCACATCATCGGCGTGATCGGCACGGCGGGCGGTACCGGGCACGTGATCGAATATCGCGGCAAGGTGTTCGAGGACATGTCGATCGAGGGCCGCCTGACGGTGTGCAACATGTCGATCGAAGGCGGCGCCCGCGCCGGGCTGGTGGCGCCCGACGACAAGACGTTCGCGTATCTGAAGGGCCGCGCGCTCGCTCCAACGGGTACGGACTGGGACAAGGCGGTCGCCTGGTGGAAGAGCCTGGCCACCGATCCCGACGCGCGGTTCGACAAATCGGTGGTGATCGACGCGGCCGACATTCAGCCCACGGTGACGTGGGGCACCAGTCCCGAGGATGTGGTGCCGATCGGGGGGGTGGTGCCCGCGCCCGAAAGTTTCGCCGACCCATCGAAGCAGCGCGCCGCGCAGGGCAGCCTGGACTACATGGGGTTGACCGCCGGCACACCGATGACCGAGGTCGAAATCCAGAACGTGTTTATCGGCAGCTGCACCAACAGCCGAATCGAGGACCTGCGCGCCGCCGCCGCGGTGGTTAAGGGCCGCCGGAAGGCCGATAACGTGAAGTGGGCAATCGTCGTCCCCGGCTCGGGTTTGGTCAAGCAACAGGCGGAGGCCGAGGGGCTTGACCGGATATTCATCGACGCCGGGCTCGAATGGCGCGAACCGGGGTGTTCGGCCTGTCTGGCGATGAACCCGGACAAGGTGCCCGCCGGCGAGCGTTGCGCTTCCACCAGCAACCGCAACTTCGTCGGCCGGCAGGGCCCGGGCGCACGCACCCACCTGCTTTCGCCCGCGATGGCCGCCGCCGCCGCCGTGACCGGCAAGCTGACCGACGTGCGCGAACTGATGCGCCAGGGCTGAACCGCCCCGCGCCTGCGCGTGCAAGCGGCGCTTGACAGGCCGCTCTCCGCCCATACCCTGCCGCCGGGAGGGACCGGGGGAGAGAGCTATGGACCTGATCAAGGGCGTGCGTGCGCCGGAGCGCGGCTATCGCGCTGTGTTGTGGCTGGTTTCGATCGTGTTCGCCGGCTTCATCATCGGGCTTGGCAACCTCATCATTGGCGATTTGCCGATGGTCGACAACCAGGTTGTCGCCGAACCGCTGGCCCGGTCGGCGGAGCAACTGCGCATCGACGGGCAAGTGCGGGCCATCGACGCGCGCATGGGCCGGATCGACGACCGGCTGGAGGTCGCCCGGCTCCAGCTTGAGCAGGCGCAGCGTGCTTCGAACACCGGTCGCGACACGTTCCGCGCCTGGATCGAGACCCGCACCGCCACGACCGATCCGGCGCAGGATTCCGAACTGATCGCCCGCACCCGTCAACTCGAACAGCTCAAGGCGAACGAGCGTACGTTGCAGGAGACCGTCGCCACGCTCGAGAACGAGCGGCTTCCGCTTGACCAGCAGCGCGCCGCCTTGCGCGAGCGGGATTCGCGGATCGAGGCAGACGCCGTTCCGGCGCGGCAGCAGGCGCTGTTCTGGCATGAACTTCGCGTCTTCGGGCTGCGCCTGCTGATCACCCTGCCGATGCTGGCCGCGGCCGTCTGGCTGGTGGTCAAGAAGCGGCGGAGCGACCACTGGCCGCTCGCGCGCGGGTTCGTGCTGGCCGCGGCGTTTGTGTTCTTCGTCGAACTGGTGCCATACTTGCCGAGCTATGGTGGCTATGTCCGCTATGCGGTGGGCATCGTGCTGACCTTCGCGGCCGGGCATTTCCTGGTCAAGAACATGCGCGCCTATCTGGCGCGCCGACAGGAGGGCGAGGCCCAGGCCGCCGAGGAACGCCGCCGGCACGTCAACCACGACGAGGCCTACCGGAAGATGGCCGCGAAGATCTGCCCCGGCTGCGATCGGCCCAGCGCCACCACCGGAGATGCCGAATCGAACTTCTGCGTCCACTGCGGACTGACGCTGTTCGATCATTGCCGCCAGTGCGACACGCGCAAAATGGCGTTCTTCCGGTACTGCATGACCTGCGGTGCGCCGGCCGAGGCAAGCCCCGCGCCCTCCGCGGCGCCCGTGCCCGCCTGACCAGGAAATTCGCCTTCCCCCCGGTTGTCGCGCCGGCAGTGCGGGTGCTGATCCTTGGCAGCCTGCCGGGCGAGGCGTCGCTGGCGGCAGGACGATACTATGCGCACCCGCGCAACCTGTTCTGGCAGCTGGCGGGCGCGGTGGTCGGGCGCGAGGACCTGCCATCGCTTGGGTACGAGGACCGACTGGCGGAGCTGCTGGCGGCCGGTATCGGGCTGTGGGACACCATCGCCTCAGCCCGGCGGACGGGCAGCCTCGACACCGCGATCCGGGCTGCCGAAGCCGCACCGCTGCGCGAACTGGTGGCCGCGCTGCCGAACCTGCATGCGGTTGCGTTCAACGGAGCGGCCGCGGCGCGAATCGGCCGGCCGGCGCTGGCCGGCACGGGTCTTGAGCTGATCGACCTGCCTTCGTCGAGCCCGGCGAACGCCGCGATCCCGGCCGCGATCAAGCGGGCGCGCTGGCTGGCGCTGCGACAATTCCTTAGGCCGGGCTTGCCTGCAGGCCCTGCTACGACTTAGGGAAAGGGCATGACCAAGAAGACCGAACACAAATCGTGGACCGGTGCTGCCGCCCTTGCGGGGGCAGCGATCGGTTCGGCCGCGCTGACCGCGGCGCTGCTGTATGCGTCGCGGCGCAAGGAAAGCGCCAAGCCCGCGCACGAGCCGATCCATCCCGAAGACGCGCCGGAAACGGACTGAGAGGGAACCAAGCCATGCAAGCAGTCACGCACATCGGCGGCCGCGCCTATCCGTTCGGACGCAAGAATGTGGATACCGACGTCATCATCCCGGCCCACTGGCTCAAGACGATCACGCGCGAGGGGCTTGGCCGCGGCTGTTTCGAAACGGTCCGCAAGGAGGACGGCAACGTGTTCACCGATCCCGCCTATGCCGGGGCGCCGATCGTGATCGCGGGTGACAACTTCGGTTGCGGATCAAGCCGCGAGCATGCGGCCTGGGCGTTGCTTGACATGGGCGTCCGCGCGGTGATCGCGCCTTCGTTCTCGGACATCTTTTCCGGCAATGCGTTCAAGAATGGCATCGTGGCCGTGGCGTTGCCGCAGGAGGCGGTGGACCGGCTGCTCGAAGTGGCGCGGACGCATCCGATCGACATCGACCTGGCCACGCAGACCGTCACCACCCCGTTCCAGGACCGTTTCACGTTCGACGTCGACCCGTTCCGCAAGCACTGCCTGATCAACGGGCTGGACGAAGTGGGGCTGACCCTTGCGCGCGGCGACGCAATTTCGGCTTATGAAGGCCGGGCCCAGGGCGACCTGCCGTTTCTTGCCAAGGGCATCCCCGCGGCCGCGTGATCGACAAAGGCGCTCCGAACATGAAAGCATTGGCTTCGATCGCACCCGGCGGCCCGGAAACCCTGACCCTGACGGATATTCCGGCGCCCGTGGCTGGACCGGGCCAGGTCGTCATCGCGGTGAAGGCCTGCGCGATCAATTTCCCCGACGCGCTGATGATCGAGGACCGCTACCAGTTCCGCCCCGAGCGTCCGTTCGCCCCCGGCGGCGAGGTATCCGGAACGATCCTGGCGGTCGGTCCGGGCGTGACGAATGTTGCCCCGGGCGACCGGGTGATGGCGCTGACGCTGTCGGGCGGGCTGGCCGAACAGGTGCGTGCCGAAGCGATCAAGACGTACCCTCTCCCGGCCGATGTCAGCTGGGATGACGGCGCCGCGCTGCTGATGACATACGGCACCGTGATCCATGCGCTGAAGGACCGCGGCCGGATCAAGCCGGGCGACACAGTGTTGGTGCTGGGCGCTGCGGGCGGCATCGGGATCGCCGCGGTGGAACTGGCGCATGCGTTCGGCGCCCGTGTGATCGCGGGGGTTTCGGACGAAACCAAGGCGGCTGCGGCGCGCGAATCGGGCGCGGACGACGTGGTGGTCTATGGCCGGGCCCCGTTCGACAAGGCCCAGTCGAGAGCGCTGGCCGATGCGTTCAAGGCTGCGTGCGGCGCGGACGGGGCGCAGATCGTGGTCGACCCGGTGGGCGGCGATTATTCCGAACCGGCACTGCGCGCGATCGGCTGGGAAGGCCGGTTCCTGGTGGTGGGGTTCCCAGCCGGGATCGCCAAGCTGCCGCTGAACCTGCCGCTGCTCAAAGCGTGCGACATCTGCGGTGTATTCCTGGGCGGATTTCTCGACCGCGACCCTGACCATTTCGCGGCGCAAGTTGCCGAGCTGGTCGAATTGCTGCGCGCCGGGCGGTTTCGGCCCCGCATCGGGGCGGTATTGCCGCTGGAGCGCGGCGGCGAAGGGATTGCGCTGTTGGCCACGCGCCAGGCGATTGGGAAAGTGGTAGTGCGGATCGGGGATTGAACGCCGGCCTCGCCGGCTCTATCGCGGGGCCGGATCGCCGAACCATGCTCCAGCCATCGTCGTGAAGGGATGAGACCAAGATGACCAGCTTCCAGGACCGTGAGCGCGGCGAAGAGGCCAAGTTCGCCCGCGACGAGGAAATGCTGTTCCGCATTCACGCGCGCCGGAACCGGCTGCTCGGCCATTGGGCGGCCGATCGGATGGGCCTGTCGCCTGCCGAGGCCGAAGCTTATGCCAAAAGCGTGGTCCAGGCCGATTTCGAGGAATCGGGCGACGAGGACGTGGTCCGCAAGCTGCTGGGCGATCTGATTGCCGCCGGGGTGGAAGCATCGGAAGCCGAAGTGCGCACGGCGATGGCATCCCTGTTGGTCGAGGCACGGCGCGCCTTGATCGGCGAAGCCTGAAGGGACGCGCACCATGGGCATGGCTGCCACCGAAATCGAGGCGCTGATCCGCGCCGCATTGCCTGATGCCGCGGTAACGATCACCGATCTGGCGGGTGATGGCGATCACTATGCGGCGCATGTCGTATCCGCGGCGTTTACGGGCAAAAGCCGCATCGTTCAGCATCAGCTGGTATACCGCGCGCTGGGCGGCCGGATGGGCGGCGAACTTCACGCCTTGCAACTGACAACTGCGGTTCCCACCTGAGCGTAGATCCAGTTCTTTCAAGAAAGTCGCCCCGCTGATGTCAGATGCAAATGCCCGCATTGCCGAAATCGTGAACGGCAATCCCGTCGTGCTGTTCATGAAAGGCACGCCGCTGTTTCCGCAGTGCGGCTTTTCCAGCAAGGCAATAGCCATCCTCGACCACCTGGGGGTTGAATATGCCAGCGTGGATGTGCTGCAGGACATGGAGATCCGTCAGGGCATCAAGGCGTATTCCGAATGGCCCACCATCCCGCAGCTTTATGTGAACGGCGAGTTCGTCGGCGGCAGTGACATCATGATGGAAATGTTCGAAGCGGGCGAGTTGCAGCCGTTGATGACGCAGGGACAAGCTTCTTCGTCATCCTGACGCAGGCAGGCGCGCTGAAAAACACAAAAGGCCCGCGAACATCGGTTCGCGGGCCTTTTCGGTTCCCGCCGGGTAGCGGGGTGGGACTTCTCGGGGAGGCGGGCCGCAAAACCAGGAAGCGGCCCGCCTCAGTTCGAGACTGCTTGGGAGATGCTGTCTAACAAGCATATACCGTGCCAGTTCAGATAAAGCCATTAAAACAGGGAGTTTCGCTGGCTTACCCGGCTGCAGATTGCCGGTTCATGTAAAGCTTGCCGACAGTTTTTGCCGATATGATTGGTTGCCCCGGACACCTATAGCAACAGGAGACGCCATGCCCGACACCGCCCCTTCCCGCTACAATGTCGTGCCTGCGGCGACGATCGTCGTATTCCGCCACGGCCTGCCGGGCACAGCTCCGGAACTGCTGATGCTGGAACGCACCAAGAAAATGCGCTTTGCCGCGGGCGCGGCGGTGTTTCCGGGTGGACGGATCGATCCTGCGGATCGGGAACTGGCGGCCCGGCTAGAGCCTGGGGCTAAAGACCCTGACGATGCCGCAGCCCGCGTGGCGGCACTGCGCGAAACGCTGGAAGAGGCAGGCTTGGCGCTCGGTATACGGCAGGCCGTCAGCGCCGAGGAAGCCGCCGCGGCTCGTGCCCTGCTGCTGGAACGCGGCGCGCTTGCAGCGGTGCTGGAACGGCATCGCTGGACGCTCGACCTTGACGTGCTGGTGCCTTTTGCGCGCTGGTGCCCGGACTGGGACGGCGCGTTCGATACCCGGTTCTACCTGACCGACTTGCGCACCGGCGCGGTTGAACTTGCCGCCGACGCGACCGAAAACACCCGCCTGTTCTGGGCAAGCGCGACGGAAACCCTGGCGATGGCCGACCGGGGCGATGTCAGCATCCTGTTCCCCACCCGACGCAATCTCGAACGACTTGAAAAGTTTGACAATTTTGCCGCCGCCTGCGCAGAATGCAGCGCGATCGCGCCGCGGATCATCACCCCGTACAGGGAAGATCGCGACGGCGTTGTCCACCTCGCCATCCCTGGCGATCTGGGTTACCCGGTCACGTCGCAGCCAGTCGACACCGTTCGGCGGGGTTGAAGCACGGCGCCGGTTTGCGAAACATGCTTTCGCTTGACCCTTTCAGGTGCTAAGGCGATTCAGCTAACGTCGTATGCGACGGATGATACTGCCCGCTCGTCGGCTCCTTTGTCCCCCATAGCTTCACGCAGCAGGCACCCGCGAAGGTTTGCGGATGTCTTTTGAACCATTGGCGCAAGGATGCCTATTATGATCACCGGAACAGTAAAATTCTTCAATGCCGACAAGGGTTATGGTTTCATCGCGCCGGAAACCGGTGGCGGCGATGCGTTTGTCCACATCTCGGCCGTTGAGCGCGCCGGCCTGTCGACACTGCAGAAGGACCAGCGCGTCTCGTACGAACTGGAAACCGACCGCCGCGGGAAGACTTCGGCCGTGAACCTCCAGATCGCCTGATCTAGCCAGAGCTGCAGAGCCCATGGCTGGTTACAAAGAGCCGGGATTCCAGGAACGGGTGGCAGCTGCCGCCCGGGCCCGGGATCGCGCCATTGAAAAGCTACGGTCACGCCCGGCCGTAGATGAAGCTGAACTGGCGCGGCGCGCAGCCGCCGCGGCCGCCCACGAGGCGGCTGCGGCCGAGCGGCGGGCAACCGCGCGAGCCGAACGGGAAGCCGCCGTCGCAGCCGAAGCAGAGCGGCTTCGGGCCGCTGCCGAAGCTGAAGCGGAAGCCCAGCGCGCTGCCACCGAAGCGGCTGAGGAAGCAAAACTGGCTGCCGAAGCCGAACGCAAGGCAGCCCGCGATGCGCGCTATGCGGCGCGCAAGAAGCGCAAGAATTGACATCCCGCATACCTTGGCGGAACTGGCTTCGTGATCCCACGTGAGCTGATAGGCACCGCACAGGTGCCTGGCGGGGAAGAACTGCGCCTGTTCCGTCATGGATCGGATTTCATGATCGTGCTCGATCGCAGCGAGCTGATGAGCACGCGCATGCGCGGTTCGGAAGAAGCGCTTGCGACCATGAGCTGCGCGCGGATCGCGGGACGGGACCGCCCCCGCGTGCTGATCGGCGGCTATGGCATGGGTTTCACCCTGCGTGCCGCGCTTGCGGCGCTGCCGGATGATTCAGTTATTACCGTTGCCGAACTGGTACCCGAAATCATCACCTGGGCGCGCGGGCCGATGGCCGAAATTGCCGCCGGTTGCCTTGACGATCCGCGGGTGCGGCTGATCCAGGACGATGTCGTCGCCATCATCAGGTCATCGCCCGACTGCTTCGACGCAATCCTGCTTGATGTGGACAACGGTCCGGACGGATTGGTCCGCGAAGCCAATGGCCAGATCTATTCGGAACGCGGCCTTCGAGCGGCAAAAGCAGCGCTCGCGCCGGACGGCGTGCTCGCCATCTGGTCTGCCGCAAAAGACGAGCGCTTTGCACGGCGGCTGTCGAGAGGCGGCTTTGCCGTGGACGAAGTTTCGGTCCGCGCCCGTTCGAACGGGAAAGGTCCCAAGCACGTGATCTGGTTCGCCCATCCCGCCGCCGACCCCGCCCGCGAAGGCTAGCCCGCAGCGCAATTGGCTGATGACACTGCTAACCATGGTCGCAATCGATTTATCCTATTCACAGGAATTTACAGCGAGTTGTGCAGCTTTCAAAGGGCAGGCACGTCTGGCGCGCGTTACACCTCACTGATCCTGGATAGATCAGGCCGGCAACAGCCGCCAAAGCGCGATTGATCCGGGACGAGGCATTAGCGCTCGGCTTGGACGAGCGGTCGCCCCCGTGATCAACCAACACTTGGCCGCACCCCGTATGTACCGGCGCCCAACAGATGCAGATTGATACAGCCGGACAGCCGATCAGTCAGATATCATCTCCCAGCGCACCCTTGATCGCGCCCTTGACCTTTTGACCCTTGCCTTTGAGCTCCTGGGCTGCGCCCTCGTTGCGGGTCGCAGGGTCGGCGCTTTGCTGTTTGGCCTTGCCAGCAGCCTTGTTCACGCCGCCCTTCACATTGTCAGTCAGCTTGCCCATGGTCGGTCTCCTGCGCAATCAGCATTATTGCTACACCCGTCAACGGGCTGCTCACACGATCGTTTCCGGTGATCGCAAGGATAAGGCGCCAGCCAACGGCAATCAGCAAAAAATAGAACGCGCAGTTCGCCACTAACGGCCAAGCGCGCAAATCGTCCTCTGGCACATTGAGGTCGTTCTCAACGGAAATCCCTGTTCGGTCGAACAGGAAAGGAGCCGGCCAGCCCCCATTGAGGACGGGCCTCGGGCAGTAGATGTCGTAGCCCTCTTGCGACTTGCCCAGGGCGCAATAGATCGCGTGGTCAGGGCCGTGTCGCTGGATTGAGCCGGATGCGGCGGCTAGCACGATAGCAGCAATGCTCTGGATAGCCGTACGACTAACGGTCACGCAGTTCACCAAAGGCGAGCGCGAGGATTACACCGACGAGGAAACCGGAAGCTACCATGGTCGTGCAATGCTTGGCAGCTACCAAGGTTTCATCTCGGCCTCGAAGAACGCGCCGAGCTCGGCCAGCTTGTCGGTGATCGCACGGGGCAGTTCAAAATCCATGGCAGAATTCTCGGGGTCGGGACATGCGGGCGTGCGCCGCGCGGCGACCGTGTTGGGTATGGGCGGGGCCGGTCCAAGCCTTGGTGAAGCGGATCGGCAAAGACTTGATGCCTGCGACCGGCCTGGCGGCTGCCCGGCTGCTCGTTCGCAACGCCGCGCAAATCAGGGATGCCGGCGAACGAGCTGATCTTCAGGCCGGTATGGCAAAGATCGTTGCAACCGATGTGGCTGTTGCGGCAGCCGGCGCCTGCTTCCGCATTCATGGCGCAACGGTTATTCCAAGAGTTGCGAAGCGGAACGCCTCCTTGGCTTCGTCGACAACTAGCGGCCGCCGTTTTCGAGGCCGCAGAATTTGCGGTAGAGAAAGTCGCGAGGAATCTGCTTTGCGGACGCCAGAGTGCGTCTCGGCGGCCTCGAGATGATAGCCGATTCCCGGCAGAACAGGCGGAACAGCGGGAGGTTTGCCCTCCAATCACTCCAGACGATCCGTGGCACGGATCGTCTGGAGTGATTGGCGCAGGCCCCAGTCCAGAGCTAACTACGCTCACGGCCAGTTTTCCCTGTTCAATGGGCATTTACAGGGAATCTTGCAAATCTAAGCCCTGTGGGGTCCTTCGTGCGCCGCCTATGTAACTGATAACTTGTGTTTTTTACAAGTTCCCTGCGCGCAGGAACAGGGAGTCACATACAGAGGAACAGGGACTTCTGCGTTCCAGAACAGGGTTTGGAATGCGCGGCATCAGGGATGCGATGGATAGTATCAGCGATGCCGCGCGACCACGCCATCCTTGCCCCAGTGCTCCAACATGTGACTGTATTTCCTGCCGAACGGCTTGGCAGCATGATCATCACCGACCGGAGCTGCCTAGCCGAACAGCAGCCTGTGAGGCGAGAGTGATCGGTGTCGATCTTGGATAGCCGACCTTGACGAAAGCTTCGGCCGTATCGATTGCCGGGCGGTCCATCTTTTTCATGCCGGCGGGATGATCCCTCGGCGATCACCTGTACGACGCTGGCGCCCGCGGCTTCACGTTCGGCAAAGCCGACCAGCACCGCGCGCGCGACGTAGCGCGGCAAGATGCGCACGGTGACTCCGGTGACGACGCCGGGAAGACCTTCGGAGCCGACAGCTACCCCGAGCAGGCTGACCTACATAATGCTACCATTGTGCCCGCGAGCCCTTGGCGTTCAGGCCTTGGTGAAGCGGATCGGCAGCGACTTGATGCCCGAGAGGAAGTTGG
>JAZKDH010000081.1:0-3183 GCA_040387665.1 Pseudomonadota bacterium | reverse complement strand
AACCGGACGAAATCGCCGCGGTTCACCTGCCTGCCGCGCAGTCCGCTGATGTCGATGCCGTGTCGGGCCGCCTCGACAATCGCGCGGGGATCAGGCGGGTGATCGATGTGCCAGTCTCCCGTGCCGGCGGAATCGATCGAGACTGCCAGCCCGGCCTGCTCCGCTCGGCGCCGGAAGGCGGCCTCTGCCAATGGTGAACGGCAGATGTTGCCAAGACAAACGAACAGGATCGCGGGCGGCTGGATCATCGCGCACAGTTATGACGCCGCAACGAGGTCTGTCCAGCCGCGGCCGCTGCCGAAACATGATCACGCCGCAAGCCGGAGCCAGCAAACGGCGTCGATTGGGGTCGGCTGACTAGAGCACCGATCGCACGGCCGGCTGGCCACGCTCGGCGTCGGACAGGAACGTCGTTTGTTCGCGGCGCAAGTGATCGACCCGGTGCTGCGGCAGATAGCGGTCGAACTCCATGCCGGCGCGCTCACCATCGCACCAGCGGACGTGCCCGGTCAGCGCCTCGCCGTTCTCCAGCCGGACCAGCACCGCCGCTCCGGGCTGCAGCGTGACCCCGCCGGTGGTCATGCAGCACCCTTCAGGCGTGATGTTGACGAGCGTGACGCCCTGTTCGTCGCCATCCGCAGAACTGCAGCGGGCATGCAGCGTCACGCGCAAACGGTCAGATCGGCGTGTCACCCAGGCGCGGTCGGTCACAGTGGTCTCCTTGCAGAGACGATGATAGCCGGGCGATGGTAAAGCGTTGCCTAACGCAGCAAGCAATCATTCACGCGATGCCGGCTGGCCGACCGCCCGGGCCGTGTTACCGGACCCGGGGACCACCGAACGGCAGCGGCGGCGGCGCGCGCCGGGCGCCGCGCGGCAACTGGGCCTGATAAGCCCGACCGCAATGATCGACGCAGTACGGGAAACCGGGATTCACCTTGTCGCCGCAGAAATGGAAATCCGCCTCTCCGGGGTGGCCCATCGGCCAGCGGCAGATGCGGTCGTTCAAATCGAGCAGCGAGGTCTTACCCAGGATATCCGGGCTCGGTTTCGCGGGCACCAGACGGCGCGGCGGAGCGGGGGGAATTGGCGCCTGCTGATCGCCCGGTCCCTGGCGCAGGAACCCGCCCGGACCGACCGAGACGACTCGCGGGTGCGAGGGCACGGGTGGCCCGGCCTCGGCCGGCGCAGCCGGCGCCGTAGGAGGCGACGGGGCCGGTGCGCGTGGCTCTGTCGGTGCGGCAGGTTGCACCGCCATCGCAACTGGCTTTGGCGCGACAGGGGCGATCGGCGCGTTGGGCGGTCCAGGCTCAGCCGGTTTGGCAGCGCGTGGGGCCGGAGCTGCTTGAATTTCAGGCTTCTCGTTCGGTTTTACGGGCGACGGCCGGGCCTTCAGCCCGAGCCGGTGGGCCTTGCCAATTACGGCATTGCGGCTCACTCCGCCAAGCTCCTCCGCGATCTGGCTGGCCGTGGCCCCGCCTTCCCACATCTTGGTCAGTGTCTCGATGCGTTCGTCGGTCCAGCTCATTCGCTTATACTTTCCGTCCCAAGCAACCGCTCAACTCGGCGGCGCTTGCCATTGGCCTGCAGTGCCGATAGTCGCCACCTCATGCCCGATCAACCCCAGCCCGCCTCTGCCAAGGCGGAGGACGCACATAATTTTGCCGATTCGGAAGCGACCGCCGCGCAGCAGCGCCGGTTCTCTCCCCGCGGAACGCCGGTGATCCACCGGGTGAACCAGCTAGGCCTGTGGACTCTTTATATCAAGGAAGTAAGGCGGTTTTTCAAGGTGCAGACCCAGACCATCTGGGCCCCCGCCGTCACCACCCTGCTCTATCTGATGATATTCACCATCGCGCTGGGCGGCGGGAACCGCCAAGTGCTGGGGGTTTCGTTCGCTACCTTCATCGCGCCGGGGCTGATCGCCATGGGCATGATGAACAATGCCTTCGCCAATGCCAGCTTCAGTTTCCTGGCCGGCAAGATCCAGGGCACGATCATCGATTACCTGATGCCCCCGCTGTCGGACATTGAATTGATAATCGCCATAATTGGCGCTGCGGTAACCCGCGCGGTCCTGGTCGGACTTGCCCTGCTGGGCGCGATCCTGCTGTGGCCGGACGTTCATCTTGATGTGGCGCATGCGTGGGCGATCGTATGGTTCGGGCTGATGGGATCGATTCTGCTGGCGCTGATCGGGCTCATTTCGTCGATCTGGGCGGAAAAGTTCGATCACAATGCCGCAATCACCAACTTCGTGATCACCCCGCTGACCATGCTTTCAGGCACGTTCTACGTGATCGACAATCTCTCGCCTGCGTTCCAGGCAGTCAGTCGGGTCAACCCGTTCTTCTACGTGATATCGGGCTTTCGGTTCGGCTTTCTTGGCCAGAGCGATATCGGCGATACCAACGTGGCCGTGCTGCATGGCGCGCTGGGACTGGGGGTGGCAAACCTCATTCTGGTCGGCATAACATACGCGCTCATGCGCTCTGGCTGGCGGCTCAAGAGTTAGGCGACCGCGCCCATAGCGGTATGCCGCTAATGCGTAAGCCCACGCCGCAGGCGATACCGCCCTGCTGCAAAATCGTCGAACAGCTGGGCGACCGATGGATGATCAACCGGACCGCCCGAACCGTCCGCGAGCAGATTCTGCTGGCTGACATACGCAACGTAGTCATTCTCGCCGTTTTCGGCGAGCAGATGATAGTACGGCTGTTCGCGGTTCGGACGAAGCTCTGCGGGAATGGATTCGTACCATTCCTCGCTGTTGGCAAAGACCGGATCGATATCGAACACCACGCCTCTGAAATCGTGCAGCCGGTGGCGCACCACGTCGCCTATTCCGAACCGTGCGTGCGCATGGCGCGGCGCATCGATCCGGCGACCGGCTTGAATCGAAAAGAAAGTAGCGCGTTCGGCAGGGTTCATCCTCGCAATATAGGTTTTCGCGAGCAACGCACAAGCGTGTGCCCGCGCGTGCCTGCCGGATTTCCCAAACGTGCGACACAAGGGCTTGGCAAGCGCGCGCCCATGAGCTAACCGCCCGCTCTCGACCGGACGGCCCGTGTGGCCACTCCACTTATGCTTCGCGGAGAGGTGGCAGAGTGGTCGAATGCACCGCACTCGAAATGCGGCATACGGGCAACCGTATCGAGGGTTCGAATCCCTCCTTCTCCGCCA
>JAZKDH010000080.1:0-1655 GCA_040387665.1 Pseudomonadota bacterium | reverse complement strand
ACTAGAGCGGTTTCCTATCAGTCTGCATCGTAGCCGGCATTTGCGAAGTAGTTGGCACACTCGTGTGGCGGGTAGAGGTCGAGGATGCGGCCGATGGCATTCCAGAGGCCGTGGATGGTGCGCTCGGCGGCTTTGCGCAGGTGCGCCTTGAGCTTGGAAAACGCCTGTTCGATCGGGTTGAAGTCGGGGCTGTAGGGCGGGAGGAAGAGCAGCTTCGCGCCAGCCGCCTCGATGGCTTCGCGCGCGGCGGGTGCCTTGTGGCTCGAGAGGTTGTCCATGATGACGATGTCGCCGGGTGAGAGGTCGGGCACGAGTACCTGGCGGACATAGGCGACGAACGCGTCGCGGTTGATCGGTCCGTCGAGCACCATCGGGGCGACCATGCCGGTGCGGCGCAGCCCGGCGACGAGGGTGGTGGTCTTCCAGTGCCCATGTGGCACGCCCGAGCGCAGGCGCTCGCCGCGCCGACAGCGACCATGCCGCCGCGCCATGTTGGTGGACGCCCAGGTCTCGTCGATAAAGACCAGCCGCTCGGGATCGAGGTCTAGCTGGCCGTCGAACCACTCCTCCCGGCGCTTCAGGACGTCGGGGCGGTCCTGCTCGGTGGCGTGCGCCGTCTTTTTTTGCGCGTGATCCGGTGCCGGTCGAAGAACCGCCACAACGTGCCGATCCCGACCGGCGTGCCGCGTTCGGCCAGCAGCGCCTGCAACTCGACCAGCGTAATGTCGTCCTTCGCCTCGATTGCGCCGAGGATGAAGGCCGCGTGCGCGTCGATCCTGGCCGCACGACGGTCGCCGCCCTGCGGCTTGGCTGCCGGCGTGCCGTGCTGAAGGACCAGTTGCCGCCAGCGGATTGCGCTCGCCGCGCTTACCCCGAACCGCGCCGCCGCGGCCCGGCACGACATCCCGTCGTCAACCGCGGCGACCACCCGCTCTCGAAGATCCTGTGACAGCACTCGCGGCATCCATGCCGGCCTCCTCGACCCGGCACAAAGCCTGAATCAGAAAACTATCCCCGTGTGAATCCTCAACGATTCAAAAGGCGTGGAAACCGCTCTAGCAGCTTGCGGCTGGTGGCGGGGCGGACGGAGAGGGTGTTGCGCGCTGGCGCGCTGGTGTTGGTGTCGGCCATAGTCTTATCGCTCCACAGTCTAAAGGTGGGTGGAGCGACTCGATCGCATCGGCTGCGAGAAGGTAAAGTGATCGCGGTCGGCGGGGGCAACGGTCTGGCGCAAATGTCCGGTGGCCCCAGCCCGCCGTATACCCCCCGCCCAGGCTCTGGCCCTCAGTGACTGGGAACCACGGATCGAAACTCGAAATTCTCGAATTATCGCTCCGGCTTCCAAAGCTCTATCCTGCAGGCCTCTGGCGGGCCATCCGGGGCTTGACCACGCACGGCAGCGATTTGGCCGTCGATCATGGCCAGATTGCAATTCATTGCCTGCATTATGTAGCGCTCCTTTGCCGGCGCCGCGGTCGGCGCCTTGCAGCCGTTGCTGCGCAGAAGGTCCATTGTGATGCGCGTGCCCGACAGGATGTTTGCGCTCTCCGCGTCCGCGCGGGCCTGTGCCAGCGCGCCACCGGACGCACTGCGGGCAAATTGGACCGCCAGCATCTTGCTCGCGGTCTCGTATTTCTCGTGCAGATCGGCGCACT
>JAZKDH010000079.1:0-13879 GCA_040387665.1 Pseudomonadota bacterium | reverse complement strand
CGAACCGCGGCCAGGGCGGAGTGGGATGCTGCGTCTTCCGCTGCAGCATGAAATTTCAGTTTCGGAACTCGGCGCGGCTTGGCTCCGCTAACTTGACAGTGCCATCCCTGACAGTGCCGCCGTCCAGACATGACAATGCCCATCTCCCCGCTTTAGTAAAGTCCTTCCCCACCGCCCCTTTTCCCGTCTGACAAGGCCTGCCCACCGATTACGCCCTTCTCAACCAGGTCGGCCACTTCCCATTCCGACAAGCCCCATGCGACCAATGAATCACGCGTAATGGATGTCGGATCCTGTGCGCCTTGGGGTGCGAGTGCCACCGTGCGGCTGAATCGCGGCGCGGGAACCGGCATGGTGACCCCGTCAACTACGGTAAATAGCCCGCGTTCCGCCGCGATAGGCGAAGTTTGTGCTTCGTCGAGATCGTAGACCGGGGTCACGCAGGCATCGGTCCCGGTGAACATGGCTGTCCATTCCTCGCGTGTGCGGGAGGCAAAGCGTTCCTGCAGAATCTGGCGTAACGCAGGCCAGTTGTCCGGATCATCCCGGTCCGGCAATTCGGCCAGCATCAGCCCCAACTTGTCGACCATGATCCGGTAGAACCTCTGTTCGACCGGGCCGGCGGCCATATGATACCCGTCGCTCGTCCGGTAGCACTGATAGTATGGCGCCCCGCCGTCGACCGGATTGCTACCGCGCTCAAGGTTCCAGATGCCTGCCTGGCGATAGCCGACGTGCATGGCCATCAGGCTGGTGACTCCATCGACCATTGCCGCATCGATCACTTGGCCCTGCCCGCTCTGGCGGGTTTCAAGCAGCGCCGCGAGCAGGCCCATTGCAAGATAGAGCGATCCGCCCGCGAAATCGCCGACCAGATTCAGCGGCGGTACCGGATCGCCGCCCGGCGGGCCGATGCTGGCTAGAGCACCCGTTACGCCCAGATAGTTGATGTCGTGCCCGGCCATTGCGGCCAAGCTACCGTTCTGGCCCCAGCCGGTCAGGCGGCCGTAAACCAGCCGGGGATTGTCACCTAGCAAGACATCCGGCCCAAGGCCCAGCCTCTCCATTACGCCGGGCCGGAACCCTTCGATCAGGAGGTCAGCCCGGGCGGCCAGATCGCGCACCGTACGAACGCCTTGCGGACGCTTGAGGTCAATGGCGATCCCCTGCTTGCCACGATTGGGCAGATCGAACCGGGGTTCGATCGCCAGGCCAAGATCGCCGGCCACTGGCCGATCGACCCGCAGGACGGTAGCCCCCATGTCGGCCAGCACCATGCCGCAGAACGGGCCCGGCCCGATATTCGACATCTCCACAACCCTAATGCCCGCCAACGGCCCCATCATCTCACCCGAATCGCTATTGAGACATATTCAATAATACCTTCAGTCATACCTGCATAGAAGCCGTGCTCATTGCGAGGCAGGTGCAGCTACAAGCGCCAGAAAACACCGCTTTGGCTCGGGCTGGTCTGGATAATCGCGCAAAGTTTCCCGTAATCCCTTGACCGGTAAGATTAATGAGCCATACTCACTTAGACAAATGCAAGCGTGGGAGAGAATCGCGGCATGGCATTTCAGGATCCTCTTGCCCGCTTTGCCGAGGTGAGCGCCGACCCGCTGGGGTATGCCCGGGCGTGGAAGGCGCGCACCGGCCGGCCGGTGATTGGCTCGTTCCCGATGAACTTTCCGTCCGAACTGGCGCACGCCGCCGGCGCGCTGCCGCTGATCATCCAGGAATCGGACGATCCGATTACAGTCGGGCACGCGCTGCTGTTTCCGTTCTATTGCGGCTACACCCGCAGCACGGTCGACCAGGCCGCCAAGGGCGACCTGGCGGTGCTCGACGCGATCATGTTCGGCGATCACTGCGTGCAGCTGCTCGGCGCGGCCGACGCGGTGCGCGTGGCGCTGCCCGACACGCAAGTGATCTTCTTCCAGCTGATTTCCTCAATGTGCGACCCGTGGACGTTCGGCCGCGCGCGCGAAAGCTTCCAGAAGCTGCGCAGCGAGCTGGAGGATTTCCTCGAGCGCCCGGTCGACGATGCCGCGCTGCGCGAGAGCATCGCGCTGTTCAACCGCAACCGCGCGCTGATCCGCGAGTTGTACCGGATGCGGGTGGACGGGCGCGTGGCGCTGACCGCCGCGCAGATGCAGAGCGTGGTCAAGTCGAGCATGGTGATGGACAAGCATGAGCACACCGCGCTGCTCGAGGAACTGCTCGCCGCGGTGCCGGCGCAGGCGGCGCCTGACAGCACTGCCCCGATCCGCGTCCACCTTTCGGGCCATTTCTGCCAGGCGCCCAAACCTGAACTGCTCAACATGTTCGAGGAATGCGGCGCCGTGGTGGTGGGCGATGACCTGTATCACGGGTTTCGCTACATCTCGACCGACGTGCCCGAGGATCTCGATCCGATGGATGGTCTGGCGCGGTGGTACATGGACCGCAACACCGGCGTGCCCTGCCCGACCCGCGTCCAGAACGATGTCGACTGGGACGCCTTCCTGTTGGGGGCGATGCGCAATGAGCGGGCGGAGGGCATGATCGTGCTGATGGCCAAGTTCTGCGAGCCGCACATGTACTACTACCCCGAGGTCAAGGAAGCGTTCGAGCGCGCCGACGTGCCGCACCTGCTGCTGGAAACCGAACACGAAGGGATGGCGATGGAATACATGCGCACCCGGGTCGAAAGCTTTGTCGAGTTGGTCAGGCGGCGGCGCGGGGTCGCGCGCGCCGCGCTGCAGCCTGTTGAAGGAGAGCCCGCATGAACGCCCCGGTCCAGCCCCCCAAACTGCCCGGTGCGGCGAACAAGCTCAAATCCACCCGGATGGCGGGCAAGCTCGTCAACGAATACTGGGAGATGGTCTGGCGCGCCAAGGAAGAAGGCAAGCTGGTCTGCTGGTACGAGGGGTCCTCGATCAATCCGTTTCTCGAAGCGGCCGACATCGTGTGGGTCCACGGCGAGGCCTATTCGGCGATGCTTGCCGCGCGCCACCAGGAAGGCCCGGCGCAGGCCGCGGCCGAGGAGCGGGGCTACTCGCGCGAGCTGTGCTCGTACGCCCGCACGCACCTGGGCTGCGCGGTCAACAACCAGCGCCATCGCAACGGGTCCGACAGCGCATTTGCCGACGTTCCGGCCGACGAGGACATCTCGGCCAAGCTGCCGCCGCCGGACATGATCATCAGCGCCTATGCCTACTGCAGCACAGGCCAGCAGTGGGACGAGATGACCTCGCGCCTGTTCGGCAAGAAGATTCCGATCTTCAACGTTTCGATTCCATGGATCTGGGCTTCTGGCAAGGACGCGGGTTATTGCCGTGGCAAGGAGTGGGAGGAAACCTCCGTCTATGTCGCGCGCCAGCTGGAAGAGATGGTCAAGTTCATCGAGGAGCGAACCGGCAAGCCCTATCCGTGGGACCGGCTGCGCGAACTGATGCGCAACGTGAAGCGCGCGTCCGAGCTGCGGCTGGAGGCGATGGACATGTGCACCGCGCGCCCGGCGCCGGCCACGCTGTTCGACTGGTCGGTCAGCATCGCGCCGATCAACCAGCTTCCCTGTACCACCGACATCGTCGATTACTTCACCAAGGTCCGCGACGAAGTGGCCGAGCGCGTGCGCACCGGCGAAGGGGCGGTCCCCAAGGAAAAGTACCGGCTGTTCTTCGACGGGATCATGAACTGGAACAAGCTCGGCTGGCTGGCCGAGAAGTTCGCCAAGTACGACGCGGCCGTGGTGGCCGGGCGCTATACCCACATGGCGTTCTGGCAGGAACCGGACCTGATCGATGCGAACGATCCGGTAATGGGCATGGGCCAGAACTACCTGATCTGTCCGAATAACCACAGCTCGCCGATCCTGATCGACCTGGTGATGGGACTATGCGAGAAATACCAGGTGGACGGCATCGTGTTCCACGCCACGCGGACCTGTCGCGCGTTCACCAATCCGATGCATCTGATCGCCGAGACCGCGCACTCGCGGCTGGGCCTCCAGACCTCGATGTTCGAGGGCGATGTCGCGGACGAATCGTTTTACAAGGACGAGTTGCTCAACACCCGGGTCGAGGCGATGCTCGAGGCGATCGACGCACGCCGTCTGGCAACAGCCTGATCCTGGACAGGCCAAGGAAACCGCGATGAAAAAGCACGTGATGGGCATCGACTTCGGATCGACCACCGCCAAGGCGGTGATCCTCGACCTGAACGGCAATCTGGTGGCCTGGTCGGTCGCGCACATGGGCGCGGTCAGCAACGCCGCGGTCGATCAGGCGGTGGCCGAGGTGCTGGCCAAGGCCGGGCTGACCCAGGCCGACATGGGCCGCACCGTCAGCACCGGCTACGGCCGGCGCATGCTCGACATTGCCGACAAGAACTTCACCGAGATCACCTGCCATGCGCGCGGCGCGGTGGCGATGGTGCCCGAAGCGCGGCTGGTGATCGACATCGGCGGGCAGGACAGCAAGACAATCGCGGTAGATTCGAACGGTCTGGTCGCACAGTTCGCGATGAACGACCGCTGCGCGGCGGGCACCGGCAAGTTCCTCGAAGTGCTGGCGCGCGCGATGGAAATTCCGCTTGAAGACATGGGCGAGCTGGCGATGGAGGCCACGCAGGAGCTCAAGATTTCCAGCATGTGCGCGACCTTCGCCGAAACCGAGGTGATTTCGCTGCGCGCCGAAGGGTACTCCAAGCCCGACGTGCTGGGCGCGGTCCATCAGTCGATCGCCACCCGCACGCTCGGGCTGGTCAACCGGGTCGGCAAGAAGGGCCCGGTGGTGATGACGGGCGGGGTCGCCCGGAATCGCGCGGCGGTGCACTTTATCGAAAAGGCGCTGGGAATGCCGCTGCTGCTGCCCGATATCCCCCAGATCGCGGGCGCGCTTGGCGCGGCGCTGATCGGGCTGGACGACTGGCGGATCGAACTTGGCAAAGCCGGCGAGACGCTCGACGAGGACTATCACGTCGATGCGCAGATGACGCTCGACAAGGCTTGCGTCACCGGGTGCAAGGGCGATCCCGCAGCCGCGGCGAACCCGCCGAAACCGGGCAAGCTGCAGTCCGCGGTCGGTACGATCCAGAAGGAACTATGATCGCGGCGCGATGGATCGGCTGCTGGTCGGCCTGGCCGGGTGGGCCGCGCCGGTGATCCAGATCGTGGTGGAGATGGTCCACTAGCGCGTGCTGCAACGACACTACAAGAACACTGCAACAGGAGGATGGCTGGACGATGACAGAAGAAGGCGTTGCCCTGCCCGCGCCCCTCACCACATCGTACTGGCCCGCGCGGACCGACGTGCCGCTGCTCGACCGATCGCTGGGCGATGCCTTGCGCGATGCGGCCCGCGCCGTGCCCGACCGGGTGGCACTGGCAGAGGCGACCGACCTTGGCGAACCTGCCCGCAGCTGGACCTACCGCGAGCTGCTGGAATGGTCGGAGCGGACCGCGCATGCCCTGCTCGGCCGGTTCTCTCCGGGCGACCGGATAGCCGTCTGCGCGCCCAACGTGCCCGAATGGATTCCGCTGCTCTATGGCTGCGCACTCGCCGGGATCGTGCTGGTGACGGTGAACCCCGCCTGCAAGGCTCGCGAACTCGGCTTCATCCTAGATAGATCAGGCGCCGCAGGGTTGTTCACGGTGCGCAGCTTTCGCGGCAACGACTGCCTGGACACCGCCGGTACCCTGCAGGATACGCTGCCGCAGCTGCACACGATCGTGCCGCTGGATGATTTCGATGCGTTCGTGAGCAGTGGCGCCCGCGTCCCGTTACCCGCAGTGGCGCCGCTCGATCCGGTGCTGACGCTGTTCACCTCGGGCACCACCGGCCAGCCCAAGGGCGTGGTGCTGCACCACAAGGGCCTGCTCAACATGACCCGCATGACCCATGGTCGCGGCGGCTTGCAGGACGGCGGCGTGTTCGTCAGCCCGATGCCGATGTTCTACATCGGCGGGCTGGCCCACGCCGGGATCGGCGCCGTCGCCTTCCAGGCGACCCACGTGGTGGTGCCGCACTGGGACCCCGAACTGTTCATGCGGCTGGTCGCGCGCGAGCGCGGTACTTATTCGCTGCTGGTGCCGACGATGATCGAGGCGGTGCTCGCCCATCCAGCGCGCCGCAACCACGACCTGTCCTCGCTGCGCTGCCTGATCTCCGGGGCCGCGGTGGTCGAACGCCAGCTGATCGAGCGGACCCGGGCCGAACTGGGCGCAACGATCGTCAACGTCTACGGCCAGACCGAGATGCACGGGGTGACGATCTGCACCCGACGCAGCGATACGCTGGAACACCAGGTCACAACCATCGGCCAGCCGGTGGCGCACATGGACGTGAAGATCGCCGACCCGGAAACCGGCGCGGCCCTGCCGCTCGGGGCAGAGGGCGAGATCTGGGTGCGCGGCTACCAAGCAATGCTGGGCTACTTCGCCCAGCCGGAGGAGACCGCCAGGACGTTGCGGCCCGACGGGTGGCTGCGCTCCGGCGACCTCGCGCGGATGGACGCCGATGGCTACGTGACAATTACCGGGCGGATCAAGGAGATGATTATCCGCGGCGGGGAGAACATCTACCCCCGCGAAGTCGAAGCCGTGCTGCTCGAGCATCCGGACGTGGCGGCCGCGGCGGTGATCGGCATTCCCGATCCGTACTGGGGCGAGCAGGTCTGCGCGATAATCGTCCCGCACGACGGCGCAATCCCCGATCCCGCCGGATTGCGCGAACATGCTCGCGCCGCGATGATGGCTTACAAGGTGCCGAGCCTGTGGGGCTTCGTTCACTCTTTCCCGATGACCGATACCGGCAAGCTGCGCAAGTTCCAGCTGCGCGAGCAGGTGCTGGCCGGGACGACCGCCGTCACCGAAACGGCCACCCCCCGCCGCGCGGCTCAGGCCTGAGCGGAAGTGCGCAGGCCGGCGATGAACGCGGCGATCGCCCCGGCTGGGCACAGCTCGATGATCGTGCCGTGACCCTGCGCCTTCGTGATCCAGCCGCGCCGCAGCGGCAGATTTTCGGTGGGCGGCTGGTCATACACCTTCAGCCCCAGCCCCCGATAATGCGCCAACGCCGCGTCGAGATCGTCGACCTCGATCGCGACCACCACATCGCCGTGCCGCAGTTCGCCCTGCCCGGTGAAAGTGACGAGCTCGATCGCGGGGCCGCTGTCGGGGGCGAAGAAGGCGCAGTTGATGCCCAGTTCCGGAACATTCGCAATTACCGGGCTGCCGCCGAGCAGGTCGGCATAAAACCGGATCCCGGCGGTGATGTCGTCGACATAGATGGCGATGTGGTCGAGTTTCTTCATTGCGTGGCCCTGTATGCAAGATCAAGTTTCAGCCTAGGCATCAGCGCGACGACGCGGGTGGCTGCCCCGGCGGTACCGTACTGGATTATCGACATCGCAGCCGCTAGGGAACCGGCGATTGCGTGCGCGTGAACATCCGTCGCTGAAGGGAAAAACGATGAACGTGGTCCGCAAGACCCGCCGGCGCCAGGTTACCCGCCTGTCGCAGGACCAGCGCATCTCCGACATCCTTGCCGCGGCGCGCGAGGTCATCTCTGTCAAGGGCTACGAAGGCGTGACCATGGCCGAGATCGCCGAGCGCGCGAACATCGTCGAAGGCACGGTCTACCGCTATTTCCGCAACAAAGACGACCTGCTTATGCGGGTCGCGGAAGAATGGTTCACCGAAGTCTATGCCGACCGCATCGACATCAGCGCATTCAGCGGCACATACAACAAGCTGCGCTATCTGATCTGGCATTCGCTCAAAACCGTGGCCGATGGTCCCGCGCTCAGTCGCTACCTGATGATGGAAGTGCGCCCGCGGCCGGATTACAAAGACACCGCGCTGTACGACATCAACCGCGAATATACCGGCGAGATCCGCAACCTGTTTCGCGCTGCGATCGAAAGCGGCGAATTCAAGAGCGGGGTGCCCGAGCGGCTGCTGCGCGACATGGTGTTCGGCACGATCGAACATAGCACCTGGCGCTTCCTGCGCGGCGAGGGCGAGCTCGAACTGGAGGAACTGGCCGATGAGATCACGATGGTGGTCTACCGCGGAATGATCACCGAAACCCCCGGCGACGAGCGGATCAACTCGGTGGTGAACCGGCTGGAGGCAGTGGCCGACCGGCTGGAAGGGAGCCGGCCGGACAGATAGGCTTCAGGCCATCACGCTCCGGCGGGAGTCGAGCGATTCGATCATCGCTTCGAGCCGGGTGTTGAGCAGTTCGTCCTTGTAGAATGATTCGTCGGCCACATCGCCTTCGAAGAACAGCGCGGTGCGGCCGTGCTTGCGCGCGGATTCGGCGATCAGGTGCTGCGAGTTGGTCATCCCCCGGCAGGTGCGCGAGACGTGCATCACCATCCCGTCGATCTTGAACTTGTCGCACAGCCGGTCGATCTCGCCGATCATATACGGCGCGCCCGAGTTGTTGGGGCAGGCGAGATAGTTGTGCGCCATGCCCGGAACCGGATCGGCCAGATCGATCGCCTGCGGCTCCTGCCAGAACGACATGTGGGTATAGCGGCCCGCCACCACGCAGGCATTGTTCGCGGCGAACTTCTCGGCCAGCCAGCCGATCTTGTTCCAGTTCATCATGCCGTCGAAGAAGAAGCGGTATTTCTCGTCCGGCACCGCGCCCTCGCCGGCCACGACGCGCGCCGCGATCTCGGCTTTCATCGCTTCGAAGAAATCGACCAGCCGCTGGGTGCCCGGCATGAAGTTCACGTGCGCGATGGTGACGATCCAGTCGAAGAAGCTGGCTGGCGACGGCGTGGCGGTGCACATGTCCATCGCCTCGAGCCGCAGCTCGGCCGACTTCTTGATGTAGCCCATCACTTCCGACAGCCGGTCCCATTCGTAGGGACGGCCGGTGTTCTCCGAGAGGAACTTGGCCATCTCGCGCAGCTGGTGCGCGACATAGGTCTTGCGTTCGTCCATCTCGCTGCCGGCCAAGTACGCGGCATCCTTGCGCCCACCCCACAGCAACGGGATGTTGACGTGGAAGATCGGCACCCGCTTGTCGAACAGGCGGTAGATCATCTCGTCCCACTGCTGGCCCGAGCTGCAATAGGGATAGGCGTTGATGATCATGTCGGGCAGCGGCAATTGGCTGATAGCGATCGCCTTGGGGCTCTGCGGATCGAGCTTGCCGTCCTTCAGGTCCTTCATGTCGAGCAGCGCCTGCCCGATGTGGGTGCGGGCATAGGAACACAGTTCGCGGTCATAGCCGCGCGATTCCCCCGCCATCTGGGCATCGCCCTCGACGTGGCGGGCAGCGAGGTAGGCCGACCATGCCTCGCCGTGGACCCAGGCCACGTCGTGGGCATGGAAGAACGGCGGGATGTAGGTGCCGTTGTACCACACCACCTTCTTGCCCTGCTCCTTGGCGGAAAACAGGTCAGCCCAATAGTCATTCACGATCGCGCTGCCGAGACGGGTGCTGCTCAGGCGGTTGGCGCGGCGTGGGGGCAGTTCGCGGACTTTGGCGGACATACTGGTATGCTCGGGCATAGGCTCTCTCCTCGCGGTCATCCCAGCGCCGCGGCGTGCTTGCGCCGGCGCGACACTTCGACGAACGTTTCGATCCGGGTCTTGAACGCTTCCAGCGGCATGCCGTCGTGCTCGGTCTCGAGCTTGAGCAGGGCGATCCCCGCGCGCTCGCAGGCTTCGACGATCTCCGGAAAATAGTACATGTGCGGCTCGCAGAACTTGGCGACCAGCACGATCAGACCTTCCGCCCCGGTGCGGGTGACTTCGCGGACCAGGAAATCGTCCCAGTCCGCATCACCGTCGGCGCGGGTCGGGCACGGCACCTTGCGGTTGCGCTCGAAATACCAGAAGGCGAGCGCGTCGAGCGGATCGCCGGTTTCCGGAACGTCGGTCGAGATATAGCGGAAGCCGTGGTACAAGTCGTCGCCGACCACGACCGCGCCGGTGCTTTCGACCAGATCGAGCAGGGTCAGTTGCGGCGCCTGGCACAAGTGGCCCGAGAGGTAGACCGGCATGCCGCGCAGGTCGGGCGCGGGCGCGGCCTCGCACGCGGCCACGAGCTCTGCGAGCAGCCGGGTGTGGTCCTCGCGGTCCATCACCATGCTTGACTTGACCACATGCTGAAGGTCGCGCGCGGACAGGGTCAGACGCCCTTCCTCGCGCAGCGTGTAGAGCCGGCGGATCAGCTGGCGGTTGTGGTTGAACAGCGCGATGCTTTCATGCAGCGCCGCATCGGTGATAATGGTGCCAAGCAGGTCTTCCAGCTCGCGCTTGAGCTGGCCGAGCGAGTTGCGCGCCTCGTCCACTGCCCAGGTCGCATCCATCGACGCGACCAGCTGGTTGAACAGGATCCTGGAACCCGGATCATGCCAGCGCAGCACATCGGCGGTGCCGAGCAACTGGACGCAGTGATCGGCGAACATGATCCCGTCGAAGAACTTGAACCGCCCCTTGAGCGCCTGATCGACCACGCTGCGGTTGTAGCCGCAATAGAACGAGAACACCGCCGCCTCGCCATCGGTGATCGGCTCGTCCACCTCCTGAATGATGACGGGAAGCGCGCCGGCGGCATGGACCAGTTCGACCGGGAAATTCATCGGGAACGAGCCGATCACCGGACGGCCGGTCTCTTCCTTCCAGCGCCGGGCGTAGCCGACGCTGTCGCCCGCGACGGCGGAAAATGACTCTATGACTGACCGCATCACCCGGCACTCTCTCCGCTGGCTTCGCCCTGTTTGTCGCAGATGGCCACTATACGACTGATAAGTCAAGCCCATTAAATCCCTGGCAACCCCGGTGTGGATGTCTGTAACGGATGCCAGTCATCTGATTTTGCATGATAAATGCAAGGTCTTCAAAAAAAGTGATACTCATTTGCCGGCCCATCCGCGCAGGCACGGTCGTACCGCTTGCGGCGTTGCCCCAGTTGCAACACAGTGCCTCCGGCAACTATCCGCGCGATTGCCGCGTCCGGTGATGAGCCAAGCTCAATACGAAACATTTTCGGGTTTTTCATGAGCCGCACATATCACGCCTAAGTATTTGTTTTATCTTAGCAAAAAATTGCGTTGCATTGCTCTCAGCGCAAAACTATGAATTGATCTTAACAAGACAATGGACTGGAGAGGTTCGAAGGTGACAGCGCCGACCCCGGAAACGGTATGTTTTGACACCGCAACCGCCGTGATTGTCGGCGGCACGGCCGGCGTGGGCCTGGCTGCGGCGCGCAAGTTCCGGTTAGCGGGCGTCCCCCGAATTGTCATCGTGGGCCGCGACGTCACGCGCGGCGAAGCGGCGGCCCAGACACTCCGCGGGGTGGCCTTTGGCGGCGAAGTCCGGTTCTTGTCGGCGGATGCAAATCGCGCCGAAGACGCGGCGCGCATCGTTGCTGCAACCCTGGACTGGTTCGGGTCGCTGGAAATCCTGCTGAATTCCACCGTCGGCACAGCCGCGCCCGCGTTGCTCAAGGACACGCCGCTCGAGGCGTTGCAGACGATCCTGGTCGAACAGGCGATGGGGCCGATCCTGATGAGCCGCGCAGCGCTGCCGGCGATGGTGGCGGCGCGCCGCGGGGTCATCCTAAACATCGCGTCCGATGCCGCCAAGCTCGCCACGCCGGGCGAGACGGTGATTGGCGCGGCGATGGCCGCGATCGTGATGTTCACCCGGACTTTGGCAATGGAGGCGAAGCGCGACGGGATCCGCGTCAACGCACTTACCCCCTCGCTGATCGCCGGCACGCTGACACACCAGCGGATGCAGCAAAGCCCGTTCGCCGCGAAGCTGTTCGAGAAGGCCGGAAAGCTGGCGGCGCTGGGCGTGGCCGAAGCCGATGATCTGGCGGACTTGGCTGTGTTCCTGGCCAGCCCGGCAGCCCGGCGGATCACCGGACAGGCGATCAGCGCCAACGGCGGGATTTCGGCGGCATGAGCGCGCTCCGCGGTGGCTGCCAGCGGCTGGAAGGCAAGCGCGCCGTTGTCACCGGCGGGGGCAGCGGGATCGGGCGCGGGTCGGCGCTGCGCTTCGCGGCCGAAGGGGCGGAAGTGTTCCTGACCGGACGCAGCGCGGACAATATCGCCGAAACGGCCGAATTGATCCGCGCCGCCGGCGGAACCGCGCACCACCATGTGGCGGACGTCACCAACGAAGAAGACGTCGCGGCAATGGCGCGCCGGGCGCTCGAAGTGCTGGGCGGTTTCGAGATCGTGTTCGCGAATGCGGGCAACACCGATTCAATGGCCTCGCTGTTCGAGCAGACCGTGGAGCAGTGGGACCATGCCTGGCGCGGAAACGTCCTGTCGGCGTTCCTGACGATCAAGCACTGCGGACCGGTGCTGCGCGATGCGGGGCAAGGCTCGATCATCCTGATGAGTTCCGCCGGGTCGCTGCGCGCGAACGCCGGCACGATTGCCTATGGCTGCGCCAAAGCCGGCGTGAACATGCTGGCGATGGGCACGGCGAACGCATTCCGCGGCACGCAAGTGCGCTGCAACGCCATTGCATCAGGGCTGGTCGAGACGAAGCTGACCAAATCGGCGTTCGATTACGCCCGCGACAAGGGGGTGGAGCACAAGATGGGCGGGATCACCCCGCTGCGGCGCACCGGCACCGTGGAAGAGGCCGCGGCCGTTGCGGCGTTCCTCGCCAGCGACGACAGCGCGTTCATCACCGGCCAGGTCATCGCCGCCGACGGCGGGCTGAGCAGCACCCATCCCTTTGGCAAGGTTGATCTCTGACGTGGCCGAAACCGCCATCGCGCCGCGTGATCATGCCAGCGACATTGCCGCCGCGGCGGTCAGCCCCGCGCGACTTGCACCCTGGCTGGAGGCGGTGCTTCCCGGTTGTTCCGGGCCGCTCACGATAGAGCCCGCGGCCGGAGGCATGTCCAACCCCACCTATTTCGTAACCGCCGGCGCGGCGACCGATCACGAACGCCGCATGGTGCTGCGGACCAAGCCAGTGGCGCAACTTTCGGCCGCCGCGCACCGGATCGACCGGGAATACCGCCTGCTGACGGCACTAGCCGGATCGGCCGTGCCGGTGCCCGAAGCAATTGCCTATGGCGAGGACGAGGCGGTGATCGGCCGCCCGTTCTACCTGATGTCCCGGCTGGAAGGCGTGGTCTCGCACGATTACACGCTGCCCGGCCTGTCCCCTGCCGCGCGGCCGGCGGCGTTCGCGGGCATGGCCCGCACGCTGGCGGCGATCCACCTGTTCGACTGGGCGGGCGCCGGCCTCTCCGATTTCGGCAAGCCGGGCAACTACTTCGCCCGGCAGATCGACGGCTGGTCCAGGCAATGGGCCACCTTCGGCATCGCCGACAACCCGGCGGTTGACCGGCTGGAACGCTGGCTGCGCGCGGAACTGCCGGCCGACGACGGCTGCGCCGCGATTGCCCACGGCGACTACCGCGCCGCCAACATCATGTTCCTGCCCGACGGCACGGTGTCGGGGGTGTTCGATTGGGAACTGGCGACCATCGGCCACCCGCTGGCCGATCTGGGCTTCTGCCTGCAGGGCTGGTTCCTGGCGCCCGACGAGAACGGCGGCATCGCCGGACTGGACCTGGCCGCGCTCGGCATCCCAACTGCGCGGGAGTTCGTCGAGACATATTATCGGGCCGCGCCGGGCCTGCCGCAATTGCGCGCATTCCACGTCGCGTTCGCCATGTACCGCGCCGCAGTGGGCGTATCGGGGGTGGCGATGCGCGCCGAAGCGGGCATTCGGCCCGGCCCCACCGCCGGCGCACAGGCACGCCGTTTCGCCAAGGCCTATGCCAGGGCCGGACTTCACGCCATCGACAGCTGGGATCGCTAATACCATGCCGTATCATTCCGTTTTCAGGTCAGATTTGTTCTCAGGCCAGGCAATCATGGTCACCGGCGG
>JAZKDH010000078.1:0-6984 GCA_040387665.1 Pseudomonadota bacterium | reverse complement strand
TGACGCCCAAGAACATCCTGATGATCGGGCCGACCGGCTGCGGCAAGACCGAGATCAGCCGCCGCCTGGCGCGGCTGGCCGAAGCGCCGTTCGTGAAGGTGGAGGCGACGAAGTTCACCGAAGTTGGCTATGTGGGCCGCGATGTCGAGCAGATCGCCCGCGATCTGGTAGAGGACGCGATCCGGCTGGAAAAGGACCGCCGGCGCGAGGCCGTGCGCGATGCGGCAAGCAAGGCCGCAATGGACCGGCTGCTCAAGGCTCTGGTCGGCGAAAGCGCCAGCGAAGCCACCCGCGAAAGCTTCCGCCAACGGATCGTGGAAAACGCGATGAACGATGTGGAAGTAGAGATCGAGGTCGAGGACGCGCCGCAGATGCCGTTCGAGATTCCCGGGCTGGGCGGCAACGTGGGAATGATCAACCTGTCGGACATGATGGGCAAGGCGTTCGGCAAGCAAAGCCTCAAGCGGCGCAAGCTGCGCGTGCCCGAAGCCTGGGACAAGCTGGTCGATGAGGAAGCCGAAAAGCGGATGGACCAGGACGACGTGGCGCGCGTCGCGCTGCAGAACGCGGAAACCAATGGGATCGTGTTCCTGGACGAGATCGACAAGATCGCGGTGTCCGACGTGCGCGGCGGGTCGGTCTCGCGTGAGGGTGTGCAGCGCGATCTGCTGCCGCTGATCGAGGGTACTACCGTTGCCACCAAATACGGGCCGATGAAAACCGACCACGTCTTGTTTATCGCATCGGGGGCGTTCCATGTGGCAAAGCCCAGCGACATGCTGCCCGAACTGCAGGGCCGCCTGCCGATCCGGGTCGAACTGCAGGCGCTGACCGAGGAGGACTTTGTCCGCATCCTGGCCGAAACCCGCGCCAACCTGGTCGCGCAGTATCGGGCGTTGCTGGCGACCGAACAGGTGACGGTGGACTTCACGCCCGAGGCGATTCGCGCGGTCGCCAGGATCGCCGCGCAAGTGAACGAGAGCGTCGAGAATATTGGCGCCCGCCGGCTGCAGACGGTGATGGAAAAGCTGCTGGAAGAACTCAGCTTCGAGGCCGAGGACCGCAAGGGCGAAACCGTGACGATCGACGAAACCTATGTTCACGATCGTTTGTCAGCCCTTGCGCGCGATACGGACCTGTCCAAGTACATCTTGTAAAGGCCGGGGGTCCCGGTACGCTCCAGGAACGCTGGTCCAGACGGATCAGCAGGAGATGCGCGATGGGACTGACAGGTGGTTGCCAGTGCGGCGCGGTACGGTATGCCGTGCAGGGCCAACCGCAGCACGTGGCGCTGTGCCACTGCCGGGACTGCCGGAGCAGTGCGGGTGCGCCGATGGTCTGCTGGGCGGCGTTTGCCGAAGCAGATTTTTCCGTCACGCAGGGCGAACCGGTGACGTTCAATTCATCCGGATCGGCGATGCGCAGCTTTTGCGGCACGTGCGGCACCGGCCTGTTCTATCGCAATGCTGAATTTTTGCCGGGGATCGTCGATATCCAGTCCGTCACGCTGGACGATCCCGAACTGGTGCCGCCGCACGTGCACATCCAGGTGGCGGAACGGCTCCACTGGATGGAGCAGGCGGACCTGTTGCCCAGATTCGACCGTTTTCCGGGATAAAGTTCATCATCATGACCACCCCGCCCGACAATAAGCCGATCTACCGCCTGCTGACCGGCAAGGACGACCGTGCATTCTGCGATCGGGTGTCCGAGGCACTGGCGCAGGGCTGGCGACTCTATGGCTCACCCGCAATGACCTATGATGGCGGGATGGATTGCATCAAGGTGGCCCAGGCCGTGGTCTGGCACGCGGCTGACGTGGTAAAGTAAGCCGAGCCCTACGCTGTCGCCCCGGACTTGATCCGCAGTCCAGCTGCTATTTCTCGAACAAGAGGAGCTACTCCGCCGCTTCGGGCACTTCCGCTTGCTCGTTTTGCTGGCGCGCCCACATCTCGGCGTACAGCCCGTCGCGTCGCAGAAGCGCGGTATGGGTGCCGCTTTCGGCGAGGCGGCCCTGATCGAGCACGAAGATCATGTCGGCATCGGCGATAGTCGACAGCCGGTGTGCGATCGAAATACTCGTGCGGTTTTCGGCTACCGCATGCAGCGTAGTAAGGATTTCCTGCTCCGTCCGCGTGTCGAGCGCGCTGGTGGCCTCGTCCAGCACCAGGATCGGCGGGTTCTTCACCAACGTCCGGGCGATCGCCACGCGCTGCTTTTCCCCGCCAGACAGCTTCAGCCCGCGTTCGCCCACTTCGGTGGCAAAGCCCTTGGGCAATCGTTCGATCAGCGGCAGCAAGGCTGCCCCGCGCGCGGCCGCCTCAACGTCGTCCGGACCGGCGCCGCCGCGACCATAGGCGATGTTGTAGCCGATGGTTTCGTTGAACAGCACCGAATCCTGAGGCACGATGCCCAGTACCGCGCGCAGGCTGGTTTGGGTAACCTGCCGGATGTCCTGCCCATCGATCAGGATGCTCCCTGCCTGCGGATCATAGAACCGGAACAGCAGCCGCGCGATCGTGCTCTTGCCCGCGCCCGACGGCCCCACGATTGCCACCTGATGCCCGGCCGGGACTTCGAAGGTCAGCCCGTGCAGGATCGTGCGGTCAGGGTCATAGCCAAACACGACGTTGTCGAAGACTACCGAGGGCCGTCGCACCACCAGCGCCGGGGCGCCAGGCGCGTCGGCCACTTCCTGCGGCTCGTCGATCAGTTGGAACATCGCCGCCATGTCGATCAGGCCCTGCCGGATCGTCCGGTACACCATGCCCAGCATGTCCAGCGGGCGAAACAGCTGGGTCAGGTACGTCTGCACGAACACCAGTTGCCCGGCGGTGAATTCGCCCTTGGCCCAGCCCCATACGGTATAGGCCATCGCGCCGGCCATCAACAGGTTGACCACGACCCCCTGCGCGATGTTCAGCAGCCCCAGGCTGTTCTCGCTTTTCACGGCCGCGTCCGCATAGGCCCGCGTGGCCTGCGCATAACGCGCTTCCTCGCGCGCTTCGGCGCTGAAGTACTTGACCGTCTCGTAGTTGAGCAGCGAATCCACCGCCCGAGAGAGGGCCTGTCCGTCCAGCCGGTTCATCTTCTCGCGCAGCGCCGTGCGCCATTCGGTAATCGTGCGCGTCACCCAGATATAGGCGACTACCGCCAACGCCGTCGCGCCGACCAGCCCCCATCCGAAATTGATGTAGAAGATCACGGCCACAACGATCAGCTGCAGGATCGTCGGCGCGATGTTGAACAGCAGGAAGTACAGCATCGTGTCGATGCTTTTGGTCCCGCGCTCGATCACCTTGGTGACCTCGCCGGTACGCCGCGCCAGATGAAACCTCAGGCTCAGCCGGTGCAACTGTGCAAACACGTTTTCGGCCAATGCGCGCGTCGCATCCTGACCCACCCGCTCGAATACGATATTGCGCAAGTTGTCGAAGAACACGCCCAGAAAGCGCCCGGCGGCATAGGCAAGCACGAACAGCATCGCGAGGTTCAGCACGCGCGGCCCCGTAACGCCCATGGCGTCGATTGCCCATTTCAAGGCATAAGGGATTGCCAGCTGGACCGCCGAGGAAGCAAGGATCAGCACGCTGGCAAGCACGATCCGGCGTCGCAAGGCGGGATTTTCGCGCGGCCAGAGATAGGGAAGAAAGCGCCGCAGGGTGTCCCAGCCGTCGTGGCGAGTGTCTGGCGCGTTGCTGGCGTTTTCCGGTGGCATGCAGCGCCTATGTAGGCGTCTTGTACCAAATGCAAAGCGCCCCGGCGGAAGGCTGGCTCATCGCTCCACGTCGAACAGGATCCTGCGGCTGGCAAAGTCGATCGCCACCCGGTCGAACAGGCGCATTTCGCGCATGCCCAGCAATATCGCCGGCCGGCGATCCAGCCCGAGATGGGCAAACGGCGGCGCATCGGAAAAGGCCAGCAGGACGTTGGATATGGCCAGACCCTGCAGGTTCAGTTCGCTGACGTAGCCGACGTCGGCCGCCGCAACCTGGCCGGTGACGCTGGTCAACAGCGTGCGGGACAGCGTTGCACGCTTCCCCAGCACCCGCTGCAATGCCCTGTTCGCGATCGACGCATCCGCGCCGGTATCAACAATCACCGCAACGCGGATGCCGTCGATCCGGGCGTCGGTGATGATCAACTGCCCAGACCTGCGCCGTGCCCGCACCACAACGTCAAAGCCGGTATCGCGGCTGGCGCCCGCGGCATCATCGATAGTGATCAGGTTGCGCCTGAAATCGATCACGACGCGCTGGCCCTGCAGGCTGTCGAGCCCGATGATGCCGTCCGCTCCGATGTCGTGGGCTTGTAAAACCGGCGCGATCAACCCGCCAAAGCGGCGACGGCCAAGTGCAAGGTCGTGCAGCAGGACCGAGCGGACCTGCCGGCTGCCCGCGACCCCCAGCAGCAGCACGTCGTCGCGCGCGGGGAGGGCCAGCCGGTCGGCCAGGGTGTTGCTGACCACGGTATTCTGTGCGCCGGTATCGAGCAGGAAGCGATACGTTCCCCCAGCACCGATCCTGACCGGAACGGTCAGCCGGTCGTGCCCGTCACGCCGTGTCGTCACGATTTCCGTCGCCGCGATCTCTCGTGCGCCGGCCGCGTGGGCCTGCGGCAGGGCCGACGCCAGCAACAGCGCGGCGGCAGCAACCAGCATGGCGCTCTCCCTTGTGGTCGGCTGGCGGCCCGGAGTCGCCGCCTTGAGTGCAAAAGGATATCACCCCCGGAACGATCACGCCAACGCAGCGATTGCGGCCTGCACATTCGCGTGGCGGAGGGGCTCATCCCCACGAAACGGCCGGGGTCGATCGCTAGCTGGGTATTCAGCGTCCCACCGGGCGTATTTCCAGCTGTTCGAAATGACCTTGCAATGGCGATACGCGAATTGCGTGGAAAGCGCCCAGTTTAGGCGCGTCCCGAACAGGTTGTGCACCGACCATGTATGCCGGTAATTTTGGCGGGCTGCCGGCACCGCGCACCACTTGGGGACAGATTTCTTCCTCGAGCCGGTCGCGCAACATGAAATCCGTATGGAGACAGTCAGCCACGGTTGTGCCAGCCGGTGCGGCGCATGAGTCCAATGGCAAATTTGATCAGGCTCCCCGGCGCCCGCTCCGTCACCGCGAAAATCGAACCCGTGGCCCCGGCGCCGACGACCAGTTCGTCGATATCCACGTTGAGGACCAAGCGGGCCTGACGCAGATAGCGCAGACGGGCAGGCTGCAGCGCGCCCGTTTGGCAATGGTCGGAATCCCGCGGTGCCTCTACCGCGCCGACCGCTCGTGCATGAAGTTCGGCTGCAGCGTACCGGGTGGGGCCGTTGTTTTACAACAGCACCGCCCCGCGCGGCGGATCATCACGTGATAGCGGATCCAGTCGACGATCCAGCGCAGATCGTCGTCCTTCGACAGCGTAAGTAGCACGCGGCGCCCGGCGAGACGGTGGGACTCGGCGAAATCCCGCAGGATCGCGACCAGCAGCGCTGCTGCAAGAGCGATAGAGAACAGTCCCAGTTGGTCCGGAGCGAGGAACCAGCAGGAGATCACTACCGATGCCGCGAACCGAACCGCGAATGACAGGTATTGCCCGGCCATCGCCCCATAGGACTGCGCCGCGGACCGTCGTCGCGGGCGCGACCAAGTCGTCGTCGCGCGTGCATCAGCGAACTGCACGGTGCCGTCCAGGCCAGAATAGGGCAAGCGTCGCCGCCATCCGGGTCGCCCGAACCGGCGCGGCGAACCGCAAGACGGTGCGCCAAATTCCGCGGTGGGTTCTGCCTTCGCGCCTGTAGTTTAGCACCACGTGGAACCCGGCGAGCAGCAGGCTTGCCCGGGAATAGAGCAATTCCGGCGCAACCCGTGCACGCATGTCCCGGGGCCGCTCCGGGACGGCCGAACAGGTCGTCAAGCGCAGCGAGCGGGGGCAATGCCGGTAGGTCAGCGGTCGGGTCCGGACACCCTGACTTGCGCTCTTCGTGGGCCATTCTGGCTGTGGCCGCACCGATCAGCTGCTCCGTGGCGTGGCGGCTGGAAACATGGCTGGGATAGCCGTGACGTCGCAGCAGCCGTTCGGGCGAGCACATCTGCGTCACGCCCGCCAGTCGAAGCCACAGGTCAAGGTTGTCGCAATGGCGAAACGCATGGCGGTATCCGCCCACCGACAGGACCAAGTGGCGGCGATAGGTCACGGCTTGGTGGCACAGCAGCGGTCCGTCATTGGTGATCGCGGTCACGAACGCCGCGTGACTGGTGGGATGATCTGGAGCCTGTAGTGGATACAGCGCGCCAATCTCGTCAATATCCTTGCACCAGCAGTCAATATCCTTGCACCAGCAGTCGATGACGCCGTAATCGGGATGGTCTTTCAGGATGGCGACCTAGCGCGCAAATCGTTCTGGCATGCACACGTCGTTGGCGGCCATGCGCGCGACGACCGGTGCCCGCGCGGCCGCCAGCAACTGGTTTAGGCGCGCAACGAGCCTTCGACTCTCGTGAAAGAGGAGTCGGATCCGCGGATCCAGGGCCGCATAGTGCGCGATGATGTCGCGGGAACTGTCGGAAGACCGTCGTCCAGAACCGGGAATTCGAAATCTCCAAAAGTCTGACCAAGCACACTCTCTATCGCTTCCGACAGGAAGCGGCGGCCATCAGGGGCGCTCATCGCAACACTCAGAGCGGGGGCGGTCATACAACATGCAGTATACGGCTGGCCTGACCCGGGGAGCACGATCGTGCGCCAGTCCGTGGGCGGTAAGAAAGCCCCGTCTATGCCATTGCGCCAAACGACCGCCGACGCCCAAGGATTCGCAGCGCGACCCCGTCCGCAAGGCACGTCGAGCCCGTATGTCCATCGAAACACGGAAAAATTTCGTCCATTGTCACAAAATCGAAAAAAGCCATTGACGGTGCCGGACCCCCTCCATATATGCCCGTTCACCGCAGCGGCTTTGGTGGTTGCGGGCGCCGACAGACGGACGGATAA
>JAZKDH010000077.1:0-2559 GCA_040387665.1 Pseudomonadota bacterium | reverse complement strand
CTGCCAGCGCAGTACCCGCATCGGCGTAAACCTTGCTCATCCATCCTCCACGATACGACAGAACAGGAGTACCGGCTTGGCCCACCTGTTCGTCAATCAGCGTTCGTCAATTCGCGATCATCCGTACTGGAATATCAAGGGCGCAGCGTTACCAGCTTACTGCCGAATTCAGCCAGATCACCCGGCGCTACGCCGTGCGTTTCGATCGTCCCGGCCGAGGCTGCCACTATCTCGATCGTTTCGTCCAGCACGCTCAGCGTAGCAACCGCCTGTCCCGCCTGAACCGCGGTGCCAACCGCTACCAGCGACACCACAGTGGCGATGTGCGGCGTGGTGACATCGACGGCCGGCAACATGGTCGGTGCCGGGAAGACCGCAGCAACCGGTGCCGTCACGGCCGCCGCCGCCAGGGGGGAGGGCGACAGCGGATCGATCTTCCCTTCCGAACGAGTCAGGAAAATCTCGCAATCGGCACTGCTGACGTGGACCGTGCCCCAGCCCTGATCGATCATGGTGACCGAGAAGGCGCGAGCATTGTCGAACGCTTTGCGAGCCGCTTCGTCAAGTGCGATCATGCCGCCTTCTCCCCATTTGCAGCTGCGCGCGCCGGCAGCAGGACCTGTTCAAGCCAGCGCGTGTGGATCGCGTTGGCCCGGAAGTCCGGGTGATTGATGATCTCGCGGTGCAGGCTGATCGTAGTGGCGATCCCCTCAACGTGAAAATTGGCCAGCGCCGCGTCAAGCTTGTCGATTGCCGCGTCGCGGGTTTCGGCGTGCACGATCAGCTTGCCGATCATCGAATCATAAAACGGAGGGATCATCGCCCCTTCAGACATGTGCGTATCGAGACGAATCCCCTCGCCGGAAGGGGCCGACCAGCGGGTGATCCGGCCCGGCGACGGCATAAAGTCGCGCGCGGTGTCTTCGGCGTTGATGCGGCATTCGATCGCGTGGCCCGACAGCTTGACCTGGTCCTGCGTGACCGACAACCCGGCCCCGCCGGCGATGCGCAGCTGTTCCTGCACCAGATCAAAGCCCGAAATCATCTCGCTCACCGGGTGTTCGACCTGGATACGCGCGTTCACCTCGATGAAGTAGAATTCCTGGCGCAGCACGTCGAACAGGAACTCACACGTGCCCGCGTTGCGATAGTTGACCGAGGCCGCCAGCGCGCAGGCACTTTCATGCAGTTGCTGGCGCAGGTGATCGGGCATCGCCGCACAAGGCGCCTCCTCGATCAGCTTCTGGTAGCGGCGCTGGACCGAGCAGTCGCGCTCGCCGAAGTGGATTACGTTACCTTTACCGTCGCCCATCAGCTGGACTTCGACGTGGCGCGCCTCGGGCACGAACCGTTCCATGAACAGCGTGCCATCACCGAACGCGGCGACCGCTTCGGCGCTGGCGCGGTGGAAGCCGGCTTCGGCCTCGTCACCGTTGTGCGCGATCACCATGCCGCGCCCGCCGCCGCCCGCAGCCGCTTTGAGCAGGACCGGATAGCCGATGTTGTCACCTTCACGGCGTGCATCGGCGGCGGTGGCAACGCCGTCGCACCCGGGGACGAGCGGCACGCCAGCGGCGCGGGCCATGCCGCGGGCGCGGATCTTGTCACCAAGCGAATCGATCACGTCGGGTTCGGGGCCGACGAAGGCGATCCCGTGCTGTGCGCAGAGCGTTGGCAGGATCGCGCGTTCGGAAAGGAAGCCATAGCCCGGGTGCAGGCCGTCGCACCCGGTTTCGCGCGCGGCGTGGACCACCAGCCGCGGATCAAGATATGACTTGGCGGCCGACGCCGGCCCAAGCACGACCGAACGGTCTGCCAGCCGCGCGGCTGCCGAATCCCGATCGGCCTCCGAGACGGCAACCACCGTTTCGATATTCAGGGCCTGCGCGGCGCGGACGATCCGCAGCGCGATCTCGCCCCGATTGGCAACAAACAGCCGGCGCAGCGCCATCAGAGCGACACCACCGCGAACAGCGGCTGGCCCGCTTCGACCATCGCGCCGTCTTCGGCCAGAATGGCATGGATGCGGCCGGCCTGTTCGGCGCGGACCGAAGTGAACAGCTTCATCACCTCGATCAGGCACAGCTCGTCGCCGACCGCGATCGTTCCGCCGATCTCGACATAAGGCGCGGAGCCCGGCTTGGGCGCGCGGTAGAACGTGCCAAGGTTCGGCGCGGTGATAATCACCGCATTGGCCGGCAGATCGCCCACGGCGGTAACCGGCGAAGCGGCGGGCGCAACGGCTGGCGCGGCAGCGGGAGCCGCGGCCGGGGCAGCAGCAGCCACCGGCGCGGCAACCGGCGCGGCGGCGCGGACGCTTCCGTTCACCTTTGGATCGTTCGACAGCAGCAGATCGACCGCACCCGTGCGCAAATGAAGAACCTTCACGCCCGAGCGCGAAAACTCGTCAAGCAGGCGAAGCAGCGGATCGGTGTTGGCGGTGTCAGTCATGTCATGTCACCCGAAGTAAGGCCGAAGGGGAGCGAGGGATCAGGCGGGCTCAGTCGCGGCGCAGGCTGACCTTGAGTCCCTCGGTCTGCAGTTCGACCACCGGCAGCT
>JAZKDH010000076.1:0-9217 GCA_040387665.1 Pseudomonadota bacterium | reverse complement strand
CGCCAACATACCGGCCGTTCTAGCTAATGATCGAGAGCCCTGAAACCTGCTGTCCGTTAATGTCGCCGAGCTGTCGCGTTGGCCGTCAACCTCGGTAATCGCGCTCAGAGAAAAAGGTAAATATTATAGTTCGTACGGGATAGAGAGGACGAAGTGTGTTCCTCCGCTACTATCGGCAAGCTCAAGCCAGCCACGGCCGTTGCTTACTAACGCGCGAGCAATAGGAAGCCCCAATCCGGTTCCGCCTTTCTCCCGCTTGCCAGTGAAGAATGGATCAAAGATTCGATCCCGGTCACCGGCTGGAATGCCTGCGCCGTCATCGACGATATCGAAGCGAACCCGACCGCCATCCACGTGCACAGCGATGCGAACGTGGGCCGCGCCCGCCTGCCCGGCGTTCTCGACCAGTGTCGCGATAACCGTTTCCAATGCCGTGGCCTGCATGGACTCTTTCGGCAGTACGGCCGGCGCATCGATCAAGATGCTAATCACCAGCGCTTCACCCTGGCGACCGATGTCGAGGTCTATTTCTGCGATCCCCCAAGCCCGTGGTAGCGGGCAACCAACGAAAACACCAATCGCATGCCGCGTCAGTATTTGCCAAGGGAACCGATCTATCCCTGCACAGCCAGGCCAAACTTAGCGCCATTGCCCGTCAACTCAACGAGCGCCCCAGAAAGACCTTGATGTATCAAACACCGGCTGAAATGTTCGCCGTCCGTGTTGCATCCACCCGTTGAATCCACCGGACAAAGCGGGTGTTCCCTCGCTGCGCGCTAACGGCAGGTTTCTTGCCGAAACCCAACACCCACCATTCGGCAACCAGCCATCGTTTGAACTGCTCCGGCTGCGGATTGGGATGGTGAGTACCTTCTCGTAGAAGGCGCCGTTAGCGAGTTTGCAACGTTTCGGAGAAGAATTGCACGGCTGCTTTGGCGGCGAGATCGTGCACCGCGTCGCGGTCGATGCCAGGGCCGTCCTTGCAGATCAGACCCAACCGCTCGACCGCAGCCGGTTCGCATGTCTGAATAAAGGTGTAGTGGCCCGCGCCCGGCACCATGGTGACTTTAGCCGCCGGATAGAGGCGGGCTATATGCCGCAAGTTGGTCGCGGGCGGAACATAAACGTCGGCATCTCCTGCCATTAGCCAAATAGGAACGGTCACATTGGCGAACGATCGCTCGTCGAAAGCCTTCCCAACGGCCGGAGAGATGCCGAAGACCGCGCGTATGCGCGGATCGCGGTAGGAAGCGCCCGAGCGGGCGAGCGAGGCGGCGCGCTCGGGACTGGGTGCTGTCCCGTCGGCTGGGTTGTCAATTACGCGTGCCATTTCCGGAGGGTTGCATATCTCGTCGGCCTTGGGCGAGCGACAGAAGGCGAGGAAGGCCGACAGGTTTGTTAGCGCTCCCGCCAGCGCCAGCACCGTGTATCCGCCGAGCGAGAAGCCTGCAGCGCCGATCCGGTCTGAGTCGATGTGTGGTCCGATGATCGGATCGGCGAGGAGGGCGTCGAGCATTTGCGTCACGTCGGTCGCGCGTTCCCACCAGAGGGAGAAGCCGTCCCAGGTCTCCGGGCCCATAGCGGAATTACCGGGATGGTCCACCCCTGCGACGATATACCCTGCGGCCGCAAGGGCCGAGCCGAGCCATTCCATCGTATCGGCAGAGCCACCCGTGCCGTGCGAAAGTACGATCAGCGGATAACGCGTCTGAGTGGGTGCAAAAGGCGCATCGGTGACCATTGGGTGGGTGCGGAAGAACGGCACGTCCGGAGGCCCAATGTCGTGCCGATGACCCTGCAGAGCGGCATCGACGGGATACCAGATGCGCGTCGGCAGAACCGGCTCGGCAGCGCCGCGCCAGTTACGCGGACCGTCGGGATGCACGGTGCGCGTGGTTTCACCGATATGGTAGGCGGGGGGGGCAGAAAGGGGAGCAGCGGCAAGCGCGACGGCAAGTATCATGGCAGGCATGTCAGATCTCCCGGATGGGTATCAGCAAGTCGGTGATGTTGACCGGCCGATCACCGACGGCCGACCGCGTGTGGTAGACTTCCAGGGCGGGGCGGTTGTCCGGCTCGAAACCGCTCTGCGGCAGCCATTGGCCGAACAGGGCCTGGAACGTTGGCGCGATCAGCGCATAAGGGCCGACCAGACGATGACTGGCATAGAGCCCGCCTTCGAGCTTCAACACATCGACGCCCTCAATCGGCTTGACCGGCGGCGTTGCAGCGAGACCGGCGCGGTACACAAAGTCGCTGCCTTCGGGATCGCCGAGCGACACGCCGATCTGTGCGGGGGGATCGGCGAAGGTGACCTGGCCGCGCAGCAGAGCATTCAGCTTACGATACGTCAGGCCGATACTGGCGATAGGCCCGACATGGCGCAGGCACAGCGCTTCGAACGGTGCGATCGTGACGATTTCGATCGCTGGGGACGCGGCAATTTCGCCGTGGCGGGTCTGGTAATCGCTGGGCGACACGCCGGTAAATTCGCGGAAGGCGCGCGCAAAAGCTTGTGGGCTGTCGTAACCAGCGTCCAGTGCGATCTCGGTCACGGGCCCTACGCCCTGCGCCAGATGGCGCGCTGCCTGCGCCAGTCGCAGCCGCCTTACGGTTTCGGCAATGCCTTCGCCGGTCAGCGCGCGATAGATACGGTGAAAGTGAAACGGTGAGAGGAGGGCAACCGCGGCGAGACTATCGACCGTGTGCGGCGCGGACGGATCAGCCAGAATCTCGGCGATCACACGCGAAATGCGCCGGTAGTAGCTCTGCTGCGTTTGTTGCTTCATGCGTCCTACATGCACCAATCCCCATCGATCCGCGTTGCCGGACTTGCTGAATTGTCTTGAGAAATCGTCCCAAGTCCACGAGGAATTGCACCCGTCTCAAAACGCCTCATACGACATTCCGCCTGTCACGTCGGCTTCCCGTAAGCAGATTCGCGCCGAAACCGGCCACTCGTGGAGGCGCACAGGCATTCTCTGCTACGTCCGAGCCTGCGCCGTTTCCGTACCGGCGGCTTTTAGGGGGGTAATTGGGATAGCCGCCGCCGGTTCATACTCCGCACGGACGACGGCTCCGCCGACGAAGTCGACTTTCCTGGGCAACAATCAGCCCGTCGAAAGCCGCCGTATTTTACGTGCTGCGAAGGAATTGACCCTGTCTCATTCCCTCGTGCTGGACAGCCTTTCTTCGAGAACCATCATTTCCATCTTGCAGCCGGCGAGCTCGCTCATTCCACTGGTATGTTCCGAGCATGCCGCTTTGGCCGCAGTCGCGCTTGTTCGCAAGACCACCGCTATCGGGTGATCTGCCGTCATAGACATGCTAGGGGAAAGCCACGATCTACATAAAAAGGAGCGGATGCTTTGGAAAAGCTTGTCTTCCTGTTCCGGCGCAAGCCCGGGGCGACGCGTGAGGATTATTTCCGGCACTATATCACCAATCACTCGCCGCTGGGCCTGAAGCACCAGCAGCGACTGGACGCCTATACTGTCAACCTGGTGGAATCGACTGCTGATTTTGATGTCGTGACCGAAATCTGGACGCCGGTAATCTCCGAGTTCTTCGGCGCTGGCAAGCAGCGCAGTGCGGGTGAAGAGCTGATCGTACAAGATCACATGTCGTTCATGGGCCCGCAGGATACTTTCGCGGTGGCAGAACAGGTTGTTCGCGATGGCCCGCTCACCTCGCCGCTCGGCGCGGCCTCTCCCGGGGCCAAAGTGGTGACCATTCACCGCCGCGGCGAAGCGCTGCCCGAGCCGGCGCCGGGCGCCCACCGGGTGGTCGATAATGTGGTGCTGCGGACGATCCTGCTTGCCGACAAACTCGCCGAACCCGATGCCAGCGACATCGAGGTTATCCGCACGAGCTGGGCGGACAACCTCGATGCACTCGGCCCGCTGCCCGCCGGCGCGGTATCGGTTCGCGAATACCGCTGGCGTACGCTGGCGGACGGCTAGTCGCGCCGGAAATATTCGGGCGACATGCCGAGCATCTGCCGGCCATGGGCATCCATCGCATGGGGCAAGTCGATGACGGTGTGGCTCGACAGCATGTTGATGTCGCGGATCGCCCGCTGCATCGCGTTGCCCCCGTAGTGGACACCCGAGCCGCTCAGATCGCCGATAGCGCGCACGGCGGTCTTGCAGAGGTCCACCGCAAAGGTACTACGGGCACGTAGCGCGGCGCGGGCTTGTTCGGGGATCGGCTCGGCAGCGGATAGATAGTCCTGGATTTGCGCGATTTCGTTGCGAATTACGATCTCTGCGATCCGAACCGCGGTATCGGCTTTGGCCAGCGCGACATGGTCGCCGCGCCGCCCGGTGGCGCTGAGTGCGATACCCTCGGCTGCCAGCTGGTCCCGGTAAGCGGAAACCACCGATCGCGCTGCGCCGATAATCGACAATGGCACAAGCGCCGGCGCGATGACCGGCAATGGCGCCCGTTGCAGCGGGTTGGCCCGCTCCTGCTGGCCGACGTAGAGCATCATCGCATCGAGCGCCCGGTGCTCGGGCACGAACACATCATCGACAACGAAATCATGGCTTCCCGTGCCGGCCATGCCATCAACATACCAGGTGTCCAGCACGGTCACTTCGCTGGCCGGCATGAAGAAGCAGCCTGACTTGGGTGTGCCGCTGCCATCACCAAGCTGCGCGATTGCAAACACCCATTGCGCATAGAGCACGCCCGATCCCCAGCGATAATGTCCTTTGACTTGGTATCCGCCATCGACCTTGACCGCATGACCCATTGGGAAGGATGAGCCCGACAGGGTGGCATAGGGCAGGCTGCCGAATACTTCGCGCTGGAACTCCCTGGGAAACAGACTGAGCATCCACTGGTGCTGCATGGATTGGAATGCGCACCAAGCGCTCGACATGCAGTGCTCGGCGATGGCGAGAATGGGCTCGATGAAGGCATCGAGGCTCTCGACTTCGACCCCGCCGAATTCCCGCGGCACGGTCAGATAGAACATGCCGCTCTTGCGGATAGACGACCAGGCCCGCTCGGTCGGATAGCGTTGTTGTTCAGTTTCGTTGGCTTCAGCGGCGATTACCGCGCCAGCTTCGCGCAGGCGGACGGCGACTGCCGTGGGAGTAAGCGTGCTGACATCGTTTGCGGAAAGCCAGTCGCTATGTGCAGGGTGCGGTTTCAACATTGCCATTTCGCCTTCCCCCCACGTGTCGCAACCAGATTAATGCAAATCGAGGCTCTCAGGCTTCTTCCGCCATCAGCTCTTCCAGTTCCTTGATCGCGTCGCTGAAAATTTTCTGCAGCCGCGAGTAGAAGGCGGCGCGGCGGCGCAACTTGTCCGCCGCAACACCGCCTGCAGTGATCGCGGCCCCGATCTCGAGCTGCTTGCCAATGTCGCGCAGCAACCGGGTCTGGCCGATCATCGGCGCGGCGAAATTGTCCGACTGCGCATAGAGTTCGCGTTTGCTGCCAGGCTCGCCATAGCTGCGGATATGGCCGAAGTGTTCCAGGCGCTTGGCCGCGCTCCAGGCACCACTTCTGCTCAATTCGAGATCCGCGGCGATCTTCTCCAGGCCGATGGGCGCATCCTGCAACAGCAGATAGCCAAACAGGCGCGCCACACTCCTGGCCATACCCCACGGCTGGAACAGGGAGGCGATCTCGTCGATGAAGCGGCGCTCATCGGAGCCCAAAGTACTATTCTCTAAATCCACAAATTTCTGTATATTGTAGTATTCATGAACTAACAAGCAGATCGAATCGCGCGGGATCGCGGGCCTGGCCCTGCGCCGGCGTTGAATTGGAGTGGCGCATGAGCTTTGCGGAAAAATACGGCCCCTGGGCCATCATTGCTGGGGCTTCGGAAGGAACCGGGCGGGAATTTGCCCGGCAGGTCGCGGCGCAAGGCGTGAACTGCATTCTGATCGCGCGGCGACAGGATCCGCTCGACGAAGTTGCGACGCAAATCCGCGCCGAGAGCGGTGTGGAATGTGTGACAGCTTCGATCGACCTGGCCAGGCCGGAGGCGTTTGATCGTATCGTGGAGGCGAGCGGAGAGCGCGAAGTCGGCCTGTTCATCAGCAATGCGGGGGCCGATCCGAATGGTTCCAGGTTCCTCGACAAGCCTGTCCAGAGCTGGGTCGACCTGATCAACCGCAATGTCATGACCTCGGTGCGCTGCTGCCATCATTTCGGCGGACAGATGCGCGAACGCGGGCGGGGCGGCATCATCTTTGTGGGTTCGGCCGCCTGCTATGGCAGCGGCCCCCATCTGGCGACCTATTGCGGGGTCAAGGCGTTCGACCTGTGTTTTGCAGAAGGCCTGTGGTCGGAACTCAAGCCGCACGGCGTCGATGTGCTATACCATGTGATGATCACGACCGACACGCCGGCGCTGCGCGAACTGCTCGAAAGCAAGGGCCTGCCGGTGCCCGCAGATGTTGCCTCGCCCGTCGATGTCGCGGCCGAGGGACTTGCCCGGCTGCCGTTCGGGCCGGTCAACAACTGGGGCCAGCAGGACGAGGACGTCGGCTACGCCACCAATTCTGCGGCCGCGCGGCGCGCCAGGGTGGAAATGGTGGCACAGCAGAGCGCGGTGGTTTTGGGCGAGGGGTGACGGCAGCGCAGACCGGTTGCCTTATGCCCGGCTGATCGCCGTGAAGCGCAGGTGCAACTCCTGTACTGCGCGGAACACATAAGTCGGCATATAGGAGAAGCGGCGATCACTCGCCGACCCGTGCTCTTCGGCATCGATGGCGATGTCCCCCAGCCGGGCCAGTATCCGCTCGAGGCTGATCCGCGCTTCGGTGCGTGCGAGCGCCGCACCGGGGCAAGTGTGGATGCCGCGGCCGAACGAGAGGTGTTCCTTGATTCCGGGCCGGCCAAGGCGGAAGTCGGCCGGGCTGTCAAACTTGCGCGGATCGCGGTTTATCGCGGCGGTGGTGATCATCACCACGGTGCCCACGGGAATATCGACACCGCCTAGTACGCTGGGCTTGCGCGCGAGCCGGAAGGTCGATTTGACCGGCCCGCTGTGACGCAGCACTTCTTCGAGAAATGCCGGGGTCAGGGCCGGGTCGCCACGCAATTGAGCCTGCAAGTCAGTTTGCTCGGCAATGATCCGTAGCGAATTTCCCAAAAGGGTGGCGGTAGTATCCTGGCCTGCGCCAAACAGCAGCGTGGCGACCCTGACGACGTCCAACGCGGTGGGCGTCGATCCATCCGCGAAGGTAGCGTTGGCAAGATCGCTGAGGATGTCGCCTTGCGGCAGGCGGCGGCGATCCTCGACATCGCCGAAGAATCTGTTGCGGCGGAAATCCATCGGGTTCACCACCGGGCCTTCATCGCGCTGCCCAACCTGCGCGGGCGGCGCACCGGCGGCAATGCGGAAGTCATGGCGATCACTTTTCGGCACGCCGAGCAGGTCGGCAATCGCCAGCGTGGCAAGGGCTTGGCGAAGTCTGCCACCAGTTCGCAGCGACCCTTGCCCACGATCTCGTCGATCAACTGGTCGGCCGTGCGGGTGATGCACTCTTCCATTTCCTTCAGCCGGCGCGGGGTGAACAGCCGCATCATCAGCGATCGCAGCGGTGTGTGGCGCGGCTGGTCTAGCGTGAGGACTTCCTCGCCAAACGGCATCTGCGGTCGATGTGCCTCAATTTGGGCGGTGATGTCGTCGCCTTCCGGAGCGGAGGGGATCGGTGGCAGCGGGCCGGTCACCGAGACGACCGCGGAATAACTCTCCCAATCGAGATGAACCGCCAGCGCCTCCTCGAAGCCAATGGCCGCCACGACATTGAGCGCGGGCAGCGGCACCACCGGGCCCAACTCGCGCAGGTACTCAAAGTAGGGATAGGGATCGTCGACCAGCGACAGGTCCATGAAGAGATCGGTGTCCTGATAGTCGGCCATGATCTTGCTATACGCCTCCGCTAACGCGCAGCAGTTCGCCGGTCACATAGCGGCTGGCGGGGGTTGAAAGATACAGTGCCGCCATCGCGATATCGACCGCAAGGCCGGTAAGGCCCAGCGGCGACATGGCGGCCATTTGCGCGACGACTTTCTTCCGTATGGCCAGATCGACCGCGCCCGAGGCATCGCGGTACATGCTGGTGTTGATCGGCGTATCGATCCAGCCCGGCACCACCGCATTCACGCGTATACCGAAGGGACCGAATTCTTTGGCGCAGACTTTGGTTAGCTGGTTCACGCCGGCCTTGGTCATGCCATAGACCGAAAGCGTCGGAACTGGGCTGTCGCCAGCGGTCGATGACACATTGACGATAGTGCCGCCGCCGTTGTCGCGCATCACCCGCCCCGCCGCAGCGCAACTCCAGTAGGTTCCCATCATGTTGACGGCGACGACCCGCTCCGCCTCCTCGCGGGTCGCGTCGATGACGCTCCTCCACAAGGTGATGCCGGCCGAGTTGACCCAGCAATCCAGGCCGCCGCATGTTCGTACGGCGGCGTCGGCCAACGCCTCGACCGCATCGCGGTCGGCAACGTTGGTCGGCTGAACTATCGCCATGCCACCTGCGCCGCGCACCATGGCCGCCGTGGCTTCAAGCGCCGCTGCATCGATGTCGGCCAGCACCACTGTGGCGCCGGCGACGGCAAACAGCCGCGCGGTTTCCTGGCCAAGCCCGGATCCTGCCCCGGTTATGACCGCGACCCGTCCTTCGAGCGAGAGTAAGTCGGCGATTTCAGGCATTAGTCCCATGTTCGTTTCCCAGTGTCTTGCTCATCCAAGCTGGCGGCGCAGCCGATCCACGGCACTGGCAACGCGCGCCGCTGCAGCATCGGGTGACAGCGCCTTGAGTTCGGCATTGAATACCTCGATCTCGAAAGTGAGGTCTGGATTGTTGGCGAGGCCCGCTGCGACGATCTCGCACAGCGGCAACTCGCCGTCGCCGGGGAGCAGCCGTCCGCTCATCGGCACATAGGTGCTGCCTGGCGCGGGCGGCGCTCGGTCGTTGATCTGGAACGCCTTGATCGCGCCCGCCGGCAAAGCGCGGAGATCCTCCAGCGTCGCGCCGCTGCGCGACCAGTGCCAGGTATCGACCAGCACGCCGCAATTGGGCTCGCCGCATTCCACTGCCACCGCCTGCGCCTCGGCAATGCTCGGCATGCCGCTCTCGACGATGAATTCCAGTACGATGCTGACGCCGCGTGTAGCGGCCAGCCGGCAAGCCGCGCCGACACCTTCGGCAATTGCCGCGCGCGGCACCGGATCGCCCAG
>JAZKDH010000075.1:2966-9856 GCA_040387665.1 Pseudomonadota bacterium | reverse complement strand
CACGCGGGGCAGGGGCCGCGCCACTTCGGCCAGGTTCTCGATCCCGCACAGCCCGCAGCTCGATTCGGCAACGCGCGCGCGCACCCGCTCGGCCAGCCGTTCGATCCCCGGTTCCGCGCCCGGACCTGACAGCGTGGCGCGCACGACCCAGCCGTGCTCAACCTCGGCGATGCCAAGGTCCGTCAGCGCATCCGCATCAGCGATCAGGCCCTCGCTCAGCGCGAAGCCGGCGACGAAATCAGCCAGATTTTCCGGGGTGGCCATCATTACCGCATAGGCGAGGCCGTTGAATTCCAGCGCCACCGCTGCCTCGGGCACCCACTGGCGCCCGCCATCGGCAGTAGCAAGGGCCGTGCGCGTCCCGTCAGGTGCAACCGCCACGGCCCCGTCCATCAGGTCAGCTCATCCGGTGCAGCGCGCACAGCTTGTTGCCGTCGGGATCGCGCAGGTACGCCAGGTACATCTTGCCGAACGGACCTTCGCGCACCCCCGGCGGGTCTTCGCAGCTCTTCCCGCCACTGGCGACGCCGGCCGCGTGCCAGGCCTCGACCTGTTCGGGACTGTCCATTGATATGCCGATGGTGCCGCCGTTGGCGTGGTGGGCCGGCTGGCCGTCGATCGGCTTGATCACCGCGAACATGCCGTCATTGTGCGCATAGAACAACCGGTCGTCCATCGGCGCCGGAACCGGCCCGCCGCCAAGCGCGCTGAAGGTGGCGTCATAAAAGGTCTTCGCCTTGGCCAGGTCGTTGCTGCCAACCATGATGTGACTGTACATTTTCGAAACTCTCCCGCTTTTTTGCGAGGATCGTTGTACCCCGGCCCGAACCGGCGTCAACGGCGCAAATCGGCGGCTGGGAACATACGTAACAGAGCCGCCGGTCCGGCCGGCGCGGCGGTGACGCGAAGGTTATGCACCGGAAAAACCCGCAACTCCCGGTTGATCTGCGCGCCCGCGCTGCGGCATGGACCTCAGCCATGTGGCAGCTTTACCAGTTCCCGCTCTGCCCGTTCAGCCGCAAGGTCCGCCTGCTGCTGTCGGAAAAGGGCATCGGCTATGAACTCTGGCGCGAGAACCCGTGGGAGCACCGCGACGAATTCGTCGATATGAACCCCGCCGCGCGCACCCCGGTGATCCGCCATGTCGAACGGAACATTACCTTGGTCGACAGCCGCGCGATCTGCGAATACTTCGAGGAAACGGTCGACAAGAACCCGATGATCAATGGCACCGCCGCCAACCGCGCCGAGATCCGCCGGCTAGTGGCGCTGTTCGACGAGAATTTCTATGGTGACGTGATCGCCCCGCTCAGCCACGAAAAGATGAAGAAGCGCGTGGTCCTGCGCCAGTCACCCGACAGCCGGGTGCTGCGCGAGGCGATGAAGCTGGCGCACGAGCACCTGTACTACATCGATTACCTGATCGACACCCGCCCGTGGCTCGCCGGCGCGACGATGAGCCTGGCCGATCTGGCAGCCGCCGCGCAGATCTCGGTGGCGGATTACCTAGGCGGGCTTGACTGGTCGGGCCACGAACAGGCGAAAAGCTGGTATGCGGTGTTCAAGAGCCGGCCGAGCTTCCGCCCGCTGCTGGCCGAGCGGATGGAAGTGATCCAGCCGCCCACTCACTACGCCGACGTCAACTGGTAGGCCGGTCTAACCCGCCAGCCCGCCCTTGTTGCCGAACCGGCCATGGTCGCGATAACGCACCATCCAGCGGTCGATGAACAGTTCCAGCGGGCGGGCGGTCACGCCCAGCGCTTTCAGTCCTGGCAGTCCGGACGAAACGTTGCCCGCGGTCAGCAGCGCGAACTGGTCACGCGTAATTGGCGCGCCGGGGAGCCATCCGGTCAGCGCGGCGATCATTCCGCCGACCGGGTCGGGCAGCTGCGCGAACAGACGCTTGCGGCCCTGCGCGGCGGCGATGCGCTGGTTGAGCTGCACCATCGTATACACTTCCGGGCCGACCAGTTCGAAGGTCTTGCCGCCCAGCCGCTCCGGGTCGGCCAGGGCGTTGGCCACTGCGGCGGCGGCATCATCGACGAACACCGGCTGCAGCTTAGCCTCGGGGCCGAACACCGGCAGTACCGGCAGCGCCGCGATCAGGCCGGCGAACAGGTTGATGAACCTGTCGTCCGGCCCGAAGATCACCGACGGGCGCAGGATCGTCGCGCCCGGAAAGGCGGCCAGCACCGCGGCCTCGCCCTCGGCCTTGGTCCGCGCATAGTCGGTGTCGGAACCGGCGTCGGCGCCGTTGGCCGAAACGTGGACCAGCGCGCGCACCCCGGCCGCTGCCGCCGCTTGGGCCAGCGCCCGCGGCGCGCGCACGTGCAGCAGGTCAAGGTTGCCACCGAACGCGCCCACCAGGTTCACCACTGCGTCGGCGTCGGCCACGATGCGCGGCAGCTGCTCGGCCTTCGTCAGATCGGCACGGACGAACTGCAACTGGCCCAGGTTCGCCAGCGGCTTAAGCTTCCACGCCTGTTCGGGGTGGCGTGAAACGATCCGCAGCCGCGCGCCGCGCGCCAGCAGTTCCTGCGCAACATGGGCGCCGAAGAAACCGCTGCCGCCGAACAGCACCACCAGCTGGCCGGAAAGGGAGTTTGCGCTCACGCTCGCCATAGAAAATCGATGCCTCAACGTCGAAATACACGCCGCGCTGCGGCCTGCCGGCCCTTTGCACCATCCGCCCCGCGCGGGCAATGCCCCAGAGCGGACGGCACGCGCGGCACAATCGTGCCGTAACGGGCCGATCAGCGCCAGCGGTTGGCTTGCCATTCAGGCCTGCCGTCCTACATTGGCAGCCGAAAGGAAGCGTGCCGCATGAACGAGGAACAGCCGAACGGAAATCCCTGGCTGAAAAGCCTTCTGGTCTGGGGCGGGATCTTCATGGCCCTGCTGCTCGTCGTGTCGATGTTCGGCGGGCGGGGCGATGCAGTCGGCACGTCGGTCCCTTATTCCGAATTCCGCGCAAAAGTCGCTGACGGCAACGTTGCCGACGTACAGGTCGGGACAGAGCGGATTACCGGTCATTACAAAAGCGGCGACACGTTCAACACCGTGCCGATTCCTAACGATACCACACTGCCGCAACTGCTGCAGGACAATGGCGTGAAGTACGCGGGCAAGACCCCGGACGAGCCCAACGTGCTGCTGTACATCCTGGTCCAGGCGTTGCCGTTCATGCTCATCCTTGGCGTCGCGTTCTTCGCGCTGCGCCAGGTGCAGAAGGGCGGCGGCTCGGGCGCGATGGGCTTTGGCAAGTCCAAGGCCAAGCTGCTGACCGAGCGGCAGGGCCGCGTTACCTTCAACGACGTTGCCGGCATCGACGAAGCACGCGAGGAGCTGGAGGAAATCGTTGAGTTCCTGCGCGATCCGCAGCGCTTTTCCAAGCTGGGCGGCCAGATTCCCAAGGGTGCGCTGCTGGTCGGCTCGCCCGGCACCGGCAAGACGCTTCTTGCGCGAGCCATCGCGGGTGAGGCGGGGGTACCATTCTTCACCATCTCGGGCTCCGATTTCGTCGAGATGTTCGTGGGCGTGGGCGCCAGCCGCGTGCGCGACATGTTCGAGCAGGCCAAGAAGAACGCGCCGTGCATCGTCTTTATCGACGAAATCGACGCGGTCGGGCGGCACCGTGGCCACGGCCTCGGCAATTCGAACGACGAGCGCGAGCAGACGCTTAACCAGCTGCTGGTCGAGATGGACGGGTTCGAGGCGAACGAGGGCATCATTATCATCGCTGCCACCAACCGGCCGGATGTGCTCGACCCGGCGCTGCTGCGCCCGGGCCGGTTCGACCGCCAGGTGGTCGTTCCCATTCCCGATATCGAGGGCCGCGAGAAGATCCTTGCCGTCCACATGAAGAAGGTGCCGCTGGCGCCCGACGTCAATCCGCGCACGATCGCGCGCGGCACGCCTGGTTTCTCCGGTGCCGATCTGGCCAATCTGGTGAACGAGGCCGCGCTGCTTGCGGCCCGTCGCAACAAGCGACTGGTTGCGATGCAGGAGTTCGAGGACGCCAAGGACAAGGTGATGATGGGCGCCGAACGTCGCTCGATGGTCATGACCGAAGACGAGAAGAAAATGACCGCCTATCACGAGGCCGGCCACGCCCTTGTTTCGGTTCACGAACCAGCGTCAGACCCGATCCACAAGGCCACGATCATCCCGCGTGGCCGCGCGCTGGGCATGGTCATGCGCCTGCCCGAGCGGGACAGCTATTCCTACCACCGCGACAAGATGCACGCGAACCTTTCGGTTGCGATGGGCGGCCGGGTGGCGGAAGAACTGATCTTCGGGCACGACAAGGTCTCGTCCGGCGCCTCCTCCGACATCCAGTACGCCACCTCGCTTGCGCGCAACATGGTGACCAAGTGGGGCATGTCGGATAAGCTCGGCCCGCTCCAGTACGAGGAACAGCAGGAAGGCTATCTCGGGATGGGCGGCACTGCCCGCCTGTTTGCCTCGGATGACACGAACAAGCTGATCGATACCGAGATCCGCGAACTCGTCGACGATGCGCATGCCCGCGCAACCTCGATCCTTACGCAGAACGAGGACAAGCTCCACCTGTTGGCGCAGGCGATGCTTGAATTCGAGACGCTGTCGGGCGAGGAGATTACCGGGCTGCTCACGAACGGCAAGATCGACCGGCCCGAGCGTCCGGCCGGCGGCGGGCTCAAGCCGGCGGCGGTACGGGGCTCTGCCATCCCCAAGGCCGGCCGCAAGCTCGACGGTGGGGCCGCTCCCCAAGGCGTCTGACTTACTACCGTGCTTCCTGTCCCGGCCTTGCCGGGGCGGGCGGGGCGGTAGGCAAAGCGGCGGGGCCCACCGGCAGCGCCACATTCTCAGGTTGGAACGCCCACACTTCTACCCTTGCAAAATAGGTCCAAAAAAAAGGCCCCGGTCACCCGAGGCCTTTTCCGTAATCAGGGTACCGACGCCTCAGCCTTCGTAATCGCCGCCAAGCGAGGTATTGCGCACCGGCGCGGCCGCGGTGATCCGCAGCGCTTCAGCCTGCTGGCTGAGCGAGCCGATCTCGTCGACCTCATCATCGTCTTCCGGCTGCACCCGTTGGAGCGACGCGATCACGCTTTCCTTGAGGATGGCTGGACGCACCGTTTCCTCGGCGATCTCGCGCAGCGCCACCACCGGGTTCTTGTCCCGGTCGCGGTCGACGGTCAGCTCGCCGCCGCCTGAAATTTCGCGCGCCCGCTGCGCCGCAAGGAGCACCAGGTCAAAGCGGTTGGGGATCTTGTCGACGCAATCTTCAACGGTAACGCGCGCCATCGGGCACTCCGGCTAGGCAGAATCTGCGGGAAAGAACGGCAGCTACGGCGTGGGCGGCGAAAAGTCAAGGAACCTCCCGGGCTAACATCGTCGCCAATCGTTCGACCGGGACAGAGCTGATACCAGCCGCAGAATTGCCGTTCGGCGTAGTCGAGCCCCGGCTTTGCACGACATACCGTGAAACGGGTCGCGCGGCTGGAACAGGGTCAGGGCGGATTGGTTGGCACCTCATGTCACGCAAGGAGACAAACATGAAACGAGTTCTGATAGCCTGCGGCGCGGCCGTGCTCTTGTCGGGTACTGCGGCGATCGCGCAAAGCGCAGGCGCCGGAGGGCCCGCGGCAAGCGGATCAACCACAACTGATGCCACCGGAGGAGAGCCGGGCGGCACCGGTAACATGAGCGGAGCCGGCGGCACGACTGGGTCCGGTTCAACGACCGGCACCGGTTCAACGACCGGCTCGAGCATGAACAGCGGGTCCGAATCATCGCTCGGAACCGGTAGGGCGATGACCGGCGATACGATGACCGACAGTGCCGGTTCCTCTGCAAGTGGGACCACCAGCACCGGCTCCACCATGAACGGAACTACCGGGAGCGGTTCCACTCAATCGTATGATCCCAGCGGCGCAAGCGGGACTGCGGGCACAGCCGGCGCTGGCAGAACGACTACGGGTTCTGGCGTAAATTACACCGCCATCGGCGAGCGCGGGTAACCGACCAGCATACAAGTGCCTCCGTTCTGATTGGTACTGACCCGGGCGGGCAGGATGGCGTAATATTCGTCATCCTGCCCGCCCTGTCATGCGGATGATAGGCGTCGGGAGTTCGGGGACAGTAGCAGGGAATCCGGGGACAGCGGAGGGAATCCGGGGACAGCAGGGAATCCGAGGGATAATCGAGGGACAGTATACCCATTTGACGCTGCGCCCTTCCGCGCCTACGTTGGGTGCATGGCCCGGCTTTCCCGCATCGTGATCCCTGGCGTCGCGCATCATGTCACCCAACGCGGCAACCGGCGGTTGCCGGTGTTCTTCGGCGACGATGATCGGCGCTGCTACCTCGATCTGCTGGCCGCCGCCGCGCAGGCGAGCGGTACGCGCTGCCTTGCCTGGTGCCTGATGGACAACCACGTCCACCTGATCCTCGTGCCCGCCTATGCCGACGGCCTGCGCGCCACGCTGGGCGAGGCGCACCGGCGCTACACCCGCCGCGTCAACTTTCGCGAGGGGTGGCGCGGGCACCTGTTCCAGGCGCGCTTCGCCAGCTACCCGATGGACGATGACCACCTGATCGCGGCGGTGCGCTATGTGGAAAACAACCCCGTCGTGGCCGGAATGGTGGCAGAGGCGCAGGAGTGGCCGTGGTCAAGCGCGCGGAGCCATCTCGCCGGGCGGCGTGCGGCCGGCGATCCGCTGACCGACGTAGCGGCGCTCGGCCGGCACGTGCGCAACTGGCGGGCGCTGCTGCGCCACGGGCCCGCCGCCGCCGCTAATCCGGGGACAGTATACCCATTTGACGCTGCGCCCGTCCGCCCCTAGGCTGCGTGCATGGCCCGGCTTTCCCGCATCGTGATCCCTGGCGTCGCGCATCATGTCACC
>JAZKDH010000075.1:0-2866 GCA_040387665.1 Pseudomonadota bacterium | reverse complement strand
GGCCGGCACGTGCGCAACTGGCGGGCGCTGCTGCGCCACGGGCCCGCCGCCGCCGGGCTGGGGCCGGAGGGCGAGGCGGTGGCCGACGCGATCGAGGCCCGCCTGCGCACCGGCCGCGCGCTGGCCGACGCCGACTGGATCGCGGAACACGAAGAGAGCCTCGGCCGCCCGATTGCCCCGCGCAAGCCGGGGCGCCGGCCGGCAGGGGAGAAGGGGGCTGAGTGTGGGAAATAGGTATACTGTCCCGGGAATTCGCCTGACTGTCCCCGGAATTCGCCTGAAATTCCATGGGACTGAATAGGCCTGACTATATTCGTGAGTCGTTTAGCTAGACGAGGTCATCATGATAAGATTATACTATGTGGGTAGCCCCAACGTCATCAAAGTAATCATCGCGCTTGAAGAGATGAATATTCCATACCGGCTCTGCCCGGTAGATGTGAGCAAAGGCGAGCATCATGATCCGAACAACGTCGGCGGCCTCGCGACGGGCAAACTTCCGATCATTGTCGATGAGCAGCCCGCTGATAGTGGGGAAAGCTTTGCCGTGTTTGAATCTGGGGCGATACTGCAGTATCTTGCCGAAAAGTCAGGCTCATTTCTTCCATCGGATGCGCGGTCGAGAAGTACCGCGATGCAGTGGCTTTTTTGGCAAATGGCCAACGTCGGTCCGATCATGGGGCAGGCCTGGCATTTTCTACAATGGGCACCGCTGATCGCTCCGGATGTCGACAATTCCTACTCATATAATCGTTACTTCAAGATGTTCACCGCAATCTGCAAAACAATGGATCGTCGTTTGGGCGAAGCCGAATATCTGGCAGGCGAATATTCCATCGCTGATATGGCCTGCTATCCGTGGATCGCATATCTGGAGCCACTGGAGGGGATCGAGAGTTATCCTAACATCCTCCGGTGGAAGACTGCCATCGCCGAACGCGAAGCCGTGATACGCGCCTACGAGGCCCATCTCACTGTCGATATGGGATATGAGCGTACGGCGCGCGGCGCACCGATGCTGCCGCTTGAAGGCGTCGTCCAGCACGTCGTTATCGCATAACCGTGCTGCCATTCGGAGAGTTCTGGGAATAGCGGAGAATTCCCGATCGAGGCGCGGCTGCGCACCGGCCGCGCGCTCGTCGAAGCGGACTGGATCGCCCGGCACGAGGCCGGCCTCGGCCGCCCGATTGCCCCGCGCAAGCCGGGCCGCCGGCCAGCGGGGAGACAGAGGCTGCGCGTGGAGAATAGGTATACTGTCCCCAAAATTTTACTGTCCCCAAAATTTTACGGAATTTCCACCCGGAATTTCCACTGTCCCCGGAATTTCCCCGGAATTTCTTCTGCGGAACTCCCCGGAACTCTTCCAATGACGGAAAATCAGGCTGACAATTTCCTCTTGCGGGACATGGGGCGAGTCCTTTGGTAGTTCCAGATCCCGTAATCTAGTGTTTTAGGATCGACGCCCAAGTGTTCTGCGACAGCCTTCAACAGTTGTCGCGCCGTCTCCGGCTTGGCGGGAGACTTATCGGCGTTGATCGCCTCGCCTACGAACCGACACACCATGCTGTCCGCCTTGACATGAGCGGTCGATCCCGCCAGCATAAAAAAGTACTCCGACGTAATTCCGGATGACTGTCCGTGAACTTTCCTCAAGTCGTCGTCTAATCCTTTTGTCTTACTTTTGTCCTTCATGTCATCAAGGCGCTGAATGCCATGAGCTGCTAACACTTCCACAAAGCGAACAACTGCATCGGCCTTTAGGATTCCGGAAGAGGAAGACGTCCGCTGACGATTCTTGAAAACATCCGTGGCAAGTTTGTCTGGTGAGTAATTCCGGCACAAGGCGAGAAACTCGTCTACGGTGTGCTCCGGAACGCTCTGCTCCCCTTCGCTCCTTCGTACATCCCATCCGTGCAAATCGCACCAGCGTAGAACGACTTTTCGGGTTATTCGGTCATAATTGGCCTGTATCGAAAATATTCAATCAACTGCGCACAACGGCAAAGATGCGTAATAGAACTCGTCAGGCAGATGGGAGTTGTACTGAATCCCGCTAGTCTCTACTGCATCCCTCAGTTTTTTTGAGTCAACGTGATCTGAATTTACATTCGCCATATGGATTCCCTGCGGTAGAGGTACAACTTCCAAGGACTGCGTGCTATAATGACCGGATAGCAGCCAGCATTGCTGTTTGCTATTGATGGCTGTACCTCATGAAGTGTACAGTTCTCACAAACGATTTCAACCTTGCTGCTCGCCCGTTCCTGCTGCGGTAACCAAAATTCCGCGGCGATGGCGCTTGCTGCTGCGTCTGCGCATGCGTGGAATCCATGCTAAAAGCCGTTCAAAGGACGACAATCTTGCTGGGTGTACCTGTGACTTCGGCTGAACACATAGAAGTGACGCATTGCGACGTTTGTGGGCAGACCACGAACGACATACGTGTCTTTGCCAGCGGACTTGGCCCGGCATCGTTTGCGTACTGCGCCCAGTGCATCGAACGAGGTGCCGAGCCATTTATGATGGTGGTGGCCAGGGTTTATTTCGCCGGCGGGCCACACGCCTATTTCGAGCCTCACGTCTCTAATGCCGTCACGCATGACGGGGTTGGGTACGTAGGATTGAGGGCGGTCCTCGAGCGGTACGATGAACTGCACCACATTGTCCGGTCTGCTTTTTCTGAGTAGGCACCCTTCTTGGTTGATTCCGAATTCACGGGAGTCCCAGGAACAGTATACGTATTAGCCCCCCGCCCCTCAATCCCCGCCATAACTCGCCGCCAGAGCATCGTCGGCCAGGTCGCTGAAGCGCGTGATGCGCGGTTCGAACTTCATCCGCACTTTGCCGGTCGAGCCGTGGCGCTGCT
>JAZKDH010000074.1:21468-22619 GCA_040387665.1 Pseudomonadota bacterium | reverse complement strand
GTGTTCATCTGCGATGAATGCGTCGAGCTGTGCAACGACATCATCCGGGAAGAGACCAAGGCCGGGATCGCGGGCAAGAAGGACGGCGGCGTCCCTTCCCCGCGCGACATCTTCATCACGCTGAACGATTATGTGATCGGGCAGGACCGCGCCAAGCGCGTGCTGTCGGTGGCGGTGCACAACCACTACAAGCGGCTGAAGCACAGCGGCAAGGGCGGCGAGGTCGAACTGTCGAAGTCGAACATCTTGCTTGTCGGGCCGACCGGTTGCGGCAAGACCCTGCTGGCGCAAACCCTGGCCAAGACGTTCGACGTACCCTTCACGATGGCCGATGCCACCACGCTGACCGAGGCGGGCTATGTGGGCGAGGATGTGGAGAACATCATCCTCAAGCTGCTCCAGGCGTCGGACTACAACGTCGAAAAGGCGCAGCACGGGATCGTCTATATCGACGAGATCGACAAGATCAGCCGCAAGGCCGAGAACCCCTCGATCACCCGCGACGTTTCGGGCGAGGGCGTGCAGCAGGCGCTGCTGAAGCTGATGGAAGGCACCACTGCGAGCGTTCCGCCGCAGGGCGGTCGCAAGCATCCGCAGCAGGAATTCCTGCAGGTGGACACCACAAACATCCTGTTCATCTGCGGCGGCGCCTTCGCCGGGCTGGACAAGATCATCTCTGACCGGCTGCAGAAGCGTTCGATCGGGTTCGGCGCGCATGTCGCCGATCCGGACAAGCGCAAGGTTGGCGAACTGCTGCAGAAGGCGGAACCGGAAGACCTGCTGAAATTCGGGCTGATCCCCGAATTCGTCGGACGCCTGCCGGTGATCGCCACGCTTGAGGACCTCGACATTGATGCGCTGGTCAAGATCCTGCGCGAACCGAAAAACGCGCTGATCAAGCAGTACGCCAAGCTGTTCGAGCTGGAAGACGTGACGCTGACGTTCACCGATGATGCGCTGGAAGCCATCGCCAAGCGGGCAATCGCTCGCAAGACCGGCGCGCGCGGCTTGCGCTCGATCGTCGAGGCGCTGCTGCTGGATACCATGTTCGATCTGCCGACCGAGGAAGGCATTGCCGAAGTGGTCGTCGACAAGGACGTGGTCGAAGGCCGCAAGGAACCGGTGCGCGTGCACAAGGGCAAGGAACAGGC
>JAZKDH010000074.1:0-21368 GCA_040387665.1 Pseudomonadota bacterium | reverse complement strand
ACCGCGTCGCTGGCTAGCGCACAGCTTGCGTCGCCGTCGCGCTCCACTTGCACCGTCGCGTGGCCGATGCCGAAGTCGTGTTCCAGTTGATGCGCGAGTTTGTGTAGGAAGGCATCGCTGTCGCATCCGCCCGGCATTACCAGGTGCGCGGTGAGCGCGGTTTCGGTGGTGCTTATCGGCCAGATGTGCAGATCATGTACGGCCGTCACCCCCGGTCGGGCCGCAAGGAACCCGCGGACCTTGGTCTCGTCAATTCCGGCCGGCACGCCCAGCAGGCCCAGCCGCAGCGCATCCCGGAACAGGCCCCATGTGCTGAACGCGATCACGGCGACGATCAGCAGGCTGGTGACCGGGTCGATCCACAATGCCCCGGTGCGCTGGATCAGCAGCCCGGCGACGACAACGCCAGCCGACACCGCGGCGTCGCCCGCCATGTGCAGGAACGCACCGCGGATGTTGATGTCGCTGTGCCGGCCGCGCACGAACAGCAAGGCGGTGCCGGTGTTGATCGCGATGCCGACCAGCGCCACCGCCACGACCGTATCGCCCGCGACCGGCTGAGGATCGATCAGGCGGCGCACCGTCTCCACCGCGATGGCGCCCAGCGCGACAAACAGCAGCGCGGCATTGCTGAGCGCCGCCAGGATCGAGCTGCTTTTGAAGCCATAGGTGAACCGTGCCGATGGGGGGCGGGCGGCGAGCGCGCTCGCGCCCCAGGCGATCAGCAGGCTGAGCACGTCCGACAGGTTGTGCCCCGCGTCGGCCACCAGGGCCATCGAACCGGATAGTATTCCGAACGTCGCCTCGATCACCACGAACGCGCTGTTCAGTGCCACCCCGATGGCAAAAGCGCGGCCGTGCCCCGCGGCTGGCGGGTGGCCATGGCCGTGATGATGCCCGCCGCCGTGGTGATGGTGATGATGGATTCCGCCGCGCTCACTCATAGACGCAGCCATCGTAGTTCGAGCGGCGCACGACCGCGGTGCGCGCGGCGATGCGGTTTCCGTGGCGGCGGGTGAAACCCGTAGCGCCGGTCACCGCGCGCTTGCGCGGGCTGGGCAGGGCGGCAGCGATCCGTGCCGCCTGCACGCGCGTCAGGCGCGATGCCGAATGTCCATAATATCGCTGCGCGCCGGCTTCGACGCCGTAAGTGCCGATGCCGGTCTCAGCCACGTTGAGGTATATTTCCACGATCCGCCGCTTGCCCCAGATCTGTTCGATCAGCACGGTGAACCATGCCTCCAGCGCCTTGCGGAAATAGCCGCCGCCCTGCCACAGGAATACGTTCTTGGCGGTCTGCTGGCTGATCGTCGACCCGCCGCGAATCCTGCCGCCGCGCTGGTTACGCTGCCAAGCGCGCTCGATCGCATCGACGTCGAACCCGTCATGGCTGCAAAACTTGCTGTCCTCGCCGGCGATCACCGCGGCGACCATGCTGCGATCGATGCGCGAGAGTGGGGTCCAGTCCCGGGTGAAGCCGTTCGGATCAAGGATCATCGTTGGCGTGACCAGAACCGGCACCCACTTGAACACCAGCACCAGCGCCAGGCTGAGGCCGACGAACCACAGGATCGCGCGGGCCAGCCACCACGCCAGGCGCGCGCCGAACCCGGCGCCGGGGGAAGGGCGCAGCCGCCCGGAAAACGAAACCATGCGCGCTCGATAGCGCGGCACGGCCCGGTGTGCCATTGCCTTTCCCGCCGCCGGGAATGCGGAGGATGAGGCCACCAGCGCGAACCGGCCGGAAACGGTGATTGCGGGTGGATTGCACCCGGCATCATGTCTAGGGGCAGCAACGGGGGATCGTTCAGTCATGTCAGCCGTCATTGCCGTTGTCCTGCCGATCTTCGGGCTGATCCTGGCCGGCTGGGCAACGCGCCGGCTGGGCGTGCTCGGCCCGGCCGCTACCGGCGAACTGAACCGGTTCGTGGTTTACCTCGCACTGCCGGCGCTGCTGTTCGATCTGGTCGCCACCGCTGACTGGGCGGACATCTGGCACCCGCGGTTCCTGGCCGCGTTTGGCATCGGCGCAGCGGCAGTGTTCGGCGGGACCGTGGCATGGAGCGTGCTTGCGGGGCGGCGGCCGTTGCCGGATGCCGCGATCGACGGGCTCAATGCCGGCTATCCCAACACCGGTTATATCGGCTTTCCGCTGGTGTTGGCAGCGCTGGGCAAAAATGCGCTGGTGACCGCGCTGCTGGCGACGATCGTCACCGGCTGCCTGCTGTTCGCGCTGGCGATCGTGCTGGTCGAAATTGGCTTGCAATCGAAAACCGATCCGCGGCGGATGGCTGGGAAATTGGCACTGACGCTGGCGCGCAATCCGCTGCTGGTTGCGCCGATCGTGGGGGCTGTCTACGCGGCGACCGGGCTGGGGCTACCCACGTCGGTGCTGACATTTCTCAAGATGCTGGGCGGATCGGCCTCGCCGTGCGCACTGATTGCGCTAGGCCTGTTCCTGGGCGAGAAGCGCGAGGGCGCGCGGGTCCGGCACGGGCCGGTAGTGGTACTGGCCGGTCTGAAACTGTTCGTGCAGCCGGGGCTGACCTGGGTGCTGGCGGCGCTCGTGTTCAAGCAGCCGCCGCTGCTGGTCAACGGCGCGGTGCTGCTGGCGGCGCTCCCGACCGGCACTGGAGCGTTCATGCTGGCCGAATTTTACCGCCGCGACGCCGACCTTACGGCAAGGGTGGTGCTGGTGTCGACCATCGCTTCGGTGGCGACGATTTCGGCGTATCTAGCGTGGGCGGGTTAGCAAACTCAGCGGTTCCGCCTGCGTCACGGCGGCTGCAACCGCGATGATGCTAAGCTCCGCCATAACGGAAAAGGGGCGGACCCTACGGCCCGCCCCTTATCACTCCTGCCAAAACGCTCCGATCAGGCCGGCAGCAAGTGCCGTTCGGTGGCGATCCGGGTGATCGACTTCTGCAGCTTTTCGAACGCGCGTACCTCGATCTGGCGGACGCGTTCACGGCTGACGTTGTAGACCTGGCTCAGCTCTTCCAGCGTGCGTGGTTCGTCGGCCAGGCGGCGATCGGTCAGGATGTGCCGCTCGCGCTCGTTGAGGCTTTGCATCGCCTCGTTCAAAAGAGCGCGCCGGTAGCTCGCTTCTTCGGCGTCGGCCACAGTCTCGTCCTGCAGCGGGCGCTCATCGGCGAGCATGTCCTGCCACTGTCCCTCGCTATCGTCGCGCATCGAGACATTAAGGCTGGCATCGCCGCCCATCATCATGCGGCGATTCATGTTGATCACTTCCTGCTCGGACACGCCGAGGTCGGTTGCGATCTTGCGCAGGTCATCGGGCTTGAGATCGGCGTCCTCGTAGGCGTCGAGCTGCTTTTTCATCCGCCGCAGGTTGAAGAACAGCTTCTTCTGGGCGGCGGTGGTGCCCATCTTGACCAGGCTCCAGCTGCGCAGGATGAACTCCTGGATCGAGGCCTTGATCCACCACATCGCATAGGTCGCCAAACGGAACCCGCGATCCGGCTCGAACTTCTTGACGCCCTGCATCAAGCCGATGTTCCCTTCGGAAATCAGTTCGGAAACCGGCAGCCCATACCCGCGGTAACCCATCGCGATCTTGGCGACGAGGCGCAGATGGCTGGTGACAAGCTGCGCCGCAGCCTCGGTATCGCCGTGTTCGGAAAACCGTTTCGCCAACATGTATTCCTGTTCCGCGGTGAGTACCGGGAACTTGCGGATCTCCGACAGATAGCGGTTTAGGCTGGCCTCACCGCCCAGGGCCGGAACCGCCGGAAGATTGCGTTGCCGCGTAACCTTTGTCTGTGTGCTCACTTTACCCGTCCTTTCGCCGTCGGCCGGCTGCTGAGAACCCTAGCAGGCGTCCCCACTTGCGGCCACATCCAGGCACGATAGAAAATCCGTTCACTCTTATCGGAAACCGCGCAGCTCGAAGAGCAGTTCCCGCATATCGTCCGGCAAATCGCTCGACACGCGGATGGCTTCGCCGCTGCGGGGGTGGACAAAGCCGAGTACGGCTGCGTGCAGTGCCTGGCGGCTGAATGCCAGTTTCTGCAAGATCGGGCGCAGTCGCGGGGAAGGGCGTCCATAAACAGGATCACCTACTAGCGCATGACCGATTGACGCAAAGTGAACGCGAACCTGGTGGGTTCGCCCGGTTTCCAGCCGGCACTCGACCAGCGCAGCCGCGTCCAGCGTTTCAAGCGTACGGTAATGTGTAACCGCGTGCTTGCCGCGGCCGTCATCCACCAGCGCCATTTTCTTGCGATTGGCAGTGCTGCGGCCGATATTGCCCCGGATCGTTCCGGCAACGGGCAGCGGCCGCCCGTTGGTGATGGCGATGTACGCGCGTTCAATCGAATGGTCGGCAAACTGACGGGCCAGTCCTTCGTGCGCCACGTCGGACTTGGCGACGACCAGCAGGCCCGAGGTGTCCTTGTCTATCCGGTGGACGATTCCCGGCCGCGCAACCCCGCCGATGCCGGATAGCTGGCCGTGGCAGTGGTGCAGCAATGCGTTGACCAGCGTTCCGTCCAGATTGCCCGCGGCCGGGTGGACGACCAGCCCGGCCGGCTTGTCGATCACGATCAGGTCATCGTCCTCGTGGACGATCACCAGCGGAATGTCCTGCGGCGCAGCTTCGGCGGGGGTGGCAGCCGGAAGCGCAATGGCGAACGGCGTCCCGGCGGCCGGCTTGACCGAGGCCTGAGCCACGGGCCGGCCGGCCAGCGTGATGCGGCCGTCGGCCAGCAGTGCCTTGATCCGTTCGCGCGACAGCCCGCTGGCATCGGCCAGTGCCTTGTCGAGGCGCTGCCCGCCAGGCGCGATTGCACCCGAAATCACTTGTACGCTTTCCCCGTCGTCCCCCATGATCGCCCAAATGGGGACTTCGATCACACTGACAAGTGGCGCGGTGGCCACACTGCTGGGGGAAGCGGCAGCGGCGGCACCGCGTGAAGCCTGCGGATTGCTGCTGGGCACGGGCAGCCATGTGAGCCACGCGCTGCCCGCCGCCAACGTCGCGCCCGATCCGAACTGCCATTTCGAGATCGACCCGGCCGCGCTCATCGCTGCCCACAAGGCGGCACGCGCGGGCGGGGCCGAAGTGCTGGGATACTGGCATTCGCATCCCAACGGCCGCTCCGGCCCCTCGGCGACCGATCGCGCCGGGGCAAACGGCGACGGTCGGGTGTGGGTAATCGTCGCAAATGGAGCTATTACGTGCTGGCGCGACGGCGCAGCGGGCTTCGAACCGCTTTCCTCGGTCATTGATGACGGGTAAAGGGGGACGCCCAGTTCAGCCAAGTGTTGGAACAGATGAACGATACCATGTCCGAATACGCCACCCGGCCCGATCTTGCCAGTCTGCCCGATCTCGCCAGCCTGTTGTGCTCGCGGCTGTGCCATGACTTGCTCAGCCCGGTCGGGGCACTGACCAACGGCCTCGAACTCCTGGCGGAAGAACCGGACGGGGATATGCGCGGCCGGATCATCGAACTGCTGGAGCAGAGCGCGCGGGCTTCGGCCGACAAGCTGAAGTTCTTCCGGCTCGCGTTCGGGGCGGCGGGAGGGTTCGGCGAGCAGATCCCGGTGACCGAAGCGCAGGCGCTGGTCGATGCGCTGGTTGGAGCGAACGGCCGGATCGAAGCCCGCTGGGCGCTGTCCGACGCCGCGCTGCCCAAGCCCGCGATCAAAATACTGCTCAACCTGGCGCTGATCGGGATCGATGCACTGGTGCGCGGCGGCACGCTGGATATTGGTGCAGAACTTCACGCCCCGGATGGCAGCGGCGCTGCGGACGTGGTGGAGATAGTGATCCGTGCGGCCGGTCCGCGAATCGCGTTCGATCCGCTCGTCGGCAAGGCGCTCGATGGTTCGCTCGACCCGGCCGACCTTTCAAGCAAGACTGCTCCGGCGGCGATGATCCGCCAGCTTGCCACCGGGCTTGGCGGTGGTATCCAGGTTGCGCTGACCGAAGGCGCGCTGGTGATGGGCGCGGTCCTTCCATCCCGATAGGAGGCGCCCGGCCGATGTCGTCGCTGCGACAATGGCTCGTTCACCGCGAGGCTCCCTCGCCAAACTGGAACGAGCGCGCGCTGCCTGTGTCGATGGTCGTGCTTCATTATACCGGCATGCGGACCGCCGCCGAAGCGCAGGAGCGGATGTGCGACCCTGCTGCCGAAGTGTCCGCGCACTACATGATCGACGAGGATGGGACCGTCACCCAGCTGGTCGATGAAGGCAAGCGCGCGTGGCATGCCGGGCGCTCGTTCTGGCGGGGCGAGACCGATGTGAACTCCGCCAGCATCGGGATCGAACTGGTCAATCCTGGGCACGAATTCGGCTATCGGCCATTCCCCGAGGCGCAGATCGATGCGTTGCTGCCGCTGCTGTCCGACATCATGAAGCGCCACGCGGTGCCGCGCGCAAACGTGGTCGGTCATTCCGACGTGGCTCCGGCGCGGAAGACAGACCCGGGCGAGCTGTTTCCGTGGCACCGGCTGGCGGAACACCGCCTGGCGTTACCGGTCCCGAAGCTTTCGATGCGGCTGCTGTATGACAATCCCGGGGCATTTTACCTGGCGCTCGAACGATTCGGTTACGACATCACCGATCAGCGCGCTGCGGTCAGCGCGTTCCAGCGCCGCTTCCGGCCCGCATGCATCGACGGAGAAATCGATGGGCAGTGCGGGGCCTTGTTGTTCGAGCTGTTGTTGGAACGCGACATGGGACGTGCTAGGTAGCACGCGCCAGGGGGCCGGGCAGCCGCGTCTTTCGTCAAGCTATTATGAGCTGGGCGAAAGCCGAGGAAAGTCCGGGCTCCACGAAACAAGGGTGGCGGGTAACGCCCGCCGGCTCCGGACCTGGTCCGGGGTCAGGGAAAGTGCCACAGAGAGCAGACCGCTGGCCGGCAACGGCCAGCAAGGGTGAAAGGGTGCGGTAAGAGCGCACCGGGGTGCTGGCAACAGGGCCCGCATGGCAAACCCCACCCGGAGCAAGACCGAATAGGGGCGGCACGCCCTTGGGTCTTCGGACTTGAGGGCAGGCGTGTTTCGCGCCCGATCGCCCGGGTTGGTTGCTTGAGCGTCGCAGCAATGTGCCGCCTAGAGGAATGGCTGCCCTTGCGGATACGGTCTCTCTTCAGGGATACCGTCCGCAAGACAGAACCCGGCTTACAGGCCCCCTGGCACCTGTTTGAAAGCGCTGCAGGTCCGTATCAGGGCAGGCAACGGGCCTGCGACGAGACGGCCCCGTCGGCGACGATGGTTTCGATCAGGCGCCGATGCGTCCCTTCAAGCACCAGCGCGGTCAGCCGGCCGGAGAAATACGCGCCCGTGTCGATCCCGATGCGGTTGGGCCGCAGGGTTATGGTGTCGGCAATCGTATGACCATGAACCACGACGAAGCCATGATCTCCGGCGTGGCTGAGGAACGGTTCGCGAATCCACCGAAAATCGCCCGCCCGTTGCCCGTCCAGCGGCACTCCGGGCATGATCCCGGCATGGACGAACAGATAGTCGCCGATCCGGACCGAAGTTTCGAACCCCCGGATGAATGCGATATCGTCAGCCGGAATCGCCGCCGCCATCAGCGCGCGCAATCCGTCCCAGTCGGCCGCGGCATAAGCCTCGGGTGTCACGGGATAGCTCAGCACGGTTTCGCGCCCGCCGTGGCGCAAAAACGGACGCAGCGCGTCGTTCTTGTCGAGCGCGAGCAGCAGCATCTCCTCATGATTACCGCTAAGGATACGGACGTTGCGGCGCGCGGCCCAGTCCCGCGCAGCGCTGATCACTCCGGCGCTGTCGGGGCCGCGATCGATCAGGTCTCCCAGCAGCACGAACGTCGTACGCGCGCCCCCGCGCGCGGAGTCGTCTTCCTCCCCCGCGCGGATCAGTTCGAGGAACAGATCGAGCCGGCCGTGAATATCGCCGATCGCATAGACACGCTCGCCCTTGGGCACCGCCGCGCGCGTTTTTTGCGGAGCCGCAGAATGAAACAGGGTCTTGATGGATTTCAACATAAGGATGATCCCGCTGCGCTGCGGTATAATCCGTCAGGGTTAACCTCACAACAACGACGCGGTTGGCGCTGTGGACTGCGGCCCGCGCCGACTTGCTTTTGATGCTGCCCGTGCGAAACAGGCGCGGCACGTTCGTTGCGAAAATGCCAAAAACGCCGGCGGATCGAGACGGAGACGAGCGACCATGGTTTCGATGATCCAATCCGGCGCAATCGCTGTGGCTGCGCTGACGGCGACCATGTTCGCCAATCCGGCACGAGCACAGGAAACAGCTCCACCCGAAGCGTTCACAGTGTCAGGCCACGTCGCGCTGGTCTCGCAATACCGCGCGCGGGAATTGCACTGTCCGACAACAAGCCGGCGGTGCAGGCTTCGACCACTGTTTTTCACGAATCGGGCATCTACGTCGGCGCATGGACGTCCACCATGCGCGCCGGCAACAGCCAGATGAACTATGGCGGGTCCGAGATCGACGTGTTCGCGGGCATTGCCCGTCCGCTCGGAAACACCGGGATCACCGCCGATGTGGGTCTGCTGGGCTATGTGTTTCCTGATGCGTCGCTGGCCGATTACTACGAGATCACCGGATCGCTGACACGTACGCTGGGGCCTGCGACCGGGAAGATAGGCATATATTATGCACCCAACCAGAAGACGCTGCGCCGGATTACGATCCGCCGGGCCGACAATACTTATGTGTTCGGCGAAATTTCGGGGGCTGTTCCTGGCGTGCCGCTCTCGATCATGGCGCGGCTCGGCTACAACAGCGGTGCGCTTGACTATACCAAGGCCTATTTCGACTATGCGGTCGGAGTGACTGCGCATTGGAAGAAGCTGGCCCTCAACGTTTCGCTGGTGGGCACCGATATCACCCGCGCCGACGCTGCGGCCGCGCCCCTGTACCCATCGGCGGCCGAAACCTATCGCGCGGTGAAGCCGGCCGGGGTGGTCACGCTGACCGCCAACTTCTGACCCCAAAGCTTGTGTGCCGATCAACGCCGGAGGCGACATGACCAAGTATCTTCACACCATGATCCGCGTCAGCGATCCCGATGCCACGGTCCGCTTCTTTGAACTGATCGGGCTGCGCGAGGTTCGCCGGATGGACAGCGAGCAGGGACGCTTTACGTTGATCTTCATGGCCCCTCCTGGGCAGGAAGGCGTTGCCGAAGTCGAGCTCACCTGGAACTGGCCGGAGCCCGGCGGCAGCGCCGAGCGGTACGGCGGCGGCCGTAACTTCGGCCATCTCGCGTTCCGGGTGGACAATATCTACGACACGTGCGCGCGGCTGATGGCAGCGGGCGTGACCATCAATCGCCCCCCGCGCGACGGCCACATGGCGTTCGTGCGTAGCCCCGACGGAATTTCGGTAGAACTGTTGCACGATGGCGCACTCGCACCGGCCGAGCCCTGGCTCTCGATGCCCAATACCGGCGAGTGGTGAAGTTCAGCCGCGACGGGTAAAGCGCAGCAAGCCATAACCGAGCATTGCCGAAAGGGCCGAACCGGCCAGAATTCCCAGCTTCGCCTCCTCTGCCAGCCCCGGCGCGCCCGGAAAAGCCAGCAGGGCAATGAACAGGCTCATCGTGAAGCCGATTCCGCACAGCGCCGACAGGCCCCACAGCTGGAGCCAGCTGGCCCCGGCCGGCCGCGGGGAAAAGCCGGTATGGTGCGCCAGCGCGATTGCCCCCAGCACGCCTGCCTGCTTGCCGATGAACAACCCCGCCGCAACGCCCAGCGACACCGGCGCCAGCAGCGCCGCGGCGCCGCCCGTCAACGCAACGCCGGCGTTGGCGAACCCGAACAGGGGCACCACCAGGTAGGCATTCCACGGGGCGAGCCCGTGTTCGAGCCGCAGCAGCAGGCTGTCGCCCGAAAACCGTGAAGGCTTGAGCGGGATCGTGAGCGCCGCGAGCACGCCCGCCACCGTAGCATGCACGCCTGAATTCAGGACCGCGTACCACAGCGCTGCGCCGAGCACCGCGTAGGGCAGGGCCCGCCCTGACAGGCGCCAGGTGCGGGTGCGGCCCAGCAGCGCCATTGCCGCCAGCACGCCCGCCGCCGCCGCCAGCCAGCCCAGCTTGATCGCCGGGGTATAGGCAACGGCGATGATGGCGACCGCCCCCAGATCGTCGACGATCGCGACCGTCAGCAGCAGCAGGCGCAACGAGGACGGTAGGCCCTTGCCGACCAGCGCCAGTACACCCAGCGCGAACGCGATGTCGGTCGCCGCCGGAATGGCCCACCCTGCGGCGAGCGCGGGATTGCCGCGGGCGATCACCAGATAAACCAGTGCCGGCGCGGCCATGCCGGCCACCGCGGCCACCACCGGCAGTCGCCTGCGCGCCGGGTCCGCAAGGGCACCGTCCAGCACCTCGCGCTTTATCTCCAACCCGACCACGAAGAAGAACAGCGCCATCACCGCATCGTTGATCCACAGGTCCAGCGTGGTCAGCTTTGCAACCGGGGTCCATGCCAGCGGTTCGTGGAACAGCTCATGATACAGGTGGTCAAGCGGCGAGTTCGCGGCGATCAGTGCCAGCGCCGAAGCCGCGATCAGCAGCAACCCTGCCCCTGCCTCACCCCCGGCCAGCCGCAGCATCGCCGCCGCCACGCGGTTTAATGGGTGCTGACGCTGCATTGCCGGGCAATCGTTCAAGCGCGAAATGATTGCAAGCCGAATGCAAATGTTTACAGGACTACCTAGGGGAATTCCGGGGGGTAGCGCAGCATGGCCTGGTGGGCCCATGCCTTGTCATCATCATCGTCGTCTGTCGGGCTCGCACCGTTGCACTGGCTGCAACTGGCGCAGAACGAGCTCATGCTGTTCGCCGGGTTTTGGTTCATCGTCGGCATGGCCGATGAACTGGCCATCGACGTGGCCTGGCTGTGGCTGCTCGTGCGCGGGCGCGTTCGCTCGGCGCGTCTGGGGGACGACGTCAGCGCACGCGCGCTGAGCGGCACGGCCGCGGTGTTCATCCCCGCCTGGCATGAATCCGAGGTCATCGGCCACACCATCTCCCACGCGCTGAACGCCTGGCAGCAGCAGGAGCTGCGGCTGTATATCGGCTGTTATCGCAACGATCCCGACACGATCGCAGCAGCGATGCACGCAACGGCGGCCGATGGGCGCGTTCGGCTGGTTATCCACGATCGCGATGGACCGACGACCAAAGCCGATTGCCTCAACCGACTTTACGGCGCGCTGTGCGAGGATGAGCTTCGATCCGGGGTCAAGGCGCGCGCGGTGGTGCTCCACGACGCCGAAGACATGGTCCATCCGGCCGCGCTGGTCGTGCTTGACGCGGCGCTTGACGGCGCGGGCTTCGTGCAGCTGCCGGTCCGCCCCGAGCCCGTGCCCGGATCACGCTGGATTTCCGGCCACTATGCCGACGAATTCACCGAATCGCACGCCAAGGCGATGGTGGTCCGCGATGCGCTGGGCGCCGCTTTGCCCGCCGCGGGGGTAGGCTGTGCATTTGCCCGCGACGTGCTGTCCGAACTGGCTGACGCCCGCAAGATCGAGCTTGAGCGCGCCGAAGGCCTGCTGCAGGGCCGCCGGGCCGGGCCGTTCGCGGCCGAGTGCCTGACAGAGGACTATGAACTCGGCTGGCGGATCGCGCGCAGCGGACGGCGCGCCCGGTTCCTGCGCCTGCGCGACGCGGACGGGCAACTGGTCGCCACGCGCAGTTACTTTCCGGCCACGCTTGGCGACGCGGTGCGGCAGAAGACCCGCTGGGTGCACGGAATCGCCTTCCAGAGCTGGGACCGGCTTGGCTGGTGGGGGCAGGGCGTGGACTTGTGGATGGCGCTGCGGGACCGGCGCGGGCCGTTGGTCGCGCTGGTGCTGTTTGTCGCATATGTGCTGGTGGTGCTGGGCGCCGGGCTTGATGCGGCGGCGATGGCGCGGCTGGTCACTCCGACCGCCACGTCTCCGCAAGTGCGCATGCTGATGGCGGTCTGCATGGCCGGGCTCGTCTGGCGTGTGCTGCTGCGCTTTGCGTTCACGGCACGCGAATACGGAGCGACCGAAGGGTTGTGCGCGGTGCTGCGCATCCCGGTGGCCAACCTGATCGCGATTATATCGGGCCGGTGCGCGTTTGCCGCCTATCTGCGCACGCTGGCCGGCGGGGCGGTGCGCTGGGAAAAGACCGCGCACCGTGGCCATCCCTCGCTCATCGCGCCGCTGAAAGCCGCTGCGTGATCCTGAAGCCCCGCAGGGCCGGCGAACCTCTGGTCGCCATGGCGCTCGTTCTGGCAAGCTGGATTGGCGGGCGCGTAGTGGCGTGGGATCTGTGGCAGCCGGCTAGCAAATTCGGCACGGCTGCAAATCTGCTCGAAGCGCCCCGGCCGACCGCGTTGAAGCCGGCGGTAGCCATACGAGCGCAACGCTCAGTGGCCCACCAGACGCCGTCCGCTGCGGTCCCGCCGGCCGAAGCGCCGGTTCCCGGCATGCTAACCGGGACCGCCGCGGTGACGGTGCCGGTGGTTCCGCTCATCTCGGTGCCGGAGATTTCGCCAGTGCCGCGGCCAGTCGTTGCTCCGCCGATCGCTGCCGGACCTGTGCCTGCCAGCCGCACGCCCGCTGCCACGCGCATTGCAGTCGCGGGGGGGCATCAGCTGTTGTGGCTGGCGGCAACCGCCTATTTGCCGTTGCCGCCGCTTGGCCTGCGCGCGCCGGCTCCGGCTCCGGCCGGCGGGCCGCCGCGGCGCTGGTCAGGCGACGGTTGGATGCTGCTGCGCCGGGGCGACGGACACATCACGCCCGGACCGATCGTGGGGAACTATGGCGCTAGCCAGATGGGCGCCGTGCTGCGCTATCGGCTGGATCCGGCGGACCGCCACCGCGTCTCGGCCTACGTCCGCGCCACGGCCGCGCTTAACGGAACGCGCGAGCAACACGTCGCGCTGGGGCTTTCCGCGCGCCCACTGCCGCGTATACCGCTGACCGCGATGGCCGAACTGCGGCAGGTCCGCGACTCAGCCGGCGAACGGCTGCGCCCGGCCGTCGCGGTGGTCACCGAACTGCCGCCACAGTCGCTGCCGCTGGGTTTCACCGGCGAACTGTATGCGCAGGCTGGCTATGTCGCTGGGCGCAATCCAACCGCGTTTGTCGACGGATTGGTGCGGGCGGAACGGCCGGTGGCAGAACTGGCCGGCTTCCGCCTGCGCGCCGGCGGCGGGGCGTGGGCGGCAAAGCAGCGGGGGGCCGGGCGGGTCGATGTCGGCCCCACGGCCAGCGTGGGATTCCGGATTGGCGATACCGCATCGGCGCGGCTGGCGGCCGACTGGCGCTTTCGCGTTGGCGGCCGGTCCAAACCCGATTCGGGCCCGGCTTTGACATTGTCGGCCGGTTTCTGACGCCGGCGGCGCGACGCCGCTCTGTTTATCGGGGTATTTTCGGCGTTGTCCGCTTTTCGGCAACGTAACGCTGCGATAGCACTGGTGTTGCCCGATGGACGTCTATCTTCCCATTGCCAACCTTGCGGTCAACGGCCTGGTGATCATCGCGCTCGGCGCGCTGACGGGCGTATTGTCGGGCATGTTCGGGGTGGGCGGCGGGTTCCTTACCACCCCCCTGATGATCTTCTACGGAATCCCGCCCACGGTCGCCGCCGCGTCGGCAGCCAGCCAGGTGACGGGGGCCAGCGTCTCGGGCGTGCTGGCCCATCGCAGGCGCGGCGGGGTGGATTACCAGATGGCCGGGGTGCTGGTGGCGGGCGGGGTGATCGGCTCGGGCCTGGGCGCGCTGCTGTTCCGCTTCCTGACCGCGCTGGGCCAGATCGATACGGTAATCAACGTCCTGTACGTGCTGTTGCTGGGCGGAATCGGCAGCTTCATGGCCCGCGACTCCTTCCGTGAAATCCGCTCGAACGCCCGGGGCGAGCCGCTGCCCGCGCGCAAGCGGCGCCACCATCCGCTGGTAGCCAACCTGCCGCTGCGGTGGCGGTTCTATCGTTCAGGCCTGTATATCTCGCCGCTGGCGCCGCTGCTGCTGGGAATGGTGACCGGGATCCTGACGATGCTGATGGGAATCGGCGGGGGCTTCGTGCTGGTGCCCGCGATGCTGTACATCCTGGGGATGAGCGCGAACGTCGTGGTCGGCACCTCGCTGTTCCAGATCCTGTTCGTGACGATGGCCACCACGATGATGCACGCCCTCACCACCAAGGCGATCGACCTGGTGCTGGCGGTGCTGCTGCTGCTCGGGTCGGTGACCGGCGCGCAGATCGGCGCGAAGTTCGCATCGCAGGTCCGGCCCGAACGGCTGCGGCTGGCGCTGGCGGCGATCGTGCTGATCGTGGCGCTGCGGATGGTCCTGGGGCTGACCTATCGGCCCGGCGCGATCTACACGATATCCGCGCTATGACGGTCCGCCGCGGCACCCGGCCGCTGCTGGCGCTGCTCTGCTTGCTGATGCTGGGCGCATGGCGCGATCCGATCCTGGTGCCCGATGTCTCCCAGCACGAGGTGCAGGTGCGCCAGGGTTTCATCGGCACGGAACTGTTGCTGTTCGGCGCGATTCTTGATCCGCGCGGGATACGGGCCGGGCGTGATTACGATATCGTCGTGGTCTTGAAAGGGCCGACCCGGTCGATCACGCTGCGCGAAAAGCAGAAGTACGCCGGAATCTGGATCAACGCCGCGAGCGCGCAGTTCCGCTCGGCGCCGTCATTTTACGCGGTGGCCTCGTCGCGCCCGCTCGACCAGATCGTCGATGAACGGACCGCCGCGATCTACGAACTGGGGCTTCCATTCCTGCAACTGTCGCCGATCGGCGCGATCGATCCCGACCGGCAGGCGCGCTTTGCCGCGGGGCTGGTGGCGATGAAGACCGGCGAGCAGCTCTACCAGCAGGACCAGCAGGGCGTGACGGTAAGCGAACAGGTGCTGTACCGGGCCCGCATTCATTTGCCATCGAACGTGCAGACCGGAACCTACACCGCGGAAACCTTTGCGATATCGCGCGGCCGGGTGGTCGCTTCCGCGGTGGCCCGGGTGGAAGTCCGCAAGCGCGGGTTCGAAAAGGGCATTGCCGATTTCGCCGACCAGCAGTCGGTTTGGTACGGGCTGCTGGCGGTGACCATCTCCGTGGCGATGGGCTGGCTGGCCGGACGCCTGTTCGCGCTGGGCTGACGGGTTTAGCCAAAGTTAACCGATCCCGCCTAGCGTCGCTCGTCTGCAGGAGCGGTTGGCCGAAAATGTCCGATATTATCATGACCGGTTTCGAACAGGCCCGCCCGGCATCACTGGCGGAATTGGCTGCGGCCGAATTGCGCGCATCCACGATGCCGGGACCGGCTGCGGCAGCCCCGATCGACAACGCGGGCGAACCGATCGGCGTCATCCTTGACATCTCGGGCTCCTCCTCCGCGATTGCGCTCGATCTGCAGCGCCTGCATGAATGCGCCGATGATGGTGACCCGTCGATCGCGCTCGCGGGCCAGGTCGGCAGTCAGATCAAGATCCGGGTCGGGCGCGGCTGGCTGCTTGCCAGCGTGCGCACGCAGCGGCAGGACAGCAAGGTCGAAGGCGGAATCATGGCCAACATCGACTTTCTGGGCGAGGGCGAGGAGGAGAAGCTGACCGGGCGCATTCACGGCTTCCGCCGCGGCGTCACGCGCTATCCAATCCCCGGCGCGCTTGTCTATCCGGCCACCAGCGACGATTTGCGCCAGATCTACGCCAGCGACGGGCGCAGCACGATTCAGGTCGGCACCGTTTTCCCCACCCGCGATATCCGTGCAGGGCTGTATGTCGATGCGCTGCTGGGCAAACATTTCGCGCTGCTGGGTTCCACCGGCACCGGCAAGTCGACCAGCGCGGCCTTGATCCTGCACCGCATCTGCGAATCCGCGCCGCAGGGCCACATCGTGATGATCGACCCGCACGGCGAATATGCGGCCGCGTTCCGCAACACCGGGGTGATCTTCGATACCTCGAACCTGCAGATGCCATACTGGTTGCTCAACTTCGAGGAGCATTGTGAGGTGCTGCTGACCTCGCGCGGGGAGCAGCGTCAGCAGGACGCCGACATTCTTGCCAAGTGCCTGCTGCAGGCGCGGATGAAGAACCGGCTGGCCGAAAGCATGGGCAAGATCACGGTCGATTCGCCGATCCCGTACCTGCTTTCTGACCTGGGCAATATCCTCCAGAACGAGGCGGGCAAGCTCGACAAGGGGACCAACTCGATCCCATACATGCGGATCAAGACCAAACTTGACGAGCTGAAGGCCGATCCGCGCTATCAGTTCATGTTCTCGGGCGTGTTGGTCGGCGATACGATGGCGGACTTCATCGGCAAGATCTTCCGCCTGCCGGCGATGGGCAAGCCGATCTCGATCATCGATGCTTCCGGGATCCCGTCCGAAGTCACCTCCACCGTGGTGGCGGTGCTTGGCCGGCTGATCTTCGATTTTGCGATCTGGGCGCGCGAGGAGGAAACCCGGCCGGTGCTGCTGGTGTGCGAGGAAGCCCACCGCTACGTGCCGAGCGAAAAGAACTCCGAAGGCTCGTCGGTCGGCAAGATCCTGTCGCGCATCGCCAAGGAAGGCCGCAAGTACGGCGTGTCGCTGGGACTGATCACACAGCGGCCGTCCGATCTGGCCGAAGGCGTGCTGTCGCAGTGCGGCACGATCATTTCGATGCGGCTCAACAACGATCGCGACCAGGCGTTCGTCAAGGCGGCGATGCCCGAAGGCGCCCGCGGCTTTCTCGATTCGATCCCGGCGCTGCGCAACCGCGAATGCATCATCTGCGGCGAGGGCGTTTCGGTTCCGATCCGGGTCTCGTTCGATGACTTGGAAGAGATGAAGCGCCCGGCCTCGGCCGACCCTTCGATCACGGAGCTGTGGCGGCATTCGGGCGGCGAGGAAGCGATGGTAGAGCGCACCGTGATGCGCTGGCGTGCGCAGGGCCGGTAGGACGCGCAAGCGCCGGAGCGCGGTAGTTCAGGTGCCGCGCGTGTCGCCGTACAGGTGGATGTGGAGCCGGTCGGTCAGGCGCAATCCGTGTGCCTGGGCCAGCGGCGCCAGCCAGCGCAGCCGTTCGTGCAGCACCGCGCTATCTGTGCCCTCGGGCATCACGAACAGCCGCGCGCCGGAGATGGCATAGCGCGCCTGCAGCGCCAGCACCTCGGCCACGTCCTCGGCCTGCGCCACCACGAACTTGAAGTATGCGCGCGGGTCGGCCGCCCAGGCGGCGAGCCGTTCGGGGATGAGCGCCAGCTCCGCCGGATTGCCGCTGTGCGCCAGTTTCGGACTGACGTTGTACTGGTGGACCAGCGCATCAAGCGCGGGGGCCGGGGCGACCGTGCCGTTGGTCTCGATCTCGACGTGCAGATCGGGCAACAGCGCCAGCAGCCGCGCCAGCGCCGGCGCCTGGAGCAGCGGCTCGCCCCCGGTGATGACCAGCCGGTCCACCCCGGTCGCCGCGATCCGCGCTGCCACCTCGGGCTCGGGCAGCGCCAGCTGGTTGGCCTCGCGCGCATAATCCACCCCGCCGCGGTGCGGGCGGTTGTCGCCGGTGAAGCGCCAGGTGTAGGCGGTGTCGCACCACACGCAGGCCAGGTTGCAGCGCGACAGGCGCACGAACACGCTCGGACGTCCGATCGACGGTCCCTCGCCCTGGAGCGAGGCGAAGATCTCTGGCTCGCCCGGGGTGGTGGTGGCCAAGATCAGCACGGCACCGCTCGAAGCACCATCACCCCAGTCGCGCCAGCGCCGCGCGTAGCCGGTCGGCTTCGGCGGCGTGCAGCGCATGGTCGGCGCGGGCCTTATCGACGGCCTCGGGCTTTGCCTTCTCGACGAACGCCGGATTGCCCAGCCGCCCGGCGAGCGACTTCGCCTCCTTCTCTGACACGGCGAGGGCCTTTTCCAGCCTCGCCTTTTCCGCCGCGAGGTCGATCACGCCGGCCAGCGGCACGATGATGTTGGCGTCGCCAGCGCCCACCTGCATTGCCGCGCCCGCCGGGGGCGCTTCGAAGCGGATGAAGTTCAGCCGTGCCAGCCGTTCGATCGCGGCCGGATTGCGCTCGATGATCGCCCGCGTCGCGGCGGTGCCATCGGGCAGATACGCATCGAGTTTTGCGCCCGGAGCGATCCCCAGTTCGTTCTTTGCGGTACGCAAGTTGCCGACCAGCTCAATCAGCCACTCCACCTCCGCCTTCGGCTGAATTGTCACGGTTGGAGAAAAAAACCTGTTCTCGTTGATCAACAGTGGCGGGCGGAGAATCTGTTCGGCCGCATCCACCGCCACATCCGGCGCGGGCCACTGCGCCACGATCAGCGCGTACGGCCGCTCCGCCAGCGCGTCCCACAGTTCTTCGGTTACAAACGGCATGAACGGGTGCAGCATCACCAGGATCTGGTCGAGCACCCAGCCGGCAACGGTCCTGGTCTCGTCGTCGAAGTTGCCTTTGATCAGTTCGATGTACCAGTCGCAGAACGTGTCCCACACAAAGTGGTAGATCGCGTTTGCCGCCGCGTCGAAGCGCAGGTCGGCCATCGCCTTGTCCAGTTCGGCCACAGTCTCGACGACTTCGCCGATGATCCAACGGTTTACCGCCGATGCGGCCGGCGGCGCCGCGATCGAGGCGCTGCCGCCGATCCCGTTGCTCTGGCAGAACCGCGCCGCGTTCCACAGCTTGGTGGCGAAGTTGCGGTAGCCTTCAACCCGGCGCTCATCCATCTTCACGTCGCGGCCCTGGCTTTCCATTGCCGCCATGAAAAAGCGCAGCGCATCGGCGCCGTACTGGTCGATCAGAACGAGCGGGTCGACCACGTTGCCCTTGGACTTGGACATCTTGGCGCCATCGGCGGCGCGGACGAGGCCATGGAGGTACAGCCGCTTCCACGGCACCTGGCCGTCGTTCAGCTTGATCCCCATCATCGCCATCCGCGCACACCAGAAGAACAGGATGTCGAAACCCGAGATCAGCAAATCGTTGGGATAGTGTCGGGCAAGCAGCGACTGCCCGCCACGCCCGCCGTTCGTGTCGAGCGCAGTCGAGACACTTGAGCGCGGCATCTCGACTTCGCTCGATGCGAACGGGGCTTCTGCGGGGTCTGCTTCCGGCCAGCCGAGCGTGGCGAAGGGCCAAAGCGCCGAGGAGAACCAGGTGTCGAGGACGTCGGTGTCTTGATGCAAAACGATCTTGCCGTCCAAGGCACTGTAGACCGTTTCGCTTGCCGACTGAGCTCCGCTTTGTTGCGCGCCACCGAAGGTGATATCGCGCTCACCGCCATAATGCTTTTTGGCTTGAGCTAGAACTGTCGCTTCGCTGTCTCCGACGAAAACCATGTTTTCGGATCGATCAGCGGTATTTACTCGAATCCGTCCGTCTTCATCCAATTTCGGCCCATACCATGCGGGAATCCGGTGCCCCCACCACAGCTGCCGGCTCACGCACCAGGGCTGGATGTTCTCCATCCAGTTGAAGAACGTCTTCTCCCACGTCTTCGGCACGATCTCGATTGCGCCCGAGCGCACCGCCGCCATCGGCGCCGCCGCGAGCTTTTCGGCATCGACGTACCACTGGTCGGTTAGCCATGGTTCGATCACCACTCCGCCGCGGTCGCCATATGGGGTCTGCACGGTGCGCGGTTCGGCGTCGTGCTGGGCGCCGTCCTTGTCCACGTGCGGGACGAGCAGGCCGGCTTCCTTCATTTGCGCGATGACCAGCTTGCGCGCCTCGAACCGGTCGAGCCCTGCGAACTCGGTTGGGATAAGCCCGTCCGCCGTCTGCACGACCTTCGCCTCGGCATCGAACATGTTGAGCATGTCCGCCGCTTTGATCCTGGCGCGCCGGCCGACCTCAAAGTCGTTGAAGTCATGCCCCGGGGTAATCTTCACTGCGCCGCTGCCCAGTTCAGGATCGGCGTGTTCGTCGGCTACGATCGGAATCCGCCGCCCGGTGAGCGGCAGCGTGACAAACCGGCCGATCACCGACTGATAGCGCGGATCGTCGGCGTTCACCGCCACCGCCATGTCGGCCAGCATCGTTTCTGGCCGGGTGGTGGCGACCACGATGTGATCCGCCCCGCTGGCCAGCCGCACCCCGTCCGCCAGCGGATAGCGAAAGTGCCAGAACCCGCCCTGAACCTCGCGTGTTTCCACCTCAAGGTCGGAAATCGCGGTCCTCAGCTTGGGGTCCCAGTTCACCAGCCGCTTGTCGCGGTAGATCAGGCCTTCGTTATAGAGATTGACGAACACCTTCACCACCGCGTTGGTGAAATGCGGGTCCATCGTGAACTGCTCGCGGCTCCAGTCCATCGAACAGCCCAGGCGCCGCAGCTGGCCGGTGATGGTCCCGCCGCTCTCGGCCTTCCATTCCCACACCTTGTCGATGAAGGCCTCGCGGCTGTAGTTCGTGCGCTTGTCGCCGGCCGCTTCCAGTTGCCGTTCGACCACCATCTGCGTGGCGATCCCGGCATGGTCGGTGCCCACCACCCACAGCGCATCCTTGCCGCGCAGCCGCTCGTAGCGGACCACGATGTCCTGCAGGGTGTTGTCCAGCGCATGGCCGATGTGCAGCGATCCGGTGACGTTCGGCGGCGGGTTGACGATGGTGAAGGGCTGCGCGTCCGGCCGCTTGGGACGGAACAGGCCGCCCTGCTCCCAGTGGGCATACCACTTCGCTTCGATGCCGGCCGGATCGAAGGTCTTGTCCAGCATTGCGCCTGGCGTGGCGGCTGCATCGCCCGGTGTGGAATGTATCGTCATGGCACGGCGCTTTGCCAGCGCCACCCGGGCGGCGCAAGGTATCGTGGGCAGCACTTGTCGGCGCAGGGTTTTTACCGCATGAACCGGCCTGCATGAGGCAACCGGCCGACTTCACGACACACCCCGGCGCTGATGGGGCAGCAACGGTCGCGCTGGCCGGGCCGCTTACTGTCGGGTGCATAGGTCCGCTGGACCTTCGGCTGCGTGCGCTTGCAGAGCCCGTGGCCCGGATCGATATGTCGGGCGTCACCGCGATCGACACGGTGGGGGCCTGGCTGGCCTGGCGCACCGCGCGCGATTGGGATGCCGAGATCGTCGGCGAAACCGAAGAAGCGCGGCGCCTGATCGATGCGGTGAGCGTGGTACGGGGCGACGAGCCGATCAGGCCCGAGCGGCCGGAATTCACCGAACGCGTGCCTGAAGCGGTGGGCGAACTGGTGACCGGGTGGGGCGCGGGCAGCGTGGCCATAACCGGATTCCTTGGCGGCATCCTGGTTTCGATGGGCGCGCTGATCCGCCATCCCGGCCGGATTCGTACGAAGGCGATCGTGCGCCAGCTCGAACTGGTCGGCGTTTCCGCCTTGGGCATCATCGGGCTGATGAGCTTTCTGGTCGGCATCGTCATCGCCCAGCAAGGCGCGGTCCA
>JAZKDH010000073.1:0-18812 GCA_040387665.1 Pseudomonadota bacterium | reverse complement strand
GGCAGCACAGGACGCGGAGATGCGCGGGCGGAAACCCGGCCCTCACGTGCCGTGCGGGGCCGCGAGGGCCGGATGAAGGGCGGGCGCGGCTCCGGGCGGGCATCGGCCGGCGCGGTCCGGCTGTGGGGCCGTCACGCCGTGGAGGCTGCGCTCAAGAACCCCGACCGCCAGCACCGCAAGCTCTGGGCAACGCGCGAAGCGATCGCCTCGCTCGATGGCGAACTCCCGGCCAATTTTCCGGTCGAGTATGCCGATGTCGCAGATCTTGGCCGCCTCGTTGCGCGCGATGCGCCGCATCAGGGGCTGGTGCTGGAATGCGAACCGCTGCCAGTTCTGTTCCTCGACGAAGTGCTCGGAGGCGATCCAGCGCGCCCGCTGATAGTGCTCGATCAGGTGACCGACCCGCACAACGTCGGGGCCATTCTGCGATCGGCGGCCGCCTTCAATGCCGCCGCGGTCATCACGCAGGACAGGCATGCCCCGCCCGAATCCGGGACCTTGGGCAAAAGTGCATCGGGCGCGCTCGAAATCGTGCCGTGGATCCGGGTGGTCAATCTTGCCCGTGCGCTCGATGAAATAGCCGAGGCCGGCTACTGGCGCATCGGCCTTGCGGGCGAAGGGCCGGTCGATCTTGCCGGCGCCCTCCCGGCCGGTCCGGTAGCGCTGGTGCTCGGCGCCGAAGGCGACGGCATGCGTCATAATATCGCGCAGCATTGCGACGTGCTCGCCCGCCTGCCGATCTCGTCGGCGGTCGAAAGCCTGAATGTCTCCAACGCCGCCGCCATTGCACTCTATGCCGCGGCAACGCGGACGCTTCCCGATTAGGGCGCAAGTCCGGTCGTGCAACGATTTCGGGGAGGGTTTGAGGTGATCGGATCCACGCAGAAACGCCGCCTGGGAGCGGCCACGCTGCTCTTACTGGCGATATCTTTGTCCGCCTGCCTGCTCACCCCAGGCAGGTTCACGTCAGCGCTGGACGTGCGCCGGGATGGCCAATTTTCGTTCAGCTACGCGGGCGAAATTCATCTGCTGGCGCTCAGCAAGCTTGCCGAGGCCACGCGAAAACGCACCTTCACGGCTGACAAGTGCCACGATGCCGCAATGGCAGAACGGCCCTGCACCGCTGCTGAACTGCACAAGCAACGACGCGCCTGGGAGGACCAGCGCGAGGCGGGCAACGAGAAATCGCGCCAGGAGGAGGAAACGATGAAGGCCCTGCTAGGGGGCATCGACCCCTCCAGCCCGCAGGCTGCCGAAGAACTGGCGGCTCGCCTGCGCCGTCAGGCCGGATGGAAGTCCGTTGTCCATCAGGGCGACGGCCTGTTCACGGTTGATTTTGCCATCACTGGCCGGGTCGATCACGATTTCGCCTTCCCCACGATCGAGCGGTTCCCGATGGCCAATCCGTTCGTGCAACTCACGCGGCGGACCGACGGCACCGTGCGGATCGAGGCGCCGGGCTTTGGCGCCGGGCCAGGCGGCGGCAACCCCCTGGCCGCTATGATGGGCGGAATAGGTGGAATGGCTGGCACGAACGCGCCCGCCGTCCCCCGGATGGACGGCACGTTTACCCTGACCACCGATGGCGCGGTGCTGGCCAATAACACCGACGAAGGCCCGCGGCCCGACCCGTCCGGCCAGAAGCTCAGCTGGGCCATTAATCCGCGTGCTGCCGCCGCGCCCACCGCGCTGGTCCGGCTAGGCCCGTAAGCAGCCGGCTGGCCCAGTCGCCGGCCGGCAACCGCGGGCCGAGAGCGATACCCCAAAAGCAAACGCCGCGCTCCGAAGGGAACGCGGCGGAGGTTTCCAGTGCAAACCTGGCGAACGGGTCTGCACAATGTTCTCGGGTCTTAGTTGACCGAATCCTTGAGGCCCTTGCCCGCCTTGAACTTGGGCTGCGTCGATGCCTTGATTTTCATCGGCTCGCCGGTCCGCGGGTTGCGGCCGGTAGAGGCCTTGCGCTTCGCGACCGAGAACGTGCCGAACCCGACCAGGCGCACTTCGTCCCCACTTTTCAGCGCGCCGGTGATGGTCTCGAACACGCCTTCGACGGCCTTGACCGCATCGGTGCGAGTAAGGCCGCTGGTTTCGGCAACCGCGCTGATCAGTTCGTTTTTGTTCATTTTTGCAAACCCCCTACCTGGTGTGAGACCGCTGTGACTTTGGAATCGCTGGCTGGTCGCGGAATTGAGCGATTTTCACACGCGCTGTCAAAGTGATTTAAGCCGCGACGTGCCCCAAAATCGTGCAAATCCGCCGATTGCCGTTCAGCCGCACCATTGCCGCGATGCACCAGTCATGGTTGCGCACCGCAGCAATCGCTGCGTCGAGACGGTTCACGCACCACGTTCCCAGCAACAGCAATCAATGCCCGCTCAGTGTGCGGTTAAGGACGCCGGCCCACCTGAAGGAGCAACCGGCTGGCTCGCCAGATCGTCTGCTTCAGTCCATTCGATCGGCTCCACCGGGGCCATCAGTGCCCGCGCCAGCACTTCATCGACATGGGCCACCGGAATGATCTCCAGCGCCTCGACGATGTTGGCCGGCAATTCGGCAAGGTCCTTGCGGTTTTCCTCAGGGATCAGCACGGTCGTAATGCCCCCGCGCATGGCCGCTAGCAGCTTTTCCTTGAGCCCGCCGATCGCCAGCACCCGCCCGCGCAAGGTCACCTCTCCGGTCATCGCGATGTCAGATCGAACCGGAATGCCGGTCAGGGTCGAGACCATGGCGGTAACCATGCCGATCCCGGCGCTCGGTCCATCCTTGGGCACCGCGCCTTCAGGCAGGTGGATATGCAGGTCCTTGCGCTGGAACACCGATGGCTTGATGCCGTAAGCAGGCGCGCGTGCCTTGACGAAACTGAACGCCATCTGGACGCTCTCGCTCATCACCTCGCCCAGCTTGCCGGTGGTGCGAACAGCGCCCTTGCCCGGCACCGTGACGCTTTCGATCGTCAGCAGTTCGCCGCCCACTTCGGTCCAGGCCAACCCCGTGACCGCTCCCACCTGGTGCTCGCTGTCGGATACGCCATGCCGGAATTTCTGCACGCCCGCATAGTCAGCCAGGTTTTCCGGCGTGATCGTCACGCTGGTTTCCTTGCCTTCAAGGATTTTGCGCAGGGTCTTGCGCGCCAGCCGCGCAATCTCGCGCTCCAGCGTGCGCACCCCCGCCTCGCGCGTGTAGTGCCGGATCAACAAGCGCAGGCCTTCATGCGTCAGGGTGAACTCGCCACTCTTCAGCCCGTGCGCCTCAACCTGCTTGTCGACCAGATGGCGCTCGGCGATCTCGACCTTCTCGTCCTCGGTGTACCCCTCCAGCCGGATGATCTCCATCCGGTCGAGCAATGGCTGCGGCAGGTTGAGGCTGTTCGCGGTGCACACGAACATCACGTCGGACAGGTCGTAGTCCACCTCAAGATAGTGGTCCTGGAACTTGGCGTTCTGTTCGGGATCGAGCACCTCCAGCAGCGCCGACGCGGGATCACCGCGGAAATCCTGGCCCAGCTTGTCGATCTCGTCGAGCAGGAATAGCGGGTTGCTGGTTCCCGCTTTCTTGAGATTTGCAATAATCTTGCCCGGCAGCGAACCGATGTACGTCCGGCGGTGGCCGCGGATCTCGGCCTCGTCACGTACCCCGCCCAGCGACTGGCGGATGAATTCGCGGCCTGTCGCCTTGGCAATCGACTTGCCCAACGAGGTCTTGCCCACACCCGGCGGGCCGACAAGGCACAGGATCGGCCCCTTCAGCTTGTTGGTCCGGGCCTGTACCGCCAGGTATTCGACGATCCGGTCCTTGACCTTTTCCAGCGCATAATGATCGGCGTCGAGCACCTGCTGCGCTTTCCCGATGTCCTTCTTCAGCTTCGAACGCTTCTCCCACGGCAGCCCCAGCAGCACGTCGAGATAGTTGCGCACCACGGTCGCCTCGGCGCTCATCGGCTGCATCGTCTTGAGCTTTTTCAGCTCGGCTGTCGCCTTCGTCCGCGCTTCCTTGGACAGCTTCAGCTTCTCGATCTTATCCTGCAGTTCGGCGATCTCGTTGGCTTCCTCGCCATCGCTGCCGCCAAGTTCCGACTGGATCGCCTTCAACTGTTCGTTCAGGTAATATTCGCGCTGAGTCTTCTCCATCTGCCGCTTCACGCGGCCGCGGATCCGGCGCTCCACCTGCAGCACGCCGAGCTCGCCTTCCATGAAGCCGAACACCATTTCCAGCCGCCGCAGCGGATCGTTCTCGGTCAGCAGCGCCTGCTTGTCGGACACTTTGGCGCCCACCTGCGCCGCGATCGCATCGGCCAGCTTGCTCGCATCGTCGATCTCGCCCAGTTGCTCGCCGGCTTCCTGCGACAGCTTCTTGTTGAGCTTGGTGTACTCCTGGAACTGGTCCACCACGCTGCGCATCATCGCGGCGACTTCCGTACCCGAAGCGGTGACTGGTTCGATCTGCTCCACGGTTGCGGACAGCTTGTCGTCCACGTCCTGAAGCTCGACCAGCCGCGCACGATGCTCGCCCTCGACCAGAACGCGCACGGTGCCGTCCGGAAGCTTGAGCAGCTGAAGCACGCTGGCGATAACGCCCACGTCAAACAGATCGTCCGCCTGCGGATCGTCGCAGCCCGGATCGAGCTGCGCGAGCAGGAAGATATCCTTGTTGCCCGACATCGCCGCTTCCAGCGCGGCAACCGATTTCTCGCGGCCGACAAACAGTGGCACGACCATGCCGGGGAACACGACAATATCACGCAAAGGCAGCAGAGGCAGGTTCAGCGTTTCCATATCCGTCCAATCAGGGGCTGCCGCCTATCAGCGAGCCCATAAAGGCGAGCAGTAACCATCGGGTTCTACCCGGTTATTATCGAGAATATGGGGTCAGGTGCGGCGCCGCGCAATGGGTTTACGACGAAGGACTGTGGATGATCGGAACCATATGCTGAATCCGGCGTTGAGCGCCCGCATCCAGGCCTTTCCGCCGAGGCAGGTCAGCCAAGACCCGGAAAATTGAAGCCGGGCGGAAGCCCAAGACCCTGCTGCATCCGCGACATTTCCTCGCCGGACACCTGATCGGCCTTGGTGCGGGCATCGTTGAACGCCGCAGCCACCAAGTCCTCAAGGATCCCCTTTTCCGACACCTGCACCAGGCTGTCGTCCAGCGACACGCCAACAACCCGGCCCTTCGCCGTGCACCGGATCTTGACCAGGCCGCCGCCCGATACGCCTTCAACCTCGATCTGTTCGAGCTTGCCTTGTGCCTCGTTCATCTGCTTCTGGATCGTTTCGGCGGCTTTTTGTGCGGCCTGGATCATTTCTTCCATCGATTTCATGCGGTTCTGCTCCAGCTACTGGCGCGCGCGGGAGACCCCTGCGGCGCGCTCTCATCGTCTACGATCTCGGCTCCCGGGAACGCTGCGAAAGCAGCTTCGACCAATGGCGCACGGCGCACCGCGGCCATTGCTTCACGCGCGGCCGCTTCACGGACTTCCTCCAGACTGGGCCGGGCCGGGCCCTCGCCCCGCTCCACCTGCCACAGTTGTCCCGTCGCGGCTTCCAGCGCCTTGCGCATGTCCCCGGTTGGATCCCCCGGCAACCCGGGGGCGAGCTGATAGCGCAGGAGGCCCGGCGCCAGTTCCACCACCCGCACGCCCAGACGCATCGCAGCGCCGATCATTGGCGAGCCCTGTTCTATTTGGGTGACGAGCGAGTCCCAATCCACCGCGGCGAGCAACGCCGTTGCCGCGGTCATGGATGCCGGCCCGGCAGGTGAACCCGCCCCGCCCGTGGCGCCCGGATCGACAGCCCCGGGATTGGCACCCAGCCGCTCCAGCCGCTGCGCCAGTTGGCCTGGATCGGGCATATCGGCAGCGTGCAACACCCGCAGCAGTGCCATCTGGGCCGCCACCAGCGGATCAGGCGCTGTCTTGACTTCATCGTAGCCCCGCAGAAGCAACTGCCACAACCGGTGCAACTGCCCGGCCGACAGCTGGCTTGCCCAGCCGTCGATCGCCGCGCGCTCCTCGGCCGAAATCGCTTCCGCCCCGGCGCGCGCCACTTGCGCCACGGTCACCCGGTGGACCAGCTCCATCTGCGAGCGAAGGAGTGCCAGCGGCTCGATCCCCAGCGCGAACTGCGCGACAACCAGATCGAGCACCGCCGCAGCGTCGCCGGTCAGCAGGGCGGCCAGCAGTCGACGCCGGACCGTCTTGTCCGCCAGCCCGAGCATGTCCTGCACCTGCGCCGGGGTCACCTGCCCCCCGCCCGCAGCACCAGCCATGTCGGCGTGCGCGATGGCCTGGTCCAGGATCGACAGTCCGTCGCGGACCGAACCCTCGGCGGCCTCGGCAATCATCGACAACGCTTCCGGATCGGCCGATACGTTTTCGGCCGCGCAAACTTTCGCGAAGTGGTCGGCGAGCAGCGTGGCGGAGATGCGGCGAAGGTCAAAACGCTGGCAGCGCGACAGCACCGTCACCGGCAACTTGTCGACCTCGGTCGTGGCGAACAGGAACTTCACATGCGCCGGCGGCTCCTCCAGAGTCTTGAGCAGCGCGTTGAACGCCGGCTTCGTCATCATGTGAACTTCGTCAATGATGTAGATCTTGAAGCGGGCAGACACCGCTGCATAACGCACCGCATCGGTCATCGCCCGCACGTCGTCGATGCCGTTGTGGCTGGCCGCGTCCATCTCGATCACGTCGATATGGCGGCCTTCGGCGATTGCCCGGCATGGCTCGCACGTTCCGCACGGGTCGATCGTCGGGCCGCCCAGTCCGTCGGGGCCGATGCAGTTCAGCGCCTTGGCGATCAGCCGCGCGGTGCTGGTCTTGCCTACCCCGCGCACCCCGGTCATCAGGAACGCATGGGCGAGCCGGTCGCGCCGGATCGCGTTGGCCAGCGTCCGGACCATCGCGTCCTGCCCGATCAGCTCGGCAAATGTCTGGGGTCGGTACTTGCGCGCCAGCACCCGGTATGGCTGGGCCGGCGCGGCGATCACGGCTGGCCCGGCTATCACGGCTGGCGCGAGCGCCGGCTGCGGTGCAGGATCGCCGAATAGCGGCGATTGGCCGGCCGCCTCAAGCTCGGCCGCGGATATGCGTTCATCCTCGCCCTCGGATAGCGCCGGATCGTCGCCGAAGAAATCGGATGAGTCGCCCATGACCTCTAGGTAAAGCCTGTGCCCCCGGTTGTCGCCCCCCGGTTGCGGATCTGGATGCGCGCGGATGAAGGAGCCGGCCGACCCGCCGCAAACCGTTGTGGCTGCTTCCTTCCGGACCTGACCAGGTTAGCGGACGCAAGCGCCCGACCGACTCCCGGCCGCGCATATGGCAACCGCGCGCGGCGATGGCAAGCCCGGTTGACTCGTCCGCTCGTTCCGGCGCCGCTCAGCGGAAATTGTCGGCGTAAGCCTGCAGTTTCAGGCGGCGCGGCGGAGTTGCCACGGCTCGGGCCTCGATCCCGTAGCGCTCGGCATAGGCCTGCGCGTCCTCGCGGCTCGGAAACGTAAGCACCACCTGGGCCCGCGTATCGCCCGAACCGGCCCAGCCCATCAGCGGGTCCGGCCGCTTCGCCTCGGAAGGAACGAACTCCAGAACCCACAGGTCGGTGTTTGCCCGGCCGGACTGCATGGCGTTTTTCGGACGTTGGTAAATGCGAGCGGTCATGGATGGCGGCCTTTCAGCGAATCGACGCCGGAATCAAGTCCTACTTCCCCTTGCCGCGCTCAAAGGCGTTTCTGGTCTTCAGGCTCGGGTCTTCGGTCCACGGCTCGTCCGGCCAGCGGTGCCGCGGATAGCGGCCCTTCATGTCCTTCACCACGTCCCGCCACGAACCGCGCCAGAACCCCGGCAGGTCGCGCGTGGTCTGGATCGGCCGGCCCGCGGGCGAGGTCAGCTTCAGCAGCAGCGGCGCGGGCGGCTGCCCATACGTCGGATGCCGGTCCAGCCCGAACAAAGCCTGCACCCGCACTTCCACCGACGGACCGCCCGGATCGGCATAGTCGATCTCGTGCGCAGAGCCCGCGGGGCTGCGAAAGTGCGACGGCGCCAGCCGCTCCAGTTGCGGCCGCTCGCCGTGTCCCAGCCGGGCGGAAATCGCACTGTGCAGCGCGGCCGTGTCCAGCGCGTCGAGCCGCCGGCCCAGCAGCGGTACCAGCCAGTCGTCGAGCTCATCCAGCAGCCGCTCTGCCGAAAGCGCGCCCAGCCCGGCATGGTCGGCGCGCACCAGCAGGCTTTGGCTCGCGGGTGACAGCGGCAACAGCGCCAGCCCCTCCTCGCGCACCTTGTCGGCCAGCAACTGGGCGATCGCCGCGGCGTCGGGCGCGGGATCGCTGCCCCGCGCCAGGACGATCGCCCCCAGCCGCTGCTCCAGCAGAGCCTCCACGCGGCGCTCGTCCGCAACCCAGCGCAGCACACTGCGCCGCTCGATACGGTGCCCCAGCCAGTGCAGCACTTCGGCTTCGGTCAGCGCGGCAGCACCCGTAATCCGCGCGCCTTTCGCCTCGCCCTGTGCTTCGCCAACGCACAGCCACTGCGCTGAAACCAGAGCCGACGCCGGATCAAGCCGCAGGCCGCGCCCACCCGCGGCAAGCCAATGCTCGCCGGTGGGATCGCGCCGTCTGGCCACCATATCAGGAAAACCCTGACCCAGGATCGCACCCGGCGGCGGCGCTTCCCCCAGCGTCTGCGCGTCCTTTGGCAAAGCCCGAACGTGCGTTGCCGCCAGTGCCGCCCACCGCCCCGCAAGCTGCCGAGACGACTGCGCCCGCGGGGAGCGATCGCGCCGCCAGTTTTCCAGCCGCTGGTGCAAGTCGTCGCTGCGGCCACCCAGGCCGCGCTCCTGCAGCAGCAGCGCGATTTCGGCGGCCTCCCGCCCCGCGCCATGCTGCGCAGCATGAAGCACCATGTGCGCCAGCCGCGGCTCCAGCGGAAGCTGCGCCATCGCATGCCCATGCGGCGTGATCCGTCCGGTTGCGTCCAGCGCTCCTAGCGATTCCAGCAATGCCCGCGCAGCGTCCATCGCCGCAGGCGGCGGTGTATCCAGCCACGCCATCGCGGCCGTATCGCCCCCGCCCCAACGCGCCAGCGTCAACGCCAGCGGCGCAAGGTCGGATACCAGCATCTCGGGCGGATCGAACGCGGCGCGTCCGGCGTGGCCGGCTTCCTCCCACATCCGGTACACTGCGCCCGGCCCTTGCCGCGCGGCACGCCCGGCACGCTGCGCGGCCGCTGCCTGGCTCGCCCGGTGCGTGACCAGCCGCGTCACGCCGGCGGCGGTATCGAACTCCGCCCGGCGCGAAAGCCCCGCGTCGACCACCACCGAAACCCCGTCCAGTGTCAGCGATGTTTCGGCAATCGCCGTGGCCAGCACGATCCTGCGCCGCCCGGCAGGATCGCGCCGGATCGCCATGCGCTGCGCAGCCGGATCGCATTGCCCGTGCAGCGGCAGCACCAACGCGTCCGGCAGGCGGACAGCTAGCCGCTCCCGCGTTCGCTCGATCTCCCCTACCCCTGGCAGAAACGCCAGGATGTCGCCGGTCTGCTCGCGCCATGCCGTGCCGATGGCTCCGGCCATGGCCTCGTCCACTCTCACCCCGGGCCGGTCGCCCAGCCAGCGGATCGCCAGCGGATGCGCAGCGCCCGCGCTCTCTATCACCGGACTGCCACCCAGCAGCGCCGCGAACCGCGCCCCGTCGATGGTGGCGCTCATGACCACCAACCGCAGATCCTCGCGCAGCACCGCGGCGCTTTCGATCGCCAGCGCCAGGCCAAGATCGCTGTCGAGGTGCCGCTCGTGCGCCTCGTCGAACAGCACGGCCGATACGCCGGAAAGATCGGGGTCGCGCACCATGGTGGAAACGAAGATCGCCTCGGTCATCACCAGCACCCGCGTCTTCGCGCTGCGCTTGCTGTCCAGCCGGGTCAGATAGCCGATCGTCCCGCCGGCCTGCTCGCCCATGAGTTCGGCCATGCGCTCCGCCGCCGCCCGGGCCGCCACCCGCCGCGGCGACAGCACGATCACCAGGCCGCTGCACCACGGCTCGGCCAGCAACGCGGGCGCAACCGCGGTGGTCTTGCCCGCCCCAGGCGGCGCGATCAGCACGGCTGATTGGCCTGCGCGCAACGCGGCAAGCACGTCCGGCAAGACTGCATGAACGGGAAGCGGCGGCGATCCCATCGCCTGCGAACCTAGTACCGGCGCGCTACCGCGAATTCGGCCGCTTCGGCCATCGCCGCGCGCGCCGGGCCTGCCGGAAACGCGGCAATGGCGTCGATTGCGCGCTGCGCGAAATGGCGCGCCCGTTCGCGCGTTGCAGACACGGTGTGGTGCTTTGCAATCAGTCCCACCGCGTGGGCCAGATCCTCGTCATCGGTTCGAAAGCCGGCGATCGCGTCCTGCCAGAACCGGCGTTCCTCGTCGTTGCCGCGCGCATAGGCCAGGATCACCGGCAGGGTCATCTTCCCTTCGCGGAAATCGTCGCCCTTGCCCTTGCCCATCTCGGCACTGTCGGAATCATAGTCGATCGCATCGTCCACCAGCTGGAACGCGATGCCCAGGTTGCGGCCATAGGCTTCCAGCGCCAGTTCCTCGGCCTCGCCGCGCTCCGCCACAACCGCGCCGATGCGGGTCGCAGCGGCGAACAGCGCGGCCGTCTTGGCGCCGATGATGTGCAGGTAGCGTTCCTCGCTGGTCTCGATCTTGCGCTGCGCGGTCAACTGATCAACCTCGCCCTCGACGATCACCGACGATGCCTTGGACAGGATGCGCAGCACTTTCAGGCTGCCGTCTTCGACCATCAGCTCGAATGACCGAGTGAACAGGAAATCGCCGACCAGCACTGTCGCCGGATTGCCGAACACGATGTTGGCGGTTTCCTTGCCCCGGCGCAGGTCCGATCCGTCGACCACGTCGTCGTGCAGCAGCGTTGCGGTGTGGATGAACTCCACCGCCGCGGCCAGCTTGTGGTGCCGCGCGCCCTGATAGTCGCACAGCGCCGCACCGGCGATGGTCAGCATCGGTCGCAGGCGCTTGCCCCCGCCGGAAATCAGGTGCCCCGCCAGCGCCGGGATCAAGGGAATCTCGCTCTGCATCCGGTCAAGGATGATGGCATTGACGCTGTTCATCCCCGCTGCGGTGATCGCCAGCAACGGCGCCAGCGACGGTTCGGACGCACGCGCGCGCAGCGGAATGATATCGGCACTCATCGGGCAGCCATTGAGGCCTTGCCCAGACTAACGCAAGCTTGGATTCGGCGCCGCACCCGTGCTAGCGGCCAATGCCGATGGCACACGAAACCCCCGCTGCGGCTCCGGATCAGATCCTCGCCGGCTTTCGCGCCAGCATCGATAATATCGATGCGGCGCTGATCCACATGCTGGCCGAACGCTTCCGCATCACCAAGGCGGTTGGTGCCTACAAGGCGCAGCACAGCCTGCCCCCTTCCGATTTTACCCGCGAGGAACAACAGATCGCGCGCCTGCGCAAGCTGGCCGAAGACGCGCAGCTCGATCCCGATTTCGGCGAGAAGTTCCTGCGCTTCATCATCGAGGAAGTGATTCGGCATCACGAGCGGGCGAAGAACGGCGAATGACTGCGACAGCCCTCGGGCGGCGCCTGAGACTCAATCGACATCACCGCCAGACCCGACGATGCCGGATCCCTAACGCTGGTTAACACGATATACGTTGTAATCCGGCGACGGAAATGGTCTCATCTGTACCTTGTTCAGCGCAAGGAAACAGCGGTTCAGTTACGGACCAGAGGATCACGCCATGAAAAGGTCTCTGAAACGGGTCCTCGTTGTCGAAAACAGTCCGTTGATGGCGATGGAGCTGATAGAACTCATCGAAGAGTCCAATAACGTTACCGTTCACCTGACCAGCAACATCGAATTTGCTATTGCCATATTGAACGAATATAGTTTCGATGGCGCGGTCGTCGGCATTCAGGACCAGTTCGGCCAGTGGCGCGAGCTCGCCGATACACTGTCGAAATCCGCGATTCCGTGGATTTTTGTCTCGGGCCACCGGCCCGACGTGCTCGGCGGCGATTACCCTGAAACTCCGTACGTGGAAAAGCCCTTCGCCGCCCTGCAGGTCAGGTCACTTGTGGAGGAGATGCTGTACGGGACAACGGAGGTAATGCCTGTGGCGGTCCGTCCGCCCGGTGATCGGACAGGTGCAAATATTCTGCGTTGAAGTCGCCCAGCTTGGCAAGTGCGTGCCAGTCCAGGATCCGCACCGACCGGTTGGTCCGCATCACCAGCCCCATATCGACCAGCAGTTTGAGCGTGCGGCTGACGTGGATCGGGGTCAGCGCTAGCGCGTCGCCCAGTTCTTCCTGGGTCATCGGCAGTTCGTACCCGACAGCTTCGCCTAATCCCTTCTGCTCCAGCCGCAGGGCAAATTCGCATAGCAGGTGGGACATGCGCGAGCGCGCGTCGCGCCGGCCGACGTTGAGCGTCCATTCCCGAAAGATTGCGGCCTCGACCAATGTCTCGCGCCACAGTGCCATGCCGACTACCGGATGCGCCAGCGCCAGTTCGCGGATCGCTTCCGTGGAGATGAATGCCGCCTCGCCTTTGCTCAGCATCTCCACGTTGTGATCAGCCAGGCCCAGCAGAGCATTGTGGAGGTCCACTGCGTCGCCGGCCATGTGGATGGAAAATATCTGCCGCAGCCCGTTCCCCGCGACCTTGTGGCGCATGGCAAACCCGGAAATCAGGATGCAGCACTGGCGTGCATGTTCGCCCTCGCGCACGATGAATTCGTGCCGTCGCAACGTCTTGCTTCTATGTGGCAGGTTCATAATCGCATCGCGATCCTGCGAACTCAGCGGACCACGTCGTGTCGCCGTTTCAGAAAAGGCGATCAAACTTTCGGATGGCGATTTAGACACGATATTCTCCCTTGGGACGGGAGCGCGTCGCATCTCTCAGTCACCGGCGGCCAAATTCAAACCGGCGATGGGATTATCTTACTCCCATCGCGGCCGCTTTGCCACAAGTTAGGAACCTTACCTCATAATCTGTGTTAATAACGCCGTGGCCGCCGGCGTGGCACGTCGCGCCTACCCTACCGCGCGCGGCAACCGCAGCTTTACCAGCAGCCCCCCCAAGTCCTCGCTCTCGCCCAGTTCCACCGCGCCGCCATAGATTTCCGCCACGTCGCGCACGATCGCCAGCCCCAGCCCGGTGCCCGGCTTGCCGGTATCCAGCCGCGCGCCGCGATCGAATATGCGGGTGCGTTCCTCTTCGGGAATGCCAATGCCATCGTCCTCGACCCAGATCTCGCACCAGAACGGGTCACCGGGCTCGGTGTCCACCGTCACGAACACAGAACCGCCGCCATATTTCGCCGCATTCTCGATCAGGTTGCCCAGGATTTCGTCAAGGTCCTGCCGCTCGATCTGCACGGCCGCATCGCGGCTGCCATCAAGGTCAAATCGCACGTCCTCGTACAGCCGGGTGACCGCGCGCAGCACGGCCTCCACGCTTTCCCACACGCACGCGCGGGCCAGACCTACCGCCCGGCGGCCCACCGCGCGGGCCCGCGCCAGATGATGGTCGACCTGCCGGCGCATCACTGCCGCCTCGCGGATTGCCGTATCGGCAAGGTCGTGCGCCTTGGCGGTGGCCGCGTTCATCACCACCGTCAGCGGGGTCTTGAGCGCATGCGCCAGGTTGCCCGCGTGCGTCCGCGCTTCCTCCGCCTGCCGCTCGGTATGGGCCAGCAGACCGTTGATCTCATCCACCAGCGGCTGCACTTCCAGCGGCAGCGGATCGGTTACGCGGTTGGTGCCGGTGGTGCGCATCTTCTGGATTGCCAGCCTCACGCGGCGCAGCGGCCCCAGCCCATACCAGGTCTGCAGTCCGGCCATCAGGAACAGCCCCGCGCCCAGAACGATGAAGCTCCACACCAGGATCAGCCGAATCCGCTTGATCTGCGCGTCCAGCTCCTCGCGGCTGGCGGCCACCACGAACCACCACTTGGTCTCGCTGCCGGGCAGGATGATCGAACGCTCCATCATCCGCAGCGGCTCGCCCGCGAACTGGTTGCTGTCATAGACATGGGGCGCGGTATCGAAATGGTTGCCGAGGATCCTGATCGTGCGATCCCACAGCGATCGCGACGCGAAATCCTCGTGCCCCGTGCCGCTGATCTGCCAGTACAGCCCGCTGTTCGGCTCCAGGAAACGCTGGTCGCCCAGCGGCCGGTTGAAGAACACCTCGCCGTCCGGCCCGATCTCGGCCGATCCGATCATGGCGGTGAGCATATAGCCCAGCTGCTCATCGAAATTACGCGTGACCAGCCCGGTCAGCGTCCGGTCAAGCGCCAGCCCGCCGCCCAGCAGCAGGATGGTGATCCACCCCGCCGCGATCAGCATCATCCGGCGTGACAGCGAACCGGTGTGCGCACGGGGCGCGGCGGCAGCGTTGTCCCCTGTCCCCCCGGATACGCCCGGTTCAGCCACGACCCTGTTCGGCCGGATCGTCAAGGCTATAGCCGAGCCCGCGGATCGTGGTGATCACGTCGGCGCCCAGCTTCTTGCGGATGCGGGTAACAAACACCTCGATCGTGTTTGAATCGCGGTCGAAGTCCTGGTCGTAGATGTGTTCGATCAGCTCGGTCCGGCTGACCACCTTGCCCTTGTGGTGCAGCAGATACGAGAGCAGCTTGTATTCCTGCGCGGTCAGCTTCACCGGCTCGCCGTCCAGCGTGACCCGGCCCGATCTCGTGTCCAGCCGCACCCCGCCCGCGATCAATTCGCTTGAAGAATTGCCCGAAGCGCGCCGGATCAGCGCCCGCAACCGCGCGATCAGCTCTTCGGTCTGGAACGGCTTGGCCAGGTAATCGTCCGCGCCCGCGTCCAGCCCCGCCACCTTGTCCGACCACGAATCCCGCGCGGTCAGCACAAGCACCGGAAACCGCCGGCCTTCCTTGCGCCACATCCCCAGCACGGTCAGCCCGTCGATCTCGGGCAAGCCCAGATCAAGCACCACCGCGTCGTAATCTTCGGTGCTGCCCATGAAGTGGCCGTCTTCGCCGTCGGTCGAAAGGTCCACGGCATAGCCCGTCTGCTCCAGCGTGGACTTCAGCTGCCGCCCCAGGGTGGGTTCGTCCTCGACGATCAGGATGCGCATGACAAAATTCCCTGTTGTCGCCCGCGGGCACTGGCCCGCACGCCATGACTGAACCTTGATGACGGACAACCGACCCGTTCGTCCCCAGCTTGTCGGATGACGGCGCCCTGCCCCGCCCCCTCGGGACAACAACAGGATCGCAGGCCAAGCTTGGCATGGATGGATCGAAGATATCTCAACTCAAAGTCATCCGCCTTTAGTGCTGGCAAAGCCGGGAAGCGTCAAGCAGGCCGCCGTTGGGGCGTTCGCGCTGCCTCCTCGGCAAGGTCAACGCCGGTTGATGATCTGGCCAGAGCGCGCGTCGACGTCGACAAACACCACCCGTCCGCCGTGAATGAACTTCAGCCGATAGGCCATCGCCGCCGGATCGTATTCGGGTCCCAGGTACTGCATGCCAGGCATCGTCGGGATCACCCGCGCCTCAATCACGCGCAGCGGCAGCACCATCCCTGCGCGCATTTCCTTGCGGACCTGGCCTTGCGCATCGCCAGGGTTGGCTTGGGCCGAAGTGCCGGCAAAGGCCAGCAGCGCGGCGGAAAAGGGCAGGATCAGGCGCTTCATGTCGCCCCGATGCCTAGGCTCTGCGCGTTGAACAAGATGTGAATGCCCGCCAGTCGCTCGGTTCATCGATGATCGGGTGATTGCAGCCCTTGCCCCCGCGCCCGCCTGTCCCTAACGGCCGCGCATGGCCGCCGCACCGATCCTCTCCTGGGAAGGCCTCAGCCTGCAGCAAGGCGCGGGCTGGCTCTTCCGCGATCTCGACCTGCACATCGCCCCGCGTGACCGGCTGGCGCTGATCGGCCGCAACGGCGCGGGCAAGACCACGCTGCTCAAGCTCATCGCCGGCACCGTCGATGCCGACAAGGGCACCCGCTCGGTCCAGCCGGGCACCCGGATCGTGGTGCTCGAACAAGATCCGTTCTTCACCGGTTTTGCCACGCTGATGGACTTTGCGCTCCACGGGCCCGACGCGCCGCCCCGGCACGAGGTTGAGGCCATCGCGGGCCAGCTCGGGATCGACATGAGCCGCCCGGCCGATAACGCCAGCGGGGGCGAACGGCGCCGCGCCGCGCTCGCCCGCGCGCTCGCGTCCGAGCCTGACCTGCTGTTGCTCGACGAGCCGACCAACCACCTCGATCTGGCGGCGATCGAGTGGCTGGAAAACTGGCTCGGCCGCTTCAACGGCGCGTTCGTCGTCATCAGTCACGATCGCACGTTCCTGGAACGTCTGACCCGCGCCACGCTCTGGCTCGATCGCGGCGCGATCCGCCGGCGCGAGGTCGGCTTCGGCGGGTACGAGGCGTGGATGGAACAGGTCTATGCCGAGGAATCCCGCGCCGCGGACAAGCTCGACGCCAAGCTCAAGATCGAGGCGCACTGGCTCGAACGCGGGGTAACCGCCCGGCGCAAGCGCAACCAGGGCCGGCTCGAAAAGCTCTATGAAATGCGCGCCACGCGTGCCGCCATGCTCTCGCCGCAAGGCACCGCGAAACTGGCGCTGGGCACCGACGACGTAAAGACCAAGGCGGTCATCGTCGCCGACAAGGTCAGCAAGTCGTTCGGGACGCGGCGCATCATCACGGACTTCACGCTGCGTATCACGCGCGGCGACCGGATCGGGCTGGTCGGCGCGAACGGCGCGGGCAAGACCACCCTGCTCCGCCTTCTCACCGGCGAACTCGCGCCCGATCAGGGCACGATCACGCTCGCGAAAACGCTCGAAGGCGTGATGATCGATCAGCAGCGCAGCCTGATGTCGCCCGAAAAGCGCGTGCGCGATGTGCTGGCCGAAGGCGGCGACTGGGTCGATGTGCGCGGCGTGCGCAAGCACGTCCAAGGCTATCTCAAGGACTTCCTGTTCGATCCCGGCCTGGTCGATGCCCGCATTGGCACCCTCTCGGGCGGCGAACGCTCGCGCCTGTTGCTCGCGCGCGAATTCGCCCGGCTGTCCAACCTGCTCGTGCTGGATGAGCCCACCAACGATCTCGATCTCGAAACGCTCGATCTGCTGCAGGAAGTCATCGCCGATTATGATGGCACCGTGCTGATCGTCAGCCACGATCGCAACTTCCTCGATCGGACCGTCACCATCACGCTCGGGCTCGACGGCTCGGGCAAGGTCGATATCGTCGCCGGCGGCTATGCCGACTGGGAAAAGCAGCGCAAGCAGCGCAGCGCCGCCGCCTCCGCAAAGAAAGCTCCTTCTTCTCCCTCCCCGCTTGCGGAAGGGGCCGGGGGTGGGCTTGCGACAGCACTGCCGCCGCTCAAAAAAGCCAAACTCACCTACAAGGACCAGCGCGACTACGATCTCCTCCCCGCCCGGATCGAGGAACTTGAAGCCGCGATCCAGCGCGACGAAGCCGCGCTGTCCGACCCCGCGCTCTACACCCGCGACCCAGCCAGATTCGCCGCGCTGAACAAGGCGATCGAAACCGCCCGCAGCGAAAAAGACGCCGCCGAAGAACGCTGGCTGGAGCTCGCGGAACTGGTCGAAGGGTAGGAAGGCAGGGCGGCGTGGACTAATTCCAGCCGCAAGGGACGTCCGCTATCTGGAAAAAGTTCAGGCAGCCTGAGTGGCCGGTAGGTAAGGGAAAGCACCACTGGCTTTGGCCAGCACTGAAATTCTACGGCGGTCAATCTATGTTGTCGAAGCGCTCAAAACCGCATGCGATGGCCAAGTCTGTTCTGAAAGGCAGGCTCGTCAATGGATTGGTTCACTGTTCTCGTCGTGGCCGGGGCCAGCGCGTTGACAGGGTTATTGGCATTTGCCTGCTGTGAGTTGATCCGAATGCGCAGGTAGACGAGGTTGTTTCCCCGTGAGTACGCCTCGTACTAGCCGTTTGCGCGCCGGTGGGTTTCCGGCACGCTCGGCGACAAATGAAGATAGGTGGGCCGGAAATCGCCAACATTGGCCAGCCCGGCGAAGTCATGGATTTGGACGGAGGTCTTGTCTTTACGGACAAGCCCCATCTCGTCCAAGGTCTTGAGCACTCGGCTCACGTGTACGGGAGTGAGGCCGGTTGCATCTGCCAGTTGTTCCTGGGTCATGGGCAGCGTGTACTGGCACTCGGGGCCCATCCCCACCGCGTCCAGCCGGTAGGCAAATTCACAAAGCAAATGAGCAAGCCGCGGTAAGGACCTGCGCCTGCCGACGTTTGCAATCCACTCGCGTTGGATTGCTCCTTCGACGAGAGTTTCGATCCACAGTGCCTTGCCAACCGCGGTACGACTAAAGGCCAGATCGACGAGCGCCTCCCGCGGAATGAAAGCAGCTTCGATCCGCGTAAGCGCCTGCACGTTGTGGTCGGCAACGCCCAGCATCGAGTTCTGCAAGTCCACCATATCGCCGCTGATATGAAAGTTTACGATTTGCCGGGCGCCATTGCCGACCAGCTTATTGCGCATCGCAAAGCCAGAGAGCAGCAGGCAACAATGGCTGGGCTCATCCCCCTCGCGGACAACGTACGCTAACGGGCGGAGCGTACGCACTACGTGCGGTAGTCCCATTATCGCGGCAGAGTCGGCATCGTCCAGCGGAGCAAGCGTAAGCAGCTTGCGCGCCAGCGGATACAGATTCCCGGTCTCTTGACGTTGCATATCTCCCCCGGTCATTAAATTTCCGCATTGACCAATCCATCTGGACAGGCGCCACCCTCATCGAGTTTCCGTCAAATTTCCTCAAC
>JAZKDH010000072.1:0-29797 GCA_040387665.1 Pseudomonadota bacterium | reverse complement strand
GGGGTTAACCCCGGCAGATGAAGGCCGGAGGCTCACATAATGCCCGGATACGAAACCGGGGGACCCTCACAAAACGGTCCGGCTCTAATCCCAGCTGGTGTAAAGCTGGGGGTCACGTCACAACCGCAGCATTCGACCGACATAGCGGTCCGAGATGCCCTCGGCATCGGCAATGTCCTGTATGGTCGCCAATGCCCCGCTCTCCAGCTTCCGCCAACTCCACGCCTTGGCGATCGCCTTCAGCACATGCGGATCCACTCCGCCCGTGTCGTGCACGATATCGGCAGGCGGCACGATCTTCGGCCGCCCGTTGCGCTTGCGGACGGTGAGCGGGATGAACACCCGCATGGTGGTGGGTGTGCTCATGCTGCCAGATCCAGCTTCGGAGTAACCATCTCGCGGATGACCGATCCGAGGCCTTCGGTGCGCAGGTCCACTGCCATGCCATCAGGGCTGACTGTTACCCGCTCGATCAGCAGCCGGGCGATGCGCGCCTGCTGGGCCGGGAACAGTGATTCCCATAGGGCGTCAAGCCCGACAGCGCGGTGACAACATCATGCTCCCCGATGTCCGGGTCATTACGGTGCGCAGCCTCCACCGCCCGTGCTACAATCTCTGGCGTGCGCAGCAGAGACCGTATTTCCTGGATAACCGCGCCTTCCACCATCCCCGCGTTGAGCCGCACGAACCCGTCGGTGCCTTCAGCGGCCCGGTTCCGCATTGCATCCATCGAAGTATAATAGCGATAATGGCGGCTGCCCTTCTTGGTGGCGGTCGGAGTCATGGCAATGCCGGTGGCGGTGAACATCAGCCCCTTCAGTAGAGCCGGGGTCTTGGCGCGCGTGCTGGCCGCCCGCTGCCGAGGGCTTTCCTGCAGGATGGAATGCACTTGATCCCAGAGCGGCTGATCGATGATCGCCAGATGCTCGCCGGGATAGCTCGTGCCTGTGTGGATCGCCTAGCCAAGATAGAGCCGGTTGCGGAACAGCTTGTCGAGGAAGCCCTTGTCGACCGGCTTGCCACGCTTGTTCAGCGCACCGTTTGCCACCAATTCCCGGGTCAGCAGTGTCACCGATCCGAGTTCAACAAGCCGCTAAAACATATTCCGGACCGTCGCGGCTTCGGCCTCGTTGATCACCAGCTTGCGGTCGACGACATCGTACCCCATCGGCACGAATCCGCCCATCCAAATGCCCTTCGCGCGGCCGGCAGCGAACTTGTCGCGGATGCGTTCGCCGGTGACCTCGCGATCGAACTAGGCGAACGACAGCAAGATATTCAGCGAAAGCCAAACAAGCCTAGACCGCTTGCTGATCGGCTCTTTTCCTAAATCTGATCCGAAGGGTATACGGAACGGGCGTGATGGGTTTCCATCGTTGTCTGTCGCCGCCGCCGCCGGCGCGCGCCGCAATGCCCGTGCTTGTCCGTGGTGCGTCTCTCGTCAGTCGATCTCGGCATAACGATCGTAGGGGTTGGACGGCGCCACGAAGTCGCCCGGGTTTACGTGGCCCCAGCTGTCGACGGGCATCACCGGTTCGGCGAAGGTGCAGGCCAGCGCGTCGGCATCATCCGGCGAGGGCATGCCGCGTGCTTTCATGTCCTTCTTCGATTCCAGCTGAATCGAGACCTGGTCGGCGGCATACCCATATTCAGGCCCGGTCAGATCGGCTTCGAGATCGTCGCTATCCGGAATAGCGCCGCCCGCCATCCAGGCGCGCATGCTGGTCCAGATTTCGGCCCGCTTGTTTGCCGTCTGCACGCGAACGCCGGTCGCCCACTGCGCCGACCGCCCTTTGCCGCCGAACCACACCTCGTACACGTTGTCGCAGCCGAGTTGCCTCAGCCGATCGATCACGGCGGCGCCGATGTTGCCCGCGTCCACGAAGATGGCCTGAGGCTTCCACCGCTTTGCCTCCAGCGCGATATCGCCGGCGAGGGTCATGGCGTCCTGGTTGTTCCAGCGCTTCCATTCGATCGAGCGGGCATCGCGGCCACGGCGGATCGCCAGCGTGGAATGGTCGTCCCCGAACCGTGCGCAGTCGACCCCGAAGATCACGGGGTCTGATAGCAGCGTGTGCACCTCGCGCTTCCGGGCAGCCTGCACCACGTCCGAGCCGATGAACTGCGCCGAGCCCGCACGGGGGAACTGGCCCATGACGCGCACCCGGACGAAGTCGGAATCCTCGCCATAGGTGTCGATCCAGGTTTGGAGCAGCGCCTTGTTTGTCCGCTTCACTGTGCGCCCGTCGATCATGCGGTGCGTCCACTGATTGCGGAACCGGCCGACTATGACGTCATGGAACCGCCCGGTGTTCCGTGTCGGGTTGCCATAGGCAAGCCACAGAATCTCAGTGCCGGCGTCGGTCAGACCGCCGCTCGCGGTGTCCCAGATCGCGTCAATGATCGACGAGGCCTCATCGAACAGCAGGATCACCCGCTTGCCAGCGTTGTGCAGTCCCGCGAACGCCTCGGTGTTCCGCTCCGACCACGGGATCGCGTCCACGCGCCAGGTGCGCTCGTGCCCGACCTCTGTCGAGTGGATCGAGGTGGCTTCCAGCGCGAACATGTCGCGCAGGCAGGCAAACTGCAGCAGCGAGTACCACTTCGACAACTCCGGCCATGTCTTTGTGCGTAGCTGGCCTTCGGTGTTGGCCGTCACCACCCCGCGGGTGTCCTCGTGGGTCATCACCGCCCACATGATCAGCCACGCTACCTCGGAGCTCTTGCCGATGCCGTGGCCCGAGGCAGTGGCATCGAGTACCGGCATGTGGGGGTCAGCCTTGAGCTTGTCGCCAATGAGCGTCAGCTGCTCCCGCTGCCAGGTGTCGGGACCATCCTCGTTCGCCAGGGACGTGCCCTCGACACCCCACGGGAAAGCCCACAGCACGAAGCCGAGCGGATCATGGGTGAACCGGCCAAGATCGGCGATCACCTCGCGGCGGATTTCATCCGGGGTCATGGGGACATGATGAAGCCGCCGCCCATGAGGTTGAATCGCGAAGCGGTATGTGTTCGAGACGTGCGTCCGACGGGGGATTTAAGATGACCGAGATTGAAGCGTTCGCCAGCGACTACAAAGACCATGTGGACGATGTGCTGCAGGCGCAGTTTCAAAGTTTTTGTTTGCGGCTGCAAGATTGGCTGGACTTCCTCGACAACTCTCCGGTGTCAAAGCCAGTAATGGAGCGTCTTGAGAATGAGGTTGCGTTCGGAGAATGGTTTAATGCGGCGCTCGCAACCAGGAGCGGCACGGTTGGCGGCGGACGGCTCAACTGGTCCCGGGATCGAACGGAAAGATTGGGGCAGCACATCTTTGTCATGCGCTATTTGGCTCATGACGAAATGGCTTTTTCCAGCTTCTCCACGGGTTTCCTGTGGGCCGGGACAAAATACAATGAAAGCGTAGCGGCAATCAACGATCAGGTCGTTCGGCCGTTTGCCCGAGATCTTTTGAAGCACATCGAGAGGGGAGGTAGGGCGGCCGGTGGAGTTCCGGCCGCTGATCGGATCGTCACCCTCGATCACAACCGGCCCGACGGGGTGGCGCTCCGAGAGCACCTCAGCGTCATCCAGACGACCTTGGAAACGAGCACCAACAACAGCCTCAAAGCGGATGAAGAATTTGACCGCAACTTGGCCGAGATCAGCGCCGCGCGGCGGCTGGTTGCTGCGGCAAGGATTCGGGTCGGGCCGCTTGCTGATCTCCTAACGTCGTCGCTGAAATGGTTATTGACCAAGGTGGCGGAAAATCTGGTTGGTGTCGCCGTCGCCGCCGCAATCACGGCTTTAGCCGGGCTGCTGGCCGCGCTGTTTGGCATTGTAATCCCCGGGCTGAGCTAACCCGACAGTCCGCAGCCGCATCAGAAGGTTCCGGACGCTCGAAGCATGCCACTTGCCGCCGCGCGCCGTGACGAAACCGCCCTCGTTCAGCGCCTGAGCAATGCCTGAGAGCGACGTGATCGATCGGGAGCGCATATCCTCAATGACAGGCTGCAACTGCTCGGCTCGGTCTGCAGCCGCAGCAATGATCGCCTGTAGTGAATCTGCATTGCCCCGCTGAGCCCTTCTTAGCGCCGCTGCGCCGTTAGGGTTACCCAGTTTCACTCCCCGCGCTTTGGCGGCCTGTAGCGCCTCCTGCGTCCGTCTGGAGATCGCCTGGCGTTCGGCACGTGCGACCACGGCCATGATGCCGACGACTGTGTCGTTCATCTCGGGCATGTCCGCAGCAATGAACGGGACGCCGGCCTCTTGCAGCGCGGTGAGGAATGCGGCCGAGCGTGAGAGGCGATCCAGCTTTGCCACAACCAGAGTTGCGCCGGTAACTTTCGCGCGGTGCAGGGCCTTCGTCAGTTCCGGGCGATCGGCGCGCTTGCCGCTCTCGACCTCAGTGAAGGGAGGGGCGAAGATTTCCCAGCCACGGGACGCACACAACGCTTCCACCGCATGCTGCTGCGCTTCCAGGCCGAGCCCGGAGCGACCCTGTGCTGCCGTCGAAACGCGATAATAGGCGACCGCTTTCATGGTATCAGCCTCTCTACATAACGGCGTGACGAACGTTACGCCGTTATGTAGAGAGGCTGACAAGGGGGTGGAGCAGGCCTATATTGGGCGCCGTCCGTTATTCCAGTTCCGGCATTATAGCCGGGTGACAGCGGGTTTCGGGCAGTACGGGCTAATGGTAGCCACAGGGCTATTCATGAGAAATGCCTCGATTGCTTTCGGTAACGAGGAAGCCCTGAAAGCGCCTGCCCTGATTCCACCGCATGCTTTGCGAGTAGGGCCGGTGAGTTCCGGGGCAGCGCTAACCGCTGGACGCTTGATCATATTCTTGACCGCGGCGCACAGGAACAATTGGAGCGTGCGAGGCGGTGGATCCAGCCGCTTCTTCGGGAGCGACTAAAGCGTCAGCCAAGCCCTTCGCTCTGCGATCCAATGGCACGACGCCGCGCCTGTTCAAGTAGCACAGCCGTCGCATCGTCCGACTTAATCTCAATGCCGAGATCCTGCTTAGGCCGGCCCCAGCCCCGATCGAGCAGGGCCGTCGCTGCCGACACCCGCGCCGCATCGCTGGCCTCTTCGCTCTCGATCACGCCCACCAGTGCCTCAACAGCCTTCGCCGTGTGCTCGCGTGCCAGGTCGGTGAGCGTGCGCCCGTCGGGAAGTGTCACCTTCGCCCGCCCGCCCGGATTGCCCGACTGTCCCTTCTGAAATGCCACGTCCCACCTCCTGAGTGTTGAGAGCAACGGTGCGGGTGTGGCGAACGGACGGGGTGGGTTGAATCGCGCTGGTTCCACAGTTCCACCGGTTCCGCCGTTTCAGAAACTCCCCAGTTATATACCGATCGATGACCAATCTTTTTCAAACGGCGGAACCGGTGGAACCGGGAGGTGCTACTCCAATGACATTCAAGGCTTTTGTTGGTTCCACTGCTCGTACCGGTCATCCCATCCACCGCTCGCCAGCTTCTCTCGGATCCCAATTCGCTCGATTTCCGCCTTCAATTGCGCGTGGCCTGCTTTCAGCCAATGGTTCGCATTGCGGACAGCATGTGCTCGCTGGGAGCCTTGCGTGGCGACTTTGACTTTTGGCGTTTCTGTGATGGGGAGAATACCGGCTCGGTCCAGCGCATGCTTTCCCGCGGCGCTACCGGGGTCGACGCCCTCCATCAGAAGGCGGAGCTCCTTGCGGGTGATGACGTCGACCGGCCAATGCGCCGTGATCTCAGCCAACGTCAGATCCGCCTCAGAACGGCTGAACCCAACAAGGGCTTCCTTTGCCGCATTCATGGGTGGATGCTCGCCGGGGTTGAAGTGTCGGTTGTCGCGTTGTCGCAAGAATTCTGCCACAGCAGGGACAAACGATGGGTGCGCAAGTGCCCCGTAGAGCCTGGAATAGTATTCTGGCGCTTTGGGGCTCCCGTCGTGCGACACGATCCAGAAGCGGCGATCATCCTCGGTTAGCGGTAGCGCGCCCGTGTGGTTCGAGAACAGCAGCCACCGACAGGAGTTGTACTCTACCAGCGGCCGGCCGTACTTCGGGTTGATGTCGCGCCGTTCAACGGTGACAATTTCGCGGAGCTTCTGCGCATGCCGATGGCTTGCGCTGCCGCCTTCGTTGATCTCATCGACGATCGCCAACATCTTGCGGGACAATTGCCCATTGAAGTTCGTGCTCAGCATGGCGACAAGGTCAAGAGACGCAGCGACATGACCTTCCCAGACCCGAGCTAGCACGGATGAAATCCAGTTGCGTCCCTTGCCATGCTCCCGGCTGACATGCACCCACCCATAATGCGGCAGTTGCCCTGGGGACTGCTCAATATGCGCGAGCCAATCGAGGAACTTGTCGGCATCCGCCCCCCAGAGCCAGCGCACGTGATCCACGAAAACCGCCGCGAGCTGTTGCCAGTTGTCCGACACCGGCAACCGCTTGATGGGCGCCCACAAATTAAACGCCCGACGGTTGGAGCCAGGAGCGGCTACAATTCGATCGCCCCCCGCGCGGAATGTCAGGGCTTCGGCTTCAAGCCGGTCAGGATGTTCAAGCCATGCCTTCACAGCAGGGACAGTCTTTCTTTGCCCCTCGCCATTTTCGAACCTGTGCTTCGAGCCCGCCATCGCGTTGCGGAAATCACTCAAAGATAGATACGCTTGCGGCCGGTGCAGCGGAGCCACTTGTGAGCCGTCCTGAATGAACACGTATTCGGCCAGCAACTCGTCTAGGCTGAGGATGGTTGCCGTTGGGATCTCGTTAGATCCCTCTCCGATGGCAACGTTCTCACGGCGCTGCGCCTCGCGGCGAGCTTTCGGGTCCACCTCGTCGACAGGTGGGGGCTTGATGTGCGCGTTCATCGCCGCTCCTCCCCGAGCGAACGCAGAGCAGCCTTCCGATCGCCTCCATGCTCGAAGTGCACGAACAGGTCGAAAGCATCACCAAAGCAGCCGGCCGCAGAAGCTTGGCCGAGACCCGTTGCTGCATCCGAACCCGACAGGCTGATCCACTTTCTGCCCTCCACGATGCGCGTTGCGTAAGTGGCGCTCGTCTGGTGCGGCGACCGCCAGTCGTCAGCGTGCCGCGGTGACTGTTCGTAGCCGTATGTCTGCAGGAGATCCGGCAGCGGATTGGCGCGATTGAAGCGCACGATCGGCGATTCTGCATTCGAAGTTGAGGAACGCCGACGCTGCTGTGCATCGACCCTGAGGCGCTGGTGCGCGAGTTCGTCGGCTGCACGCCGCGCGCGCAGTCGCGCTATCTCGGTTCCGAGACTGCCGTTCCCCAGCTGAAGACCAGGCGACCGCGGGCCCGTTCTGGCTCGGCAGTAATACAAGGGTGCCCCATCGCTGCCGCGCAGCGCCTCGCCTGTCTTCGGATGCCGCGCCGGCACGTTCGGCAGAAACACCGGCTGTCCGGCGCCGAGCAGAGCTCGATCGAGATCTACGCCAGCGCGGCCCATGAACGAGAGCAAGGCCGCTTGAGCATCGTGCCAGTCCGCAAAGGAAACCGGTTGCGCCAGCGGCAACACGATCCGCCATCGCATGTCGCCTGGGCAAGCGTGAGGACTGGAATAGATGAGGTAAGCACCGTCGCCTACGAGACCCGAAACCAGGCCGCGGATGTGTTCGATCGACCAATTTCCCTCATCGACGTCGCCCGTAAGAGCTACGAAAACGCCTCGCTCGCGCTGGACGGAATGCGTGCGAGCATCATGGTCCGCGTACAGCGTCGGGAGGAACGCGAGGCCCTCCATCTTTGCTACCGACCCAGGCTGCATGGTGAACAAGCTGGAGAGCGGCCGAGTATCGTAGCACTCTCCGGTGCTGATATGAGTGTCGTAGGTTCCAGCGAACACCGGCACCTGGCGGCCAAGCCATTCGAGCGAAGTCATGACTGCGCCTCTACTGAGCTCGACCGGCTTGCACGCCGGCCGATCCGGCTGGGCGAACGTGGGGGCGTTCGGGAGAGTGGTAATTGCGCCCCCTCCGCGGTTCGGGTATGAGCCCGCCTTCCATTTGCGTCCCTGTGAATGGCTCCTGCCCTCACGTCGGTTGCGGCCGGCGCGGGGGCGTTCTTTTTTCGGCTGCGGCCCCGAGGATATCCGGCGGGATCACAGCCTGCGTAAAAGAGCGCCGCGTTCAACCTATGCCCCCGGTGCGTATGGCGCTGGCAGCGCCGGTTCGGCTCGAACCGCCCCGAGCCCTTTGGCGTTGACGTCGTGAACGGTTCTCCGCACTGCGCGCAGGTCGAAGCCAAGATCAGCAGGGCCGTGAGACTTCCTTCTCGGCGAACGTAGGGGCGCGCCTCGACGAGGCGGTATTCCTGCCCGTAGCGCAGGCGGATCATGACCGCGCCTCCACCACAATCAGCCCCTGCCGCCAGCGCCTCTCCCTGAGCGTTGCCAGAACCAGATGGAGTTCGCCGACCTCAGTGTAGGTCTGCGCGAAGGTCTCCTCCCATACGTCATGGATGATCTCGCCGCGGTACTGCCCCGGCTTCGCGGGCTCTGGTCGAATCCGCCAGTAACGCATCGGGCTGACGGGGAAGGCGACGACCTCAAACGTGCGCCGAGCCGCTCCGGTGCGGCGCTTCATGGCAGCCACCGGGCGACGAGCGTTATGTGCTGCGCGACGAAGAGGACACTTGCACGGGCGAATCGGCCGATGTAGATTCCCGCAAGTTTCTTCCAGGACGTCACCAGAGAGCCCCGGCCTGCAACGCCGCGCCTTTTTCGTTCATGCGACACAGGCGCCTCCCTTGGTTTCAAGCCACGCGTCCAGGTCGGCGCGCCGATAGCGGACGCCGCGGCCGTCAGCGTACAGCCGCACGAACGGGGGCCCTGAGCCTTCACTGCGCATTTGCGTCAGCGTCCGCTCAGAGAGTTTCAGATAATCGGCCGTCTCGCGGGATTTCAGCAGGTCCATGCGACCACCTCCTTTTTGCTAGGAGATGCTTGCACCGGCTTGCACTGGCTTTGAATCGCGGCCGGTTGTGGGATGCAGCGATACAAGATTACTTCTTGCCGCTGCAGTGATCCGGGCCGATGTGCCCTGATTCAGGCGGCAGCATTCGTTCAAGATGCTCAACAACGGCGGCGAGCTGCCACGGAGCCAGGTCCTTGGGGCGCCGCTCGCGCCACTATCAGCAGAGGTGGCGAACCATACCTTCCGTCACGTCGAAACATCCGGCCGCCAGACCGGCGAAAGTAGCGCAACCACACTTTCGGGACTAACGTCGGTCCCCGATCCATACTGGGGAGCCGCAACGCGTGAGACACCAGGCCGTTCAAGATGTTGCAGTCCGGCTGATCGTCTGAGACTGCGATCAGTTCCAGCTTGGCGGCTAGTGCGGCGACATCCGGAAAAGGCATCAACAAAACTGCTTCTTCCGCCACTAAAGCACTATCGCTGCGGCGATCGACAGCGTCAGGGTCATGAACATTGCATGTTGCCAGTTCGATTCGAGCGGTGCGGTTATTGGCGAGCAGCTGCTTGGAGCGAGCGGTGTCGAACTTGTTCGGGAGGGTTGCCATTGACGCGGCCGGCCGTGCGGAAAACGGGCGTACGACATCGTCCGGAGCCACGCGGGCTCCGCGGTTCATATTCGTCATTTGATTTGTCCTAGAGAAATTCAGCGTTCGCCCTGGAAGAGGCCGAGCGGAAGAACGCGTCCAGCTCGCTCTTTCGGAACAGCATTCTGTGTCCGACGCGGATCGTGGGGATCAGCCCGCTTTTCGCCATGCGGTAAATCTGGCACGGCTTGAGACCAGTGTACGCGGCTGCGGCGTTAGCGCCGACGATGAGGTCTAAGTTAAGCATGTTCGACTCCTAAAGGGTAACGGTTCGATGCGTCGGTATCGTCGCCAATCAGCACGAACGCCGGACGGTTTGCCGGGATGCGGAAGGCGCCGGCGGTTTGATCGATGAACATCACGCCGATGCCGCCGTCGCGCGCGGCTTCGAATACCGTTCGCAGGTCGGCCGCGTCTGGCGGAATGGCCGCGATAGTCGCCGTCAGATCGGCATGGGAGCGCCAGCAGTTATACTGCACCATAGAGCGCCTTGCCGAGCAACACTTGCATTCGGCTTCGCCCGAGTTCGTGCTCAAGCGCCAGCTTCCGAGCGTTTTTCGCCAGCGCCTTCACGCGTGCACCCGGCTAGCAGCGCGTGCCCTGATCCACTCGTCCACTTCGGATTCAAGGTGGCCTACCGCGCGGCCCTTGCCGTTTGGGTTCAAGGGGAAACGCTTCGGGAATAGGCCTTCAGCCTCGAGATCGCGAAGTTGGCGATCGCAATACCCCGTCTTGGCTTCGGTTTCAGTCAATCTGAGAATACGCATTTGGAAGGCTCCTGCTTGTGCGGATGCCCTCCTTTTGAAGTGCGCCAGCTATATGCGCTAAGGGCGCTAAGCAGAAAGCGCGAGATAACCACAGCTGGGTGCCCCAGCAGTGCGAGTTACACACAGCTGGTGCCACGACGTGCCCTCAACGAAAAAAACAACTTCGAATTTCGTAACCGCGCTCATCGCGTCGCCCCCAACTCCACAACGTTGCTTTGTTCGCCCTGCAGTATGCGGCCAACCAGCGTGGCCAGCGCTTCGAGTGCGGCGGCCTTTTCGTCGCTGTAGCCGTGGCGATCGTACACGCCCTCAACGCCGGCTATAACGTGGCCTAGAGTCCGTTCGGCAACGTCGGACCGGACGCCAGCGCGGGCCATCAGCGAACGCGCGGTGCGGCGCAGGTCGTGAATGGTCCACGGTTCGCCAAGGCTCACGCGGTCGTCCAAGCGCTTCTTGTCATGCCCTAGGTTCCCGATCGGCCCGCTGCCGCGGCCGGCGAAGACATAGGGGTTGCCGGCGATGATCGGCTGCGCGTTGATGACCGCAAGCGCCATCGCCGGCAGCTTGACCGCTCCCGCATTGGCCTTCTCGCGCGCCTCGGCCGGAATCGTCCAGACGCCCTCTTCGGACACGTCCTGCCACCGCATCGCCAACACCTTGCCACGCCGCTGCGCTGTCAGCAGACAGGTTTGCAGGAAGGCGCCGAACGTCCCGTGGTTGGCCAAGTCGGGCCACAACGCGCGGATTTCATCGTCTGTGAGGATGCGCTTGCGGGCACGATCTTTCGCTGAGCTAACCCGCATGCCGCGCACGATCGGCGACGCGTACTCTTCGTTGCGGACCTCGTACCAGTTGAACAGCTTCCGCAGCGTGGCGAGCACGCGATCGGCCATCACCGGACCACCCATGTCGCCGCTCGCACCGGCCGTGCGATCTTCGATCTTGTCCAGCAGTTCGGCAACGCGCCCGCGGCGAATCGCCTCAAACGGCTCGCTGCCCCATTCGGGATAGACGTAACATTCCAGCTGGCGTTCGATCGCGGCTTTCGACCGCAGTTCCTGCTTATTGACGTGGCGCTGCACGAAGCGCTCTGCCACCGCGCGAAACGTCTCTGGAGCGGCATTACGCGGCGTTGGAGGCAGTGAAGCCGCTTCCCCTGCCTTGACCCGCGCGACGGCCTGAGCGGCCTCTGAGCGGGCCTCTGAGACGTTCATTTGCGCCGGGTCGCCGATGCGCTTCCACACCTGCTTGCCGGCCGGGTCGCGCGCGACGATCGAAAACGACTTCTTGCCCTTCGGGGTCACTATCAGCGCGAGCCCGGTTGTGGCCTCGTCGAATATGACCTGGCGCCGTGCCCCGGCCTTCGCCGTCACCACCGCCTTTTCGAAGCCCTTCAGGAGTGACGCTGGCTTGGCCATGATGATCCGCCTTTCTGTCTAACATCTGTCTAACCAGCGGCCTTCCAGTAGCGTTAGCTAGGTTCCGCTTGCTTCCGAGAATATGCTAGAATTTGCTGGTTATTGCAAGGCTCACCACGTGATAATTCCAGAGATTTCCGACCAATAAAAGTGACTGTTAATCACTTGGTCGTTGGTTCGAATCCAACTCAGGGAGCCATTTTTCCATCTGTCCGATCGCCCGACTGACGGGGCGGGGTCATGCGTCCGGCGTGTACCGACGGATGCAGGATGCACCTCACCGCCAATAGAGCAAAGACGCGTTCGTTTCGCCGGCCATCCAGTGGCGGCAAAGCGGAGCCGCTGCCGCGGCCCCGCTCTGGATCAGGCAACCGCGCCGTGGCAATGCTTGTACTTGGCGCCGGAACCGCACGGACACGGCGCGTTGCGCGACAGACCGAGATGGGCGTACGGGTCACCCTCCCCAGCCGGATTGGGCCCGCGGTGCGTTCCCAGCAGGGCAGGCGCCATGCCCGGATACCCGCCCGCCCCATCGTCAAACCCCGTCAGCGGGTCGATATGTCCGGTCAGGAAATCGGGCAAGTCCGGGAGTCTGCCCTGCGGCGGAGCGAACTGGATCTCGGCCGCACACAGGATACGGGTCACGTCCTCGCGGATCGTCTCGAGCATCTTCTCGAACAGGCCGAAGGCTTCCTGCTTGTATTCGTTGATCGGGGTCTTCTGGGCATAGGCGCGCAGGAAGACAACCTGGCGCAAAGCGTCCAGTGTTGCGAGGTGTTCCTTCCAATAGTGATCGAGCCGTTCCAGCAGCACGGACTTCTCGATCGAGCGCCACACGTCCTGGCTGTCTGCCATTTTCGCTGCCATGTGCTCGTTCGCCATCTGTCTGACGTGCTCCTCGATCGCTTCCGGATCGATGCCGTCCTCGGCACGCCACTGTTCAACCGGAAGGTCGATGCCGAGCACATCGCGCCCGCGCTCGGCCAGCCCCTCAAGGTTCCATTGCTCGGGATACGATCCGGGCGGGCAGGCATCGGCGACGAGCGCGTTCACGGTGTCCTCGCGCATCTCGACGACCACGTCATCGACCGTATCGGCATCCATGATGTCGGAACGTTGCTCATAGATGACCTTGCGCTGGTCATTCATCACGTCGTCGTATTCGACCACCTGCTTGCGGACGTCGTAGTTGCGCGCCTCGACCTTTTTCTGCGCCGTCTCGATCGCTTTGGACAGCCACTTCGAGCCGATCGCTTCGCCGTCGGCCAAGTTGGAATTCATCATCCGGCTGAACAGCGTGTCGGGCCCGAAGATGCGCAGCAGGTCGTCCTCCAGGCACAGGTAAAACTTCGACAGGCCCGGATCGCCCTGACGGCCGGAGCGGCCGCGCAGCTGGTTGTCGATACGGCGGCTTTCATGCCGCTCGGTTCCAATTACGCACAGCCCGCCGGCCGCCAGCACGGCCTGCTTTTCTGCAGCCACTTCTGCCTCTATCCCGGCAACGGCAGCATCACACTCGGGCCCATCGGGCAGGTCGCGCAGTTCGTCGTTGATGCGGAATTCAAGATTGCCGCCGAGCTGGATGTCGGTACCGCGGCCGGCCATGTTGGTGGCGATGGTTACGGTGCCCAGCCGCCCGGCCTGCGCCACGATGTGGGCTTCCTGTTCGTGGAAGCGCGCATTGAGTACGCTGTGCTTCACGTTCTCGCGGTTGAGGAATTCGGACAGCAGCTCGGACTTCTCGATCGAAACCGTGCCGACCAGCACCGGCTGGCCAGTCTCGGTCTTATCGCGGATCAGGCGCGCGATCGCGGCGAACTTGTCCTGCGTGTTCTTGTAGAATTCGTCCTCTTCGTCGATCCGCCTTACCGGCACGTTGGTCGGAATGGTGACAACGTTCATCTTGTAGATGTCATAGAACTCCGGAGCCTCGGTTGCGGCAGTGCCGGTCATCCCGGAAAGCTTGGGATACATGCGGAAGTAGTTCTGGAACGTGATCGAGGCCATTGTCTGGTTTTCGGGCTCGATCTTCAGGCCTTCCTTGGCCTCCACCGCCTGATGCAGCCCGTTCGACCAGCGTCGACCGTCCATCATGCGGCCCGTGAACTCGTCGATGATGATCGCCTTGTTGTCCTTGACGATATAATCGATGTCACGCTTGTACATGACGTTGGCACGCAGCGCCTGGTCAAGATGGTGGACGACCTGGGTGTTCTCGACGTCGTACAGATTTGACCCAACAAGCAGTCCGGCCTCCTCCAGCGCGCGCTCGGCCCACTCCACGCCGTCTTCGGTCAGGGTGATATTCTTGGTCTTCTCGTCGGCTTCGTAGTGCTCGGCCGGGATGTGCTTGATGATCGCATCGACTGAGACGTACAGGTCGCTCTTGTCGTCGGTCGGGCCGGAAATGATCAACGGCGTGCGGGCTTCATCGATCAGGATCGAGTCCACCTCGTCGACGATCCCGAAATTGAACGGGCGCTGCACCATCTGGTCGCGCTCGTGCTTCATGTTGTCGCGCAGGTAATCGAAACCAAGCTCGTTATTGGTCGCATAGGTAATGTCGGCGTCGTAGGCCTCGCGCCGTTCCGGTTCTGCCAGGTTTGGCACAATCACGCCCACGGTCAGGCCGAGGAAAGTGTATACCTGCCCCATCCAGCCGGCATCGCGGCGGGCGAGGTAATCGTTGACGGTGACGACGTGAACCCCCTTGCCCTCGATCGCATTGAGGTAGGCCCCCAGCGTCGCGACCAGGGTCTTCCCCTCACCGGTGCGCATTTCGGCAATCTCGCCGCGGTGGAGCACGATGCCGCCGATCATCTGCACGTCGAAATGGCGCATCCCCAGCACCCGCTTGGACGCTTCGCGCACGGTGGCGAAAGCTTCGGGCAGGATATCGTCAAGCGTCTGCCCATCCTCCAGTCGCTGGCGAAAGCGCGCGGTCTGACCGCGAAGGTCCTCGTCCGACATCGCCTCGAACTGGGGCTCAAAGGCATTAATCTGGAGAACGATCTTCTCGAGCTTGGTGACGTAACGATCGTTGGACGAGCCGAACACGGCTTTGGCGAGTGCGCCGAGCATGGGAAATTCCTGAAGCTGTGCCGCGAACGCGCGCGGCGGGTAATTGCAATGGTGAAAAAGGCGCCAGGGAGCCAACGGGCCGCGCCGGCAGCGTCCGGGCAAGGCCGGCGCTATTCGTGCGCGCGGTCGATACCGATAAGGACGCCCGGCGCCGCCAGGGAGCAGCGGCCCGCCGGCCGCGCAGCGTCAGTACCATCACCGCGCGGATGGCCAAGGGCAACGTGCTGCCCGCAAATCGCCATGCGCGCCGCAGATGTATAATCCGCCCCACGAACGGCGGCAGCCACGCCCACTTGTGCCGCAGCGTTGGCATCCACCCGCGCCTGCACCGGCCCAACCTGAGCAGCAAAGCCCAACAGGGCCAGGAAGGCGAGTAGAATCCGGCGCATCTGACCGCGGATATAGGAGCGTCGACGAACCGCGTCCAGCCCGGGCACGACTTGACGCGCGGCGCGCAGGGCTTAGTCGGCATTCCATGTCCGAAGCCCTCTCGCCGCTCGCAACGCCCTTCCCCGCCCTGACCGCAATTGCAGGGGCAACGCCCCGCGTGGTGCGCGCCGGCTACAAGAACTGGGGCCGCTGCGACCTGACCTATGTGGAACTGGCCGAAGGGACCACGGTTGCCGGCGTGTTCACCCGCAACGTCTGTTGCTCGTCCGAAGTGGAACTGGGCCGCGCCAACGTCGCACAAGGCCGCGCCCGCGCGCTGGTGGTGAATGCCGGCAATTCCAACGCCTTTACCGGCTACCGCGGGCGCGAGGCGGTAGAGCAGATCATGGCGCACGTGGCCGGGCACCTGGGCTGCGCATCCGATCAGGTGTTCGTTTCCTCCACCGGGGTGATCGGGGTTCCCCTGCCCAAGGACAAGGCGCGCGCCGGGGTCGAGGCGGCACTGTCCGCGCCGCCGTGCAGCTGGGAAGACGCCGCGCGCACCATCGGCACGACCGACACGTTCCCCAAGGGCGCAACCGCGACCGCGATAGTCGATGGCAAGACGATCACGCTGTCGGGGATCATCAAGGGCAGCGGCATGATCGCGCCCGACATGGCAACGATGCTGGGCTACATCTTCACCGATTGCGCGGTCGCGCCCGCGTACCTGCAGGAACTGCTCTCGGCCGCGAACCGCGCCACCTTCAGCTGCATTACCGTTGATAGCGATACCTCGACCAGCGATACGGTCCTTGCGTTCGCGACCGGCGCGGCCGGCAACCGGCAGATCACAAGCGCGGACTGCCCGGGCGCAGACGCTTTTGCAGCGGCGCTGCTCGACGTCTGCCGCCAGCTCGCGCATCTGGTGGTGCGCGACGGCGAAGGCGCGCAGAAGTTCATCGCCATCACCGTCACCGGCGCAGTCAGCAATGACTGCGCCCGCAAGGTCGGCCTGGCCATCGCCAATTCGCCGCTGGTCAAGACCGCGATTGCCGGCGAGGATGCCAACTGGGGCCGCGTGGTGATGGCCGTGGGCAAAGCCGGCGAACCGGCCGACCGGGACCGGCTGTCGATCGGTTTCGGCGGCACGTGGGCCGCGCGCGAGGGTCAGCCGCTGGCCAACTACGACGAGGCGCCGGTCGCCGCCCACCTGAAAGGGCGCGAGGTGACGATCGAGGTCGATCTTGGGCTGGGCGATGGACGCGCGACGGTGTGGACCTGCGATCTCACCCACGGCTACATTTCGATCAACGCCGATTACCGGAGCTGACATGGTGCCTACCGACGCCCTCACCGCCGGTGTCCACGCGCTGATGCACGAGGCGGTAACGCGGGCGATCATGCCTCGTTATCAACGTCTTGCTGAGCACCAAATAACGGAAAAAGCAGCAGACGATGTCGTCACCATCGCCGATGCGGAGGCCGAGGATATCCTGAGCGAAGGCCTCGCCAAGTTGCTGCCCGAAGCGGCCATCGTAGGGGAAGAAGCCGCCCATGCCGATCCTGCCGTGCTCGACCGGCTTGGGGACGGGCTGTGCTGGATCATCGACCCGCTCGACGGAACCAACAACTTCGCCGCCGGCAGGCCGCCCTTCGGCGTGCTGGTCGCGCTGGCCGAACGGGGCAGCGCCATCGGCGGCTGGATCTACGATGCCCTGACTGGCCGGTTCTGCCATGCGGTGGCCGGGCGCGGCGCGTGGATCGATGGACAGGTCGTGCGCGCACGCACCACGGGCCAGAGCCCGCCAGTCGCCGCGATCTCGCTGGTTTTCGCCGACCCGGCCCGGCGCGCCGCGCTCAGCCGCGACATCGCGCCGCACTACAGCGTGGTCGATATCCCGCGCTGCGCAGCCGAGCAGTACCCGCGGATCGTGCTCGGCCAGAACGACCTGTCCATATTCGAACGCACGCTGGCGTGGGACCACGCCGCCGGGGTGCTGTTTGTCAACGAAGCAGGCGGCAAAGCCGCCCGGCCAGATGGGTCGCCGTACCGGGTGGACCGGCATCTCGACCCTGGGCTGCTGGCCGCCGCCACCCCCGCGTTGTGGCATGATCTGGCCGAGCGGCTGGCGGCTCTCTGAAGCCCGCCGAGCACTGCGCGCGGTCAATCCGAAATCCGTTCGTGCTTGTGCGGGAGGGATGTAACCCCTGCTTTCAGCCGGTCAGAGCGCGCCTTCCAGCCACGCCTTCAGCTGGCTCTTTGGCGCGGCGCCCAGTTTCTGCGCTACCGGCTCGCCGTTTTTGAATACCACCATGAACGGGATCGACTGGACACCGAACTTGCTGGCTGTTTCGGTGTTTTCCATGATGTCGACCTTGGCGATCGTCACCTTGTCGGCCAGTTCCTCGGCAATTTCCTCCAGCGCAGGGCCGATCATCTTGCACGGGCCGCACCAATCGGCCCAGAAATCGACCAGTACGGGCTTGTCCGACTGGAGAACTTCGGAAGCGAAGGTGGCGTCGGTAACGGCGATGGTCGACATGGCAAACTCCTGAACAGTGTCGTGATGCAATCTAGGCAGTAGCCGGCGCAGTACAACCAAGCCGGCAAAAGGATTAGTCGGGCTCGGCAAAGCCCGGCTTGTGCCGGTCCAGCACCTCGGGCGGTATGGCAATCAGCGCCGGGGCATGGGTGTAGAGCAGCGCCGCGTCAACCGGGCGGCCGGGCCAGATCTTCTCCAGCGCGGCGGCGTACGCAGCCATCTGGCGCAGGATGGAAACGGGCACATCGGCCAGGCCCGCAGGGGGACGACGCGCGGTCTTGAAGTCGATCAGGCGGATCCGGTCCTTGGACACCAGCAACCGGTCGATCGTTCCGGCAATGACCCGTCCGTCCACCGTTGCCGCCACCGGCACTTCGGCCAGCGCGTCGGCGCTGAACAGATCAGCCCATTCAGGAACAGCCAGGACCGCCAGCGCCGCGCGCACCATCTCAGCCCGGTCGCCTGCCGGCAGATCGGCTGCCGCGCGCGCCAGCCACCGGGTGGCTACGGGCTCTCGCTCAGCCGGCATGACTTCCGGCAGGCGTTCCAGCAGCTTGTGGATCAGCGTCCCGCGCCGCGCTGCATCACCGGCCATACCGGGCGGCAACGGCGGATCGGCGCTGTGGTCCTCGCCCAGCGATGACGGCGCCAGCGGGCGCGGCGGGCGCGGTTCCTCGCCAACCGGGCGTGCCAGCCAGCCCGGCATCGGGGGCGGCAGCGCCAGTTCCTGCGTCTCGGCAGCGCGGGGCGGTGCGGGCGGCGGCGCCGCACCATGCTCGATCCGCTCGCCCCAGCGCGGGTCCGCCTGCCATTCCCGGCCGGTGAACAACTCCGCCAGCTTTGCATACCAACTGTCGGGGGCGGGCGCATTTTCCCTGGTGCCGAGTGCACCGGTCACGAACAGTGCTTCCTCGGCCCGGGTCATTGCCACATACATCAACCGCCAGTGCTCTTCCCGTTCCTCCTGCGCCGCGGCGGCTTCGGCAGCTGCGATCCGGCCGAACTTCTCGTCCTTGCGCAATCCCGGCAGCGGCACAATGCGCGGTGCATGGAACACTCCGGGTTGGACCGCCCTCAACGCTTCAGCCAGTTCGAGCGTCGGGCCCTTGCCCCTTGCAGGATCGTCAGCCGCGTCGGCAAGGATCACGATCGGCGCCTGCAGACCCTTGGATCCGTGCACCGTCATCACCCGCACCAGCCCGCCGCCGCTGTCGGTCTCACGCTTTACTTCACCCTCGCCGGCATCGAACCAGTGCAGGAAACCGATCAGGCTGGGGGTGTCGGTGGCAGCATAGGCGTGCGCGGCATTGAGCAGCTCGTCGATCGGGTCGTTGGCCTCGCGCCCCAGCCGCGCGACCAGCTTGCGCCGGCCCTGCCACGGGCCAAGCAGCAGCCAGTGCAGAAGCGCCTGCGGGGGCTCGTAATCCGCCTGGCCAAGCAGTTCGACCAGCCGTGACACCGTGTCTGCAACCAAAGGGGCGCGCGACTGGCGCAGGTGATCCCACAGCGCGGCACCCGCCGGCCGGTACCCGTGCGCCAGCAACTCTTCCTGGCTCCAGCCCACCAGCGGAGAAACCAGCAGCGCTGCAAGGTTGAGGTCGTCGTATGGCTGGACGGCAAAGCGCAGCGCGGCCGCCAGGTCCTTGACCGCCAACGGCGCTCCAAGCCGCAGGCGGTCCACCCCGGCCACCGGCACGCGGCGGGCATGCAGCCGCGCGACGATCAGTCCTGCAAGCTCCTTCCGCCGGCGCACGAGGATCATGATATCGCCCGCCTGCGCCCGGCGATGACTTCCTTTCTGCAGCGAAAATCCCGGCGTGCGGGTGTCCAGCCATTCGGCGATCTGCTGGGCCAGCTTGTCGGCCAGCTGCCGGTCAGAGCGGGACAGCCAGTTCTGGTCGCCCTCGTCCTCTTCCTCATCCAGCCGGTCGTCGCTGGTCATTCCAACCGGTCGCCACATCGTCACCAGGCCCGGGCGGTCCTCGCCTTTGTGGCGTTCCGGCACCGTGCCCAGCCCGAACCGGGTGGGGCCGATATGGGCGATGGCCCGGTCCACGAACTCCAGGATCGGCGCGGCGGTGCGGAAGCTCTGATCCAGCCCCAGTTCCCGCAACGATCGCAAATTCGTCCGATCGCGCAACGCCAGGGCGTTATCGGCGGCACCGTTCATCAGCCGCCTCACCCGCTCCCGCGCATCCTGGAAATTCCTGGGGCTCGTGCCCTGAAACCGGAAGATCGCCTGCTTGTAATCGCCCACCACGAACAGCGTCCGCAGCGCGTCGTCATGCTGCCCTGCCCCAGCGAAGAAATCGCCGGTCAGCGCATCGATGATCTGCCACTGTGCGGCGTTGGTGTCCTGCGCCTCGTCGATCAAAATATGGTCGAAGCGGCGATCAAGCTTGTACCGGATCCAGTCGGCCAGGTCCGATCGGGTCAGCAGCGCCGCCGCTTGCCGAATCTGATCATCGAAATCGATCAGGCCTTCGCGCGCCTTTGCGTCGTGCCAGGCCAGCGCGAACTCGCGGCCCAGCAAAAGCGCCGGGGTCAGCCATTCCGCCAGCGCAAGCAGCCCTTTGCGCTCACGCACCGCGGCGATGCAGCTGCACACCCGCGCCGCGTGATCGGCATAGTCAGGATCGATTTTTTCCTGCGACTTTGCGGCTTTGGGCTCGGCTTTCTGGGTCAGGAATACTTTGGCCAAGGCGTCGATCCGCTCGGCCCGCCCAACCGGATCGGCGGCCAGCCAGCTGCCGATCGCGTTGGCCGAGTCCTGCCCGGTCACGGCCTTCCATGCCGCGTTCGCTTCCATGCACCGGCGCAGGCTGCGCACGTCGAATGCGGCATCGCTGCACAAATCGATCACGCTTGCGTCCTCGGGCAGACCGATCAGCCGCTCAACTTTGCCGCGCAGCGGGGGCGCCCACGCGCCAGGGCCAATCCACACGTCGCGCGCCTCGGCGCAGCGCAGCAGGTAGCGCTCTACGTCCTCTGGCCGCATGCGCAGCGAAAGCGCCGCCAGCGCCTGCAGCAGATCGCTTCGCCCGTGCGCTTCGGCATCGACCAGCAGACGCGACAGCACCTCGCGGCTGAGCAGCGCCCGGTCGCGGTCTTCCATCGCGCGGGTACCGGGCGTGAGGCCGGCCTCCTCCGGGAACCCGGCCAGCAGCCACTGCGCGAACGCATGGATCGTGTTTATCCGCAACCCTCCGCCGGGGCAGTCCAGAACGCTGGCGAACAGCGTCCGCGCACGCGCGCGGGTCGCGGGATCGATCGGCGCGCCGATCGCGTCAAGCTGGATCGCAAGCTGGTTGTCAGGCATCCGGACCCAGTCGGCCAGCACTTCATTGACGCGGGTGGACATTTCCGCCGCGCCCGCTTTCGTGAACGTCAGGCACAGGATTTGCGCCGGGGTCACGCCAGGCTGCAGCAGCAGGCGAAGCACCCGGGCCGACAGCACCTGCGTCTTCCCCGTCCCGGCGGAGGCCGAAAGCCACACCGTCTCGCGCGGGTCCGCGGCAGAACGCTGGTTGTCCCTGAGCGGATGGAGCCGGCTCATTCGCTGGTCTCCGTCATGTCGCCGCGGGCCTGCCATTCGTCCAGCCGCATCAGCTGGTCATAATCGGCATAGCCGGGCAGGTCCGGGTTCAGTCGCGCCGTGAAGGGCTCGTCCCCTTTGATCCAGCGGTCGATCGCATCGGCCAGATACCGCTCGGTCTCCGGCAGGAAATCATCGCACGGGATGCCCGTCCGCTTCTTGTCGACCAGCACGGGTGTGTCCACCATCCCGAATTCCTGGGAGCCATCCTTGCGACGTTGCAATGTCCAGTACTCGAACCGCGCCGGCTCGCCCGCCACCCCCGCGAACGCGCCCCTCTGCGCCATCAGCCCGATCAGCCCAAGCTGAAGTGCAAAGCCATCCTGGACCCGGCGGGCGGATGGCGCAGCGCCGGTCTTGTAATCGACCACTGCCAGCGTGCCATCGGCCAGCCGGTCGATCCGGTCGGCCCGACCCTTAAGCTTTACCCCTTTGTAGGTGATGTCGCCCTTGGCTTCGCTGGTCAGCACCTGCCGTCCCTGGTCCGTCATCCGCCGGGTTTCGGCAATCACCCATGTCAGCCCCGCCTCAAGCCGCGGCCACCACAACCCGCGCACCAGTGGGTGTGCGCTCATCTTCAGCAGTTCAGCCTCGGCTATGGGCAGCAAATCGCCGCCTTCCTTGTGCCAACGCTCCAGCACGGCATGCACCGCCGTGCCCTTCCAGGCCGCCGTCGGCTCGGCATCAAGCGCGTCCCAGGCGCGCAGGCGCAGGATCTCGCTGGCATAGAATTGATATGGATCGCCGCGCAGCCGGTCGAGCCCCGTGACCGCGATCGGGACGTCGCGCTGGGCGGCATCAGGCCGCGGCTGCGGACGCGGATGGGCCGGCACCTCGGGCGCGTCATCCAGCGCGCGCGCCAGCTCGATCGCCTGGGTTTCAACGTGTTCCTGCAGCAGCTTTTCACCCAGCATGGCCCGCACCCGCAGCACGAACCGCGACGGGATCGTCGGTCCGGCGGCATCGCGGCGGGCGTGGCTCAGTACCACCTGCGGCGCGCCCAGCGCCGCCGCCAGATCGTGCGCGGCCAAACCGACGCGAAAGTCTGCCCCGGGCACGCCCAGTGCGCGCAGCACCGCGGGGGCCAGCAATGCATCGGGCGTGGAGGACCCGGGCCAGGTCCCCTCGGTCAGCCCGCCGCAGATAACCAGATCCGCGCGGCTCATCCGCGCTTCGATCAGGCCATAGATCGCAACCCGCGGATGCCCGCCCCATGGCGGACGCACGGCGACGGATTCCATCGCATCCCGCAGGATCCGGGCAAGATCCGCCGGCGCAACCCGCGTGCCGACGGATCGGGCCGGCTGGCGAACATCATCGACAAAGGCGGACAGCGCGCGGCCATCAGCCCCGGCCCAGGCCTCGCCGCCGGTCAACGTTTCGGCCGCGGCGGCCAACAGGTCCAGCGCATCTGCCAGCGCAATGTCCTCGCCCGCGGCAAACAACGGCGTCAGCACACGTTCGACGGCGATCCACCATTCGCTCAATCCCGGATCGCTCCGGGCGGCGATCAGCGCGCCCAGGTGGGCCAGCCCCGGTTCCGGCCGGGGGCCCCGCAGCAACCGGTCAAGCGTGCGGACATGGCCCAGCCACGCCGGGCGGCCAAACGCGGTCCCCGCAAGCGGATGCCCGAGCAGCGCCAGCAGCGGCACTGGCCCCGCGCCGGCCGCGATCGTTTCCGCCAGCAGCAGGAACAGGCGCCCCGCGGGCGTCTGCGGCAGGGGCCGACCGGCCGTGTCATCGGCTGAGATGCCCCAGCGCTTCAAGTGCGCGATCACCCGCGCGGCCAGCGAACGGTCGGGCGTGATCAGCGCCACGCGCCGCTCCGGCTCCTCCAGAGCAGCCCGCACCAGCACGGCGATCGCCTGCGCCTCTTCACCGGGATGTGCACTTTCCATCAACCGCACGGCGGATAGCCGCCGGTCGTCCGCTTTCAGGGAAACCCAGCGTGAACTAGCTTCGGGCGGGAGGAACAGATTTGAAATTGCCCGGCTGCGGGCGGGCGGCGCGGCCGACAGACCCGAACGGTGCCAGGGCTCCACTTCATCGCGCGCCACGCCCATGCGGTTCAGCAGCAGTTTCAGGTGGTACTGCGGGTGAGTAACCGCATCGTGCCGACCGATAGGCGGCCCGTCCGCCTCGTCCGGTGCCCCCGCGATGCCCAGCGCGTCCCACACGGCCTGATCGAGCACCAGGTCAAGATCGGGGAGGATTACCGCGCCGCCGGGAAGCTCCGCCACTGCCCGCAGCAACTGCGCCAGCGCAGGGGATGCACTGGTTATACCGGCAGCCACGATCGGCCGGCCGGGTGGCGCTTCGCGCCACCGCCGCGCCGCATGGCGGAACAGCAGGTTGCGCCGCGCGGGGGCATCCAGTTCGTCACGCTCTGCCAGTTCGGTCTGCCAGCGCGCTTGTACCCGTGCAAACATCCTGATTGAACGGCGCCAGTGTTCGGCCTGCTCGCCCAGCACCTGCAACACGCGTTCTTCAAGAAGTTCCTGCGGACCAATCCCCTCCACCAGCAGCCGGTCCATCGAACGGCCGATTTCCAAGGCCTGCCGCAAAAGCGCGGGCCCGCGCGGAGCGTCGGCGCCCAGTTCCTCCTTCAGTATCTCGGCCAGCCGCAGCCATCGGCGCATCGGATCCGCCGCTGGCGCAAAATCCGCCCCGGCCCCCAGCGGATCGAGCAGCGCGCCCAGCGTCTCGTCCAGGTCCAGATCACCTACCACGGCCATACGCGGCAGCAGCAGGCCCCCTTTCCCTTCCATCGGCCCGGACAGCCGCACGAACGCCTCCGTCACTGTCCGCACCGACCGGCGGCTGGGCAACAGCAGGGTCAACCGGGCCAGGCCCAGATCCCCTTCGCTGTAACGGGGAACAAGGCCAGCGACGAGCGCGTCGGCGAACCCACGGTGCGCGGCGATGGAATAGAGCTTGGGCCCTGCCCGCTCGGGCGCGCCGGCGTCAGCCACCGGTCAGGCGCGCTTCGGTAGGCGCGATTGCTTGCGGACTGCCCACTTCGAACCACTCGCCGGTATGAACCCAGCCAAACAGCCGGTCCTCCTCGATTGCGCGGGTCCACAGCACGTTCGTCGAAAACGGCCCGTCCGGGGCTTCGCGCAGCAGGCGGTGGGACACCAGCTGGATCCCGGTAAAGATGAACGGAGCGATCCGCCCGGTACGACGGCGGCGGATCCGGCCCAGCGGATCAAGATGAAAATCGCCCTTGCCGTCGTAATTATGGGCGGCCGGGTGGCGGACTACGAGCAGCAAGGCATCCATCTGCGCCGGGTTCCAGGCCGCACTCAGTTCGGCAAACACGGTGCGCGGGCCGTCCAGCCAGATGTTGTCGCTGTTCAGGCAAAAGAACGGATCGGGCAGCAGCGGCTGCGCGCGCGCCATGCCGCCGCCGGTCTCAAGCAGCAGCGCGCGCTCGTCCGATATCGCGATCCGCAGCGCGGGATGGCGCGCCGCATAGTTGTGCAAATGCACTTCCAGCGCGTCGGCCAGGTAATGGACGTTGACCACCGCCCGTTGCAGTCCCGCCTCCAGCACGCGGTCCAGGCTCCAGTCGATCAGCGGCTTGCCTGCAACCGGCACCAACGGCTTGGGCCTGGTTGCGGTAAGCGGGCGCATCCGCTTGCCCAGCCCGGCCGCCAGCACCATAGCGGTGTCGGACGCCAGTGCGCCGTGCCGGTCTTGGACGGTCATCCGGCAAAGGTCCCGCCGCCGGATTGGCGCAAAGCGTCGGGGATATTGGCGTCGAACCACCGGGCGACCGGGGCGAGCGCCGGATGTGCAAGGTCGCGTTCCAGCAGTCCCCACACTCGGGGGATCAGATCGAGATAGCGCGGCTTTCCGTCGCGCTTCCACAGCCGCACGAAAATGCCGACGATCTTGGCGTTGCGCTGCGCGCCAAGCCGGGCGTAATCGGCCACGAAGGCGGCTGGATCGTCATGCCCGGCAAGGTAGTACTCGACCATGCCGGCCTCAAGCTCGGGCGAGACATCGCGGCGCGCGTCCTGCAGCAGCGAAACGAGGTCATACGCCGGGTGGCCGATCAGGGCATCCTGGAAATCCAGAAGCCCCTGCTCGCGCAGTCCACCCAGCAGCATGATGTTTTCGGCATGGTAATCCCGTAGTACCGTCACCCCGGGACGCTGGCGCCCCAGCAACGGTGTCAGGACTTCCTGCCAGGCCGCGCTGTAACCCTTGCCGTCGACGTAAAGGTTCTGCGCCGGGCAGAACCAATCAACAAACAGCTGCGTCTCGCGCTGGTATTCCGCTAGCGAATAGGCGGTGAACGGCCCCGGCAGCAGGTGGTGCAGCGCTTTAAGCGCATCGACCGCGCCAAGATAGACTTCCTGTTCATCCTGCGGCCAGTCATCCAGGTAATCGCGCATGCGCACGTTGCCAAAGTCTTCCAGCAGGACAAATCCCTGCTCCACCCGCTCATGCAGGATCCGCGGCGCGCGTAGCCCGCTGTCGTCCAGCCAGCGCGCTGCGCGAAGGAACGGGGCGGGATCTTCGTTAGGCGGCGGCGCGAACATCAGCATCGCGTTGTCGGCACCCCGGCGAATGCGGAAATAACGCCGGAACGAAGCATCGCCCGGCAATGGATCGATTTGCGCGCCAACCCACCCGGCTGACTGGAGATACGCGTGAATCTGTGTCGAAAGTTCGGGCTGCAGGGTGACTGTCATGGTATCCGCCCTAGCCAATCAGGCCCCGGCTCGACAATGGCGATCCGGCCCTCGTCCGCAAATTCCAGCAGGATCGAAAGGCAGCCTGGTTCATGCGCGAATCCGCCGGCGCTGTCGGGCCATTCCGCCAGCAGCGCCGCACCTTCGCGATAATCGTCCAGCCCGATCTCCATAGCTTCGTCAGGGTGGTTGAGGCGATAGAAGTCGGCGTGAACCAGCGGAATCCGCACCGCCGGTGGCTCATAAACTTCGATGATCGCGAACGTCGGCGAAGGCACCTCTCCGTCGTGTCCCAGTGCTGAAATGATCGCGCGCGCCAGCGTCGTCTTGCCGGCACCCAGCCCGCCCGAAAGCGCGACAACGTCTCCGGGTTGCAACACGGTTGCAATGCGGTTGCCAAATGACTGCACCGCCGCAAGATCGGAAAGCACCACCTTCATGGCAGCACGATTATCGCCGTAGTGCCCTGGCCGGGCTCAGACAGCAGTTCCAGCGTTCCGCCGTGCGCTTCCACCAGCTGCCGGGCCAGCGGCAACCCCAGGCCCTGACGGCGTTCATAGGTCTTGCCATCCGCCGCCAACTTCAGCCCTTGCAGCGCGTGCGCGAGCGCCGCGGCATCCATCCCCGGACCGTTGTCGGATATCACCACCCGGCACCCGTGTTTCATCCGGGACACGTCGACCAGGATACGCCCCCCGCGCCTGGTCGCGACGACCGCGTTGTCGAGGACATGCCCGATCGCCCTGCCAAGCCGACGGGAATCGCCGGTCACCCGCCCCGCGGAGCGATCACCCCGCAGATCCAGCGTTAGTCCGCTGTCGCGGATCGCCTGTCCGCGCTCCTCGACGATGCGGGTGACGAACGGGAACACTTCGATTTCCTCGCGCGCCAGCGGCAACAGGCCGGCTTCGCTTTGCGACAGGTCCAGCACGGTTTCGATCTGCTCTCCCAGCCGCCCGACCGAGGTCAGGATCGCCTGAACATACTCGCGCCCTTCTGGCGTCAGTTCGCCGCCCAGGCCACCTTCAAGCAGCTCGGCAAACCCGCCGATCGACGTCAGCGGGGTGCGGAATTCATAGCTCATGTTGGCCAGGAAGCGCGTTTTCACGGCGTCGGCCTCTTGCAGCGCGGCATTGCGTTCGCGCAGCGCCGCTTCGGCCTTCTGGCTGTCGGTGATGTCCAGCACGGTCAGCAAGCCGTTGCCGTCGGGCAGCGGAACGCCCGCAAATTCAAGCGTGCGTCCATCGGCCAGGATCACGCGCCCGCCGGTCTGCTTGCGGTCCAGCGTTGCGCCGCGCACAGCGTCTCCGACCAGCCGGGCCTGCCCCGGCCGCCTCAGCCGCGCACCGATCCGGTCCAGCAGCAGGTCGATCTTGGGGTGCGTATCAAGAAAGTCGGTGTCGAGCCCCCAATCTTGAGCAAAACGGCGATTCCACAGCTGCATCTTCCCGTCGGGAGCGAACACGCCCAGCGATTCGAACAGGCTGTCGAACGTGGCGGTGCGCGTGCGCAACAAGGTATCGCGCGTGGCCGACAGGCGCAGTTGCTCGGTCCGGTCCTCCGCGATCAGCAGCAGCCCGCCATCGGGCATCGGTTGGGCCACAACCCGCAGGTGCGTGCCGTCCGCCAGTGTCCAGGCCTCTTCCGCGGCCTCGCTTGAGCGGAACCAGGCCGCGCGTTCCCGCCGCCATGCGGGAAAATCGCGCGATTCCGGCACCCGCCCGGCATCCCGGGCCATGTCGAGCAGGCGCTCGAACGGAGGCGGATCGAGCATGATCGACGGGCTGAGCGCGAACAGCCGCTGGAACGGCTGATTGGCGAATGTCAGCTGCCGGCTGGCATCGAACTGCGCGACCCCGGCGGAAAGCTGATCCAGCATCGCGCGCTGCGCTTCGCGGAATGCGCGGAACGATCGGGCCAGCTCCTCCATGTCCTCGATGTCGACGGCGTAGCCGGCAACGCCTTCTTCGCCCAGCGGCAGGTCGCTGATCCGCAGCGTGCGCCGCTCGCCGCCGATGGTGGCGGCGACCATGCGTTCGATCGGCAGTTGCCGGTCCGCTGCCTGAAGCGCGACTTGCGCCGCAGCCAATCCGTCGACCGGCTCGACCAGTTCGGTCCCCGCGGCCACCACCGCGTCGGCGCTGCCCCCCTGCACGGCGTCGACGTAGGCCCGGTTGACCAGTCGCAGCCGTCCGGTGGAATCCCGGAACCACATCGGCATTGGCGCAGCCTCGATCAGGCCGACCAGCGCGCCGAAATCCGCCTGTGCGCGGATCGTCTCGGCACGCAGCCGGACGAGTTCGCCCTCGCTTTCGGAAAAGTCGAACACCCACACCAGCGCCGCCCCGCCCGGCGACACCTGCGGATCCGCCAGATGCCCGCGCAGCGACAGCGCCCGCTGCGACCCGACGGGCGTTATCGCCATGCGAAACGCCGCGCCGGTTTTCTGCGTACGGCGCACCGCCTCGGTCAGTTCGGCCAGCTGTTGCGCCGGAATGCCGGCCTTGCCGCCCTCTCGGCCCAATTCGGTAAGATACTGAGGGACCCCGTCCAGCCCCAGCCACCGGGCCAGCCGCGGCGGCGCCTCGATCCGTCCATCGGCGCGGACCACCAGCGGAATGGCCGGGGATTCCTCGACCATCCGCCCCAGCCGCCGGGCATTGCGCAGCGCGGTTTCCGCCTTTTTCACCCGCCGCCGCGCAGCCAGGACGAACCACGCCGCCGCGACTGCCCACGCAGCCAGCAGCAGCCCGATCGTCACCAACGCGGCCTGGGTCAGGATCATGTGCGCTTGGCTATGCGGCGGCGCAGCCGATGACAAGCGGTGCCTGACCGGAAAATGGGGAGATCAGGCCATCAGCGAAGCCCCGGATCACGTCCGAGCGACGAAGTTGGCAGATACCGTCACCCCGCGCCCGTCCCGCTCGGCTCAATACCGGTAATGGTCCGGCTTGAACGGCCCCTCGGCCGACACGCCGATGTACGATGCCTGCCGGTCCGACAGCTTCGTCAGCTTTACCCCCAGCTTGTCGAGGTGCAGCGCCGCGACTTTTTCATCGAGGTGCTTGGGCAGGACGTGGACCTTGTTGTCGTACTGCGCGGCCTTGGTGAACAGTTCGATCTGGGCCAGCGTCTGGTTGGTGAACGATGCGCTCATCACGAAGCTGGGGTGGCCGGTGGCACAGCCCAGATTGACCAGGCGGCCTTTGGCCAGCACGATGATCTGCTTGGGCGGCTGACCATTCTCGGCAGGGAATTCAACCAGATCAGTGCCGGGCTTCACCTCGGTCCACTTGTAGTTGGAGAGGCCGGCGATCTGGATCTCGCTGTCAAAGTGGCCGATATTGCACACGATCGCCATGTTCTTCATCGCCGCCATGTGCGCGGCGGTGATCACGTCCTCGTTGCCGGTAGCGGTGACGAAGATGTCGGCACGCGTCACCGCGTCTTCCATCGTCACGACTTCGTAGCCTTCCATCGCGGCCTGCAGCGCGCAGATCGGATCGACCTCGGTCACCATCACGCGGGCGCCGCCGTTGCGCAGGCTGGCCGCGCTGCCTTTGCCGACATCGCCGAATCCGGCAACGCAGGCGACCTTGCCGGCCAGCATCACGTCGGTCGCGCGGCGGATCGCATCGACCAGCGATTCCTTGCAGCCGTAAAGGTTGTCGAACTTCGATTTGGTGACGCTGTCATTTACGTTGATCGCGGGGAACGGCAGCTTGCCGTCCTTGGCGATCTGGTACAGCCGGT
>JAZKDH010000071.1:0-8631 GCA_040387665.1 Pseudomonadota bacterium | reverse complement strand
CGCAAGAGCAAGGTGTCGGACTTCGGCATCCAGCTGCGCGCAAAGCAGAAGCTCAAGGGCTACTACGGCGACGTGACCGAAAAGCAGTTCAAGCGCACCTATCAAGAAGCGGCGAGCATGAAGGGCGATACCGGCCAGAACCTGATCGGCCTGCTTGAGCAGCGCCTCGACATGGTCGTGTACCGCGCAAAGTTCACGCCGACGATCTTCTCGGCCCGTCAGGTCGTGTCGCATGGGCACATTTACGTCAACGGCGTGAAGTGCAACATCGCCTCGCGCCGCGTGCGCCCTGGCGACGTGGTCAGCCTTGGCCTCAAGGCCAAGGAAATGGCCCTGATCGCCGAAGCGCAGAGCTTGGCCGAACGCGACATTCCGGATTACGTCTCGCCCGATGGCACCGACAAGATCACGTACGTCCGCGTGCCCACGCTCGACGAAGTGCCTTACCCGGTGAAGATGGAACCCAACCTGGTCGTCGAATTCTATTCGCGCTGATCGCGGTTTTTGCTGCGTTCGCAAGTGCAAACAGGCGGCCCCACGGGTCGCCTGTTTTTTTGCGCCGACTAGACGCCTGAAGCGCACATTCCGGCGCGTTGGCGGGAACCTGCGCTGCGCCGCGGAATTTAGCGAACATGCAACGCTATCGTTTCGTGACCCCTCACCGCGCCGGCAAATGGTACCCCGATCTGGAGACGGCGCAGCGCCATGCCTTCGAGATCGGCGCGGGCTTTCTGGCAGAGCGTAGCGGTGAATTCTGCGCTTACCGGGAAACGCGTCTGGAGGTAGGCTCGCAGGGCGTACCGTCCGGCGATACGGTCAGCGGCTCAGATATTCACGCCTGAATTCTGCAGCAAAAGCCGGGAGGGCGTCGGCGGTAATGGCCGCGCGCATGTGCTCCATCAGGTCCTGATAAAACGCGATATTGTGCTCGGTCAGCAGCATGGCCCCCAGGATTTCGCCGCACTTTTGCAGGTGGTGGAGGTATGCGCGGGTGTAGCGCGTGCAGGTGTAGCAGCCGCATCGCGGATCGAGCGGACCGGTATCGTCAGCATGTCTGGCGTTGCGCAGATTGACCGGTCCGGTCCAGGTGAAGCCCTGTCCGTTGCGCCCTGACCGGCTTGGCAACACGCAATCGAACATGTCCACCCCGCGCTCCACCGCCCCTACCAGATCGTCGGGCTTGCCCACGCCCATCAGGTAGCGCGGGCGGTCGGCGGGGAGTTGCTCGGTAGCGAAATCGAGCGTCGTGAACATCGCCTCCTGCCCTTCGCCCACCGCCAGCCCGCCGATTGCGTAACCGTCGAAGCCGATCTCGCGCAGCGCCTGGGCACTGTGCTGGCGAAGCCCTTGATCGAGCGCGCCCTGCTGGATCCCGAACAGCGCGGCGCCGTCTGCGTGCGCCCCGCCGGCGTCGAACGCGTCACGGCTGCGGCGGGCCCAGCGCATCGACATTTCCATCGAGCGGGCGATCTCGTCGCGTGGGCGGTCGGCACGGGGGCACTCGTCGAACGCCATCACGATGTCCGACCCGAGCAGGCGCTGTATCTCCATCGACCGTTCGGGCGAGAGCATGTGGCGCGATCCGTCGAGATGGCTGGCGAACGTCACGCCTTCCTCGGTGATCTTGCGCAGGTCGGATAGCGACATCACCTGATAACCGCCGCTGTCGGTCAGGATCGGGCGTTCCCAATTCATGAACTTGTGGAGCCCGCCCAGCTTCGCGATCCGCTCCGCCCCGGGCCGCAGCATCAGGTGATATGTATTGCCCAGGATGATGTCCGCCCCTGTGGCGCGCACGGTTTCGGGCTTCATCGCCTTGACGGTGGCAGCGGTGCCAACCGGCATGAACGCCGGCGTGCGGATTTCCCCGCGGCGCATCGTGATCGCGCCGGTGCGCGCCTTGCCGCTGGTGGCGTGGATCGAGAACGAGAAGCGGGTCATGCGGCTTGCGCCTCTACGGCCAAACGCCCGCCCGCGCAAACCGTGACCCAACTGCGGAGCAACCGGAATGCGTTCAAAGCCTACGCAGTCTTGTGCAAGTCTGGATTATCGGGCATCCTTTACGCAAGACCAACAAGAGCTGCAATCAAGGGGAAGATGCCATGACCGACGAAAATCCATTCCAGTATTGGCGAATCCTTGCCTGGACCGGGCCCGTCCTGCTGGCCGTCACGATCGTTTTCTGGGGCGTGTTCGGGCAGAACATACCGCCCTATTCCGCCGATCTGACGGCCGAGGAATTTGCCGCGCAGTTCATCCCTCATGCGGTTGAAATCCGGGCCGGCATGATCGTGACAATCACGTTCGCGGTGTTCTACTTCACCTGGGGCCTGGCGATCACGAAAGTGATGGAAACGCTGGAGCGCGGCAGCAACAACATCCTTTCGACCCTCCAGCTGTGGGGCGCCGGGTTCACCACGCTGATCTTCGTCATCCCCTGCTCGATCTGGATCACCGCCACGTTCCGTGCGGACACCCTGCCCCCATCGACGCTGCAGATCATCTTCGATTTCGGCTGGATCCTGTTTGATCTCGCCTATTCGCTGACCACGATGCAGATGATAGCGATCGGCGTGTGCTTCCTGCAGGACAAGCGTCCGGTGCCGCTGTTCCCCAAATGGCTCGCATGGTTCAGCATCTGGACCGGACTGATGTTCTTCATCGAAGTGCTGAACCCCTTCTTCAAGAGCGGTCCGTTCTCTCGCAGCGGGCTGATGAACTACTGGATCGAATTCTCGATCTTTTTCGCATTCATGCTGTTCATCTCGATCTGGACGCTGAAAGCAATCACGCGGCTTCAGCAGGAACACGCCGGCCACGTGACCGGAACCGCCCGGCTCGCGCCGGCCTGATCCGCCTGGATTGCGCCAGCCTGCTCGTCCCGTTCAGGGCAGAAGCAGGCTGGCGTCGCCATAGCTGTAGAACCGGTAGCCCTCGGCAATCGCATGGGCATAGGCGGCATGCATTGCCTCCCGCCCCATCAGCGCGCTCACCAGCATGAACAGCGTGCTGCGCGGAAGGTGGAAGTTGGTCATCAACCCATCCACCGCCCTGAAGGCATAGCCCGGCGTGATGAAGATGGCGGTGTCGCCTTCGAACGGCCGGATCACGCGATCAGCCCCCGTGGCGCTTTCCAGCAATCGCAGCGATGTGGTGCCAACGGCGATCACCCGGTTGCCTGCCGCCCGTGCCGCATTCAGACGATCCGCCACCGCCCGATCGATCCGGCCCCACTCGGCATGCATCGCATGGTCCGCGGTATCCTCCGCCTTTACCGGCAGGAACGTGCCGGCGCCGACATGCAGGGTCAACGTTTCATGGCCAATCCCCGCCTGCGCAAGCGCAGACAGCAGTTCAGGCGTGAAGTGAAGCGCTGCGGTCGGCGCCGCGACGGCACCATCGGCCCGGGCGAACATCGTCTGGTAGTCGGCCAAGTCGGCCTCGTCGGTTCCGCGCTTGCCGGCGATATAAGGCGGCAGCGGCATTGTGCCGGCACGCTGAAGCAAGACTTCGACCGGCTCGTCGCCAGCAAAGCATAGCGTCCAGCTGCCGTCGTCGTGGCGGGCTTCGGCAACGGCACTCACACCGTGCGGGAACGCAATCGCGTCGCCCTGGTGCAGCCGCTTGCCGTTGCGCACGAATGCCTGCCAGCGGCGCAGGTCGATCCGCTTATGCAACGTCGCCCCGATCGCGGCATTGCCGCGCCGCCCTTCAAGCTGCGCCGGTATCACCCGGGTGTCGTTGAACACCAGCACGTCGCCGGCGTTAAAAAGCTGCGGCAGGTCACGCACCGTATGATCCGCCAGCACGCCGTCGGCCCGCACCTGCAGCAGCCGCGCGGCGTCGCGCGGGCGCGCCGGGCGCAGCGCGATCCGCTCGGGCGGAAGCTCGAAATCGAACAGGTCAACGCGCATTTCCACCCGCTAGTTTAGCCGGCAGGCCTAAGCAAGGCCGGGCCCGCCGCTGCGGAAATGTGCCGCGTCTTGCACATCTCAGCCAGGTGCACGGGAACACATCGCCCTGCGGTCCTTTCAGGCTGCTGAGAGGAGTTACTCCATGCACCCGATCGTCAACATCGTCGGCCCGATCATCCTGCTGCTGGTGCTGATTTTCTTCACGCTCCGCCAATGGAAACGTCGCCCGCAAGAGGACGCGATTTCCGAACGAAGCGCAAAGGAACTCCGCGAAGAACTCAATCGCGAAGACCAGGAACGCGAGCACGGCAGCCGCTGACGCGCGGCACCCGTCCCGATCTCACGGAGCGGCGGGAATGGGCGGGGCCGGAACGGACGGGGCCGGAACCGGCACGCCCGGTGCAGACATTGGCGCGGCTGGAAGCATTTGCGGCTTCTTTTCGCTCGCCAGCGAGGCCTGCAAGATCCGCGTCGGGTTCGAAGGCGGTTCGCCGCGCTCAATCGCGTCGGCATATTCGATCCCGGCAATCACCCGGCCGAAGTTGGTGTACTTCCGGTCGAGTGCGAAGCGCGGGTAAAATACAATGAAGAACTGGCTGTTCGCGGTGTCCGGCAGGTCGGTCCGCGCCATGGAAACGCTGCCGCGCAAATGTGGCATAGCGTTGAATTCGGCCTTGAGATCCGGCAGCGGCGAACCACCCTGCCCGGTCCCGGTCGGATCGCCGGTCTGCGCCATGAAGCCGTCGATCACACGGTGAAAGATAATTCCGTTGTAGAACCCCTGCCGGACCAGCGTCTTGATCCGCTCCACATGTGCCGGCGCCCAGGTCGGCATCAGGCGGATGGACACACGGCCACCGTTCGACAGGTCGAGATGAAGCACGTTGTCCGGATCATGCGCCGGGTTCATGTCGATCACGGCGAGCGTGGACTTAGCCGGGCCGACGTTCAGGACCTGCTTGTCCTTGGCAAGGGCGGGGGACGCACAAAGGGTCAGGCCAAGCGTGACGGCGGCAAGCAGACTGCGGCGGTTCATTCGGTTACTCGCGAAAATTGCCGGCCGGATGCGGCCGGGCGAACGGCGGAATAGCGGCAGCAGGCTGACATGGCAATGAACAGGCCGGGCTGCGGCGCAGCTTTCGGTTTGCTCAACAATCGCCCATCCGGCCGATGCGCTCCACCCGCGCCAGAACGTCTTCACGCACTGGCGGGCTGACGAATCGGGCGATCTCGCCGCCGAACAGCGCGATTTCCTTGACCAGCTTGGACGCGATCGGCTGCAACCCGACATCGGCCATGAGGAACACCGTTTCGATATTGGGGTTCAGCTGCTGGTTCATGCCGGCCATCTGATATTCGTATTCGAAGTCCGCCACCGCGCGCAGTCCGCGCACGATCACCGATGCGTTCTGGCGTTCGGCAAAGGTCATCAGCAGGGCATTGAACCCCACCACCGTCACGTTGACCAGCCCCAGCGCCGCCACTTCGCGCTCCACCATCGCCATGCGTTCATCGGGCGCGAACATCGGGTTTTTCGACATGTTGGTGGTGACACCAATGATCAGCCGGTCAACCAGCTTGGCCCCGCGCCGGATGATGTCGATATGGCCGAGCGTGATGGGATCGAACGTGCCGGGATAGACCCCGATCCGGTGCGCGCCTCCTGCGCCCCCTGTCTGGTCAGCCCCCACCTAGTGGTCCCTTTCCACGATGTAACGGGCCAGCGCGCGCAGCAGGTCGGCCTCGGGGCCATGCTGCCCCAGGTGCGTCACTGCCTGGTCCACCAGCATACGCGCCTGCGCTCGCGCCCGATCGGGGCCGAGCAGCGACACGAACGTCTGCTTGCCCTGCTCCGCATCCTTGCGCAGCGCCTTCCCCGCGGCGTGCTCGTCGCCGTCGTGATCGAGCAGGTCGTCGGCGATCTGGAACGCAAGCCCGATATCGCGCGCATAACCGCGCAAGTGCGTGCGGCCCTCGGGTGCCAGCTTGCCCAGGATGGCGCCCATTTCCACTGCCGCACCCAGCAGCGCGCCGGTTTTCAGCTGTTGCAAGCGGGTCACGGTCGGCAAATCGAACAGCTCGCTCTCGGCCGCGATGTCCATCATCTGGCCCCCGGCCATGCCGTTCATTCCGCTGGCGGTGGCCAACGTCAGCACCAGTTCGGCACGAGTGAATGGATCGCCGATCGCGGCAGGATCGGCCAGCACCTCGAATGCAAAGGCGTGCAGCGCATCGCCAGCAAGGACCGCGGTCGCCTCGTCAAACGCCTTGTGCACGGTCGGCTTGCCATGTCGCATTCCGTCGTCGTCCATGCACGGCAGATCGTCGTGAATCAGTGAATACGCGTGGATCGCTTCGATTGCCAGCGCAGTGCGGATCGCGGTCGACCGGTCTACCCCGTAAAGCTCGGCCGTGGCGGTCAGCAACAACGGACGCACCCGCTTGCCGCCGCCGATCGTGGCATAGCGCATCGCCTCCACCAGCCGCGCGCGCGCGTCGCCGGGCATGGGGAGCATCGCGTCGAACGCCGAATCGACGTCGCGCGCGATGTGCTTCAGTGCGCTTTCAAGAATATCCTGCACCTGCCCCCGCCCCCCAGCTCAACTGCCGGGCTGGTCGAAAGGCTGCAGTCCGGCGGCCATTCCGTCGGGTCCGGCCACGATCCGCTCGATTCGCGCGCTCGCCGCGTCCAACCGCGCCTGACAGTGCTTGCGCAGCGTCTCGCCGCGTTCGTAAAGCGTTATCGAATCGTCGAGCGGCACTTCGCCGCTCTCCAGCTTGCGCACGACATCTTCCAGCGCACGCAGCGCGTCCTCGAAGGTCATCGCGCGGATATCGGCAGACCCAGGGTCGGGCGCGGCGTCGAGCGTGGCATCAGGCATCGCGCTTGCAATGGCCTTGCCGGGAACTTCGGTCAAGCGCGGCCATTCCACAGGCCGGCAGAAATGCTCTGGCAGCCGGAACGCAGGCGGTTTGCGTCCGCTGTTTGGGCGAGCTAAGGGCGCAGCCATGTCTCAGAACGCTCCCTCGCCGATCACGCCCGACGTCGTTGCCGCCCACGGGTTGTCCGAAGAAGAATATGCCCGCGTGCTGCACGCGCTGGGCCGCGAACCGAACCTGGTAGAGCTCGGCATATTCTCCGTAATGTGGTCGGAACACTGTTCCTACAAGTCAAGCCGGCTGCACCTGAAGAAGCTGCCGACGCAGGCGCCGTGGGTGATCTGCGGCCCCGGTGAAAATGCCGGCGTGATCGACATCGGCGAGGGCCCGAACGGGGTGAAGCTGGCCGCGATCTTCAAGATGGAAAGCCACAACCACCCCAGCTACATCGAGCCTTACCAAGGCGCGGCAACGGGCGTTGGCGGCATCCTGCGCGATGTCTTCACCATGGGCGCGCGGCCGGTGGCGAACCTGAATGCGCTGCGGTTCGGCCGGCCTGACCATCCAAAGATGAAGCACCTTGTGCAGGGCGTCGTTGCGGGCATCGGCGGCTATGGCAACTGCGTCGGCGTACCGACCGTCGGCGGCGAAACCAATTTCCACAAGGCCTATGACGGCAACATTCTGGTCAATGCGATGACGGTCGGCGTGGCCGAGCAGGACAAAATCTTTTATTCAGCGGCCACCGGGCTCGGCAACCCGATCGTCTACGTCGGTTCCAAGACCGGGCGCGACGGCATCCACGGCGCGACCATGGCCAGCGCCGACTTCGACGACAAGTCGGACGAGAAGCGCCCAACGGTCCAGGTCGGCGATCCCTTCACCGAAAAGCTGCTGATCGAGGCTTGCCTCGAACTGATGGCCACCGACGCGATCGTCGCGATCCAGGACATGGGCGCCGCGGGGCTGACCTCCTCCTCGGTCGAGATGGCCAGCAAGGGCGGCGCGGGCATCCGGCTGAACATGAATATGGTTCCGTGCCGCGAACAGGGCATGACTCCGTATGAAATGATGTTGAGCGAGAGCCAGGAGCGGATGCTGATGGTGCTCAAGCCCGGCAAGGAGCCGATGGCCGAGGCGATCTTCAGGAAATGGGAACTGGACTTCGCGGTGATCGGTGAAGTCACCGATACCGGACATATGGTGCTCGAGTTCGACGGCGAAGTGGTCTGCGACATCCCGCTCGACCCGCTCGCCGACGACGCCCCTCTGTATGACCGCCCACACGTGCCGACGCCCAAGCCGGCGCCGCTCGGCAACGCACCCCAGAGCAGCGATGTGGGTGCCGACCTGGTGATCCTGATGGGTTGCCCCGATCTGGCCTCGCGTCGATGGATCTGGGAGCAGTACGACAGCCAGGTCGGTGCCGACACGGTCCAGAAGTCGGGCGGCGACGCAGCCGTAGTGCGCTTGCACGGCACTCGCAAAGCGCTTGCAATGAGCACCGATTGCACCCCGCGCTATTGCTTTGCCGACCCCTACGAAGGCGGCAAGCAGGCGGTGGCCGAGACCTACCGCAACATCAGCGCGGTCGGTGCCACCCCGCTCGCGATCACAAATTGCCTGAACTTCGCCAACCCGCAGCGGCCCGAGATCATGGGCCAGATCGTCGGCTGCCTCGAAGGGATGGGTGACGCGTGCCGTGCGCTCGATTATCCGATCGTCAGCGGAAACGTCAGCCTTTACAACGAGTCCAAGGCCACCGGCGGTGGCTCCGCCATCATGCCGACCCCCGCCATCGGCGGCGTCGGCCTGATGGACGACTGGAGCAAAAGCG
>JAZKDH010000070.1:0-3203 GCA_040387665.1 Pseudomonadota bacterium | reverse complement strand
GGTGGATGGCGGGGCGCCGAACGCGCGGCAGACCTGGACGCTGGAGGAGAGTGACCGCAACAAGCCGTTCGAGGGCTTTCACCGCGCCAAGCAGCCTGAAGTGCTCAAACGCGGGCCCGGAGGCGCGAAGTGACATCAGCGGCAGCCATGGCGGAGGCGCAAGCCATGCCGGGCCTGCCGGAGATGTCCTATTGGCCGGCCGACATGTCGCTCGACATTCCCCCACTGACGCTGGCGGGGCTGCTGCGCGATGCTGCGCGGGAGGTGCCGGAGCGCACTGCGCTGGTGGATGGGGTAGCCGATCCGGCCGCGCGGCGGCGCTGGACCTACCGCGAGCACCTCGACATATCCGAGAAGCTGGCACGCGCGCTGCTGGGCACGTTCACGCGCGGCGACCGGGTTGTCGTCTACGGCACGAACTCGCCGGAATGGGTGTTCCTGCAACATGCGCTGGGCTTGGCGGGACTGCTGCTGGTGCCGGTGAACCCCGCCTACACCGCCAAGGAACTCGGCTATATCCTGGCAAACAGCGAGGCGGCCGGGGTGTTCCTGGACGACAGCTTCCGCGGCCGCGCGCTGGCGCCCATCGTGGAGGAAGCGCTGACGACCGACGGCGTGCGGGTTCACACCGTGCGCCGCGTGGCGGACATGTGGGCGCTGTTCGACACCGCCGATCCGGCGCTGGAACTGCCCGAGATCCGGCCTTCGGACACGCTGCAGATCCAGTACACTTCGGGGACCACCGGCCGGCCGAAGGGCGCGCTGCTGCACCATCACGGCGTGCTCAACACTTCGCGCTCGATCGCCCGGCGCGCGGGCTTTCCCGATGGCGGCGTCCACATCAACGCGATGCCGATGTTCCACATCGCGGGATCGGCGATGGCGCAGTTCAGCTGCCTTGCCTATCGCGGCACCTTCGTGCTGATGCCGCTGTGGGACGCGGGGCTGATGCTCGAGCTGTTCGAAAGCGAGCGCGGCAACGCGACGCTGATCGTGCCGACGATGATCCTGGCGGTGCTGCAGCACCCCGATCGGCCGCACCGCGACCTGTCGAGCTGGCAGACGATCTTTTCTGGCGCAGCCAACGTCCCGGCGGCGATGGTCCGCGATGTCCACGCGAAGTTGGGCTGCAAGGTCTGCATCATCTTCGGCCAGACCGAAAGCAACGGACCGATCACGCTGACCGCGCCCGGTGACGCGATCAACGATCAATGCGACACGGTTGGCCAGCCGCTGCCGCAAGTGGAAGTGCGGATCGTCGATCCGGCCACGTTGGAGACGCAGCCGACCGGCGCCGTAGGCGAAATCTGGGTGCGTGGGTACCAGACGATGACCGCGTATTTCGACAGCCCCGAGCAGACCGCGGCCACGATCCGCCCCGACGGCTGGCTGCGCACCGGCGATCTGGGGACGATGGACCCGCGCGGATTCATTTGCGTGGTAGGCCGGCTCAAGGAAATGATCATCCGTGCCGGGATGAACCTCTATCCCAAGGAAATCGAGGACGTGCTGTTCGATCACCCGCAGGTCGATCAGGTGGCGGTTGTGGGCCTGCCCGACGACAAGTGGGGCGAGATCGTGGCGGCGGTGGTTTCTGCGCGCGATGGCGAGGCCCTGCCGCCTGCTGCCGAACTGGACGCGCATTGCCGCAAGCACCTGGCCTCGCAGAAAGTACCCTGCACCTGGTTTTACACAACCGCGTGGCCGCTGACGCCATCCGGAAAAATTCAGAAGCACGAATTGGTAAAGCAGATCGAACAGGGCAAACTAAGCGCAGTGTAACTTCAAAAAGACTTACAATGGTTCTTTTGAGAGGGAGGTTCAAATGAGAATTGACAACAGAAAATCGATATCGCGGTTGGTCAGCGGCGTTGCGCTGATACCACTGGCAATCGCAGCATCGCCAGCGCTTGCTGAAGAGGCGCAGGCCGATCAGGCGCCGGCCGAGCAAACACCGGCTACGGCTGGCGTTGCCAATTCCGGTGAAATCATCGTGACCGCGCAGCGCCGCGCCCAGTTGATCAGCAAGGTGCCGATGTCGCTGACCGCGCTCGACAATTCGGCGCTTGAAACGCGTCAGGTGACGGACATGAAGGACCTGCAGTTTGCCGCCCCGGGCATTCGGGCGGGCCAGCAGCAGGGCGTGACGCGCATCTTCATCCGCGGCATCGGCCTCAACTCGTTCTCGTCCGGCGCCGATCCCAGCATCGCGTTCTATTCGGACGGCGTGTACATCGGCCGTCCGACCGCGCAGGCTTCGGCGTTCTACGACGTCGAGCGGATCGAAGTGCTGCGCGGCCCGCAAGGCGCGCTGTACGGCCGCAACGCCACCGGCGGCGCGGTCAACGTCATCAGCCGCAGCGCCGAGCGGGAGTTCGGCGGGTACCTCAACCTGACGGCAGGCAATTACGAACTGCTTGAAGCCGAGGGCGCGATCAACGCACCGCTCAGCGCGGACGGCGACTTGCGCATGCGCGTGGCCGCGCACGTGATCGATCGCGGCGGGTATGGCTACGACTTTGGCGTCGATCACGACATCAACGATTCCAAGGCGCAATCGGTTCGTGGGCAGCTGCAGTACGAGGATGGCACTGGGCTCAACTTGCGCCTGATCGGCGAGTATCACCACGAGAACGACTACAACAACTACACGATGAGCTTTGGTGCCTATCCGGGTTATGTTCTGCAAGGTGTAGAGGGTACTCCAGATCCGATGGGAGAAGAGGGGGATCTGCTGCAGGGCATCTATATCAATGGCCTGACCCAGGACACGGCCAGCGCGCTGGTCGGCAAGACCAACATTCGTGAAGGCGCGGCGGTTACGCTAAATGCCATGGTGCCGCTGGGCGAAGGCCTCAGCCTCAACTCGATTTCCAGCTTCCGTTCGTGGGACCGCTATAACGCCTCGAACTCCGACGGCACCTCGGCCGGGTTGGGCAGCACATATTACACTGAAAATTCGCAGCAGTTCAGCCAGGAGGCGGTGCTGAACTTCACCAGCGGGCCGCTGAGCATCATCGCCGGGGCGAGCTATTACCATGAAAAGCTGAGCAACTACGTGCTGGTGCCGTTCATTCAGGTGCCGACGAACTACATCCAGGACGGGACGTTGAACATCGACGCCTATGCCGCGTACGGGCAGGCGACTTTGGCGGTGATCCCGTCGGTCCGGGTGACGGTCGGCGGGCGCTATTCGTCGGAGA
>JAZKDH010000069.1:0-23727 GCA_040387665.1 Pseudomonadota bacterium | reverse complement strand
CGGCGTCTTCCCAGCGCTGGCGGCTCAACTGTTCGAGGGTTTGCGCGCGCTGTTCGGGCGTCACGCTGTCGTTGTAGCCCCGCGACATCACCCGGGTCATGTCGTACATCGTGCTGAGGGCTACAGCCTTGACCCGTTTGTCAGCCGCGACCGCATTCAACGCGAATCCGCCCCAGCCGCAGATGCCAAGAATACCAAGCCGCTCGCGATCGACCGAGGCGTGACGCCCGAGATAATCGATCGCGGCGCTGAAATCCTCGGTGTTGATGTCGGGCGAGGCGACATTGCGCGGAGAACCGCCGCTTTCGCCGGTGTACGACGGATCGAACGCCAGGGTTACAAAGCCGCGCTCGGCCATGGTCTGCGCGTACAGCCCGGAGGATTGCTCCTTCACGGCGCCGAACGGACCGCCCACAGCGATGGCGGTCAACCGGCGATTGCCGCGGTCCTTGGGCAGATAGAGATCACCGACGAGGGTGATGCCGTAGCGGTTGGTGAAGGTCACCTTCTGGTGATCGACCTTGTCGCTCTTGGGGAAAACTTTGTCCCAGGTCTGGGTGAGTTGCATGGCGGTTCCATTGGGTTGGCTCGTGCCGGATTGGGCGAGCGCGGGCTGTGCGAAGGCGAAAGCGAGCGCGGCGGCGGCAAGGAGCATTCCGCCCTTGAGTGGCCGTCGGCTTGGCGATCTGCTGGTAGAAGAAGCGTGGTGCATCGATACTCTCCGGTTCAAAGTGCTGCTGTTATGGCGTTACGGGGGGCATCGAGGCCGGGTTCGGCGCGCGCCGCGCGAGCGGCAAGGACAGCGGTCAGGGCCGAACCGGTCAGCAGCGCGGCGCTGGCGAGGAAGGTGGACTGGTAGCCCCAACGGTCGAACAGCATCCCGCCGGCCGAAGCGCCAAGGGTGATAGCGAGTTGGACGACGGCGACCATCAGCCCCCCGCCGGCCTCGGCTTCGTCGGGCAAGACTTTGCTGACCCAGGTCCACCAGGCGACGGGTGCCGCAGTGCCGATCGCGCCCCATAGGACGAGCAGGATCGCCACGTTTGTCGCGGATTGGCCAACCGCCACCAGTGCCGCGGCGATCGCTGCCATCACCAGCGGCATCCCGATGAGCAGTCCGAAAAGCGAATGCCTTAGCGCGACGCCAATGGCGTAGGTTCCAGCAAGACCGGCAAGGCCGAGGCCAAGCAGCATCAGCGAGAGCGTGGTGACATCGACGCCGGTAACGGTCTCGAGAAACGGGCGCAGATAGGTGAACAAGGCGAACTGGCCCATGAAGAACAGCGCCACCGCGAACATGCCCAGTGGCACCTGCGGGCGGCGGAGAACCCGGAACGTTGCCATGCCGCTGGCGCGCTCGCGACTGGGCATCTTCGGAAGGGACGTGAACAGCCAGACGAACGTGACCGCTGCGAGCGGAACGACGAAAAAGAATGCGCCGCGCCAGCCGATATACTGGCCCAGATAGCTGCCGAGCGGTGCGGCGATCGTGGTCGCCAGCGCATTGCCGCCGTTGAGCAGCGCCAAGGCACGCGGCACGGCGTCTTCGGGCACCAGGCGCATGACGGTGGCGGTCGACATCGACCAGAAGCCCCCGATGACCACACCCAGCAGCGCCCTGCCGATCATGAAGACCAAATAGTTGGGCGCCAGAGCGACGACGGCACCCGAGACGATCATGGCTGCGGTCAGCGCCAGTAGGAGAGTCCGTCGATCGGTTCTGCGACTGGCGGACGCAATGAACAAGCTCGTGATGACGGCAAAGATGCCCGACACCGCGATGCCTTGGCCGGCCTGGCCTTCGGTGACCTGCAGGCCCAAGGCAATCGGGGTGAGCAAGCTCACCGGCATGAACTCCGACGCAATCAGAGTCGAAACGCAAAGCGTCAGCGCCAACACGGCTGGCCATCCGCCGCCAGGGACGCGGTTTTCCCATCGCTGGGGCGCCAGAGTTTTGGGTTGAGCTATTTCCATGCGACCCAAATAGGCCATCCACATCGTACGGATTACCCGCTAAGATCGGCATGCGGCTGTGAGCAGGATTCAACGATGCATCGTGAAACCATGGCGGACCTGGTGGCCTTTCTGGCGGTGGCGCGAGAACGCAGCTTTACCCGCGCGGCTGCCAAGCTGGGTGTCTCACCGTCTGCTCTTAGCCATACCATCCGAAAGCTGGAGGAGCGGCTTGGCGTACGCTTGTTGACCCGCACCAGCCGCAGCGTATCGACGACCGAGCCGGGAGAGCGCGTGCTCGAACGTGTCGGCCCGCACTTCGATCAGGTTGCCAACGAACTCGACGGCCTGACCGAGCTGAGGGATAAGCCCGCAGGAACGTTGCGGATCACGACGGGAGACCAGCCCGCCGAGAGCATCCTGCTACCAGCCTTGGCAAAGCTCCTCCCACTTTATCCGGACCTCTCCGTGGAACTGGTGGTCGACAACGGCTTCGTCGATATCGTAGCCGAGCGGTTCGACGCAGGCGTTCGCTTGGGTGAAACTCTGGCGAAGGACATGATCGCGGTACGTATCGGCCCGGACATGCAGATGGCGATCGCCGCGTCGCCTGGATATCTGGACACCCACGGCACGCCTCAGACACCCGATGACCTGGCCAATCACAATTGCATCAACTTGCGGCACCAGGCGAGGGGCGGAAACTCAGTCTGGGACCTCGAATGGGACGGCCGTCTCGTAAACGTGCGTGTCGAAGGGCAACTGGTCGTCAACGGCATCGCCATTGTCCGTCAGGCCGCCGTCGATGGCCTCGGTCTTTGCTATTTGCCGCGCGACTACCTGGAGGATCAGCTAGACGCAGGATTTCTCGTTCAAGTGCTCGAAGAGTGGTGCCCCCCGTTCCCGGGCTATCACCTCTACTATCCAAGCCGCCGCCAGCAGTCGCCCGCCCTGGCGGCGTTCATAGCCACTGTGCGGCACAAGGGCTGATCCTCGGCATGGCATAGATAGTGAGTGGAACTGCCAGCAACACGATCGTGCATGCAACAGTGCCGCCGATCAATGCAAAGGCCGCGGTCCTAAAATACGACTGCAAGCGACGAGGTGACGCACCCAGGTCGTTTCAGCTGCGTGCTGAACGGAGAAACGGATGCGGCGCGGATGCTTACAGGCGGAATCAAACAGATCTAGCATGTCCGATACTGGGGCGCCTTGCTGCCCGGCACCTGTCGATTTGCGAATGGCCGGCTCCGACGCGAGCCGACATTCCGCGCACTTCTTCGGAACGGCATAAGTTGGTCGGAAGCCGACACCGAAACCCGTGCATCGGGAGGTCCGCTTTCCCGAACTGCGCTCCTGAAAGCCGCCGTTCCGGATCGTCGAACTTAGCCGTCGTTTAGCAGGAAACTGCTATCGAGCTGAGTGAAGGGCAGTTACCGCTGATCTGACACAATCCATTCGACTTCTCCGGATTGTGGAGCATTGGTGTGTTCACGCATCCCCTGCAGCGGGAGTACGCGCGCAGCCCTGACCGGCAAACCGGCAGGGCCTTGGGTGGTGGGAGCAGCATGTCGCTGCTCCGATGGAGAACCACCGATGCCTGTCTCACGCAAGCCCCGCCCCTCACGCAAGCGACCCCGCCGCATGGCACGGGAGCCTCAGAGCCAATCTGAAGTGAGCGAAGTAGCCTCCTCGCCCTTGCCTGCCCCCCGCACCACCAAGATCCGGGTGATGCTGAATCTGCTGGTGAGGCACGAAGGAAGCTCACTGGAAGAGCTGGTCGCTGCCACCGGCTGGCAGCCCCACACCACCCGCGCGGTGCTGACCGGGCTCAAGAAGAAGGGCCACCCGCTCACAAGCACAAAGCCGGAGACCGGACCTCGGATCTACCGGATCGAGGCTGCGGAGGCTGGTCAGTGAAGGCCGCCGCACGGGTTGCTGCCATCGAGGCGATGTCCGCGAAGGAGCGCAAAAGGGAATGGGAGGCGCGCATCAACACGCCCTCGCCACCCGCCTATGGCTCGGGCCTGCTGGCCCGCGCCCTCACCTGGCAGGTTCAGGCCAAAGCCTACGGCGGCCTGAGCAAGGCTGAGATCAAGCGCCTCACCAGCTTTGGCTCATCAGGCAAGATGGAGCCGGCAACCGGGGGCGTCCTGCCCGGAACTTGGCTTTCGCGCACCTGGCGCGGCGAGGTCCACCAAGTGATCGTGCTCGAGAGCGGGTTCGAGTACCGCGGCCAGCGCTGGTCCTCGCTTTCCGAGATCGCCCGGCACATCACCGGTGCGCACTGGTCGGGCCCACGCTTCTTCGGACTTAAGAGCCCGCGCCTCGGCCGTCTAAAGGTAACCGATGGCCAATAACGCCCCGCGGCGCCTGCGGTGCGCGATCTACACCCGCAAGTCGACCGAGGAAGGTCTCGACCAGGCCTTCAACAGCCTCGATGCCCAGCGCGAGGCCTGCACCGCCTATATCCTCTCGCAGCGTCACGAAGGCTGGCAGCTGGTGCCCGCGCTATATGATGACGGCGGGTTCACCGGCGGCAACATGGAGCGCCCCGGCCTGCAGCGGCTGATGGAGGACATCCGGACCGGCAAGGTCCATGTCGTGGTGGTATACAAGGTTGACCGTCTGACCCGCAGCCTTTCTGACTTTGCCAAAATCGTCGAAATCCTCGACGCCGCCGAGGCCTCGTTCGTCAGCGTGACGCAGGCGTTCAACACCACCAATTCTATGGGGCGGCTGACCCTCAACGTCCTGCTCTCGTTTGCCCAGTTCGAGCGCGAGGTGACGGCCGAGCGCATCCGCGACAAAGTTGCCGCCTCGCGTGCACGCGGCATGTGGATGGGTGGCGCCCTGCCGCTGGGCTACACCGTCGTCGACAAGAAGCTGGTGCCGGTGCCCGAAGAGGCGCAGGCAATTAATGACATCATGCAGCGCTACCTCACCTGCCAGAACGTGGCCGAGTTGCGTGATGCACTCGACCGCAAAGGCGTGGTCAGCAAGCGGGTGGTCAGCCGCAAGGGCCATGTGCGCGGCGGGATACCGCTGACCCGCGGCGCGCTGCATTACCTCCTCTCGAACCGCACCTACCTCGGTGAGGTCGTGCACAACGGGAGAGTCTATCCCGGTGAGCACGGCGCCATCGTCGACCGCGCGCTGTTCGAGGCCGTTCAGGACAAGCTCGCCCAGCGCACCAACCGGGCGCTTGCGCCTGGAGCCCGGTGCTGTGCCAGCCTGCTCGCCGGCATGATCCGCGACGAGCAGGGCCGGCCGATGTCACCAGCGCACACCCGCAATCATGGCCGGCGTTATCGTTACTACGCCTCCAACCGGGCCGATGACGCCTCAACCCCGGCCCTGCGGTTGCCGGCCGGGGAGTTGGACGCCGCAGTCAAGCGCGCTTTTGCCGGCTGCCTCAAGGATGCACATGCGCTGCTCGTCATAAGCGCGCACCTTCCTCCTCATGACCTGCAGGCGCTGGTCACCGCCGCCGCAGCGCTCGCGGGACGGCTCGAGGCGATGAGTGTGGCCGCTGTACGCATGCTTCTTCAGGACGTCGGGCTTGGCGTTGTCCTGTGCTACAAGGGTGTCGAGGCTGAGGTCAGTTCGGCTCGTCTATTGCAGCGTCTCGGCTTCGACATTGGCGACGATCAGGCTCTCCCGCTCACCATTCCCACCGCTCCGCTCTTCCGAGGGCATGAGCCCCGGCTCCGCCTTGAACTTCCGGCGGGCCCTACTGGCGATCCAGCCCTCATCCAGATCATCGCCAGCGGCTTTGCCGCGCGGGAGCAACTCCTCGGGATGACTGAGGATGAAGCCGCCGCCACCCCTGGCACCCGTCTGCGTCACCTCGAGCGTTACGCCCGGCTTTCTTATCTCGCCCCAGACATCGTCCGCGCCATCATGGCTGGCAAACAACCCCGGCAGCTCACGGCCCGCCACCTCTCGCGCTGTGTCACACTGCCGCTCTGCTGGACCGAGCAGCGCCGAATTCTCGGCTTCGCCGCGAACTGACCCCACCACATTTCTTAGGCCGCAAAATTTGCAGTAGAGAAAGTCGCGCGAATGCGGCTTCCGCGAGCGCTTAAAGGCGTCTCTACGGCCTCGGATACGCGAGAAGTTCTCGCACAAACCCTCAGAAACGCGGGAGAATAGCACTCCCATTCCAGATCAAGGATCTGTGGCCGGGATCGTCTGGACTGGTTGGCGCGCCCAGCAGGAGTCGAACCTGCGGCCTCAAGATTAGAAGTCTCGTGCTCTATCCAGCTGAGCTATGGGCGCGCGCGGGCCTGCTCATAAGCGTGCTTTGCGCATCGCGCAAACCGGGATACGGCTGCGCGTGATGGACCTTGACCGCCCTTCCGACCTCACGCGCATTTCCGGCTCTGCCGGTCGGCGCCGCCATTTCCGCTATTTCGATTTTGTGATCGCGGCATTCGTTGCGATCCTGCTGCTTTCCAACCTGATCGGCGCCGCCAAACTATCGACCATAGGCGGCTTCACGTTCGGTGCGGGCATTCTGTTCTTCCCGTTGTCCTATGTTCTGGGCGACGTGCTGACCGAGGTCTATGGCTATGCGAACGCGCGCCGCTGCGTCTGGGCCGGGTTCGTGGCCCTGGCATTCATGGCGTTCATGGCGACCGTGGTGGTGGCGATGCCGCCGTCCGCCGATTGGGGCTGCGCGGCGAGCAGCAACCCGCGCTTTTCCGGCGCGGGTCAAGCCAGCAATCCCGGCGCGATCTGCCAGTCCACGTACGAATCGGTGTTTGGCAGCACCTGGCGCATTGCGCTGGCGTCGCTGCTTGCGTTCTGGTGCGGCGAGTTCGTCAATTCGTTCGTGCTGGCGAAAATGAAGCTGTGGACCGGAGGAAAGCTACTGTGGACACGCACGATCGGGTCGACCGTGTTCGGGCAGGCGGTAGATAGCGTGATCTTCTATCCGATCGCGTTTTACGGGATCTGGCAAACCCAATCGGTGGTGGATGTGATGATCACCAACTGGGCGTTAAAGGTTGGTTGGGAAGTGCTGCTCACGCCTTTGACGTACGTGGTGATAAGCTTCCTCAAGCGCCGCGAGGGGGTGGACGTATTCGATACCGACACGGACTTTTCACCGTTCGCCTCGGCCACGGTCCAGCCCGCTCGGGACGGGTAGTTGTCGGTGGCGCGGCGCGGGCGCGCACGGTAGGGCGGGACCGCGATGGCGCTCGACCGCATCATGATTTCCCGCTTCCGGAACCACCGCGAGACTGTGCTGGAGGGCACGGCCCGGTTCAACCTGTTGTTTGGCGAGAACGGCGCCGGCAAGACCAACGTGCTCGAGGCGATCTCGCTGCTCGCGCCGGGACGCGGTCTGCGCCGGGCGCAACTTTCTGATATTCCGCAAAATCCGGGGCCGGGGGGCTTTGCCGTCAGCGCCGACTTGTTGTCTGCCGCGGGCGCAGTGCGGCTTGGCACCGGCATCCGGGCCGAGCGGCCCGGGCGTCGGCTGGTCCAGGTCAACCAGGCGGAAGTACCGGCCTTGCGGCTAGCCGAATGGCTTTCGCTGGGGTGGCTGACCCCGGCGATGGACCGGCTGTTCATGGAAGGACCGGCCGCGCGCCGGCGGCTGCTGGACCGGCTGGTACTGGCGCTGGACCCGGTCCATGCCCGCAATTCGGCGCGGCTGGAGGCGGCGCTGCGCGAACGAAACCGGCTGCTGGCCGATCCGCGCGACGCCGACGCGGCGTGGATGGACGCGATCGAGGAGCAGATCGCCGAAGCCGGAGCGCTGGTTTGCAACGCCCGTGCAACGCTGGTGCAGCGGCTGAACGGCGCTCTTGCCGCAGTGCCGGAAACCCCGTTTGCACTTCCCGAACTGTTCTATCAGCCAGGGGGGCCGGCCGCACCCGAGGAACTGGCCGCGATCCTGCGCCGATCGCGCCGGCGAGACCGCGCGGCGCAGCGGACGCTGACCGGGCCTCACCGCGACGAACTGATCGTGACGATGGCGGGGAAAGGCCAGCCGGCCGCGGAGTGTTCGACCGGCGAGCAGAAGGCGATGCTGATTGCGATCACCCTGGCACATGCCGGCCTTGGCGCGCAGGCGGCGGAGCGCCCTGCCCTGCTGTTGCTGGACGAAGTGGCGGCGCACCTCGATCCGCTACGCCGCGAAGCCTTGTTCGATCGTTTGCGCGGCGGCGCGGCGCAAGTGTGGCTGACCGGTACCGAGCTGGCGCCATTCAGCGGGATAGTCGGGGAGGCAGCGGTCTGGCGGACCAGCGGCGGCACGGTTGAACGGCTTTGACGCGTGTTTGCGCTAAAGTTCGCGCAGCACCCGGGCGGGGCGTGCACGCAGCACCGGCAGCGATGCTGTCAGCGCGAAGCCAAGCACCAGTGCGAGTCCTGCCGCCAGTACGGCGAGAATCGTGCCCCAGTCTGGCAGCCATTCGAATTCGAACAGCTTGACGATGATCGCCCAGCCGATCGCGCTCCCCAGTGGCAGGGCGACCGCCGCCAGGATGGCACCAAGCACCGCGTATTCGAACACCTGCACCAGCAGCACCTGCGCGCGCCCCGCGCCCAGCACGCGCAGGATCACGGTATCATACGTGCGCGCCGCACGGGCTGCGGCGACGGCCCCCAGCAGCACGGCCAGGCCCGCGAGCACAGCGACCGATGCGGCCGCCAGAATGGCCAGGCTCATCTGATCAAGCAACGCACGCGCATCCCTGAGGACCGCGCCGGTTTCGACCACCGAGCTTGACGGGAACGCCCGCACCAGCCGGCGGAGCAGGCCCCCGGTGCTTGATCCCGCCGGGAGGTCGATCGTCGCGGCGAGGTTGTGGGGCGCGTCGGCGATAGCGTTGGGGCTGAACACCAGCACATAGTTGAAGCCCAGCGAGTCCCAGTCGATCCGCCGCAACGATGCGATGTTCGCGGTGCGTTCCACCCCGAGCAGACTGACCGAGATCCGGTCGCCCAGCCGCAGCCCCAGCGCCTCGGCCAGATTGACGTCCACCGAGACCAGCGGCGGCCCCGAGTAACCGGTTGTCCACCACGTCCCCGCGGTAAGCACGTTGCCCTCGGGCAGGTCTGCCGCATAGGTCAGCCCGCGCTCTCCGCGCAGCGCCCAGGCCCCGGCCGGCTGTTCTTTCAATTCGGCAACGCGGACCATCCGGCCGGGGGGGCCGTACGCCAGGATCGCGCCACGCAGGTTCGGGACGGTGCGCACCCGCGCGGCCGGGGCGGTCTGCCGGACGGCGGCCACAAACTGGTCCGCCCGTTCGCGCGGGATGTCGAGCACGAAGAAATCGGGCGCGCGGGCTGGGACCCGACCGGCGATGTTCGCATCAAGGCTGGACTGCACGGCCGCCAGCAGCACGAACGCCGAAAGGCCAAAACCCAGCGCCGTCACCAACGCGCCGGTCTGGTTGCCGGGGCGGTGGAGGTTCGCCAGCGCTGCCCGCAACAACGGCCGGTGCGGACTCGGCAACCGCGCCAGCCCGTACTGCAGCGCCCGGCCAAGCAGGCCAAGCAGGGCAAGGACGCCCACCGCCCCGGCCAGGAACCACGCCGTGACGACCGGCTGCGCGGCGGTGGCCAGCGCCAGCGCCGCGATCAACGCCAAACCTGCGGCCGCTGGCAGCAGGGCGTATCGCCATTCCAGGCGCAGTTCACTGACCCGTGCCCGCATCAGCGCCATTGCCGGAAATGCCCGCGCCCGGGCAAGCGGCAGTGCGGTAAAGACCAGCGCGACCAGCAATCCGTAAGCGCCGGCGCGCAGCAAGGCGGTACCATCAATCACAAACCCTTCGGCCACCGGCAGCAGCCCGCCCAGGGCGCGCGCCAGCAGCGGCGTGACCAGCACGCCCGCCAGCAACCCCGCCACGCTTCCGACAAGAGCGGCCGCGCCGACTTCGAGCACCGTTATGCGCGCGATGTCGCGGCTGGTGGCGCCCAGCACCTTCAACGTGGCAATCGCGCCGCGCCGCGATTCCAGCCACGACGATACGCCAAGCCCGATGCCGATGCCCGCGATCACCAACGCGGCCAGTCCCACCAGCACGAGGAATTCCCCCATCCGCGTCACGAACCGTTCGGTGCCCGGCGCGGCCTTGTCGCGCGTGCGCACGCTGAAGCCGGCGCTGGGGAACCGCGCTTTCAGCGCTGTGGCGGCGGCTTCGGGATTGTAGGGCTCGCGGAACGAGACGCGGGCGCGGGTGCGGTACTGCGAGCCGGGTGCGATCAGCCCGGCCGCCCCGGGCATTTGCGCGCCCACGATCACCGGCGGCCCCCACGCGAAGCCTTCGCCCAGACGGTCTGGTTCGTCGGCGATGATCCCGCCGGCCCTGAGCTTTGCCGTGCCCAGCGTGAAGCTGTCGCCCACCCGCAGCCCCAGCCGTTCCATCGCGCCTTCCGACATCCACGCCGTCCCGGCGGGCGGCGCGCCTGCCAGCTGCCCGTCCTGCAGCCGCAACTGGCCGACCAGCGGCCAGCGCCCGTCCACCGCCTTCAGTTGGACAGGCGCGGCGAGATCGCCGGCACTGGCCATGGCCTGCAATCGGGTGCCGATGGAAACCGTGCCCAGCGCGTCAAGGGCCGCGCGTTCGGCCGCCGTCAGATCACGCTGCCAGACTTCGAGTTCAAGATCGCCGCCCAGGATGGCACGGCCGCGCGCGGCCAGTTCCCGCTCGATCGAACCCGTCAGCGTGCCGATGGCAGCCAGCGCGCCCACCCCCAGGAACAGGCACACCAGCAGCAGCCGCAGCCCCTTGAAGCGCGCCGACAGCCCGCGCCGGGCAAGCCGCCATGCGGTGGCCCAAGGTATCGGACCGGCCCCGGGCAGCCCCTCCCCCGGACTGGTCATGTCCACACGTCGGACACAATGCGGCCGTCGCCAAGCGTCACCACGCGCGAACAGCGCGCAGCCAGATCCGGATCGTGCGTAATGATCAGTAGCGTCGTCACGGAACCCGACGGGACGGCGTCCGCCAGCCTGCGCCGGAACAGAAGATCGATGATCTGGGCGCCGGTTGCGGCATCGAGGTTGCCGGTTGGTTCGTCGGCGAACAGCAGCGCCGGGCGCGGCGCCAGCGCCCGCGCGATTGCCACGCGCTGCTGTTCCCCCCCGGAAAGCTGCGCGGGATAATGATCGAGCCTGTGCCCCAGCCCGACGGCCGTTAGTTCCTGTGCGGCGCGGTCCCAAGCCCGGGGCACGCCGGCCAGTTCCAGCGGCGTCGCCACGTTTTCCCGGGCGGTCATCGTCGGCAGCAGATGGAAGGCCTGGAGCACGATTCCGATCCGCCCGCGCCGCGCCCGGGCCAGCGCATCCTCATCCAGCGCCGGAAAATTCTCGCCCGCCACCGAAAGTTCCCCTCCGGTGGCGCGGTCCAGCCCCGACAGCACCGCCATCAGCGAGCTTTTCCCCGATCCCGATGGACCAAGCAGCGCCAGCGTCTCGCCCGCGCCAACCTCCAGGTCGATGCCTTTGAGGATCTCGGTCTGGCCAAGGATGAGGGTAAGCCCGCGTGCTGCGATGATCGGAGAGGTCACACGCACGGGATGGCATGGGGGCCGGTTCTGGGGCAAGGTGGGAATATGGTCAGGTCCTGTGCGATTATCGTGATGACGGCGTTGCTGGGCGCATGCTCCCCGCCGTCGCCGCCGGTTCCCCAGCCGAGCGAAACGACCGATTCGCTGGAAAACGCGCCGCTGCCGGTGATGGGTCCGGAACGCCGCATTCTGGCGGTGGGGGACAGCCTGTTCGCGGGATATGGACTTTCCAGCCCGGCCGACAGCTATCCCGCCCGGCTGGAAACCGCGCTGCGCGCGCGCGGGATCAACGCACGGGTCACCAACGCGGGCGTATCGGGCGAGACCAGTGCGGCGGGCGCACAGCGGTTTGCGTTCGTGCTTTCAAGCCAGCCGGTGAAGCCGGACCTGGTGATCATCGAGTTTGGCGGAAACGACCTGCTGCGCGGCCTGCCGCCGGAACAGACCCGCGCAAACCTTGACGCGATGCTGGCCCAGGCCAAGGCGCAAGGCGTGCCGGTGCTGCTGATGGGGATGCTGTCCCCGCCCAACCTTGGCCCCGGTTTCAAAGCGCGGTTCGAGGCGATCTATCCCGACCTGGCCCGGCAATACGGCGCAGGGCTGGTTCCGTTCCTGCTTGCGCCAGTGATCGGAAAACCGGATCTGGTGCAGGCGGACCATATCCACCCCAACCCGCAAGGGGTTAGCGAGATGGTGGCCGCCACGGTCGATGACGTGGCAGGGGCGCTGCCCGCTTTGCCAAGCCGGCCGCGCTAGGCTGGGCCAGTCCCGGCCGGCTTGGTCAAAACGCGGTTATGTCGACGGGATTCTTGGGGTCTGGGCCGAACCGGTTCGGGCCGCGGGTCCCTTCGAGGCACATCAGCACGAGCAGTGCGAACCAGCCCAGGATCGGGATAAACACCAGCAGGAGCAGCCACCCCGTTCGGTCCTGATCGTGCAGCCGGCGAACCGCGACGGCCAGGCTGGGGATGAAGCTGGCCAGCGCGAACAGGTTCTGCAGGATCCCGCCGGTGATGGACAGCGAGGACGACACGCCGAAGAACATGCCCATCTGCTGATAATTCGGGCTGCCAAAAATCGCCGCAATCACCAGCAAGACCAGCACCTGGAAGAGCACGAACAGCCAGTATTCCTTGCGCCGCGATCGGCCACTGAATTCGAAATAGCGCCGATAGGGCAGAAACATCCATTCCATCAGGGGATCCTCTCGCTAATCGCGCGGCAATCGTACACGGGCTGTTACCACCGGAATCTTGCGGCCACGCCGTACGTGCGCGGTTCGCTGGGATAGCCGGAAATCGCACCCGGCTGCGCCGGGGAATCAAACAGCTGCAGCAGAGTGCGGCTGTTGGTGAGGTTGCGGCCCCACGCGGTCAGTTCCAGCCCGTTCTGCATCGCATAAGTGAGCGAGGCGCTGAGCAGGCTGATTTCCTGCTTGCGGCTGCGCGCCGCGCCGACCGCGCCGGCATAGTCGGCCGCCGTCCCCGTTGCCGGCTCGCCGGTCAGCGGGTTCTTGACGACCAGCCCGGGCAGCCCTTCGACCAGCTGGAACGGTGCTTCGTAATGATAATCCCCGCGCAGGATCACGCGATCGCCATTGGCAAGCGGCTGGTCCAGTTGCGCACCGACGGTCGCGGACAGCGGCGAGACGCCCGCCACGCGGCTTCCGGTCAGGTCTCCCAAGCCCGAAATCCTGAAATCATCGTACCGCGGATCGAGATACGTCACCGCCGCGCTGAGCAGGAGGGCCGCCGTGGGCCGGACGGTGCCTTCGAATTCCACCCCGAACGAGGATTGCCGGCCGGCGTTGGTCAGGTAAAACCCCAGCCCGGTGAAGATGTTCGACTGAAAGCCGCGGATCGTCTGCTTGAACACCGCGACGTTGGCGGTGGCGATGCCCCAATCGCCCTTGAGCCCGGCTTCGTAGACGGTGGATTTTTCCGGCCCGGCAAAGCGGCTGCCGGACGACAGGTTCGCGAGGCGCAGCGCGGCATAGGCAGGGTCGGTCTGGATCGTGGTGTAGTCGGCCAGGGTCGGCCGGCTGTCGCGCGACAGGTTGACCGACGCCGCCTTGTAGCCGGTGGCGAAGCTGGCGTAGAGGTTGACCGTGTCGGTCACGTCATAGGCGGCGCGCGCGGTGAACGACCAGCGCCCGCCGCGGACCCGGCCGGATTCCAGCGCGTTCGGGACATTCAGGAACGGCGGCAGGAACTGCAGCGCGTTCAGCGCCCGCAGCCCCTGCGCGGCCGCGGCGATCTGGGCGTATTCGGCCGGGTTGGTGGTGGGAAAGCCGGTGATCGCCCCCTGCGGAACCGAACCGACCGGGATCTGCAGCGTATCGGCAATCGCATTGGCGACGAGCACGTTGCGCAAGTTTGCCTGAAGCGTCGGATCGCCGAGCGGGATCTGCGCGAAGACTTCGTCCGACTGGCTGTTGGTGGCGAAAGTCTTGACGTCGTGCGTGTAGTTGATGCCGCCGGTGAGCGTGAGCCGGCTGGTCACCTTCACATCGACCTGGCTGAACAGCGAGTAGCTTTCGTCGGCCAGGTGATAGTATTCATCAAAGCCAGTGCCGGGGGCAAAGGATCGGCCGAGGTAGGTGGAGGGGTTCCCCGTGGCGGCCTGTCCCAGCAGCCCCTCGATCTGCGGCAGCGTGAATGTCTGGCCGAGCAACTGGGCGGACAAGCCCTGGATCTGGAAATCCGCATAAGGCCGGAACTGCGTGCCGAGCTTGAGCGCGTTGCTCTGGTTGACCTTCTCGTTGAAATAAAACGCCCCGAGCAGAACGTTGAGCGGCCCGTCCCAATCGGTCGAGGCGCGCAGTTCCTGGGTAAAGGTATCGATCCGCAGATCCTGGAAATTCTGCCCGAGCAGATCGGCGCTGGTGAAATCGGAATCCTGGTTGGTCACTGCATGGGTGCGGCGATAGGCGGTGATCGAGGTCAGCCGCAGCGGCCCGAGGCTGTAGACCACCTGACCCGATCCGCCCCAGTTTTCGATCCGGTTGGTGGAATCGAAGTTGCTGTAGACAACATCGCCAAACGGCGCCGCAGGATCATTGACCCGGCCGCCGAGGAGATTGGTGATGATCTGCGTCGGTCCGAACCCGGGCGACGGCGCGACGCTGACCACGGCGCAGCAGTTCTCATCGATCCGTCCGTAATCGCCGATCAGGCGCACCTCGAGATCCGAGGACGGTTGCAGCAGCAGCTGGCCGCGCGCGAACCAGCGGTTGCGCTCGTTCGTGCGGTTGCCAGTGCCAAGGTCGGTCACGTACCCGTCGCGCCGGTTGTAGCCCCCGGCCAGGCTGGCGGCGATGCTGTCGCTGAGCGGGCCCGTGACGACGCCTTTCACCACCAGCGCATCGTAGTTGCCATAGCTTGCCTCTACGTTGCCGCCGAATTCGAACTCGGGCTTTTTCGTGACCAGCGAGATCACCCCGGCCGAGGCGTTCTTGCCGAACAGGGTCGATTGCGGCCCGCGCAGCACCTCGATCCGCTGAACGTCCGGAAGGTCGGCAATCATCGACGCGGAGTGCGAGCGGTACACCCCGTCGACGAACAAGCCGACCGACGGTTCGATTCCGGCATTGTTGGCGCCATTGCCAAATCCGCGGATGTAGAAGTTGGTGTTCGCCGAGCTTTGCAGCTGGTTCACCCGCAGCGACGGCACCACGGTGGACAGGTCGCGCACGTCGCGGATCTGGGCGCGCTCGATGGTTTCGGCCGTGGTGACCGTGACCGCGACGGGGACATCCTGAAGCGTCTGTTCGCGCTTGGTGGCGGTGACGACGATCTCGTTCCCGGTAGCCTCGGCGGTGTCATCCGGCGCGGGCAGCGCTTCTTCCTGGGCATCTGGCGCCGGTTCTTCCTGAGCGCGTGCCGCCGCCGGCAGCACCAGTGCAACGGCCGCGATACCGCCGGCGAGCCCAAACCGGGCCGGCGCAGCCAGTCGCTTGTTCATCGCCTTCATTTCCTTGTCCTCTATGGCCGATCTGCCAGGCTTTGCGGCGTCGCGAAGCAGGCGCAGGCCAGTAACGCAACAACATACGAATCGCCGGCTTTGCACGCAATCGCAAACGCTGACCTGCCGAAGGGACGCTACGCTTGCCCGAATCCCGGACTTCGGGTAGGGGCGCGCCATTGTGCGCCGCAGCGAAGCCGCGGTTGCCCGACCTTTGCCCTTCCGATTGAAAGCACGCCCGAATGTCCGCCCTGCCCATGCGCAATATCGCGATCATCGCCCACGTCGACCACGGCAAGACCACGCTGGTCGACCAGCTGTTCCGCCAATCCGGCACCTTTCGCGACAATCAGCGGGTGGAAGAACGGGCGATGGATTCCAACGACCTGGAAAAAGAACGCGGGATCACCATCCTGGCCAAGTGCACGTCGGTCGAATGGAACGGGACGCACATCAACATCGTCGACACCCCCGGCCACGCGGACTTTGGCGGCGAAGTGGAGCGGATCCTGTCGATGGTCGATGGCGTGATCCTGCTGGTCGACAGTTCCGAAGGCGCGATGCCGCAGACCAAGTTCGTAACCGGCAAGGCGCTGGCGCTGGGGCTGAAGCCGATCGTGGTGGTCAACAAGATCGACCGGTCCGATGGCCGCCCGCAAGAAGTGCTGGACGAAGTGTTCGACCTGTTCGTCAGCCTGGATGCCAACGACGAGCAACTGGAATTCCCGGTGCTCTATGCGTCTGGCCGAAATGGCTATGCCAGCGGAGACGAGGCTGCCCGCGCCGGTGACCTGAACCCGCTGTTCCAGACGATCATCGATCACGTCCCGGCCCCGGCCGCCGATGTGGACGGGCAGTTCAAGTTTCTGGTGACCCTGCTTGACCGCGACAACTTCCTTGGCCGGATACTGACTGGCAAGGTTCAGAGCGGGACGATCAAGGTGAATTCGCCGATCCACGCGCTCGACCGCGACGGCAAGATCGTCGAGACAGGCCGCGCCTCGAAGATCATGGCGTTCCGCGGGCTGGAACGCGTGCCGGTGGACGAGGCGAAGGCCGGCGACATCATCTCCATTGCCGGGCTGACCGTGGCGACGGTGGCCAATACCATCGCCGACCCGACCGTGACCGAACCGCTTTATGCCCAGCCGATCGATCCGCCGACGCTGTCGATGCGCTTTGCGGTGAACGACAGCCCGATGGCCGGGCGCGAAGGCACCAAGGTGACGAGCCGCATGATCCGCGACCGGCTGGAGCGCGAGGCCGAATCGAACGTGGCGATCCGCGTGACCGAATCGGCCGACAAGGACAGCTTCGAGGTTGCCGGCCGCGGCGAACTGCAGCTGGGCGTGCTGATCGAAACGATGCGCCGCGAAGGATTCGAACTGGGCATCAGCCGCCCGCGCGTGCTGTTTGGCCAGGACGAAACCGGCAACCGCACCGAACCGTATGAAACCGTGGTGATTGACGTCGATGACGAATATGCCGGCACGGTGGTTGAGAAGATGGCCGTGCGCAAGGGCGAGATGACGGACATGCGCCCGTCCGGAGGCGGCAAGACGCGCATCACCTTTTCCGCACCATCGCGCGGTCTGATTGGCTATCACGGCGAATTCCTGTCCGACACGCGCGGCACCGGCATCATGAACCGGCTGTTCGAAAAGTACGGGCCGTTCAAGGGCCGGATCGAAGGGCGCAAGAACGGCGTGCTGATCTCCAACGGCAACGGCGAAGCAGTCGCCTATGCGCTGGGACCGCTGGAAGAACGCGGCATCCTGTTCGTGGGCGTGGGCGAAGCGCTGTACGAGGGTATGATCATCGGCGAAAACGCCAAGCCTGACGATCTGGAAGTCAACCCGATGAAGTCCAAGCAGCTGACGAACTTCCGTTCGACCGGCAAGGACGATGCGATCCGCCTCACCCCGCCCAAGGTCATGACGCTCGAACAGGCGATCGCCTACATCGACGATGACGAGATGGTCGAAGTGACGCCGAAATCTATCCGACTGCGCAAGGCGATCCTTGATCCGAACGAGCGCAAGAAGGCGAGCCGGAAGAAAGAGGCCGCCTGATCAGCGACCGACCGGAGTTCGCGCCGGCGGCAGGTGCGTTCATTCATTTTCAGGATTAGAAACCTGAACGCAAGCTGCGCAAGCTGCTCCGGACGCGTTCAGCAACCGGCGGGTATTCAGAACTCAAGCGAACCGGTACGGCAAGGCAATCGGGCCTTGCGCCGGGCCGCAGGAGTTTTCGCCATGTCTTTCTTCAAGAAAGCTGCCTTGGGCACCGCGCTTGTTGCAACCGCGGTGACCACCGCCTCCCCGGCCATGGCTGACCCGTATTATGGCCGGCACAATCGCGGCGGCGACAGCACCGGCGCCGCCATCGTCGGCGGCATCGTGGGGCTCGCACTGGGTGCTCTGATCGTATCGAGCACCAACAACAACCACCGCGACCGCTATGCCGAACGAGGGTGGCAGTACCGCGACGGCTATTACTGGGACCGTGAAGGCCGGCGTTACGACCGGAACGGCCGCCATCATCCGCGCAACGGGTACTATGCCCGTCGTGGCTATGAGGACCGTTACGAAGGCTACCGCCAGAACGACCGCGGGTATTACGGTCGGGACGACTATTACGGAGACCGCACCTATCGCCGTGGCTATTGAGCAGGCGGGGCGCGCTGTCCCGGCTTGATCGATCGGCCCGCACTGGGCGTCCGGCAAAATCGGCCGGGCGCCCTTGTGCTGCGCAACCTCGTGCTGCGCGACAACGCAACGGCCTGAATTCGCGCCAGATGGTTGAAGGTTAAGTGCGCGTTCAGCCCGGCTGTGGCTTCTTTCCAGTCAAGGTCCTCGGGACCAGGCAGGTGGGGCAGGAGCATTGACCATGAACCTATTTCGCAAAACAATTGCCGCGGTGGCCTTGGGTGCAGCGGCGCTGACAACTGCTGCGCCGGCAATGGCCGACGGCTGGCGCGGCCGCCATCGCGGCGGCGGCGGGGACGATGCAGCCATCGCGATCGGCGCGGGCGTGGTGGGCCTGGCGCTGGGCGCGGCGATCGCTTCGAGCGGGGGGGACCGTTATGACGACCGCGATTATTATTACTATGACCGCGCGCCGCGGTACCGGCAAAACTATTACTACTACCGGGATACACCTCGATATCGGTACCGGGATCGTCATTACCGCGACCACTATCGCGGCTACGATCGGGGATGGCACCACCGCGGCTATCGCGATGGCTATCGCCGCCATCGGGATGACCGCCGGTATTACGGCCGGGGCTGGTAAGATCGCGGCCGCTCTGCAGCCGTTCCGTCAGACACTAACAGCGACAGGGCGCCCGGCCATCTGGCCAGGCGCCCTGAAGCGTCACGAAGCAGAGCTTGCTTGGTTTTCGCTCAGAAGTGGAAGCCCAACGTAACCCGCCCGGCATAGGTGTCGAAGCGATGGTCAGACATCCGGATGTCGGTTGTCCCGCCGCCAAGTACGAACGGATTGGTGTCCGCCGCGGTGCCCTGGCTGACATTCACCGAGTACTTGTTGTCGTTATAGCGGCTGTAGAGATATTCCAGTCCGAGCGAGACGTTGTCGGTCACCATGATTTCTGCGCCGCCGCCGGCCTGCCAGCCCCAGACCATGTCATCATCGCGGTTCGGCGTGAAGCTGTTGGCACCGTTTGTGGTGGTGAAGATGTGATCGACCCGGGCATAGCTGACACCGGCGGTGCCGTAGAACAGCGCTCCGCCCATCGGCGTAATACCCACGCGCAAGCGGCCCGAGATTGCGTAGTCCAGCTGGCGGTCGATACGATACGCGGCCGGGGTGCTGCTGAACGCCGAGGTTGAATCGGTCGCGTCGCTCTTGTTCCCTTCGACCAGGGCGCCGACCACGATGTAGTCCATGCGATAGTCGTAGCCGATCCGCGCGCCGTATTCGCCGCGCGACTTGTCGGTCTCGCAATTGCCGGGCGACGACGAGGTGAACGAACCGCCGCAGAAACCGGGGGCGAAGGCGTTGTCGCCAGTGGACGTGACGACCGTATCACCAAACGTGCCGTCGGTTCCGCGATCGAACACGAGCGATTGTCCGTTACCCGACTGCGGGATCGAGATGCCCCCGAACGCAGACACGTAGGGACCGCTGAAATGAGAATCCCGATCATACCCAGAGCCGTCGCGCGTGTCCTGCGGCGGAGCATCCTGCGCAAGCGCGGGAACCGCTGTCATGGAGCCGGCGACCAGGAGGGCGGCCGCAAATCTGTGCCGGTGGATCATATGCTTACCTTTCGGTTGTGGATGTTTTTCAAGTGTTCAAGCAGTACACGCCACGACTTAATGGGTGAAACGCCGGCTTGATCCCGCATGTCGGCAATTGTCGTGCAGCGTGTCTTGACTGCAACAGTCACTGTTGAGACTCGTTGCGGAAATCGCCATGGCCGGCCCCTCGCCAAGCCGCGGGCGCCGTTGTATGGCGCGCCGCTATGGCAACCGACCCCTCGCCGCTTGCGTCGCTTCGCGTCGCGCTGTTCAGCGGCAACTACAATTATGTGCGCGACGGCGCCAACCAGTCGCTCAACCGGCTGGTCGGGTACCTGCTGCGCCAGGGGGCCGCGGTGCGGGTGTACTCACCGATGGTCAAGGAGCCCGCGTTTGCTCCGACCGGGGATCTGGTGGCCCTGCCCTCGCTGCCGATCCCGGGCCGCGCGGAATATCACGCCGCAATCGGGCTGTCGCCGCGGGTGCGGCGCGATCTCAAGCGGTTTGCGCCCAATGTGGTCCACATCGCCTCGCCCGATCCGGCGGGCCACCGGGCGGCAAGCTGGGCCCGGGCGCGCAGCCTGCCGATCCTGGGTTCGGTCCATACGCGGTTCGAAACCTATCCGCGTTATTACAACATGGCGTTCCTCGAGCCTGTGCTGGAAGCGATGCTGCGCCGGTTCTATCGCCGCTGCGATGTGCTGGTGGCTCCGTCGGAATCGATGGCGCAAGTGCTGCGCGACCAGCGCATGAACTATGACATCGATATCTGGTCGCGCGGGGTCGACCGGGACATCTTCAACCCCGGCCGGCGCGACATGGCCTGGCGGCGTGCGCAGGGAATTGCCGGCGACGAGGTGGTGATCGGCCTGTTCAGCCGGCTGGTCATGGAAAAAGGCCTGGACGTTTTTTCCGACGCGATCGACGAATTAGGGCGCCGCGGGGTCGGGCATCGCGTGCTGATCGTGGGCGACGGACCGGCGCGCAAATGGCTGGAGAGCCGGTTGCCGCAGGCGGTGTTCACGGGCTTTCTGGGCGGAGCGGAGCTTGCCCGCGGGGTGGCCAGCATGGATGTGCTGTTCTTCCCCTCGGTCACCGAGACGTTCGGCAATGTCACGCTGGAGGGGATGGCGTGCGGCCTTCCGGTGGTCGCCGCCGCCGCGACCGGAAGCGAGAGCCTGGTCGACGATCACCGTTCCGGGCGGCTGATCCGCCCCGGCGCCATCCGCAGCTATGCCGATGCGCTTCAGGCGTATGTCGAGGACGAGGAGCTGCGCCGGCGCCATGGCGCCGTGGGCGAAAAGCGCAGCCTGGACTACTCCTGGGACCGTATCAACCAGGCCGTGGCCGACACCTATCTGCGCCTGATCCGCCAGAAAGCGGCGCAGGGATAGCGCGTTTGCGCACGCTGGTGTGGGTGGCAGATGCAATTTGCGGGCGCTGCTATATATACGCCGGATGGCCGACCTGTTTGCCGCCGATCTTCCTCCCGGTCCGCACGCTGCCGCAGATCGCGGTGCGCCGCTGGCGGATCGGCTGCGCCCGCGCGAGCTGGGCGAAGTCATCGGGCAGGATCACCTGACGGGCACCGAGGGTGCAATAGGCCGGATGGTGGCCGCGCAGCGCCTGTCTTCAATGATCCTGTGGGGGCCGCCCGGCACCGGTAAGACTTCCATCGCGCGGTTGCTGGCCGATGCGGTGGGGATGCGTTACGTGGCCATCAGCGCGGTGTTCTCAGGCGTGGCGGACCTCAAGAAAGCGTTCGCGGAGGCGGAACTGGCCGCCCGCTCCGGGCAGCGCACGTTGCTGTTCGTGGACGAGATTCACCGCTTCAACCGTGCGCAGCAGGATGGCTTCCTCCCGTTTGTCGAGCGCGGCACCGTTACCCTGGTCGGAGCGACGACCGAAAACCCCAGTTTCTCGTTGAACGCCGCACTGCTGAGCCGCGCGCAAGTGCTGATCGTGCACCGGCTCGACACGAGCGCGCTGAACCAATTGGTGGCCCGTGCGGAAGCGCTGGAAGGGCCGCTTCCACTTACCCCGGACGCGCGCGCGGCACTGGTGGCAGCGGCGGACGGCGACGGACGCTTTCTGCTCAACCAGGCCGAGACGCTGTACTCGGTCAATCTGCCGGAGCCGCTCGATCCCGCAGGTCTCGGCGCGTTCCTGCAGCGCCGGGTGGCCGTGTACGACAAGGACCGCGATGGTCATTACAACCTTATTTCCGCACTGCACAAATCGCTGCGAGGATCGGATTCCCAAGCCGCGCTGTACTATCTGGCGCGGATGCTGACGGCGGGCGAGGAACCGCTGTACGTGCTGCGGCGGCTGGTCCGCTTTGCAACGGAGGACATCGGCCTGGCAGACCCGCAAGCGCTGGTCCAGTGCCTGGCGGCCAAAGATGCCTATGACTTCCTGGGCAGCCCCGAAGGTGAGCTCGCGATTGTGCAGGCCTGTGTCTATTGCGCCACCGCACCAAAATCCAACGCGGTTTATGCTGCGCAAAAGGCAGCGTGGAAAAGCGCCCGCGAAACCGGTTCGCTCAGCCCCCCGCCAAGCATTCTCAACGCCCCCACGAAGCTGATGAAGGACATCGGCTATGGCAAGGACTATACGTACGACCACGACGCGGCGGACGGCTTTTCGGGGGCCGATTACTGGCCCGAGGGCATGGCGGCCCAGACGTTTTATCAACCGGTCCCGCGCGGGTTCGAGCGCCAGGTGATGGAACGGCTGGAATGGTGGGACAAGAAGCGCCGCGAACGTCGCAGCGAATGAGCGAGGGCCTGGCTGCGCCGCAGCATTTCCGCTGCTTCGTCGCCATCGACTGGTCCGGGGCGGCGGGAGAGCGACACGCCGGCATCGCGGTGGCACTGGCGCGGCGCGGGACCGATGCGCCGCAACTGGTCTTTCCAGCCGGTGCCCGGCGCTGGTCGCGCGACAACGTTGCGGAGTGGCTTGCATCGAAGTTGCCGCCGGACACGCTGGTGGGCCTGGATCTGAGTATCGCCCTGCCCTTTGCAGACCGCGGCGCGTACTTTCCCGGCTGGAGCGAGAGCCCGTCAGACGCCCGCGCGCTGTGGGCACTGGTGGAGCGCAGGTGCGCGGCCGATCCGCATCTTGGCGTAACCAGCTTTGTCGATCATCCGGCAGCCGCACTGCACTTTCGCCGCCGCGGCGGCCGGGAGGGGCAACTGTTCGGCGGCGGCCGAGGCCGGCTGCGCGAAACCGAACTGGCGCAGCAGCGCATGGGTTGTCGGCCCACGTCGAATTTCAACCTTGTCGGCGCGGCGCAAGTCGGCAAGGCGAGCCTGTCGGGCATGCGGATGCTGCACCGCCTTGAAGACACGATGCCGGTCTGGCCGCTCGACCCGCTGCCGCGCAGCGGTTCGGTCCTGGTCGAAATCTACACCGCGATTGCCGCATTGGAAGCAGGCCGCCCGCCCGGACGGACCAAGATGCGAAACCATGCCGACCTCAACACCGCGCTTGCCGCCATGGGAAGCGCGCCGGTCGCCGCCGGCGGACCGATTGACGATCACGCCAGCGACGCGCTGCTGACCGCCGCCTGGCTGCGCCGCGCCGCGCACCGCCCGGCACTGTGGCATCCGCATGGACTCGACCCGGTTCGCTTCACCGAGGGCTGGACGTTCGGGGCGCCCTAGGGCAAAGGCAGGCCAGCGCCGGCTTAGCTCAGTTGGTAGAGCACCTGATTTGTAATCAGGGGGCCACGGGTTCGAATCCTGTAGCCGGCACCATTTTCCCACGCGCAGTTCACCGTACCACAGCCGGAAACGCATGCGTGGCGGGGTGCGCGCGCCTTCGTTGTGCAGGAATGTGCAGTCGCTCTCTTCGCGGTGCCGCGCCTGAAGGGCGTTGTCCCGCGCGTTTGGGCATTAGCTGGCGGACCTTCTATCAAATGCCCCGGTTGAACCGGCAACGAGGTCCGGCGAGATGTCCTTGGCCTTTCGCGCGCCTGGTTGCCGTTCAGCCGTAATCGACCCATTCAAGCAGC
>JAZKDH010000068.1:0-3310 GCA_040387665.1 Pseudomonadota bacterium | reverse complement strand
CCTGCCCCCTGTCATCGCCCTTCGCTTGTACGGCGCTTCAAAAATTTGTGGCAACGAATCTTGGAACGGATGGTCAATCAGGCCTCGATGCACCCTTGGCAGAGCTGCAGTTTCGCAGGTTCGTGCCTTTGACCAGGGGGAGAAGGGGGCTGCAGAACTGGAAACGTGAGATCCTGCGGGGACTGCGGGCGGCCGTGAGATCGCGGCGTTGTCAAAGCGAACAGCGGACCAAAGCGATTCCACCACAGCCGCACGGTTTCGTGGCAAAGGTCGATGCCGCACTCGAACAGATTGGGTGGTTGCCGCCCTCCCAGACGGCATCGCAATGTGCCAAAAAGTGGTGTTCACAGCCACTGAGCCGAGAGGACGGCAACGTGACAAAAGATACAATGATCGGAGTGGATCTGGCAAAATCTGTTTTCCAGCTGCACGCTGCCTCGATGGCGGGTCAGCCAATGTTCCGCCAGAAGCTGTCGCGGCAGAGTTTTGCCAGGTTCATGGCTGAACAGCAGATCCTCGCCGCTCCGCAGGCTCAGCGGAAACCGCACGTACACGCGCACCACAAGCCGGATCACCTCGGGTAGGGGCTGGAGATACCGAAACGGCGAAGCAGGTTTTGGAGGACGGGCATAGTCCCGCCCCAGCCTCACGCAGCGAGATCGCCAACCGGTGCCATCCTTCTGACATTGCCCCGGGCCGACTTGGTGCGCCCTCAACTTTTGCCTCTACCCGCCCACCGGGCTGCCCAATAGCGCGTCCGAGGTCCGGGATCGGCTCCAAAACGTTGCGTAGCGGGTCGTTCAGACAATCAAAGCGGCGTGACGTTGACCGGAACTGCCGAAAAGTGGGGCATTGCGTTGATCGCTTCGACGTCCATGCTGCTGTCGGTCAACCAGTTGACGCAGGTGCCGTAGGCCGAAACATCGGCTGCCTCGTCTGGGCCTTCCCCCCAGCCATGCGCCATCGACACCACCCCGCGCCTCAGGTCGGGATCGCTGCGGACAAGCGCCGTGACCTTGCCGTGGGGTGAGCTCAGCAGCACCGGGCTGCCGTCTGCCAGCCCGAGTGCCGCGAGGTCGGCTGGGTTGAGATAGGCCGGATTGTACGGATTGCGCGAGCGCACTTGCGCGTTGTGAATGCCGTTGCTGTTGAAAAAATCGCGCATCCGCCTCGTCGACAGCAGAAACCCGTAACTGCGGCCCTCGTACGCCCACTTACCCGGCAGGACGGCACGGCGCAGGAACGCGCGCAGCTCCTCGGCCACGTCGGCCGGCATCACGTCGAACTGCTGCGGGGTCTCGGCGGGATCGGGTTGCACCCGCCGATCGCCAAGCTCCAGCTCGAGCCCGCGCGGGGCCGCCTTGAGCTGTTCAAGGGTCGTCCAGGAACCCTCGAGCTGGATTGCCAGCAGGTCGTCGGTTGTTGGCGCGTGGTCGGTCGGCAACGTGGCCTTGCCTGCGTAGCGGATGGTCTTACCCAGCCGCTTGGCGAGACTCCAGAAGAAGTACCAGTCGTCAGCCAGGTCGGACCCCGCCGGCGGCGGCACGATCGCCGGGGTATACTGTGCCCAGGCGCCGGGCCACAGCGGATAGCCCGGAACGGCGGCCGAAAAGTCGGCCCGCTCGTACTGCAGCAGCGGCGGCAGCACGAAGTCCGCCATCTGCGCGGTCGGGCCGAGCCAAGGATCGATGGTCACCAGCAGGTCGAGCGAGCGCAGCGCTTCGAGCGTGCGCGCCCGTTCCGGCAGCGATGTCGCGGGATCGCCGCCATCGACAATCAGCGCTCGGATCTGGCCTTCGCCGGGGGTCAGGATCTCGTCCGCGAGGGTTGCGGACAGCCTCTCGCCATACAGGTACCGGACGCCACGGATCCTGCTCCAGCCATCGGCTTCCCAGTGCCTGCCCGCTGGGATGACGCCGGCCAGCGATTCCTTCGGCGGGTCGGTAACGATGATCTGGCGAACGCGGTCACCCTCGCGCAGGAAACGCCCGCAGATCACGTTCAAGCAGTCGATCAAATGCTGCGCCAGATTGGAAAAGGGCGCCATGTTGGGGCCGGTCGCGCCATAGGCACAGCCGGTGCGCGCGTCGCGTGCGAACATCTCGGCGACCTGGCGCAGCTGCCCTGGTTCGAGGCCCGAGCTGGTCTCGACCATGTCCTCGTGCAGCGGATCGACCGCCGCGCGCAGGTCGTTCAGGCGTTCGGCGCCAACGTAGCGCGCGCAGAACTCCCGGTCGTGCCACCCTTCGGCCAGGATCAGCCGGAGCAGCCCCCCGGCAATCGCTGGGTCGCGGCCGGGGAAGGGCTGCAGCGCCAGATCGGCGTGGGCGGCGGTCTCGGTCCGGCGGGGATCGACGGTGATCAGCCGCAGCCCGCGCTGGTGCGCGGCCTTCAGGCGCTTGACCGGGTCGGCCGTCAGGAACCCCAGCGAACTGTGCGAGATGAGCGGATTGGCACCGAACATCAGTGCCACGTCCATCTCCTCCAGCGGTGGGATTCCGGCCGCCCAGCCGCCCAGCCGGCCGAAGGATACCAGCTTGGCCGACTGGTCAACGGTGAGCGTCGTGAAGAACTGGCTCGATCCGATCGCATCGAGGAAGCTGCGCTGCATCTGGAAGGCCGTATTATGCAGCACGGCTCCGTTTCCGCAGAACACAGCGACGGATTCGGGCCCGTGCTCGGCGATGATTGCGCCAAGCCGATCGGAAATCCGGTCAAGAGCCTGTTCGAGCGGAAGCGCACGCGCTGTCCCATCCTGCTGTTCCAGCGGTTCCAGCAAGCGGTTCTTGGCATTGTGACTTTCGCCCGACTGCAATCCCTTGAAGCAGGCATAGCCCTTGGACAGCTTGTTTTCACGATCGCCGCGGATCGAGCAGATGTGCCCACTCTCGTTCAACGAAAGAATGACCCCGCACCCGCCGGAACATATCCGGCAGAACGATACCCGCGTGTCGTGCTGCGATGCCAAGGCGATCCCTTCCGCGCAATCCGAACCATCTACGATAGACCCTGAGGAGCTTGCAGTCCAGTTGTTGAGCCATACCCTTCGCCACCGTGGCAGGCAGTGCCGCCCTCGGTGAATTTGGATGGTCGCTACCCTAGGGTGTCCGCGTTGAGATGCCGAGCCGAGGTGGTGTCAGAACAATCGTCACAAGTTGGCGCGACTTGGGTCTAACGGTGCTGTCAGTCTGATTGCAACTCGTCTCCGATTGGCGCAGGAAGGCTAGAAATGGCAGGCCTCAGGCGGCAAGCGACTGCCACTCGGCCAGGGCAGCCGAGCGGCGAAGCTTGTAGGTCTGGCGGCTGACGA
>JAZKDH010000067.1:0-23036 GCA_040387665.1 Pseudomonadota bacterium | reverse complement strand
GCCTCCTAAAGCAGCGATAGGGCAGGCAAGTGTAGTGGCTTGCCTGCCCTATGCTATAACTGGGCATTGTCAGAAGGATTGCACCGGAGCTGTCAAAGCGAGTGCACCGGACAGCTACGGATGGCGATGAGGGGCTTGGTCGGCTAAGAATCGGCCCTCAATGAGGAAGCTTCGCCAGGAGCTTCGCCAGTGGAGAGCGTTTCCCAACTTTTGGCGATTAGCTCTTCCGCAAGCGCTGCAATCGCGCGGGCATCAGCGCGAAGTGCGGCCGCGTCGCGCCGGCTGGACCAATTCTCCTCCGCGTTGGCGGCTCGTTCAGAAAGCGCGGGCAGGCCGAAGGAGGTAGCGGAGCCGCGGATGCGGTGGATAATCGTGGCAACTTCCTCATCAGCGCTGGGATGGGCTTGCCCCGCCAGCTGCATCAGCTCTTGGGCCGTCGTCGCCAGCCGCTCGGCGTAGCGCTGTCGCAACAACGCTAGCTGCGCCTCGGGCAGGTGGTTAGCCATTGAGTGAATTCCAAATGCGCGCGATTTCGTTCGGCAACTCGCCCGGATCGAAAGGCTTGGCGATCACCGCCACGGCGCCGAGCGCTTTCAAGCGAGCGACCTCGTCGGGTCGGACTTTGGCAGTCATGAACGCGATGGGGATCCTAGCCAGGCGGGGGTCTGCGCGAAGCGCCGCCAGCACCTCGCCGCCGTCCATCCCTGGCATCATATAATCGAGCAGGATCAGGTCCGGCACCAAATCGGGCGCCTTGACGAGCGCTTCGGCGCCCGACTCGGCTGTCGCGACGCTGAAGCCCCCCAGCGCTTCGAGCGACAGGGCGGCGATCTCGCGGATGTCGGGATCGTCCTCGACAATCAGGATGGAACGAAGCTGTGGGCTCATGAGACCGGCGTCTCCTCATTGCGGCCGACCAGCTCGCGAACGGTGTCCGCGAGCTGCTGTATCGACGTCCTGGCCTTGGTGAGCGCGCGACTGACCTGCTGAGTAATGCCGGCATCTGGCTCGGAAGCCGAGAAGATGACAACGGGAACCGCCGGCACTCGCGTCGAGAGCATCGAAAGCAGATCGAGACCTGAGCCGTCCGGGAGAGCGAGATCAAGAATGACGAGATCATAGCTGTGTGCGTCAAGACGTGCGCGCGCAGCGGCCAAGTTTTGCGCGTGATCGATATCCGCCACGGCGGCCAGTGCGAGTTCCACCACGCGCAAAACGTCCCTGTCGTCTTCCACGTGCAGCACGCGGGCCCGTCCCGACCGTTTGCCACTGGCCATCTTCTGGACCGTCGCGATCAGCCGCTCGCCTTCGACTGGCTGGGTGAGCCAGTCGATAAGGTCGAGCGCGGCCCATTCCGCTGTTTTGGTGGCGCCTTCTACCGTGGACAGCACTGCGACCGGGAGCAACCTGGTCGCAGTGCTGTCGCGCAGCGCGCGCACAAAACCAACTCCGGTTGCGTCGGGCAGTACAAGATCGAGCAGCAGCGCGGCATAGGTTTCGCTTGCCAAGCGCGCTCGCGCCTCCTTCGCGCTTCCAGCCAGATCGACCGCGAAGCCCGCGTCGCGCAACGTATCCGCACCCGCGACGCCGCTTTCGGGATGGGTCGTGCAAAGAAGGACGCGGATGGCGGGCGATTGGAAAGGGGTACGATTCTCACCAGCATCCAGCAACTGCAGATCGATGTGGAACGTCGTGCCTTGCCCTTCCTGACTTTCGAAGCCTATGCGGCCGCCGTGACGCTCGATAATGCTCTGCGTAATAGCTAGGCCAAGGCCGGTGCCCTGCTGCCCGCGGCGGTCGGAGCTGTCGGCCTGCGCGAACCGCCGAAACAGATGAGCGCGGAACGCCTCGGGGATGCCTGGTCCCCGGTCGGTTACGGAGACGCGCGCGCTCGAGCCCCTGCGCTCCATAGTCAGCATTACGGTGCCCCCAGTGGGCGAAAACTTGATAGCATTCGAAAGCAAATTGGCCAGCACCTGCAGCAGCCGATCGTGATCGCCGGAGACCCGCAGGGGCAAGAGAGCGTGTCCGAGCTCAAGCTTAACCCCAAAGCGTTCCGCATATGGCGTGTTCTGTTGGACGGCTGCCTCGACCAGCTCTCCCAGTTCTATTGGTGCGAAGTTGAAGCCGACGCCGCCGGAATCGAGCTTATCAATGTCTAATAGGTCGTTGATTAAGCGCGTTAGCCGCTCGCCATTATTCAGCGCAATGCCGACAAGCTGGCCGGCCTTGGGCGGCAGATCGCCGCCGACCCCACGCGCGAGCAGCCCAAGTGAGCCGACAATCGAGGTCAGGGGTGTGCGCAGCTCGTGACTCACTGTCGAGACGAACTCGTCCTTAATGCGCGCAAGCCGGCGCTGCTCCGTCACGTCGCTGACTGTAAGGATGCAGCGGCCGTCCGGCATGGTGCTGCACCACACCTCCAGGCTGCGCCTGTCGGTTCCGCAGACTTCCAGCCGACGAGTTACATTGTCGCGTACCGACGAAACGATGGCGCTGACGATCTCGTCGTGCTCGCCCGGCCCGAGTTCCTCCCAACGGGTCATCTGCCGCAGCAGATCTCCGGCGCGAACGCCTTTGCTCATCATGCCGGGGGAATAGCTAAAAATCTCCGGGAAGGCGCTATTCCAGAGCATCAGCCTTAGGTCGGCATCAAAGACGGCGAGCCCCTCGTCGATGCTTTCAATGGTAGAACGCAGCAGGCTCGTCTGATCGACGAGCGCGACATGATCAACGCGAAGCTCGATGATGTCGACGAGCGTTGCAGCCAGCATCTCAAGAAGGGCGCGATCCTCATTCCGAAAAAGGCGCGCCTTCGGATCAATCAGGCACAGAGTGCCGACAGCCTGGCCAGCCACTATTAGCGGCGCACCGGCATAGAAGCGCACACCGCCCTCCGCGATCACCAACGGGTTGCCTACAAAGCGAGGATCCTCGACGGCGTCGGTGACGACCATCACGTCCTCCGTCAAGATGGCGAAGCTGCAAAAGGCAATACGGCGCGGCGTCGCCAGTTCGTCAAAGCCGAAGCTGCCGCGAAAACATTGCTCCTCGGCGCCTACAATCGAGACCAACGCGGTCTGCACGCCGAACAGGGCGGCGGCGAGTTTGGCGATCCGGTCAAACTCCGGCTCCCTGCCGAGGCCGCTCAGCCGATACCGTTCGATCGCAGCCAGACGTTCGGTCTCATTTGTCGGTATAGGGGGATCGATCAATGCGCGGGCTCCTCTGGGCGGCGGCTTGGAGTCAGGCTTTCAAGTGCCAGCCGGGCGCTGCCGAACTCGCCTTCGAGCCAGCCCCCTTTCTGGCGGGAGGTAAGCTTTTTCAGCTCGAGCGCCGCGCGGTCGTGGCTGATGCGCTCGGCGACCATGTCGCGATAAATCCGATCAGCCTTGCGGCGACGACGTACGGCGTCGCCGGGATCAAGAACGTTCTCAAGCGTGGCGGACAGGCGTGCGAACCAGCCGGCGCGGCGCGAGACCCCCATCGCCTCGCGAACCCCCGCGATCTGCTGGTCGAGATTGGCGAGCACGAGATCGAGCTGCGACTGGAACAGCTCGCCCGCGATCGGCGGATTGGCCTGGAGACGAGAGATGGTGTCGCGCACATTCGCTTCGCTGAGCACACCGAATTCCTGGAACGCCGCGAGCATGCGCACGCCCGCCGCCGCCCGGTTCTGCTCGCCGCTAAGCGCATCGGCACACGCTTTCTGGCAGGCATCCCACGCCTGCCAGCGGTATACGAAATCGAGACCGGTACCCTTGATGTTCTGCATGCCCATGATGCGGTTGCGAAAGCCGGGCGGCGTCGTGTTCGTGACGAGATCTACTATCTGGTCGCCGGTCGCATAGTAATTTTCAACGGGCACGATCTTGCGGCGGAACCATGTCCAGAGCTGCTCGCGAAAGCGCTGGTCCAGCGCGGCGCGGTCGCCCCTGGGAATGTCGTTGGCCAAAGCCTGATACTCGTCCACGGCTTGGCGGTCCTGGGCGATACGCTGAGCGACCGCCTCAGCCTCGGGAACGCCTGCCGCGATAAGGGCTTGGCCGAGGCGATCGGTGTGGGCGGCGAGCGCGACCAAGCGCTCGGCATCGTCCTCATGACCGAGCCCCGCCAGCATTGCCCGCAGCCGGCTTTCCACATGCGCGGGTTCGTGCGGGATGCGGTGCCAGCGTGCGGCTGCCCGAAACGTCTCCAGCGGATCCGGCTCGATCCCGCCGCCGCTGTTTGGCCAGAGCGTGAGGGTGAGCGCCTGTTCGCGCCAGGCCTCCTCGATAAAGCCTTGCAGGCCTTCAAGATTGGAGCCAATCAGGACGTGGCTGTCCGCGGAGACGTCGTTGACCAGCAGCGCTGCGAAGACGCGTGAGCGGGGTACGCGGTCGGCTCGGTTGTTGACAACGGTGCTGAGCCATATGCCGGGCTTTGCGAACGGATCTTGCGTGTCGAAGCCCATCCGGGTCCAGTTCCCGAGCGCCCCGAACCGCTCATTCGCCGACATGCCCATGACGAACTCCAGCCGGCGTTGCCGTACAGGCGCGGTCGGATAAGTCTTTAGTACCCCCAGATCGAGCACTACCCGGTCCGCCATTTCCTTGAGCGCAAAATCGCGGTCGATGCCAAGCTCGTCCGCTAGCGCGAGTACGAGCGCGATGTTGGACGGATGCTCCTCATAGGGAAAGCGCTTCAGGATGTCGGAGGGCAGCAGCCCGGCATCGAGCCAGTCGATGCCCACCATCCGGGTGCCGAGCGCACGCGCCGCGTCGGCGAGGATTGGTCGCATCTGCTCCTCGGTGGTGAGTAGCGTACCGTTCTTGGGAATGAAATTCGTCATTACTTCTGGGATGTTCCGGCCGGCGGGGCCCTGAACGTCCTCATGATCCGGATAGGTATTAGTGATAGTAGAGATGTCGTCGCGCATCCAGTGGCGCTGCAGCACTTTCACATAGGACGGGGTCAGCCCCATGCACTCCCAAAGAAAGGCTTTAGCGTCGAGCTTCACCGACAGGCGCGCCAAATTCATTTGCTCCCAGATCGTCGCCTTGTCGTAGGGCCGGAAGAGAAACATCTCGCGGACTTCGCCGAAGGCGTTACCATAAAGGAACATCGCCTCGCAGCCAGTGGTCTTCGACACCAGAGGGTAGCCGAGCGCGTTCAGCATCGCCGCTTTCAGCCGCTCGGTACCCGACTTGCCGCGCGTGCCCCAGCCGCCCAGGACGAGCGCGAGATCGGCGCGCGTGCGCTGCATGATGCGGTTGAGCAAGATATGACGGCCGACGAACCACACCAGCGCGGCCGCGATGAAGATACTCAGATGCTGCAGGCTGTTCTCGTAAACTGATACGAAATAGCTGCCAATCCGACTCCATAGTTCAGGCAAAGCAACGAGCCCCGCCGGCGCAATACCGAAAAAGCGCGTTACAGACGGGTCAAGCATAGTGGGCTGGGCGCCCGCCGTTTCCAACCGCTTCAGCCGAATATCGAAACCGAGCTCCCGCAGCGCGGCGACATAGGTGGCAGGCGGCTGGTTGCGGCTTTCGCTCCAATTCCGCATCGCCGCGAACTCGTCGAACCTCCGGCTGAGCTCGAGCCGTGCGCGCAGCCGCTGGATCATCCCCGCCGGCGGCTCGACTTCGGTCACCCCCTCAGGTGTGTAGAGGCGCACGGTTCGGCCAGTGTCGATCGCCGACAGAGCTTGGTCGGGCAGCGGCAGATATGGCCGCCAGCCGCCTTCCTCGGTCAGGAACAGAGGCTCGCCCGGCACCTTCGTCGGCGCAAGTTCGGCCATGATTGACGATGGCGCACTGACCGTGCCGCGAAAGACGCGGCCGATGGTGTGGCGAAAGGCTTGACGTTTGTCCGGCGCCGGATTGCGATACTCGTAAAGCGCCCTCCAAAGCCGGAATGCGAACAGCTCGCCGCGGCGCAGTCGCAGCGCGCGGCCGGTCTCGAGATCATAGCCAAAGTCGCTCTGCGCCAAGACCCCCATGACCCGCCCGAACCGATCGGGATCCGATTCGTACAGCTCTGAGAGCGATCGGACCGTGCGGGCGCGGCCTTCATCCAATCCGGCGGCGGCGGCGACGATCGCGCCGTGAATAGTGCGTGCCTGCGGGTCGATCCCGCACCACAGTCGCTCGCGGGTCTGAGCAGCCCAGCGCCGCACGGTAAGTTGCGGCGCCTCGACGTGCAGCCGCTCGATCGAGGGCAGTAGCGAGTCGTGCCAGTGCTGGGCGGCAGCCTCGTCCCGTTCGATCAAACCGGCGAGAGCATCATTGGATGTTCGTAGCGCGGTTCGCAGCACGAAGGCGCTGTTTTCTGTACGCAGGCATTCTCCCCACAGCTTGGAGAGGCTATCGAGCGGCCAGCGGTTGAGCAGGTGGGGAAGCGTGGTAAGCGCGGCCGCGCGGACTTCCGGCGCTGCATCCTCGCGCAACAGGGCCGCAAAATGCAGGTGGCCCACCTCCGCCGGAACCCGCCACAGGTTGAGCGCCAGGCTCTGGCGGACGGCCGGGCTCAGGTCGCGGCGCACGGTCTCCAGCAATGGAGCGAGCTCGGCCATCCCCTCTAAGTGCGCGCACAACAGAGCGGCGGCGCGGCGGCGGACGAACAGATCGTCGCCGCTCCCCGGCTCGGTGAGGCGAAGTTGGAGTGAGCGCGCAAAGGCGGCGGGCGACATCGTTGCGAGCAATTCGAGCGCTTCCGCCGGGATCCAGACGGCGTCGCGACGGAGCGCGCTGCGGTAGACTCGGCGCAAAACTGCCTCGCTGACTAGCCCTTCCTGCGCATCGGCGGGAACGGCGCGGAGCGCGCGGGCGAGGCAGCGAACGCCCGCCACCCTGAGGCGATAATCCCCTCTATAGTTGCTGGCGCGTTCGACGGCCAGTTCGATGCCGATGCGCTGCCAGACGCTGCCTGTGCACGTGCTCCCGGTGAGCAAATGCGCCGCCACATGGCCGAGCCGGTCGAGACCGAACGCCGCCGCCTGCTCGGCTTCGCCGACGCGCCGACGATAGCGCTCGATCACTGCGTCCCTGCCGAAATAGCGGCGGAACGCGCGAACGTCGCCGCGAATGCGGCGCTCGTCGGCGCCGAGTGCACGGGCGAAGTCGAGGATAAGGGCGCGGCGGTCCTCCTCGTCGGCGGCAGCGGCAAAGCGGGCGGCGAAACTCTCGTGATCCCGGTGGAGCGTGGCGATGCGGCCCAGCCGGTCGGCGATCCAATGGCCGAGAAACGTCGCGAGTGCCTCGGCGTCGCCTCCCCCTGCGCTAGCGAAGTCGGCCTCAATGTTTGCGACAAGCGGCGCGTCCGCCCGGATCAGGCGGGGGTTTATGCCTACGCGCAGCAGCGGCGGAGCGTCCGGCCCGGAAGCGGGAAGGTCAGTCTTGCGAAACATCGAACAGTCCGTTGGTGGGAAGACTGAACAGCCGGCGGGCGCGCAGAGTTTCGAAATCCACCTCGCCGGGCATGAAGTCGCTGTAGCCGCGTGCGGGACCGAAATGCAAGGTGAGCGCCACGGTCGCGGCAAGGTCACGGCGGTCGATCTGGTAGGTCGCGCGTGCGCCGATTTCGAGCCGCCGGCCGCGGATCTGGAACCTGTCCCAGTCGGCCCCTAGCCGCAGCGTGTCGTCCCAGCGGCCTTGTGACCGATCGGCGTCGGCGAAGAAGCGGGTGCGAGCCCACCCCGCCCGGACGACGACTGAGCCTAAAAGCTGCTCCCATTCCGCGTTCAGCGATGCGCGGTCGAGGCTCAGATTGTTGTTCGACACCGCCGCCGCCTGAAGCCGCCACCGCGTGTCGAGCCAAGGAGAATGGCTTAGCCGCCAGGTCGCGGTCAAGCCCTTGCGGTGATCCGAACGGTAGCGGTTGAATATGTCGAGGTCGAGGTCACGCATGCGTGCCGCTTCGTACGGGCCGAGGCTGAGGTGCCGGGCAAACGCGCCGATTTCGAAGGTCTGACTGGTTTGCGGGCCGATCGCCTGGCGCCAAGCAATGTCGGCCTCTACATAGGCCGACCATTCTAATCGGTTACCGTCCACGAGCTGCGCGAAAGCCGAGCCGCCGACCGTGAACGCAAACGGCGACCCATCCAGCCGCTTTCCCAGCTGTGCCCGCGTGCCGAGCGTCGGTCCTCCTTCGGTTCGCACCCGGCCGAGCAGTTCTACGCGGGTGTAGAGGCGGGCGGCCTCGTAGAAACGACGATGTACGAGCCGACCTTCCAGGAAATGGTCCACCCGCTCGCTGCGGCCACCATCCTCCCCCTCCTCCGTGCTGGGGTAGCGCCGCTGCAAGGCGAGACCGATGCTGGTGGTGCCGTCTTCCTGTCGGCCGAGGGGAAGCACATCGACGAAGCGGACCTGTGACGCGCTTGGGGCATCGCTGACACGCAGCGGCTGCGGCGGCACGCCCGGGCTCGGCTCGACCGGGCTCGTATTGCTGATCGCGAGCTCGGCTGCGTCCGGAGTCAATGCAAACAACCGGAACAGCCCCTCGCGCCGCCCGGCCGCGGGCCGGAAAGTGAGCCGCTCGACGCCGGGTCCGACCGGGCGAAAGCTGCTAATCGTGCGGCCGTCACGTAGTTCATCGACGCGCAACCAGGTAGGACCGGCGACTGACAGGACAAAAGGCGAGGAAGCGGTCGCGACGTCGTAGGCGCGGTCGCCTGTCCCACCGATCACTGCTCCCGGTTCGCTTAGCCGCAACCGTACGAACCCGTTTTCGACCGGCTCAGCGAGTGCGAAACGGACTACATGATCGCCAGCCGGCACCGCCAAGCTCAACTCCAACGCGTCGTGCGGCGCAAGTTCAGCGCGCCGGACAGGGCCGTCGTTGATCCGATAGAGAACGGCGGCCGGTACCGTGCCATAGGACGGCAAGTTGTCCAGCGAGAGGCGCGCCGTGATTGTGTTGGCGCGAGCGTTGCCGAAAAAGACGGCGAGACCGCCGGAGGAAGGCAGGAAACGTTCCCCCGGGCCGAGCGGCGCAAGCAGAGCGGCGCGGGCGCGCAGCGCCGGGCTCTCTATCGGTTGGCCGGCGGCATTGACACTGCGCACGCCGGCGCTCAGATCTACCCCAGTCAACCGCCGCCAGCGGCTGCGCCGTTCGAATTTGCGCCAAAGAGCCTGCGCCGCGGCGTCCTCCGGAACGCGTGCCGCCAGCGCCGCCGCCTCGACCAGCGCGGCACGGCCGGCGGGCGACTCCGGATCTTGGTCGAACGCTGCAAGCAGAGCGTTGAGGCGGATCCGATCCGCCAACACGGCGACCGACCCGCGAGCGACCGAAAAGGTGACCAGCACCGGTCCGCCGGTCGGGACTATGCTAATGCCACCATTGGAGTGCGTCGGGACGATCGCCTCAGTCGCGGTTCCAACCCGCACCGGTAGTCCGATCAGGTCGAGACCAGCGGACGCGCGCGCGCCGAGCAGGGACAAAGTCTCCATTTGGCTGCCGCTTGAGACGCGAACTTGGTTCGCCTGGGGCGCTGACCCGATCAGTGGACGCAGCTCCAATTTTACGTGGAGACCTGGCGGAACCGCCAGCTTCACCGGCCGGTTGGGCTGGGCGATCCACGCCAGAAAACTCAGCGCCCGCTCCCGCGCGACGATCGCTGCCGCGCCGCCATGTTCGACGACTAACGCTTCGGCCGGCTCCCCGGGCTCGCCGGCGGGAGAGACGCCGGCGAGCAGCTCGACCTGACGGGCATAGTTCTGCTGCCCGTCGGCGCGGAGCAGAACGGCTAGCGCCCTCCAAGCTTCCACCCCGCCGGCATCAATCAGGTCGGCTGCGTGAACAGCAAGTTGTGCGTCGAGATCGCCGGCCCGCGCATATTGCCGCGCCAGCTCGCCGAATGCGGCGCTGCGCTCGGAACCGCGCAGGGTCAGGGCGCGGGCCCGCAGCAGCCGGTCTGCCAACCCAGTCTCGCCCGCCGCACGCAAGGCGGCGATGCGTTGCGGCGCCACCGCGATCGGCGTCAGATCTTCGAACAGGGAGCGGTGACGGGACCTGAGCAGGCGGTAGAGCGGCACCCAGTCGTTCAGCAGCTCCGTTGCGGCGATCGAGTCCGCGCGGCGCCATGCGGGACAAGCAGTCGAATCCGCAAGCCACCGTTCGCAGCCGAGCGCGTCGCGCAGTCCGGCAGTGAACAGCGCCCGGGCTGAAGCTAGGCCGAGCAAGTCGAGCTCGGCGCGATAGGCGGCGTCGCTGAGGCGCGGCGGACGTGCGGCGCGATATTGCGCCCCGGCCCGCACTGCTGGCGAGCCGGGCGCCCGCCAGAGCCGCACCGCGCGTGCGTGAGCCGGGAGCGGCAGCGTGAGGATAGCGAGCGGCTGCGAGGCGTGCTCCGGCAGCACGCGCAGCCGCCTCGCCGGCCCATCACCGATCTGGACCAGCAACTCGGCGGGAGCGGCAAGGCCGGCACGCTCTGCAAACAATCGCAGCTCGGACGGCGCCTCCAGCGGCGGCAGGGGATAGGTGAACACGGCCGGCGCCGCGGGCACTGGAAGCGTAAACCCCTCGGCCCCGCGCTGCCCGTCTGGCGTCGGCAGCATCACCTGCCGCTGTTCGCCGTCGGTAACGGCCACGGGCGACACGTCACGGAAAAAGGTGTGCGAGCCACGTAAGGCTATCGCGGCGCGATCGATGGCCCGATTGGCGGGGCGCGTGCGCGCTACCTCGGTCAGGCGCGCGGCCGCGGCCAAGCCGCCCGCTCGGGCATCATTGCCGCGCGCCACGCGACGGGTCGCCTGCTCCAGCAGGGCGGGGTCAAGGTCCTGCGCTGCTGCCGCGGGCGGGACCGCCCAGAACGTCGGAGCCTTAGGGTCGCCAGTCGCCTGATCGAGACCGCGGGGCGCGTTGAGTGCAGGGAAAAGCCACGCATTATCGTCGTAGGCCGCGGCGCGGGCCAGGAGCGGCCGGCTCGGGCGGAGGGTCAGCCGTCGCGCGCCCGCCGGAATTTCCAGCCAGTCCGTACGCTCGCGGCCGAGCAGCGCGCCGCGGCCGTCGAGCGTCAGCGCTTCGCGCGTGACCGGCATGGTTTCGAACTCCAGCGCCCGCCAGAAGTGGCCGTCCAGCAAGGCTTCGATTCTATAGCTTTGCTGCCGATCTTCATCCAGCAGGCCATAGATAAGACGCGTCGACACAGCGATCCGTTTGGGGCCGGTGACGTGGAGGCTCACCGGCCCGTCCAGCCGCCCGTACCGAACCTCGTCAGCCCGCGCGCCGCCGACCGTTGCGCGGGTCGTGCCAAGCGGGAGGGAGTTGCGATAGGGTACTAAACCTTCGGGATATGTCTGCTGCGATACAAAAATTGCCAAGTCGATCGGCGCGGCGCCGGCGCGGCGTTCGAGCCGGATCGTGACGGGTCCAACGGTTACTGGGCGCCAGAGCAGATCGCGGCCGTCCACCGACGTCTGCCAGTTGAACTCGGCCAGTAAGCCGCTACCGTTCGAGCGAAAGCCGATCACATCGCCCGGAGAGATCCCGCCGGTGGCGCGACGGAGGCGCAGCATCGCCCCGGAGGGCAGTTCCAGCGCCAGCTCGCGCCCGGCTTGCAGGCGGACGGTATGGAGACCAGCGCCGGTTCGGCGCAGCGCCGGCCCAGAGATCAGGATCGGCCGGCCGTCAACGTTTTTCCAGGCGAGCAAGGCATGGAGCCGGGCAAGCAAGCGGCTCTCGATCGCATCGACTTCCGCTCGCGCGACCTGGGGCAGTAGCACCAAACCGAGGCACAGGAGCATGGGGCGCTTCATTGCGGCATCCCGGCGAACAGGCAGCGGGCGAGTACCTTGCGAGTTGCGGGCATTATTTGCAGCCTCGCCCGCAGGTCGCTCGACATTTCGAGGTGCAGGAAGCCGGCCGAGCCGAGGCTGCGCAACGCGGCACCCTGCCGATTAGTCATCGCACCTAATTCGTCAACCTCTTCCGGAAAGATCAAAATGCGGGCCCCGGGAAAAGCGCTGCGTAGGCAAGCGGCCACACTGCGAACCGTTGGGCTTGGCGTCTTCGTTCCGTTGCTGATAATGACCGCCGCCTCGCTGCCCGTGGCCGACTTGCGCTTGCGTGGCTCGAAGCCGTGGAGCTGCACAATGCGGGACTGGGGGTGGATGCTCGCCACTGCGCGGGTGAAGGCGGTCAGATAGTGAACGTCCAGCCGGGCAAGATCGGCATCCACCATGCGCCCCTTGTCCTCATAGCGCCGAGGCACGTCGTTCCACGCGAGAGCCGCGACGGGCGCTTCTTCGAACAAGCGTGCAGCGATCACGCCGGTGCCGCGATCAAAGAAGCGGTGCGGGGCCTGCAGCACCACCACGGGCCCGGACCGCGGCCTCCCTAGCACGTAAGTGCCCTTGCCCTCGCGTCTGCCGGCCTGCTCGCGGACGATCACCGGCGCCGACGGCGCATCGGGCGTTTCGATGTCGAAGCCCAAAGCGGCGAGGCCTTGGACAACGGGCGGGCTCGCGTCGCCCTGCAACAGCCGCGAGAACAGTGCCTCGGCCCAGTTGACCTGCGACGGGGTCGGCAAGACAAAGCCGCCGGGGACGGCCGTTTCGGCAAGCAGGCGGTCAAGCATCGGCGGCGCACACGCCAAGCCGAGCCCGCCTGCGGCGGCGAGTGCGAATGTTTGCCATGGTCCGACCTCCCTCAAAACTGGATGTCCTCTTCGAGCACGATCTCGCGCCGCTCTGCCGCGCCGAGTGTCCGGTGGCTGAGCAACACATAGCCTGCTGGTCCGGTCCCGAGCGTAACCGTGACAAGGTACCGGCCAGGCGGCAGATCGGCGCGCAACGGCAGCAGCAAGCGCCGCTCCGGCCCGAGCTCGCCGGGATCGCCGACAGCGTGGATCCGCTGGTCGGGGGCGCCCGGCGCGACCGAGAAGCGGCGAATCCTGGGTGTCCAGCCGGTATGAGGTCCGAATGGAGACGGCGGGCCGGCAAGCGACAGTTCGATCGCGCGGCGTACCCCAGGTCGCAGCAGCACGTTCACGACCACAAGTTCGACGCCCGGGCTCTTCTTGACGACGACGAAGCTCGTCGGACCGGGCCTAAGCTGGAAAAAGCGACGCTCCCGCAGCGAACTTGGCGCAGGGGTTAGATGCGTGAGGAACACGCGCGCACCCGGCGCGGACGCCAGCACGACTTGGTGTCGGCCACGCGTGACGGAGTCGAGCGCCAGAGTCCCCGAAATGCTCGCCACGCGTTCGTCGAACCATCGATCACCATCGATGCTCGCTGCCAGCCTGAGCATCCCGGGTCGGTCCTGGAGATAAAGCAGGCGTGGGCGGACGGCGGCGCTGCCCTGCGGCACGACGAAGGTGAGAGCTTGATTGCTCGTCGCGACGGGCGTGAATACGCTGTCGGGGTCCTGATCGGCACCGATCGGCACGTAGACATCGCGCGCCAGCGGCCGTCCTGCTGGCTGAAGCCTGGCCCAGCCGCGTGCCCCTTCCGAGGGGTCAGCAATTACCGATTTTTCAGGTCCAAGAACCAGCGCAACCTGCCTGGCGTCGAGACCCGGATCGACTGGAAACCAGTTCGGCCCGGCGTTTGCCTCGACCTGCCGCTCAGGCACTAGAATGCGAGAAGCAAGGTCTGGCGGACGGTTCGCGGCCGCGACCGCGACCGGCGCGCTCGTGCCAATTTGAATCCCGCGGATGCGGGGCGGCAAGTTGAAGTAAAAGATGGCCGGCGCCGCAAGGGGAACGCCCCCGAGCTGGTCGTCCGACGCATCCTCGCGCAGGGGCAGCTGACCGGCCGCTACTACGACTCCCGCGGCGTCGTGAAGCTGGTAGCGCACAATAGCGCCGCTGCCGCGCGGTGGCCGGATCGTCAGGCGGAACGGTGTCGCCCAATCGCCGACATGGCTGACCGGGAAAAGCACCGGCGCACCCGGTGCGGCCAAATAGGCGATCGCCGTGCGGGCACCGATGGGGTGTTCTAACTTCGGCCCCGCTGTCGCCCTGCTGGCCGGCAGAACCGGGGTCGCTTGCGGATCGCGCACGTATAGAACGCGCATTTTGTAGTCGCTACCGTTTGCGCCGCGCGGCCCGACGGGAATCCAGCGATTCTCCAGCAGCGCGCGCCGCTCTGCAGGCGACAGCAAATCGGCCGGCAGTGCGCTGCCGCGTGCCAGCTGGGCCCGCTCCCCGGCGCTCAGCCGCGACCATGCCGTGCTCAGCTGACGTTCGCTGACCGGGGAGCGCTCATAAACCCGTGCTGCGACGCCCCGTACCAGAGCGTGCGGCGCGCTCGTGCGGAGGCGCAGCGCCACAGCAGGACGGGGAAGTTCAATCAGGCTGATATCTGACGCGCTTGGGACGAGATCGGCTGTCGCATATATGCTGGCGGGTCCGAGCTTGCCGCCTGGACCAGGCGCCAGCAAAAGGCGGGTCGCGAAATTCAGCCGGCGTTGATCGATCACCTCACCGCCAGGCCCGAGCGATTGGACGATGATCGCGTATTGGTGCCGCTGATCCGGCCGCCGAGCGGCCACCGGATGGAGCTCGGCATGGGTTACGAGGCGGACGCTGCGCTGAGGGGACGAAAACACAAAGCGCGTCGGCCGGGCCTGGTCTAGCGCATAGACGATCTGCCGGTCAGCGCCTGCCAGCCGTCGGGCGTCGCCCCCGGCCACGTTGCGCCAAGCCTGCCAGGCGAGCCCGAGCGCCCAAGCCAGCAAAGCAATCGCGAGCAGCAGTAGCGCGGCACGGCCGATCTGTCTCATCGCTGGGCCTCCAAGCCGGGCGCGACGAGCGCTGTGCCGGGCTCCGCCGAGGGATCGAAGAGCGCAGCGAGCCGTCCCCCCGGACCCAGAACGGCGAGCACACTCGATCCCCGCTCGGGGTCGCTCACCTGTTCCAGTCGGTAGCCGGGAAAGCCGGTCTGCGCCTGACGCAGCGCGACTGCGTCGCGCCGGGCGGCAAAGTCGGCGAGCCGGGCTCTAAGCGCCGGCGGGGGCAGCGCGCCTGGCGAGTGGAGGCGTCGATAGGCAGTGAGTGACCGGTTCACGGTGGGGATGCCGAGTTCCTTGTAGAGCGCCTCACGACTGGCGATTGCCACGGGTGCCGCGGCGCGGCGATTGGGAGCCAGCCAGACGACGGCGAAGCTCTTATTGCGCGTGCCGGCAAGCTGCACCGCCTGAGGAAGCGCGCCGACCTCATAGCCGGCCGTGTCCGCTCCGCCAGTAACGTAGCCGACACTCAGGCCAGCTGCCCGCAAGGCGTCCGCAAGGCGCTGCCCGGCGGCAAGCGGCGCGCCGATATGGGCGCTTGCGATCAGCGCTTCGACCGAGGGTCGGGTGCCGTCTGGTCGGGTGGGCATCGCTCGGATCTGGAGAACCAGCAGGGGCTCGTCTTCGGAAGCGCGCAGCGCGGCTTGATATACGGCGTCGAACAACCCGGTCGTGCCCCCGCGAACAAGATCGGTCTGCGCTATCATCAGTGTCCGAGCGTTCAGAGCATTGTACAAGCGTACCGCGCGCTCCGTGCCGGCCGGGTAGTCAGCCGCACGCGGAGCCTGCACCAGGATCGGCTCCGCCGCACCCAGCCGGATGACATAAACTCCTCGCCCTTCCCGGCTACTCCGATTGGGGGCAAGCATGACATGGCCCAAATTCCCGGCCTGTCCGATCAGCGTCAGCTGATAGCCGGCGGATCGTGCCATTGCCGCGGCGGCGGCGATCCGCGCCGGCGCATCGCTCGCGAACAAGGGCCGCAGCACTTCCGCATCCAGGAAGGCGAGCTCCCCAAGGCTGGGTTTCCCGGCCGCAGGTTGATCGCCTCGGGCGTCGGCGATGGCCTGGTCGATGGGGCCGGCGCGCCGCATAATCGCCCCCGGATCGGCGATCAGCCGCTGGACATCCCCGGAGGTGAGGACGAGGCTCCCCGTGTCGCCCATTCCGGTAAATTGGATCCGGAGATCGCCGGTCACGCGTTCCAATGCGGCCAGGTTCAGCGCGGTGCCCGAGCGGCCCGGAAGCGTGGCGATCGACGTCCTGGCTTGCCCAGCGCGCAGCTCCAGCCTGGGCTGGTCCATGGCGGCCAAAAACGATTCCAAGAAGCTGTGCTCTGCCCGATTTTTGCGAGGCAGGCGGTCGAGGTTGGCGCCGCCGATGGCGAGCGCGCGGGCATTCTGCAAATCGAACAGGCGGGCGGCGACTCCGGTCAGCCCGGGAGCGGCGAGCGGATTGCGCACCACAAGAGACACCGGGCTCCCTTGCTGCCGCAGAACGAAGGCGCCGCGGCCCCGGCGCCGGCGTGACTCGACGAGCGCGATGCGGTCGCCACTCAGGCGCAAGATCTGGTAGCCCACGGACGCGAAACGAGGCGCCGCCTCTTCCGGAGTCGCCCCCTCCGCGAGCAGTTCGACCGCAGCTCGGAAGGCGGCGCGCTCCGCTTGGGTCGGCGGGGGCGTGCGGGCGAGATCGAACCGCCCATGTGCGTCCATCGTTTCCTCCGCGACCAGAGTGGCAAGGCTGCCGCGCCGCGCCTGAACTCCTCCGTCGCCCCCGGGGCGCGCCGCGAAGGCACCGCCGCCGGACGGCATGGCGAGGGTCAACGCGAACCCGATCAGGCTTCCGACCGCCGCGCCGGCAAAGGAGATTTGCAGCGTAGCCCGGCTCAGCCGCGCCGCGATGTTTTTGTCAAACATCTTGATCGCGATCAAGGTTGAGAGGAGATAGCCAAATCCGTAATAATCGACGATCTGGACTTCGAAACCGCTTGCGGTCAACGCGTGGCCGAGCACGATCCGGTAGCCGAAGCTGATATTAAAGAAGAGCAGGACCTTGCGTGCACCTTCCATCGTCACGTCGGCGAAGAAGCGAGTGCGCAGCAACATGCCGGCTAAGCCGTAGATGACTAAGGCTTCGACAAACGAAGTGAGGATTCGGAACGGCTGATACCATTGCAGCGCGATCAGCGCCGGGATCAGGATGCCGTTGAACTCCCAGCCGTATTTCAAATTCATCCGCGACGAGAGGATCGCTGTCATCACTAGGATAATATAGGCCTTAGGACTCGCTAGAATGGAGCTTGCCACCCCTTCGTAGAGGTAGCTGACTGAGCTGATGCGAAAGTTGGTGAACTCCATCAGGCCGTAGCGGATGATGAGGGTAGACAGGCCCACGATCACCAGACTGTTGGCCATGCCGCGCACATAGCCCGGCTTCCAGAGCTGGTTGGCAAATAGCGAGATGATGATCAGACCGAAACTGTGCAGATTGCTGCGCCAGTCGAACCCAACATCGTATCGCGCCTCCAGCCAGTCGGCGACACTAGGCAGCAACCAGCCATCGAAGCACAGGCGCACGGCGATGCTGACGAGGACCAGCGCCATGAAGCGGTCGCGCCCGAACACGCTGCTCCAAGTCCTTGCGCCCGACAGCTTCTCCGAGAACAGCCAGACGAGGAAATAGGTGACCGACGCTTCGATCATGATCACCATCGCCGACCACGGCCTAGCGATGATCAGGGGTGCGAGATAGCCGGGTACGACAAGGCCGGAAAGCACCCATCCGAAACGCAGGTTGAAAAATGAGATGACGAAAACGCCGACCCACACCGTCGTGATCACCGAGCTGGCGAGGCTTCCTTCCGGAAATAGGGGCAGAACAAAATCGCCTGGCACGACTCAGCCTAGGGTCCGCCCCGGAAGCAAGCCGCCGATCGTGGCAAGCAATGCTTCGATGTCGACTGGCTTCTGAACAACCGCCTTGGCGCCGGCATCGAGCACCTCGCGCGCCAACTCGCCTGTTCCCGCAGCGGACATCACGATGACAGGCGGCGGATCTGCCGACTCAGCGTCAAGCGTACGTAGGAAGCGGACCCCGTCCATAAACGGCATCATCAGGTCGAGCAGGGCGAGATCGAACCGCTCGCGCCGTACTAGCTCTATTCCTTCCACACCGTTACTGGCGAGCGCCACCTCATGCCCCTCTAGGGACAGGGTCAGTTCGAGCAGTTCGCGCAGCAGCTCGTCGTCGTCGACCAGAAGTATCCGGGGCATCGTTTCTTCTCAGCGCAGTTTCTGGAATGTTAGGGTGAACACGTATCCTCGGGCCGTCCCACCGGCTACAGTCAAGCTGCCACCCCAGCCGCGCAACGCCCGGGCGCCGCCGGCAATTGCTCCGAATTCGGATGCCGGCCCAGCGTCGCCATCAACGAGTGCGCGCAGCCGCGGCTCGGGCAATCCGAAACTGCCGCCGTCAAGATGGAGGACGGTCTCGCCGACCAGTTCCCCCATCTTGACGCTGACACAGTCGCCCGGCCGGGAGTCGCGGATTATCAAGCCGACGATGGCACGCACCAGCTCGCGTAAGGCTTCGGGCTCGGCGATCACGGGTGCGGCGAGCGTCGGTAACGCCGTGATCAATTCGACCCCGCTGCGCGCGGCATCGGCTGATATGGAGACGAGAGCCGCATGCACTGGTGCGAGCGGATCGACGGGATAGGCATCAAGCTGGCGGTTGGCAGTGGCAGTGGTGAGGAACGGCCCGACCGAGAGGAGCCGGTCGCGCGCTCGTATTACTCCGGCATTGAGCCGATCGAGCACGCGCGCGCGCTGTGCCTCGGCCAGCCGCGGGTCCTGGGCCAGCCGAGCCGCAAGCTGCACTGCCTCCAGATCATTGCGAAGCACGGTGTCCAAATGCCCGGCGAGGTTACGTTGCAGCTCGGCGAGCCGGACGACATCCGTCACATCGACCAACTCACAAATCAATGCGCCGGTGGCCGGAAGCGACTCGCCGACGGGCACCGCCACGCGAAGCCGCCACCGGCGCCCCACCAGCTCCCGGGCGACAGGCAGTCTGACAGCGCTCCTCGTCAGCAACACGTGACGCAGCATCCGCGAGGCGTGCGTGTTTTCTATGCCGGCGAACGCCGAGACAAGATCTACCATTGTGGTACGGCCGGGCTCGAGCTCGGCGGCTCGCATCAGCTCGTCCATGCCCGCATTGCTCTGGATGAGCAGCCCCGCCGCATCGAACAGCGCGACGCCGCTGCTTATCGAGGCGATGGCGCCGCCCAGCAGCGCGCCACGGCGTTCGAGGCGCTCGACGGTTCGCATGACGCTCGTCTCTAGCCGCGGCCGAACAACTTCCGCCTTTTTCGGGCTGCGGTCGAGTAGCAACAGCTCGGTCATGCGGTCCCGCAGCGCCCTGACGGCCTCTTCGCTTCCGTTTAGGGGCGGGGTATGCAGCCAATAACCGCCATGCGGCTCGTTAGGCGCCAGGCTCGCAATCGACAGCTCGGGTTCGCCCGCGACGACTACGGAGCGCGCTGTCCGGTCGGCGGAATAGAGCAATAAGCGCCGGGCATCGGCGTCACCCGGCAGATCGGCTTCGCTCAGGTCAATAGCTGCGAGCTGTTCAAATCCGCCATCGAGCTGCCGGCGGAGCAGCAGCTGCCGATCGATCCCTAGCAGCCGCGCGGCCGACATTGCAAAAGCAGGCCAGCTTTCCTGCCGCTCGAGCCCGCCGCCCTCGGCTCCCACAGCTGCGCGCCTGACGAAGTCGGAGAGCCGCGCTTCCCGCGCCAACTGCCCGTGACGCCAGATCAGAGCTGCTGTCAGCAATTGCGCGGAGACGACTTCGCTGACGGGCAGGAGCCGCTCGACAGCCCAGAGTACAGCGACGCCTACCACAAGCGTGACCGTTGTCATGGCCGCCACCGACCGGGGTGCGGACTGCCGAGTCACCTGGGTCAAGAGTTGCACCGCTGTCAACGACATGGCGAGGACGATCATCGCTCCGCTCAGCGGACCGACCACCCGGACCGCCTCGCCGGCCTCCAGCGTTGCGATCGCGGCCGCGTGCAGGTCTACCGGGCGTGCAGTGGGACTCTCCGGGGACGGCGGTGTGGCGAAGCGCGGCTCGCCGGGCCCATCGGGCGGCGCGACCACCGCGATCTTGCCCTCCAGCATGCCGCTAGCCAATTGCCCCTGCGCCACGCGCTCTGCAGACAGCCGTGGCAAGCTGCGCGCCTGCGTGTAGTCGATCAGGAAACGGTCGGGCGCCTCTCCGCCGACGGCTGCTGCTTCTATGGTCGGCGTCTTGCGACCGCCGATTTCGACCGCGCCGAGTTGCGTCCGGTGAAGCCCTGAGTCGGTCGGGGGGATGATGACCGCCGGCCGCGGCGGTCCTGCCGCGTTTTCATAACGCCATTGGCCGTCCATGCTCCGCCGAGCCGCTTCTCCGATGAGCAGACCGTTGACGTCTGATGGAGGCGCAGCACCGAACGGATCGAAGGTGAATACGACCCGCTTCGCGCCCGCCGCGCGGAGCGCCGTGAGAACGCCCGACCAGCTCTCGGGACCCTTTGCAGTGGTCTCGACGATCACCACGGACGCCGGACTGACTGCAGACCAGCGCTGCACCAGGTCGACTAACCGAAGGTTGAGCGGATCAAAGAGGCCGAGCAAGTCGAGGATCAAGACTGCAAACGAAACAAAAAGGGGAACGAGAAACCTTACTTTGGCTCCCCGCGCTCCGGCCCCGCCTTTTCCGATCAGGAACACAAAGACCCCGTACCTCCGTCCCGCGGCCGCGGCTTGGCTGTCGTTGACCAACATCAATCTTTAGCACGGAACTGTCAAAGCAAATGCACCGGCTAGTAGCAGATGCGGTGCCCTTCGCCTTTGATAACTCGCCTTCTCAAAGGTGCCAGTCTCTCGATGTTTCGACCTCTCCGCCAGAGGTAATCCGCTGGGGTGGTGACGATGATGGGGTGGACGCTCGCCGACGGCATCTATGTGCCAGCGGGGTGTCAGCTTCAGCCGGCATCGTGATCTTCCTTGTCCGAGCCTCAATGCGCACCGTCTTTTCTCCGACCTGTTCCAGCAGCTCGCGGCATTCTTCGCGCATCAAATCTGGCAAGGCGCTGTCCGATGTCGTGAGCTGCCCGTTGGCGACTGACGGCTATTAAAGCTACATCAATGCTGCGATTTCCGGGGCACGGATTCGTGATTCAAGGTGTTACTCACCGGCCAACCCAACACGTGATGTAGAACCCGAAAGAGCGCCCCGCAGCTCATAACGACGAGGTGCTCCTGGTCCTGCACCGCATGGACCGAAATCAACGATGGGCTGAGATCTATGGCTTCAGTCGGGCAGAATTGTAACCGGACAGCATCCTTCGCCAGGCTGACTTCGAAATCTTAGCTGCAGATCGATCTTAGGCACTCACGCGAGTTCATCGAGGGCTTACACCGGCAATGACGCACTTGGTCACAGTGCCGGACACGAACTCGCCTTCCCAGTCGGCCGTGCCGCCATTGCAAGGTCCTAGGCACACCGATCCTTGGGATCAGTCATCACTGGCTCGGTGAGTCTGGCCCGAACGCCACCTGCGTTGCTTCGGATCCAGCACAGTCATCACGAACAGCATTGAGAAGCCGGTGAGCGCCAGAACCAAAGCCTGCGCTATTCCCCCGCCATATCGGAGTGCTGATCCGAGCCTGAGTATACCATCCACGACCCCAGCCCAAAGCGGGTTGTGCATCACATCTCCCCAATGCCGCGCTGCAGCTGACGGAGGTTGGTCACAGAATGCGCCTAGGTCAATATCGGATAATCCGCCGAATGCGTTCGTCCCTGTATTGGACAGATCGTCCGACACTTTGATGGCCATACTGCCTTGGCGGCAGGCTATATCAGCAGGTCGATCCCGTTCAACACAACTTTGAGCAACAACCCGATGGCTGCCCAAGCCGTCCCGGTCGAAGCTCCTAAAATCGCCAACCGACGGCGCGGCGAAAGCTCGTGTTGGCATTGTCAGAAGGATAGCACCGGTTGTCCATCTGGCTGAGTTGAGGCTAGAGCAGGGCTATGCCACGCCCTCAAAACCTGCTTCGCCGTTCCGGTATTTCCACTCCTCACCCGAGGTGATCCGGTTGGTGGTCATGATGTATGTGCGGTTTCCGCTGAGCCTGCGCAACGTCGAGGATCTGCTGTTCGAGAGGGGCATCGACATCTGCCACGAAACCGTGCGGCTGTGGTGGAACCGGTTCGGCCCGCTGTTCGCGGCTGACATCCGGCGTCAGCGGGTCAGCCGGATGCGAGGCTTCCGTCACTGGAAGTGGCACCTCGATGAGGTGTACGTGAAGATCAATGGCGAGATGCATTACCTCTGGCGTGCGGTCGATCACGAGGGCGAGATCCTCGAGCCCTATGTCACCAAAAAGCGCGACAGATCAGCCGCTTTGCGGTTCCTGAAGAAGGCGCTGAAGCGGCGTGGCCGGGTCGAAGCCATCGTCACCGACGGGCTGCGTTCCTACCCAGCCGCGATGCGCGACCCCGGCAATCTGGATCGCCGTGAGATGGGGCGTTGGTTGAACAACCGAGCCGAGAATTCGCACCTGCCGTTCCGACGACGAGAGCGGGCAATGCTGCGGTTCCGGCGGATGAAATCGCTGCAGAAGTTCGCCTCCGTCCATGCCTCCTTCCACAACCACTTTGCCCAGGAACGCCACCTCGTCGACCGTCAGACTTACAAGCTACGCCGCTCAGCCGCACTGGCCGAGTGGCAGTCGCTCGCGAGCTGAAGATCTGCCCTCAAAGAGCGAGCCTTGACAGCGGAGACCGTTTCTCATCCGCCTGACAGCACCGCCAGGCAGTCCCAGCACCAGTCTCTCCTAGCAGGTCTCCGCCGCAAAGCGGGGGGTGTTGGCCGTTGTCAGGCCGCTAATCCGTAACAGCCCTGCCTGTGCGGGGGCGTCTTCGCGCCGCTTGGGCTGCGGGTGTGCCGCGCGGTCTCCGCGCGGATCTAGATCGGTACGGTTTCCCTGCTCAGCAGGCAATAACAGGGAAAATTGCAAAAACCGGGCTCCAGAACAGCTGTTTCAGGGCCGATCGGTCGGTTCGGGCTCGGAGAGAACCGCAGAATCCCGCGGGTTTGCGGGGCCGTTTTCGCGCATTCCCTGTTATTCGCCCGAACAGGGTATTTAATCGCCGTAACAGGGGCTTTGATCGACCGGAACAGACGCTTTATTGGCGCTAACAGGCAACAGCGCGCCGTTATCAGGAGCCGGTGGAATCAGGCCAGCCGAGCG
>JAZKDH010000066.1:0-27745 GCA_040387665.1 Pseudomonadota bacterium | reverse complement strand
GGGAAGGGCGCACGATCCCTGAAGTGCTGCGATCGGGGGATCATGCGAAGATCGCAGCCTGGCGGAAACACCAGGCGGAGGTCGATACCCGGTTACGCAGGCCGGATCTTTGGGAGCGTCACATCGGCGCTCGGGTCCAGTCTGCCTCTGGCGCGCAGCGCGAAACGAAGGAACCTGATCAGTGAACCTGATTCAGCAGATCGAGGCCGAGGAAATTGCCAAGGCCGCCAAGGAGATTCCGGTTTTCCGGCCCGGCGACACACTGCGGGTCGGCGTGAAGGTGATTGAAGGCGAGCGTTCGCGCGTGCAGGCCTATGAAGGCGTCTGCATCGCCCGGTCGAACCGCGGTTTCAACTCCAACTTCACCGTGCGCAAGATGTCGTTCGGCGAAGGCGTGGAGCGTGTATTCCCGCTTTATTCGCCCAACATCGACAGCATTATCGTGGTTCGCCGTGGCGTGGTGCGCCGGGCGAAGCTGTATTACCTGCGTGGCCGCACCGGCAAGCGCGCCCGCATCGCCGAGCGCAAGTACGTCAAACCGGCCGCAGAAGGCTGAACAGGGCGGGCGACAAGCCCGAAGCCGCGGACGGTACCAACACCGTAGGGGCGCCCTGGCCAAGGCCGGGGCGCCCTTTCCTTATCAACCGGACAAATGGCATCTGAGTTTCATCCGTTTATCTGACGGGCAACCGAGGCTGAGGCTGAGGGACCGTCTCGCAGGACAGACGACGTGTTTTCGAGACGGGAACCCAGTCCTGGAGTTCGGCCCCTGCTCAGTACGAACGGATGATGGTTTTGGCTCGGGTACTCGCGCCCGCAGATGGCGCACAGGAGTGAGACAATGGGTTATCGCGTAGTAGTTGTGGGCGCGACCGGGAATGTCGGGCGCGAGATGCTGAACATCCTGGCCGAGCGGGAATTTCCGATCGACGAACTGGCGGCGGTGGCTTCCCCCCGCTCGCAGGGGATCGACATCGAGTTCGGCGAAACCGGAAAGATGCTCAAGGTCCGGAACATCGAAAATTTCGATTTCACCGGTTGGGACATCGCGCTGTTCGCCGCAGGTTCGGGCCCCGCCAAAATCTACGCCCCCAAGGCGGCGGCGCAGGGCTGCGTGGTGATCGACAATTCGTCGCTTTACCGGATGGACCCGGACGTGCCGCTGGTTGTGCCCGAGGTGAACCCCGAGGCGATCGATGGGTACAAGGCGCGCAACATCATCGCCAATCCCAACTGTTCGACCGCACAGATGGTGGTCGTGCTCAAGCCCCTTCACGATGCGGCGAAGATCACCCGGGTGGTCGTGGCCACGTACCAGTCGGTATCGGGTGCCGGCAAGGAAGGCATGGACGAACTGTTCGAGCAGAGCCGCGCGATCTTCGTGGGCGATGCGGTAGAGCCCAGGAAGTTTACCAAGCAGATCGCCTTCAACGTGATCCCGCACATCGACGTGTTCCATGATGATGGCTACACCAAGGAAGAATGGAAGATGGTGGCGGAAACCAAGAAGATTCTTGATTCCAAAATCAAGGTGACCGCGACTTGCGTGCGCGTACCGGTGTTCGTCGGCCATTCCGAAGCGCTGAATATCGAATTTGCGAACGAGATCACCGCGACCCAGGCCCAGAACATCCTGCGCGAGGCGCCGGGGGTAATGCTGGTCGACAAGCGTGAGGACGGTGGATACGTGACGCCGATCGAATGCGTCGGTGATTTCGCGACGTATGTCAGCCGCGTACGCGAGGACATTACCGTGGAGAACGGTCTGGCCCTGTGGTGCGTTTCGGACAACCTGCGCAAGGGCGCCGCGCTCAACGCGGTGCAGATCGCCGAGCTGCTTGGCCGCCGACACCTGAAAAAGGGGTGAAACGCAGCGAATCATCGCGCTGCATTCTCAAGGCATGAGAACCCCGGCGCGCGCCGGGGTTCTCAGTTTAACACGTGCTTCAGTTCGTGGTGACGGTGGTCGTCGTGCTGGTCACCGGCGCCGCCGACACGGCGGCGGACGAAGTGCTGCGCGCCGGAGCTGCCCGCTTGCGCACGGCGGTCTGCGTTGTGGTCTTGCGCGCCGGGGTGGCGGCCTGCTGCGTTGTCACGGTTGTTTCAACCTGAGCAGGCGGTTGCTGTGCTGCGGCTGCCGCGTTGCTGGCCGCGGCTGCTTGCGCCGCTGCCGTGGCCGCTGCCTGTTGAGCGCTTGCGGCGCGGGCGTTTGCCTCGACCGTATCCATCTGGGCGCGGGCGGTCTGCTCCTGCGCGGTTACGACTGCCTGGGTCTTGGCCTGCTGTTCTGCCTGCAAAGCTGCTTCCTGCTGTTTGCGCGCATCGCCGAGCGCGGAGTCGGCCAGCGCGCCGGCCCGGATCGCCGTTTCGATCGATTCGTCCTTGCGCCGGGCGGCAAGGTCCTCCTTTGCGCGGGCGAGTTCGGCGCGCGCAGCCGCAACGCGCGTCGGCATATCGGTGGCCGCGCCGCTGGTCTCGGCCGCCTGAATTTTCGCTTCGGCTGCGGCAATTGCTTCACGCGCGCGGTCGGTCTTGCCGGCATGGGCCGGAGAGGCAACAGTCAGCGTGAGCGCACTGGCAGCCAGCAAGGGCGCCAGAAAACGGTGTACAGTCATTATAAATCTCCTTGGAATTTTTCGCCCGCTCCCACCAACGGTTAAACGGAGGCCGAGGTGCGACGTTCCGTGACAGGGCTCCGACCGTCCGTTGCGAAGCCCGGTCCATCGGCGTCCTGAGCAACGCATGATCCACGCTCATCCGGGAACGGGGGCCGTTTCGGGTAGCCATCCAGCTATCGGTCCGCAACAAACGGCAGCCATGGTGCTTTTGTCCCGGACCTCTACTGAGCGTCCGACGGCGCTATCGGATGTACCGAAAACAGGTTGCATGCTGCGGAGATGATATGGACGGCGTAATCACTCGTTTCGTGCCCGGCCATGACGGCGCGGGGCTTGCGCTACATCGCCTGGGCAGCGCCAGTGCCGGACGGCCGATGATCATGCTGCATGGGTTGTTTTCCAATGCGGCGGTCAATTGGATCAAGTTCGGCACGGCCGCGCGCCTTGCAGCGGCCGGGTTCGATCCGATCATGCCGGATTTCCGCGCCCACGGACAAAGCCCGGCGCCTCGCGATGCAGCGGCCTATCCGGCCGACGTGCTGGTGAAGGACCTGCAGGCGATCATCGGCGAACTGCGCCTGGGTGAATTCGACTTGTGTGGGTTTTCGCTCGGCGCGCGCGTGGCGTTGCGCGCCGTGACGGAGGCTGGGTTTACCCCGCGGCGCCTGATCCTGTGCGGAATGGGGCTGGAGGGTATTGTCCAGTGGGAACGCCGGATCGCATTTTTCCTTGACGTGATCGACCGTTACGGAACCATTCCCCGGGGCGATCCGGCGTATTTCGCGCAGGCATTCATGCGGTCAACCGGCGTGGACCTGGTGGCGGCGCGGCACCTGTTGCAATCCTTCACCGGCAGCGGTCCGGACAGCTTGGCCCGGGCAACGATGCCCACGCGGCTGATCTGCGGCGCCGACGATCATGACAACGGGTCTGCGCAGGAACTGGCCAATGCTTTGCCCGACGCGACCTACGTTGCGATACCGGGCACCCACATGAGCTCGGTGACGATGCCCGAACTGGCAGAACAGATCATTGCCTTCTTGCAGGCTTGACGCGGCCGGGCCTGCGCCGCGTTACTGCGGGAGCTTGCGCGCCGCCGCGAGGTGGGCCGAGACGATCGGAGCAGTTTTTTCCGCAAAGGCCATCAATGGCTGCGAATCTCCGCTTTTCGCGTAAGTTTCGAGAACCGCTAGCGTCTTTTCGTGAGCAGCAACCTGCTGGGCCGCATAAATGCGCGGAAATTGGTCAACCGGAGCCTGGCGCAGCTCGGCGAGCATGGCTTGATGTTGCGGATCCAGTTTCTGGCTGTCGATCTGGGCAGGGCTGTTGGCTTTGGCCAGCGCCGCCTTGAGCTCGCCGCTGGAACGGCCGTGATCGCGCTTCATCATCTGGGCATAGCTGCGCACCGCTGTCGGTCGGTAGCCGGAATCCGCAAGTTCCGCCGCGCCCATCTCGTACCCGTCGCTCGACGCCGCGGCATCGACGAACGCCTGCGCGGTCAGCGGCAGCGCCGCGCCGGCGGCGCCCCCGGTTGCCTCAGGCGGGGCGGCCGAAGCCGTGGCGACGGTATCGGGACCAAGCCCCGCGGCCGTATCGCCATCGATGCTCGCCTCGTCTCCTCCCCCGCAGCCGGCCAGCAGGGCGACTGCGGCAAGTGGGACCAGGTATGGGGCTGTCCGGAAGGTCATGTTCGGCTCCGCGCGTTTGTTCGATCCTGAGCAACGCGGCAGCGCCGGCGTCTTTCCGTCAGGAACCGCGAGTGCGGCAAAACGCCCTGTTTTCACGCCGGTCGACCAAACGGGTCAGTGTACGATGACGTGACGCAGCAGGCCGTCCTGCGGGAAGATCGCAGTGCCCACCGCGTTGCGTTCGTAGCCCATGTTGACCTCCAGCCCCTTGGCATAGGCAGCCTTTATCGCGGGGCGCGCCGAGATTGCCTGAATCCAGCGCACGACGTGCGGATATGCCTGCGGGCCGTCCTTCGGTTCCATGTAGATCGCCCAGGGAAAGCAGGCCATGTCGGCGATGGAATAGTCGCCAGCGAGGAAGTCCTGGGTTGCCAGGCGCTGGTCCATCAGCTTCCACAGGCCGGCCCAAATATTGCTGAAGCGGCCGAGGGCATAGTTGTGATCGCCGCCCGGATCGATCCGCGGGGCCCAGCGGCCGAAGTGCCACTGCTGCCCGCCGATCGGGCCGAACCCGGCCATCTGCCAGTAAAGCCACTGCTTGACCTCGTAGCGAGCGCGCGGTTCGGCGGGGAGGAACCGGCCGCACTTTTCCGCCAGATATTCGAGGATCGCGCCGGATTCGCAGATCACCAGCGGCTCCCCGCCATCGGCCGGGGAGTTGTCGCGGATGACGGGCAGGCGCGGGCTGAACGCTCCGGCGATGTTGGCGGGATCGAGATGCTGGCCCTGGCTGATGTCGACCGGGTGCACGGTGTAGGGCAGGGCCATCTCCTCCAGCGCAACCGTTACCTTGTAGACATTTGGGCTGGTGACGAAGAACAGGTCGATCATTGTGGCAACTCGCGTGAGGTCAGCGGAAAGGCGGTTCGTTGAAGGCGCGCAGCTTGCGTGAGTGGAGCCGCGCCCCCTCGGCCCGCAGCAGTTCGCAGGTGGTGACGCCGATCTGGAGGTGCGCGCTGATCGCCTGCTCATAGAAGCGGTTGGCTTGGCCGGGCAGCTTGATCTCGCCGTGGAGCGGCTTGTCCGACACGCACAGCAGCGTGCCGTAGGGCACCCGGAAGCGGTAGCCCTGGGCGGCGATGGTGGCGCTTTCCATGTCGATCCCGACCGCACGGCTGAGCGACAGGCGGCGCGCGGACTGGGCATAGCGCAGTTCCCAGTTGCGATCGTCCGTGGTGACGACGGTGCCGGTGCGCATCCGCCGTTTCAGATCATCGCCGCCGGTGCCGCTGACGATCTCGGCCGCGCGCGCCAGCGCGACCTGGACTTCGGCGATCGCAGGGATCGGGATTTCGGGCGGGAGCATCGAATCGAGCACGTGATCGTCACGCAAGTAGGCGTGGGCCAGCACGTAATCGCCGATGCGCTGGGTGGGGCGCAGGCCGCCGCAGTGGCCAATCATCAGCCAGGCCTCTGGCCGCAGCACCGCCAGGTGATCGCAGATCGTCTTGGCGTTGGACGGACCGACCCCGATGTTGACCAGCGTGATGCCGCTGCGGTCCGGCGCGATCAGGTGATAGGCAGGCATCTGATGGCGGCGCCAGGCGGTATCGGACAGGCGATCGCGCGCGCGCTCCACCGGATGGTCAAGGTAGAGCCCGCCCGCGCCCGACAGCGCGATATACTCGCCTTCGCCAAGCCGCCCGCCGGCCCAGTCCACGAATTCATCGACATAGCGGTGATAGTTGGTGAACAGGATAAAGCGCTGGAAGTGCTCGGGCGGGGTGCCGGTATAGTGCGCCAGCCGAGCCAGGCTGAAATCGGTACGCAAGCCATCGAACAACGCCAGCGGCATCACATCGTCGGGATCGATGATGTCATAGCCGTCGGCCAGTTCATCGCCGATCATCGCCAGTTCGGTGGTTGGGAAGAACCGCGCCAGTTCGGCCGCGCGCACCTCGCCGAGGCCGGTGGTGGCATCGAGCACATAGGGAAAGGGGATTTCCTGGGCCGATCGCCGGACTTCGACCTCGATGTCATAGTCCTCGGTCAGCAGCGCGAGCTGTTCGGTCAGGTAGTCCGCAAAGATCGCCGGGCGGGTGACGGTGCAGCCATACGTGCCGCCACGATTAAGCCGGCCGAACGCGCGGGCGACATTGGGGCGGGTCTCGTGCCCGCCATAGTGGATGCGAATTTCCGGATAGCACCAGGCATGGCCCGAACGCCGCTCGGCCGGGGGCAGGACTCCGCCGTCGACATAGGCGGCAATGTCGGCCCGCAGCGTGGCGACGGCCTCGTCATAAAGTCGGACGAGTTCTGCAATGATAAGCTCGGGTTGCTGCATGGGGGCAGCATACGCGCTGCCGGTTGCAATTCAAATGCGAGCGGCGAGCGCCGCCTGGCGCTATCCCGCGTGTCGCGGCACGCCCATACGAAAAAACCTTTGCCCATACGAAAAAAAGCCCCCGTCCCGGAAGGACGGAGGCCTTTCTGGTTCCGTGCGGACAGGCTTACGCCGGTTCGGCGTCCGCGGCCGGCTCGTCGAGCATGTCGGCTGGGATTTCGCCCGGTTCGGCATTTGGATCGTAGGCTTCGGTGAAGCCCGCGGTTTCGGTTTCGAACATCGCGTCGATCACGTTCACGCCCTGCGCCTGCAGCGCGGCTTCGTCCGGCGAGCGGGCGACGTTGACCTTGACGCCGACCGACACTTCGGGGTGGAGCGCGACGCGGACGTCAAACAGGCCGATGGTCTTGATCGGGCGTTCCAGCACGATCATCGCCTTGGTCACCTTGGCGCCTTCGGCGATCAGGGCATCGGCGATATCGCGAACCGAGACCGAGCCGTAGAGCTGGCCCGAGTTCGACGAGGCGCGGATCAGTATGACCTGCCTGCCTTCGACATCGGCGGAATTGCCCTGAGCGGCGGAGCGACGCTCGGCGTTTTCGGCTTCGATCCGGGCACGGTTCGCTTCGAACACCTTGCGGTTCGATGCGTTGGCGCGCAGCGCCTTCTTGTTGGGAAGAAGGAAGTTGCGGGCGTAGCCGTCCTTGACGTTTACGACATCGCCGATCGATCCAAGCTTTTCGATCCGTTCGAGGAGGATGATTTCCATGAGACTGCCTCCTTACTTCACGAGGTACGGCAGCAGGCCCAGGTGGCGGGCGCGCTTGATGGCCTGGCTGAGTTCACGCTGCTTCTTCGCGGAAACGGCGGTGATGCGGCTGGGGACGATCTTGCCCCGTTCGGACATGAAGCCCTGAAGCAGGCGCACGTCCTTGAAATCGATCTTCGGCGCAGCCTTGCCCGAGAACGGGCAGGACTTGCGGCGGCGGAAAAACGGACGAGCCATGGATCAACCCTCCTCGCGGTCGCGGCGGCGGGTGCGCTCGCGGTCATTCTTGCGCATCTGGACGGACGGGCCGGCCTCGTGCTCCTCAACGCGGACGGTCATGTAGCGGATGACGTCTTCGTTGATCTGGGTCTGGCGCTCAAGCTCGGCGACGACGCCCGCGGGGGCTTCGATGTTGAGCATGACAAAGTGCGCCTTGCGGTTGCGCTTGATCTTGTAGGCGAGGCTTTTGAGGCCCCACGATTCGGTCTTGTTGACCTTGCCACCATTGGTTTCGACGATTTCCGTCGCGGTGGTCGCCAGCACATCGACTTGTGCCTGGCTGAGATCCTGGCGCGCCAGGAACACGTGCTCGTATAGAGCCACGGCAGCTTCCTTATATCTCCAACCGATCGCTGGCTGATCCGCGGGATTGCGGGGCCCCTCCGGCTTTCTTGCGTTTCCACGGTCCGGTGACCGCGGAAGAGGGGCCCTTAACGCACCGGGGGGCAATTGCAACCCCAACGGTTCCATGCGCGCGAAGCTGGTCGGTGCGGGTGAGACCTTTGCGTTCGAAGATCGAGGATCCGGAACCGCCACGCAATGCCTTCAGGACATTACAACGTTCAGGCCGCCCACCGCGCGGTATCGCCGGCCGCAGCCGGGGCAAATTCGGCAACGACGGCCTCGTAGGCAAAGCGGTCAAGCGGTTCGTCGAACGCCAGCCCGGCGGCGCCGCCGCTCGCCCATGCGACCGTGGCATGCGCGGCAGGCATGCCGGGCAGCAGCAGGGTCAGCCAGTCGCCCTGGCGCAGCGCGTCGATCCGCTCGATCCGGGCGCCGAACGGGGTGAGGTCCTTGATCAGCGCCGTTCCGCGCAGGCCGTTCCAGGCATAGCGGACCAGCAGATCGACCGCGCGGCGTTCCGTCCGGCGTTGCGCCAGCGGCAGCAGCCCGGCTTGGCCAGGCGAAAGTTCCATCGGGCTGGGGCATGCTGGGTCTCGGTACATGGGTCCTCCTGGCGCGGGTGCGTTAACCACCCTGGGCAAGGACGGCCGGGCCGTGCGATATTATAGCCGCGCCAGCAGCGTGCGGGCGAAGGCGGGCAGGGTATCGTCGCGCGCGCCCATGATCACCACCCGGTCACCCGGGCGCGCCATTGCCGCGATCCGATCTGCCGCATCCTCGCGCACGGGCACGTAAAGCGCGTGGCCCGATGCGGCGTTAACCAGTTCCACTATCCGTTCGCTGCCGACCGATCGGTCCACCGTGCCCCCGAAATAGACCGGGTCGCACAGGATCACGACGTCGTCCGCGCCGAGCCGGCCGGCCAGCACGTGAGCCAGTTCCGGGCCCATCTGCCGCAGGGGGCCGTAGCCGTGCGGCTGAAAGAACGCGATCACCCGCCCCGGATGGGCCTTTAGCGTGGCCAGGGTGGCGGCGACCTTGTCGGGGTTGTGGCCGAAATCGTCGATCACGGTGATGCCCGAGGCACTGGTGCCGACGATGTCGAACCGGCGGGCCAGTCCGGCGAACGTGCCGAGGGCGGAGACAGCGTCGCTCACGGGCACGCCGGCGGCGCTGGCGGCGGCCATCGCGGCGAGGGCGTTAAGCGCATTGTGATGGCCGGGGACCTGAAGATTGACTTCGCACGATCGACCCTCGTGCTCGACCATGAACCGGCTGCCGTCTGGAAGGTCGTTGAAGTCATAGGCCCGGAAGTCCTGTTCGCGCAGATCGGAGCGGAACCCGAAGCAGATCGCGTGGTCCAGCGCCCTAAACGGAGCGCTCTCATCGTCGTCGGCGTTAATCACGGCCACCTGCGATTTGGTCAGGAAGTCGGCAAATAGGACATGCAGTTCCTCAAGGCTCTTGTGATCGAGGCTGATGTTGTTGAGCACGGCGACCGTGGGGTTGTAGAGCGCGATCGAGCCGTCGCTCTCGTCGACCTCGGACACGAATACGTTTCCGCCGCCCACGCGGGCCGAGGCAAACGGCGCGTCTGGGCTGGCGAAGTTCTTCATCACCGCGCCGTTCATGATCGTGGGATCGCGTCCGGCCGCGGTGATGATCCAGCCGACCATGCCGGTGACAGTCGACTTGCCGCTGGTGCCGCCGACCGCGATCGATTGCGGCGCCGCGTTGAACAGCGCGGCCAGCAGCTGCGCCCGGCTCATCCGCGGGCAGCCGAGCTGCGCGGCGCGGACCACTTCGGGCACGGTATCCTCCACCGCAGCCGAGGCCACCAGAGTCTGCGCCGGGCTGACGATCCCGCTGCCGTCCTGCGGGAACAGCGCGAAGCCCAGCGATTCGAGCCAGGCGAATTTTTCGAGCGTGCGGCCTTGGTCGCGGCTGCGGTCTGACCCGGCCACTTGCGCGCCGTGGCCGCGCAGGATCAGCGCCAGCGGCAGCATGCCCGACCCGCCGATGCCGCAGAAGAACCAGGGATGCGAAGTGAGGGAAGCGTGCGCCATCGGCACCGACCTATGCGGCAACCATCCACAAGACAACCGTGTGTGTCTTTCGCGCGTGTCCGTCTTTCGCGGCGGACGTGAATAGGGCACACCGCCTGCATGATCCGCGTAGCCATCTGTGCGCCTTCGACGCCGTTTACCCGCGACGATGCGGCAAAGGTGCAGGCGGTCGCGGCCGGTTTCGCCGGAGTCGAACTGCATTTTCATGAGCAGTGCTTTGCGGTCGACGGTCATTTTGCAGGAGCGGACGACGTGCGCCTGGCGGCGTTCCTCGAAGGCGCGAACGACCCCGCTTTTGAAGCGGTGTGGTTCGTGCGCGGCGGTTACGGCGCGAACCGGATAGCGCAGGAGGCTGTCGCGCGGCTGGACAAGGCGGCGGCCGACAAGGCGTTCCTCGGATATTCTGACGGCGGCTATCTGCTGGCGGCATTGTACCGCGCGCGGGTTGGTCGGCCGGTCCACGCGCCGATGCCGGCCGATGTCCGGCGGCCGGGGGGCGAGGCGGCGGTGCGGCGGGTGTTGGCCTGGCTGGCGGGCGACCGCAGCGGCGAGGAGCCCTCGCTCGACGGTACGCACCCGGCGGCGGCGTTCAACCTGACCACGCTGGCGATGCTGGGCGGGACGCCGCTCATGCCGGGGCTGGCCGGGCACGTGGTGATGGTGGAGGAGGTGTGCGAGTACCTTTATGCGGTCGACCGCCTGTTCTTCCATGCCACCGCGCATCTGGACGGGATTGCCGGGCTGCGGCTGGGACGGGTGAGCGAGGTTCCCGAAAACGACCGGCCGTTCGGCAATGATGCAGAAGGGATCGCACGCTTCTGGTGCGAGCGTCATGCGATCCAGTTTCTGGGCAGCGCCGACATCGGCCACGATGCTGCCAACAGGATCGTGCCGTTCGGGCTTGCCAGCGCGCGGCGCCAGCCATAGGGCGCGCGCCTTGGATCATTTGTTGAGAGGCGAGAACGATGCGCGCTTTCGTGTTTCCGGGGCAGGGCAGCCAGAAGGTCGGAATGGGCGCCGAACTGGCGGATGCCAGCGCGGTGGCGCGCGAGGTATTCGAGGAAGTCGACGACGCGCTCGGCCAGAAGCTGTTCCGGATCATGACGGAAGGACCTGAAGACGTCCTGACGCTGACCGAGAATGCCCAGCCGGCGATCATGGCCAACGCCATCGCGGTGCTGCGGGTGCTGGAGAAGGAAGGCGGGATCGCGCTGGCGAACAAGGCGGACTACGTCGCCGGGCACAGCCTGGGCGAATATACCGCCCTGTGTGCAGCCGGCGCCTTTACCCTGGCCGACACCGCGCGCCTGCTGAAGCTGCGCGGGCAGGCCATGCAGGCGGCGGTGCCGGTGGGCGTGGGCGCGATGGCGGCGCTGCTGGGGGCCGACATCGAGAAGGCCACTGCGCTGGCCGAGGCGGCTGCCGAGGGCCAGATCTGCACTGTCGCCAATGACAACGACCCCATGCAAGTGGTGATTTCCGGCCACCGCGAGGCGATCGAGCGGGCGATTGCGCTGGTCAAGGAATTCGGGATCAAGCGCGGCGTGCTGCTGCCGGTGTCTGCGCCGTTTCACTGCCCGCTGATGCAGCCCGCAGCCGACGCGATGGCCGAGGCACTGGGCCGGACGCCGCCCGGCGCGCTGCGGGTGCCGGTGTTCGCCAACGTGACGGCTGCCATCTCCAGCGATCCGGCCGAGGTGCAGCGGTTGCTGGTTGAGCAGGTGACCGGACGCGTCCGCTGGCGCGAAAGCGCGATTGCGATGCGCGATGCGGGCGTGGAACGGTTCGTGGAACTGGGCGGCAAGGTACTGGGCCCGATGATCACCCGGAGCGCCGGGCCGGATGTGACCGTGACGAGCGCGGTCGGGATGGCGGACGTCGAGGAGCTGGCGAAAAGCCTTTGAGGGAGTTGCAGGAATGTTCGATCTTCATGGCATGACCGCCCTTGTCACCGGCGCTTCGGGTGGGATCGGTTCGGCGATTGCGCGCGGGCTGGCTGCGCAGGGAGCACGGCTGGCGATTTCGGGATCGAATGCGGCCAAGCTGCGCGCTTTCCGCGACGAGCTGGACGAGCATACGCCGCAGCATCTGCAGGAAGTGGACCACGTGGCGATCACCTGCGACTTGTCCAGCCCCACCGACGTGGAGAAGCTGGTGCCGGCCGCGCTCGATTCGCTCGGCAAGATCGACATCCTGGTCAACAACGCCGGGATCACCCGCGACAACCTGGCGATGCGGATGAAGGACGAGGAATGGGATGCGGTGATCCGCATCAACCTGGAGGCTGCGTTCCGCCTGATGCGCGCGGCGACCAAGCCGATGATGAAAGCGCGCTTCGGCCGGATCATCTCTGTCACGTCGGTCGTCGGGGCCACCGGCAATCCGGGGCAGGTCAACTATGCGGCGGCCAAGGGCGGGCTGGTGGCCATGTCGAAAAGCCTGGCGCAGGAACTGGCGACGCGCGGCGTCACCGTGAACTGCGTCGCCCCCGGCTTCATCCGCACCGCGATGACCGATGTGTTGCCCGGGGCGCAGAAGGACGCGCTGAACGGTCGCATTCCGATGGGCCGGATGGGCGAGGGCGAGGACATTGCCGCCGCGGTCGCCTATCTCGCGTCGAAGGAAGCGGGGTACATCACGGGGCAGACGCTGCACGTGAACGGCGGGATGGCGATGTTCTCCTGAGCGGATTCTCCGGACGGGCAGCCGAACGGGACGGCAACATCGCGCATTTATCCCCAGTTACCGCCCGTTCCATGCGCTTGGTGCTTGCCGGTTGCGGCGCCAGCGTTAAGACAGGTGGTCCTTAATCTTGAGGCTGCGGGCCCGACGGGCCCGTCGCAGGGGGACAAGAGACGAGCATGAAGGCCACCATCGAACGCGCGACGCTGCTCAAGTGCCTGTCGCACGTCCAGTCCGTCGTCGAGCGCCGCAACACGATCCCGATCCTGTCGAACGTCCTGATCGAGGCGTCTCCGGCTGGTGCGGTAAAGGTCATGGCGACCGACCTTGATCTGCAAGTAGTGGAAACGATGAACGCGGTGACGGTCGATGCGCCCGGATCGATCACCGTATCGGCGCACCTGCTGTTCGATATCGCGCGCAAACTGCCCGACGGATCGCAGGTGAGCCTGGAAACGGCCGACAACCGCTTGGTCGTGAAGGCCGGACGCAGCCGGTTTTCGCTGCCGACGCTGCCGCGCGACGATTTCCCGATGATCGTCGAAGGCGATCTGCCGACCAGCTTCGAACTGCCCGCGCGCACTCTTGCCGAACTGATCGACCGGACGCGTTTTGCGATCTCGACCGAGGAAACCAGATATTATCTGAACGGCATCTTCCTGCATGTGGCGGACGATGAGTTGAAGGCAGCGGCCACCGATGGGCACCGACTGGCGCGCTTCACGCTCGCCCGGCCCGATGGCGCCGAAGGCATGCCCGACGTGATCGTGCCGCGCAAATGCGTGGCCGAATTGCGCAAGCTGCTGGAAGAGGCGCTGGACACCAACGTGCTTATCGATCTTTCGGCATCGAAGATTCGCTTTACCTTGGGTGGGCAGAACGGCGTGGTGCTGACCAGCAAGCTGATCGACGGGACCTTTCCCGATTACAGCCGCGTGATCCCGACGGGGAACGACAAGCTGCTACGGCTCGACCCGCGCAGTTTCTACGAAGGGGTTGACCGCGTGGCGACGATCGCCACCGAAAAGACCCGCGCGGTCAAGATCGTGCTGGAAAAGGACCGCGTAATCCTGTCGGTGACGTCGCCTGACAACGGCACTGCAGCCGAGGAACTGCCCGCCGACTATTCGGCCGCAGGGTTCGAGATCGGCTTCAACGCCAACTACCTCAAGGACATCCTCGGCCAGATCGACGGCGACAACGTCGAACTGCATCTGGCCGACGCTGGCGCGCCGACGCTGATCCGGCAGAATGATAAGTCGCCGTCGCTTTACGTGCTGATGCCGATGCGGGTCTGATCGCCCCGCGGGGGCTGCGCAGCCCCCGCGATTCCGGCGCGGCTAATCCTTGGCCGCAGCGGCGATCATGTGATCGACGTGGACGAACTTCTCACGCGGGGCATCCTCGCGGGCGCGCATGGTCTCGGCTTCCTCGATCTTTTTCCAGTCGCTGAAGCGGACGACGTTCAGTGCGCGATCACGCGCGAGTTGGTCGAACCCGATGCTGCCCGGTTTGCCAGCGGCCTGCGGCTGGTCTTCGGCAATCCTTTCGATGATCCCGAACCCGTCTGGCCGGTTGGTGCCGATCGTCCCCGACGGCCCGCGCCGCGCCCAGCCGACGCAGTACAGGCCCGGCAGGACCCGTCCTTCGACATTCGCGAAGCGTCCGGCGCGGTCATCGAACGGCACGCCGGGGATCGGCGAGGTCTGATAGCCGATGCAGGCCACGACGAGGCTTGCGGGGATGATGTACGTTTCGCCCGTGCCAATGGCTTTCCCGTCTTCGAGCCGGGTCCGTTCCACCTCGACGCCGGTAACGGCGGTGTCGCCCATAATGGCACGCGGCGCGGCGTAGAAATCGAATTCGATCGTGAGCGGCTTGCCCTCCGGCCGGTTCGCCGCAAAGCTGCGCAAGTGGTTGACAGATTTGCGCTGGCCGGGTTCGAGCGCGGCATCGTCGTGCTCGTCTGGCAGGTCGGCCGGGCAGACTTCGGGCGCCGCGCGGGCGAGGTGCGCGAGTTCGCCCAGCTCTTTCGGGGTCATGGCGATCTGGTGCGGGCCGCGCCGGCCAAGGATGACGATTCGTTCCAGCCGGGATGTATCCAGCACATCGAGCGCGTGGCCGACGATGTCGCTTCCGGCGAATTCGGGCCGCGTCTTGGCGAGAATTCGCGTGACGTCGAGCGCGACGTTGCCGTTGCCGATCACCACGGCGGTGTGCCCGGTCAGCACCGGATCGAGCGCGGCAAACTGGGGGTGGCCGTTGTACCAGCCGACGAACGCCGCGCTGCCGTATACGTTGCCGAGCTGCTCTCCCGGCAGGCCGAGTGGCCGGTCGTGCGGGGCGCCGGTCGCCAGCACGACGGCATCGTACAGATCCTGGAGTTCCGCCACGGTGACGTCGGCACCGATGGTGACGTTGCCGTTGAAGCGCACGTTTTCCGATAATGCGACCGCTTCATAGCGCTTCGAGACGGCCTTGATCGACTGGTGATCGGGCGCGACTCCACTGCGGATCAATCCGTAGGGCACCGGCAGGCGATCGAACACGTCGATCCGCACATTGTCACCCCACAGCTTTTGTGCGGCTTCCGCGGTGTAATAGCCGGCCGGTCCTGATCCGATAATCGCGATATGCCTCACGCCGCTCTCGCCCTTTTCTTTTGCTGTCGAGTTACGAGAAAACGTCGAATTCAGTGCGTGTGCAAGAGGTATTCGCGTTTTGGCTACGGAAACACCGGTACTTACAGGTGCATGTTTACGGTTTGCTAAGTGCCGGGCGGTCAGATGGGCGCGTGATACGCATGCGGACCCTTCACCAGGAGGCGGCGCCGGGTTCCGAGGCCATGGCGGCCGCGCCCGGGGCGGCTGCCCGTGCCCCCACCGCGGCGAGCGGCCGTCAGGCTGCGGGCCCGCGCATCCGATCGTCCACGGCGCGCGTCCGGGGTCAGCGGTTCGTGGCGCGGCATGCGATCCCGCTTGAATGGTGGATGATGGGCCCGGCGATGCTGCTTGCGGTGCTGGTGCATGGCTGGGCGTCATGGTCGTTGCCGCCGGTCCCGAGCGGCCTGATGGCAATGGGGGCGACGCTGATGACGCTGGCCGCGCCGCTGGCGGTCGAGTTTGAACGCGACCGGTTGAAAACGGCGGTCGAACGCTGTGCGGTGGTCGCAATCGCCGTGGTGCTGCCGATGTTCGTGTTCGGCGCGGCGATCAGCTGGTGGATGATACGGGAACCGGGGCGCGGGTGGGATACCGGCCCGGCGGTGATGGTCGTGATCGGCACGCTGGCCGCCGTGCTGTGTTCCGGGCGTTTGCCGACGATGGTTGCGGCATTGCTTGCACTGTGGTTCGCGTACGTCGTCGTGATCCCCGAGCCTGCTACGATGCTGGCGCTCGTGGTTGGCGCGGGCGGGGGAGTCTACATCTCGCTTCGCCAGGTAGCGGCAAACCGCCAGGCCCAGGTCCGGCAGGAGCAAACCGAGCGTGCGCAGCAACGGGCCGAACTGATCCTGTCGGATTACGAATCGACCCGGCAGGGGTGGTTTTGGGAAACCGACCGGCGCGGCTTGATTACCTATATTTCCCCGACGATCGGGGAACTCATCGCGCCGGGCGGATGCGACCTGCTGGGCCGGCCGTTTACCGAGCTGTTCGTGCACGACGGACAAAGCGGCGAGAGCGAGCGGACGTTGCTGTTTCATCTCAACGCCCGCTCATCGTTCCAGGACCTGCGGCTGCGCGCGGCTACGCACGACAGCGAAGAGCGCTGGTGGTCGATCAACGGCCTGCCGGTTTACGACAACTTCGATAATTTCCAGGGGTTCCGCGGCTCTGGCAGCGATCTGACCGAACAGAAACGCTCTGAAGAGCACGCGACCCGGCTGGCCCACTATGATTCGCTGACCGGCCTGGCGAACCGCCTGCAGATGTCGAAATTGCTGGAGAAGATCCTCAATGCCCGCTCAGTCGAAGGGCGGATATGCACGGTGCTGCTGCTTGACCTCGACCGGTTCAAGCAGGTGAACGATACGCTCGGCCATCCGGCGGGGGACACGCTGCTGAAGCAGGTGGCCCGCCGGCTGGAAAGCGTCGTGCCCAGCCCGGGCCGGGTCGGCCGCCTCGGCGGCGACGAGTTCCAGGTGGTGCTGCCCGGGCGCATCCCCCACGATGCCCTGGCGGAGGTGGCGGAGCGGGTCATCGTTTCCCTGTCCGAACCGTATCTGATCGAAGGACACCGCGTGGTGATCGGCGTGTCGGTGGGAATCGCGATCGCCCCAGAGGACGGCGTGACCTCGGAGGCGATCATCCGCAACGCGGACCTGGCGCTCTACGCCGCCAAGGACAACGGCCGCGGACGCTATCACTTCTATGCCGCGGACCTGCATTCCGATGCCGAAGAACGCCGGCAGCTGGAACAGGATCTGCGCGATGCCCTTTCCACCGGGGGGCTGGAGGTATTCTACCAGCCGGTGGTTCACACCGCATCCGAGACGATCACCGGGTTCGAGGCTTTGCTGCGGTGGCAGCACCCGACGCGCGGCTGGCTGAGCCCGTCCAAGTTCGTGCCGATCGCCGAGGACGCCGGGATCATCGCGCAGATCGGCGAATGGGCGCTGCGTACCGCGTGCCGCGACCTGGCCCGCTGGCCCGAGAACGTGCGCGTGGCGGTCAATGTATCGCCACTGCAATTCGCCAACCCTGCCTTGCCCGCGATCGTCACCAGCGCTCTGGCCGCGGCGGGCGTGGCAGCCGACCGGTTGGAACTGGAAATCACCGAAAGCGTGTTCCTGAACGATGACGAGGCGACCGACGCCATGTTTGTCGCGCTCAAGCGGCTGGGCGTGCGCCTTGCGCTCGACGATTTCGGCACGGGTTATTCCTCGCTTGGCTACCTGAAGCGCGCGCCTTTCGACAAGATCAAGATCGACCGGTCGTTTGTCCGGGGCGCGACCGAGAAGAGCAGCAGCGAAGGCGCGATTATTGCCGCGATCGTGCGTCTGGCGGAAGCGCTGGGCATGGAGACGACGGCCGAAGGCGTGGAAACGCTGGACGAGCTGGATCTGGTTCGGGGGCTGGGGTGCAGTCACGTGCAAGGCTATATCTACGACAAGCCGCTGCGGGCCGAGGACGCAGGCGGGCGAGTGGCCAACGGGCTGGCAATCGCCGCGCACGGTCCCCGCGCGGCCCGCCCGATCAGGCATTCCGTGCTGCGCCGGGTCGTGCTTGAGCATGACGGCCATCGGTATGACGCCAAAGTGCGCAACATGTCCGCCACCGGAGCCTTGATCGAGGGGCTGTGGAATGTCCCCATCGGGACCGTGTTCACCGTCCAGCTGCCAAACGAAGCGCCGGTTCTGGCGGTTGCGCGCTGGTGCGAGGAAGACCGGATCGGAATAGAATTTTCCGCTCCGGTCGCTCAGACGGTCGAAGTCAGGGAGATTGTGAAGGAGCCAGCCCAGCCGGCCCCGCTGGTGAGCGCAGAACCGATGTATGCAGAACGGGTGCGCAAAGTGATGTAGTTCGCCTGGACCCTGGCTTTTACCGTTTTGTTCACCATGCGGCGGTACGTTGCACCAATATCAGCGTGTGTACCCTCAACACGCCGATGCTGCGAGGAACCTGAAGGCGGTGGTGAGACGGATCGGCCAATTGCTGCGCGGCCAGCCTGGTGCATCCCCCGCTCTCGGGTCCGAACCTGCAGGCGACGAGCACCAGGCATTGCTGCTTATGCGCGATTACGAACAATCAGGGCAGGGCTGGTTCTGGTCGACGGACGAAAAGGGCCGCATTACTTATATTTCCGAAAGCGTTGCAACCGCGCTGGGCCGCGAGCGCCGTGAATTGCTGGGTACCCAGTTTCACACGCTGTTTATCCTGGAGCGGGACGAGACCGATCACTCGGCGCGCACGCTGCCGCTGGTCCTGTCCGCGACGAGAACGTTTTCCGAACTTGCCGTCAGGGCCGCGCGAGATGACGTCGAACTCTGGTGGGCGATCACCGGCCGGCCGCAGTTTGACGCCAATCGCCGATTCAGCGGGTATCGCGGCAACGGGGTGGACGCCACGCAGCGCCTGCGTTCGCAGCGCGATGCATCGCAGCTGGCGATGTACGATTCGCTTACCGGTCTGGCCAACCGGCACCGGATGCGGCAGCGCCTGATCGCAACGCTGACCGCCTATGCCAGTGCGCAGCGGCCGTGCGCGGTGATGATGATCGATCTCGACCAGTTCAAGCAGGTCAACGACACGCTCGGTCATCCGGCCGGGGATGAACTGCTGAAGCAGGTGGCGCAGCGGCTGACCCAGGTGTGCGACAAGGGCACCGAGATCGGGCGTCTGGGCGGCGACGAATTCCAGGTCATCCTGCCCGACCTTGAGGACAGGGGCAGGCTGGGGGAACTGGCGCTGCGCATCATCTCCACTATTTCGCAGCCGTATTCGGTGAATGGCAGCCGCTGCGTCATCGGCGCTTCGATTGGAATTGCGATTGCCCCGTTCGACGGCGCCACCAGCGAATACCTGGTCCGCAGCACCGACCTGGCGTTGTATGCTGCCAAGGGCGGCGGCCGCGGCCAGTTCCGGTTCTATTCCAGAGAACTGCACGAGAATGCCGAAAAACGCCGACGGCTGGAAGAAGACCTGCGCGACGCTCTGTCCCAGGACCAGATCTGCCTGGAATATCAACCGATCGTATCGACGGCGAGCGACACGGTCATCGGGGTTGATGTGCTGATGCGCTGGGACCATCCCGAATTCGGCCGGCTGTCGCCGGGGCTGTTCATCCCGATTGCCGAAGAATGGAACCTGATCGTAGCGTTGGGCGATTGGGCACTTCGCCAGGCCTGCATGGACGCGATGAGCTGGCCGGGCAATATTCGGGTGGCGGTGAACGTCAGCCCCGCGCAGTTCGCACACCCCAATTTTATCTGCACCGTGACCCAGGCGCTCGCAAGTTCACAACTGCCACCCGAGCGGCTGGAGCTGGAGCTGACCGAGTCCATCTTCGTTGGTTCCGACGGGGGTATCGATCGGACGTTCGCGGCGCTCAAGAAGATCGGTGTTCGTCTGGCGCTGGACGATTTCGGCACCGGCTATTCCTCGCTCGGCTACCTGAAGAAAGCACCGTTCGACAAGATCAAGATCGACAAGGGTTTCATCGCTGAGGCGACCCACGCCGGCAGCCGCAACCCTGCAATCATCACTGCCATCGTCAGCCTAGCCAAGGCGCTCGACATGGTGACGACCGCGGAAGGGGTGGAGGCGCGTGACGAGTTGGACCTGATGCGCACGCTGGGGGTGGACCAGATCCAGGGCTACATCTACTCCGAGCCGCGTACGGTCGAAGCGGTGACCGATGCCCTGCGCTCGGGCGACTGGGTGCTGGAACCCATGGGGCCGGAACGGCAGCGTGCCGACCGCCGCACGATGCTGCGCAAGATCGGTGCGATCCACGAAGACCATCGCTATGAAGTGACGATGCGCAACCTGTCTCGCACGGGGGCCGGAATCGAAGGCATGATCGACGTTCCGATGGGTACGCAGTTCGTGCTTGATTTCGGTGATGGGCAGCTTGCCGTTGCAACCGTGCGGCGGTCCGAAGGGCATGCGCAAGGGTTGGAGTTCGAGACATCGCTGGTCGACGATGGGGCCGGCGGCCTGTGCACACGCCATCGCGTGGCCCCATATGTTCTGGCTGCGATGGGCATGCCGTCCGGCGCCAATCACGGCGCCATCCTGGCGCTCAAGAACGTCAGCCAGCTAAGCCTGCCCAGGTTTGGCACGGTCACCCCGCCACAGCCCACCTGATCCGGAACGCCCGCGCCGGGTTTAGCGGATCACGATGCCGATCGCGTGCGCGGCGCGCGGCGATAACAGTGCGGCGTGCGCGGCGATGGCAGGGCGGCGCGCACGCTGATATGTAAGGACAGGCCCGTGCATTCGCGGGCGTGGGAGACATGCCGATGTCCTATACCCTGATAAATGCGCGCCCCAGCCCATATGGCCGGAAAATCGCCATCGCGCTTCGCGAAAAAGGTCTGGATTACACGGTCGAGTACGACCGCCCCTGGAGCGAGGGCACGGCGACATCGCATTACAGCCCGATCGAACAGCTTCCGATTTTGGTGACCGAGCGCGACGGGCCGGTTTACGATTCCCCGTACATCCTCGAATGGCTGGAAGTCCGGCACCCCGAACCACGACTGGTGCCGGCCGACGACGATGGGCGCCTGGAAACCAAAAAGCGGCAGATGCTGGGTGAGCGGCTGCTGGACTTCGCCGGGGTGTTGATGTTTGAAGCCAATCGCGAGCACAAGAGCCAGCCGTGGATCGACCGCCACGAGCGCAAGGTATTGGGTGCGCTGGCCGAACTGGACAAGATCTACACGGCCGGCAAGCCAAATGACCTTCTGGTGGATCTTGGCGATATCGCCGTCGTCACCACCCTGGACCTGCTCGAGTTCGTCGTCGCCGACGCCATCGTGCCCGACATCGCGGTAATGCGCTGGCGCGGCCAGTATCCCGCATTGACCGCGCTCGTCGATCGGCTTGACCAGCGCCCGTCGTTCAAGGCCACCATGCCCGAGCATATGGAGTTCCGCATGGCTGACACCGTTTCGTGACGGGCCAGTCGCGGCAGACAGCGCATTGCGATCGTTCTCGAGAATTCCGCTGGCGTTCGCGTGGTCTGTGATCTGAACCTTGCGCGCTTGATGCCCACAGGGACGTCAGGGAAAGCTGCAGGCAACCCTACGGCGCCCTTAACCTTTTGGTTAGGCCTGCGCATTATCACGGACATCGACCAACCTAGACATGCCCCCTCCGTCACAAGCGGAGGGGGTTTTTTGTGGTCACACGATTTGCGTGCCGCCCTTGAACAGCGCGGTAACGCGGCCCTGAACGGGCTGCCGGTCAAACGGGGTATTTCCCGCGCTTGCCGCCATTTTGTCCGAATCGACGATCCACGGCCGCTCAGCGTCGATCACCGCAACATCGGCCTCCGCGCCGACGGTCAGCGTGCCGGCTTCCACGCCAAGCAGGCGGGCCGGCGTGGCGGCGAGCAGTTCGAATGCCCGCGTCAGGTCGATCACCTCGTCGCGGACCAGCGACAGGGTCATCGGCAGCAGCGTTTCGGCTCCGGCCATGCCCGGCTCCGCGTCCGCAAACGGAAGCCGCTTGTCTTCGGGTCCGCGCGGATCGTGACCCGACGCGATCGTATCGATCGTGCCATCAGCGATGGCGGCAATCACGGCGCGCCGGTCATCCTCCGACCGCAGGGGCGGAGACAGGCGCAGAAAGGTGCGGAATCCGGCCAGGGCGTTGTCGGAAAGCATGAAGTGAGCCGGAGAAACACCCGCCGTCACCGCCACGCCGCGCCGCTTGGCCGCCCGCACCAGATCGAGCGCCGCGGCGGTGGTTACCTGGCGGATATGCAGCCGCGCCCCGGTCATCTCTGCAAGCGCTACATCCCTTGCGACGGCCAGCGCCTCGGCCCCGGCGGGGGCCGACGGCAGCCCAAGCCGCGTCGCCATTTCGGACGCGGTGGCAACAGCGCTGCCCACCAGCCCGCCGTCTTCGGCATGGCTGACGAGCACCAGCCCAAGCATCGCGCAGTATTGCAGCAGCCGCAGCATCGTGCCTGAATCGGCGATCCATTCGCGGCCGGTGGCGACCGCTTTTGCCCCGGCGTCGCGCATCAGCGCGATCTCCGCGATCTCGTTCCCTTCAAGCGCGCGGGTCGCGGCGGCTAGCGGGTGGACCCAAAGCCCCGGCTTGCCCGACTGCGCGGCAAAGCGGACCCGCGCCGGGTGATCGAGCGGCGGGCCCTGATCGGGCATCAGCGCGGCGCGGGTGATCCCGCCGAAATGGAACGCCGGCTTGTCGATCGCGAACACGCCCAGATCGACCAGGCCCGGGGTAACGAGCTGCCGCTTTGCATCGAATGTAAAATCGCCCTGCAAGGGCACCACACCGGGGCCCACCGCCACAATCTGGCCCCCGTCCATCCGGATCGCGCCCGATACGGGCTCTCCCCGGGGCAGGACCAGCCGGGCATTGACGATGGTCAGCGGTGCAGGCGTCATTGCCAGCCTTCCGTCCCGCGCGCGGCGCGCGTGAGTACATCAAGACACGCCATCCGCATCGCCACGCCCATCTCCACCTGCCGGGTGATCAGGGAAATGGCGGGATCATCGGCCACGTTCGAATCGATCTCGATCCCGCGGTTCATCGGCCCTGGATGCATCACCAGCGCACCGGGCGCAGCCTTGGCCAGCCGTTCGAGCGTGAGCCCGTAGAGATGGCGGTATTCGCGCGGGGAGGGGACGAACTGGCCGTGCATCCGTTCAAGCTGGAGCCGCAGCATCATCACCACATCCGCGCCGGCCAGCGCTGCGTCGAAATCGTGGTAGGGCGTGACCTTCAGCTGCTCGATCCCGGCGGGCATCAGCGCGGGCGGGGCGCAGACGCGGACGTTCGTGCCAAGGGTGGTGAGCGCCTGGATGTTGGACCGCGCGACCCGGCTGTGCAGGATGTCGCCGCAAATAACTACGGTCAGCCCGTTGAACGGCTCGCCGCTTTCTCCGCGTTCGCGGAACGCGTGGCGGATGGTCAGCGCGTCGAGCAGGCCCTGGGTCGGATGTTCGTGCTGGCCGTCCCCGGCGTTGAGAACCGGACAATCGACCTTGTCCGCGATCAGCCGCACGGCGCCCGAACTGCCGTGGCGGATCACGATCGCGTCGGCGCGCATCGCATTCAGCGTCAGCGCGGTATCGATCAGCGTTTCGCCCTTCTTCACGCTGGACGTGGCGGCGTGCATGTTGACGACGTCTGCCCCCAGCCGCTTGCCCGCGATCTCGAAGCTGAGGAGGGTACGGGTGGAGTTTTCGAAGAACGCATTGATGATGGTCAGCCCCGACAGCAGATCGGCCCGCTTGTGCCGCTGGCGGTTGAGTTCGACCCACTGTTCCGCCTCGTCCAGCAGGAACAGCAGTTCGTGCGGGGCAAGGCCCGCCAGGCCGAGCAGGTCGCGGTGCGGAAAGGCGTTTCGCCCCGCCGGATAGCGGCCCGCGTGAGAAGGCGTCGGTGCTGTCATTGAAGACAGTCCCCTAAGGGGATCGGGCCACGCGCTCAAGCCGCATTGCCAATCTGTCCACTGCGCTTATCAGGAAGGCACGTGGTCCCGGTTGTGGAAGGTTGAAAAGCGCATGATTTTCGCGCGCAAAGTCTGGCATCTGCTGGTCGCCATCAAGGATGGTCTGGTCCTGCTGCTGCTGATGCTGTTCTTCAGCCTGCTTTACGCGGCGCTGACGATGCGCCCGAGCGCCGGCGCGGTGCACGACGGTGCGCTGCTGCTGAAGCTGAAGGGAAGCGTGGTGGAGGAGCCGGCCCCGGTTGATCCGTTCAGCCTTCTCGCCGCCGGGGGCGACCTGCCGGCCGCACAGTACCGGGCGCGCGATCTGGTGCGGGCGCTGGATACCGCCGCGACCGACAGGAGAATCAAGGCAGCGGTGCTGGACCTGTCGCAGTTCACCGGCGGCGGCCTTGTTCACATGCAGGATATCGGCGCGGCGATGGACCGGGTGCGTGCGCGCGGCAAGCCGGTGCTGACGTACGCGGTTGGATACAACGATGACGGGGTCATGCTCGCGGCCCATGCCAGCGAGGCCTGGATTCACCCGCTGGGCGCCGCGTACGTGCTCGGCCCGGGCGGTCAATCTCCGTATTTCGGCTCGCTGCTGGAAAGGCTTAAGGTCACGGCGCACGTCTTCCGCGTCGGCACGTACAAGGATTTCGTCGAGCCTTATGTGCGCGATTCGATGTCGGAACCGGCGCGGGCAGCTCGCGCCGCGCTGCTCGGTTCGGTGTTCGAAAGCTGGAAAGCCGATGTGCGCAAGGCCCGGCCGCAGGCCAATCTGGCGCTGGTCACCAGCGATCCGGCGGCGTGGCTGAAGGCTGCGCGCGGCGATGCGGCCGGCGCGGCGAAAAGCGCGGGGCTGGTAGACCGGATCGGTGACCGGACCGAGTTCGGCGAACGGGTTGCGCAACTGGTGGGCAAGGACGCCGGCGACGGGCGCACCGGTAGTTTCGCGCATTCCAGCCTGAAGGCATGGCTTGCTGCCAATCCGCCGCCAACGACCGGGCGGGCGATCGGCGTGATCACGGTTGCCGGCGATATCGTAGACGGCAAGGCCGGGCCGGGCACCGCGGGCGGGGATCGCATCACCGAACTGCTCGACAGTGCCGAGGCTCGGAAACTGTCGGCGCTGGTGATCAGGGTCGATTCGCCCGGCGGATCGGTGCTGGCGTCCGAGCAGATCCGCAAAGGAATCGAGCGCATCAAGGCGCGCGGCATTCCGGTGGCGGTTTCGATGGCAAACGTCGCGGCGAGCGGGGGGTACTGGGTGTCCACGCCGGGCGCGCGGATCTTTGCCGAACCCGGCACGATCACCGGGTCTATCGGTATATTCGCAGTTGTGCCCAGTTTCGAGCGGACACTGGCGGACTATGGGGTAAAATCCGACGGCGTGCGGACGACTCCGTTGTCGGGCCAGCCCGACATTCTGGGAGGTCTGACGCCAGAGCTGAGCGCGATGCTCCAGTCTACCATCGAGGCGGGGTATGGCCGGTTCATCACGCTGGTCGCACGGTCACGCGGAAAGTCGCTGGAGCAAGTGGACGCATTTGCGCAAGGCCGCGTGTGGGACGGCGGCACCGCGCGGCAACTGGGGCTGGTGGACCAGTTCGGCGGCCTCGACGATGCGCTCGCCTGGGCTGCCGGGCGGGCGAAGCTGGGCAAGGGCGAATGGCACGCGGTCTATCTTGGCGAGGATGCCAACGGGTATGCATCGCTGATCGAAAAGCTGGCTGGCGACGATGACGACCGCGCGGCGCCGGAGCAGGGCGATGTGTTCGCCCAGCTGGCCGGTGGACAGCGCGCCGCGCTGCTGCGCGCGCTTGCGGGTCTGGAGCGCCTGATTGGGGCGCAGGGGGCACAGGCCTATTGCCTGAGCTGCCCGGAGCCAGCACCGCCGCCGGCACATGAGGCGCGCGGGTGGCTGGCGCTGGCGAAGGAACTGCTCGGTTAAAATCAGGTGGCAGGCGGTGGAGCGCTTGGCGGCGGGGTTCGTAGCCTAAATGCTGCCTGGCATCTCGTCGGGACTGCCGCCGGGGTAGTCGATGTCGGGACCGGGTTCGGGAAAACCTTCCGGTTCGCCCGGCATCTCGTCGGGGGTGATCACCGGCGGCAGCTCGCCGGGCACCGAGGGATCGATCGGGTCAGCCTGATCGGGGGTTTTCGGGGGTGGTTGCGTGGCCATGCGCGTTCTCCATTTTCCAGTGGCTTCTCAGCGGCCCGGCGCCGCTATGGTTCCCTCCGTCCACGCCGCAGAATCCTTTTGAAGCCGGGCGCTTGCCCTTTTGATGCGGTGGGGCTACGGGCCACGGCTTGATATTTCAGGCTTCGTCGGCACGCGGGCGTGGCGGAATTGGTAGACGCGCTGGTTTTAGGTACCAGTATCGCAAGATGTGGGGGTTCGAGTCCCTTCGCCCGCACCAGTCCGCACTTCCGCCAACCGGCGCGGCGCTTTGCGTTTGAGAGGCACTTTTTGTCATGCAGATTGTCGAGACCACGAACGAGGGTTTAAAGCGCGCGTATACCGTGACGATCCCGGCGACAGCGATCGCCGAACGGATTGAGGGCGAGATCAAGAAGATCGCCCCGCAGGTGCGGATGCCCGGTTTTCGACCCGGCAAGGTCCCGGCCAATCTGGTCAAGAAGATGCACGGCCCGGCGCTGCACCAGGAAGCGTTGCAGACATCTGTCCGCGAGGCGATGGACAAGCTGGTGATCGACAACAAGTTGCGCCCGGCGATGCAGCCGCAGGTCAACCTGAGCGAGGGATACGAGGAAGGCAAGGACGCCGAGCTGACCGTCAGCCTTGAAGTCCTGCCGGTGGTCGAAGTACCGTCGCTCGAGGGGTTGAAGCTGGAAAAGCTGACCGTTCCGGTTACCGACGCACAAGTGGACGAGGCCGCCCAGCGGATCGCGGCCGGCGCGAAAAGCTTTGCCGATGCGCCGGATGGCAAGGCCGCCGAAACTGGCGACCAGCTGATTATCGATTTCCTTGGCAAGATTGACGGAGAGCCTTTCGAGGGCGGCAAGGCCGAAGACGCGGCGCTGGAAATCGGCGCGGGTCGTTTCATCCCTGGCTTCGAGGAACAGCTCACGGGCGCCAAGGCCGGCGATCAGCGGGTAATCACCGTGACATTCCCGGCAGACTATCCGGCCGAGCACCTGGCCGGCAAGGAAACCACGTTCGACATCATGGTCAAAGCGGTGAAGGTTGCCGGCGAGACCGTGCTGGATGACGATTTCGCCAAGAACCTGGGCCTGGAAAGCATGGAACAGCTGCGCGGCCTGCTGCGCGGCCAGCTGGAGCAGGAAACCGCCGGGCTGACGCGCACGCAGATGAAGCGCCAATTGCTTGATATCCTTGCCGCCGGACATGACTTTGCGGTGCCCCCTTCGATGGTGGAAGCCGAGTTCGACCAGATCTGGCAGCAGCTGGCGCAGGAAGCCGCGCGCGAGGAAGACCCCGAAGCCGCGGGATTGGAACTGGAAGCTGAAAAGGGCGACTACCGCGCCATTGCCGAACGCCGCGTGCGTCTGGGCCTGCTGCTGTCGGAAATCGGCCAGGCCAACGGCATCGAAGTGACGCAGCAGGAAATGTCGATGCTGATGACGCAGGCCGCGCAGCAGTACGGTCCGGACGATCGCCAGCGGTTCATGGATTATGTCCGCAACGAGCCGATGGCTGCCGCGCAGCTTCGCGCACCGCTGTACGAGGACAAGGTGGTCGATTTTCTGTTCGACAAGGCCGAAGTGACCAGCCGCGAAGTGACGCGCGACGAGCTACAGGCGGCGATCGAGGCGGAAGAGGGTGCTGTGGGCGGCCACGTCCATGGGCCAGACTGCAACCACGACCATGACCACCAGCCCGCCGCCAAGAAGAA
>JAZKDH010000065.1:0-16742 GCA_040387665.1 Pseudomonadota bacterium | reverse complement strand
TAGGCGATCTGCTCTTCGGTATAGCGACTCTTCTTCACGGCATGCTCCTTCAGCAGTGGCAGTCGCTCGCGAGCTGAAGTTCCTACCCGCAGTGAGCTAGGCTTGCTAGCGGAGACCGTTTCGCATCCGACTGACAGCACCCGGCGATTGCACCCGCTCGTCGGTCGGTGCCTAATATTTTCTTTTCGGTGCTCTTGTCGTCCCGGTGCCCCACTCCTTTTTCTGGTATGATAAGAGTGTCCGCGCAACACCAGAGGCCGGAGCTCATGCCAGTGTCTACCTGCCGGGACAGTCACGATCGGACCCGCGGTTCGCCCCGCGGATCTGCGAAGGGTCCGGCCTTCTATGCTCGCAGGGCAGCGCTGTCGGGCGCTATCATCGCCGGTCAGCTGTCGATCGTGCTGATTGCATTGTACTCTAACGAAAGAGGAGCCGCTCAGCCGCCAGAACGGCGGCTATTGGTCGTCGATATTTCGGCCGCGACCGAACCGTCGCTCCCCGCTGCCCCCGCGAAGCAAACGCGCGTCTCTCCGCTACGGACCATGCAGCTTGTCCGCCGCGAAAATACCATGCCGGCGTTGCCGCCCCCGGAGGGAAGCGGCTCCCGTTCAAGCTGCGCGATGACCGCGGTAGTTGCACGCGCGATCAGCACAAGCCCGAATGCCATGGCGGCGCTGGCGGCGCTGCCGGCGGGCCTGCGGACCGAAGCCGACGCGGTCATGCTGTGGAACGGCGAATGGCTGCTGCAAGACGAACCGATCTCGCTGACCACCGCGGCGCCGGAACACCCGATGGAGCCGCTGAAGCAGGTCGTGCTCGATGCGGTCCGCACCATGCCGCCCGAATGCCTTGAGGTCGAAACCTCCGGCCCCCAGCTGATCCCTATCGCCGAGCCGGGACGAACGACGATGCTGGTCGTGGGGTCTGGGCGGTGGCGCTGGTCGAGCTTGACCGCTGAGCTCGGCAACCCCACGGCCGCGCAGCAGGCGGTTCAGGCCGGCGTGTGGTGGCCCGTCGGCTTTCCATTCACCGGAAACTGAATTTCGGTGACGAGGCGCGCGCCGTCGTGACGGCCAAGCTGAACGATGACGTCGATAACCGAGCGAATGTAGTCGATCATTTCAGTCCGCCGCATGTCGCTCCCGGTCTGTGAGGCGATGAGCGCCAGCTGCTGGACCGCGCCGTCCGCAGAACTGGCATGGATCGTGGAAATCGAACCTTGGTGGCCAGTGTTGACCGCGCGCAGAAAGCTCAGCGCCTCGACCCCCCGGATCTCGCCCATGATGATCCGGTCGGGGCGAAGCCTCAACGCGGCTTCGAGCAGGTCGGCAGCACTGATCGACGCTTCGCCCAGGCGTCCGCGCACTGCCAGGAGACCCGCCGCGTTGGGGTGGGTCAGCTGCACCTCGGGCGTGTCTTCGATCAGCACCAGGCGCTCGGACGGCGGAGCTTCCTTGAGCAACGCGTTCAGCAGCGTGGTCTTGCCGGTGGAGGTGCCCCCCGAAATCAGGATCGACTTGCGCGCCTTCACCGCATTGGCGAGAAAACCCTGTATGTCGCCCGTAGACAGCTGGTGCTGCAGTGCTGCGTCGACCGTCTGCTGGGCAATCGCTGCATCGCCTACTTTTGCGAACGCGCCGGCTATGCGGTAATCAGCCAGCGTCAGGTCTGGCACGACGTGCTTGCGGATAGCCAAAACGACGCTCCCCCGCGTGGCCGGGGGCGCGCAGATCTGGACGCGCGCACCGCTGGGCAGGGTCGCCGAAAGCAGAGGGTGTTCACGGCTGATCCCCTGATCCGAAGCCGCTGCGATCTGACGCGACAGGCGCCACAGCCCGGCATCATCAAGGCGCGGCTCGTCGTGCCGTTCGATCCCGCAATTTGTCTCCAGCCACAACTCTCCCGGCCGATTCACGAACAGGTCGGTCACGTCGGGGCGCTGCAGCGCATCCTCGAGCGGGGCAAGGAAGGCGTCGAGGAAGAGCAGCGGCTGCATGCTCATCAGCCGGCTGGCCCGACGGCCGAGAAATCCAGATCCCGGGCGACGAACACCCGGACCAGCGCCCCCTGGTTGGTCTTGATCGTGGGCGGAATATCGTTGCCCTGCAAGGCTTGGGTGGCAAGCGTGGTTGCTTCGTTGCTGGTCCCGACGATAATTGTGGAGCCGCGAGACACCGCGGCCGAAGCTGCGCTGATCCCTCCGGTAAGGACCGAAAGCAGGATGGCGCTGCCGAAGCGCTGCAGGAAATGCCGGTTCACCTTCCCGCCCAGGCCGCCACGACCGAGTTCGTCGGTGGCGGGCGAGCCAAGCGCGATGCTGACTCCATCGGGGCGGATGAGCCGGCTCCAGACGATGAAAATTCGGCTGGCCCCTTGCGCGACGCCGGAATTGTATTCGCCTACGATGCGGCTCCCCGCCGGGATCAACACCGCCGAGCCATCGAATGAAAGGATGTCCTTGGTCACCACCGCGCGGGCATAGCCCGGAACATCAGAGTTGAGCGCTGTTTCCATCACTGCGCCGACGATCGCCCCTTGTGGAACCAGTCGGTCAAGATCGGACATCCGGCGGGCCTGCGAGGATTCGTTGGCACGGCTGCTCACCCGATTGGCAAAACGCTCGTTCCCTGTCCCCTCGCGCCCCTGGGGCGAAGCCAGCGGCGCAGGACCCGCCGCAGCGATGGCATCGCCAGTGGGATCGTAGGAACCGGCCGCGCGGCGCGCCTCAGCTGCACCATCGATCTGCTCCTGTTCCTGGCCAAGGCCCGGGTTGCTCGGCAGCCGTTGCCCGCCGCGACCACTGAACAGGTCAAGCACAAGCGTCGTTCCGCCAAAGCTTTCAGACCCGCGCGGCACATTTCTGAATTGCTGCGGCTCGCCGATGGCGATTGCCGGCAGATACGTCGATGCGCCGCTGATGGCCTGGGCCGGCGGGGCAGCGCTGGCGCGCACGACGAACGGTGCCGCGACCTGGGCCTCCGCCGGGTTTACCTGACCGGTCGGCGCAGTCATGCGCGTGGTCGCCAGCGGCGGTAGGCCGAGCGCGGGATCATCGCTGCCTGAGCGGCTATCGGCCATGCCGGCGAACACCCCGGTGCCGATGCCCAGCAAGGCAAGCGCCACAGGCCAAGTCGCCCTCTTCGTGGCCATGCGGGACACGCGATAGCGCTTTACGGGTGGACTGTTACTCATCGCGTAGCCTCGCGCCCTGTTTGCTGACCGTCGCCAGGCGCTTTCCGGAGCGCAGGGTGAACCGCAACGCGCGCTCCTGCACTACGGCGACACGCCCGCGGACCACTACGTTGACCAAGCTTTCGTTTTTGCCCGGGCCCCCGGCAAAGATCGCCGGCATGGCCGTCTCCTCTGCAAATTCGAAATAGGTCTGGCGGCCGTCGTCCCACACGCGGCTCGGCAGAAGCTCGGCGTGGCCCGACCGGGTGTATGCAAAATCGAGCGCCACCGATTCACGCGGCGCCGGTTCAGGTATCGCCGCGACCACCTGGGCGGGGTAGGCAAAGCGCACGACCCACGGCGTCGATGCCTGCCGCGGCCCGACCGTCAGATCGAACAGGTATGGCCGGCGGGTGGTGATGACCGTCATGTTGGTGCTCGCCTTGCGGCTTAGCGGCCGGGCGAACAGCATGCGCGCGCGCTTGTTGGGGGTGATCTGCCAGGCAGTGGAATCGCCGATCGAGACGTTCTCGATCCGCTCGTCTTCGGCAAACTCTATCATGATCTGCCAGCCGATCGCGCCGGTCAGGCGGACCACCGATCCGGCGTCGTACGCGACGGTCTGGATGTGAGCGTCGGTGCCCTGAGCGGCAGCCGGCGCGGTGTGCGCCAGGCCCAGAACCGCGGCGGCGAGTGCAGTCAGCGCGGGGTTCACTGGGCCGCGCCCTCGGCATCGCGGCGATAGCGCGTGACGACAAAGCCCAGCGGATTGTCGAACCGGTCCTCCATCCGAAGCGGGCGAGCGTTGAACCCGAAGGCGATCGCGCTCACGTACGCGCGCGAATCCGTCACCCGCCCTCCGGCCGCACTGCGCTCGGCATCGAACCGGACTAGCGCCGACCCAGTGTTCAGCAGCGAGACGCTTTTGATCCTGACGCTGACGGTATCGCCAGGAGACAGCGTGCGCAGCGGGCTGTTTGGATTATCAGCTGCCATTAGCGCGATGTAGACCCGGCGGACATCGCCTGAAGAACGCAGCTGCACGCGGCGATAGTATGTCGCCAGATCGGTCGCATCGAACGTTTCCCGCGTGCGGACGTAATTGGCAAGCTCGGCCTGGATAACCGCCTCGTTACCGGTCAGTTTGGTGTTGGCCAGGGTGGTCGCCACCTCGATCGCGCCGCTCTGCCGGTCGACCGTCACGACATAGGGCTGCACCGATTTGAGCGGAACCAGCAACAGCAGCGTCACCGCCAAGACCAGCGCAATAACCCCCGCGCCTCCGGCGACTATCCACGCAAACCGCCGCATTCGGCGTTCCGCGACCACGCGCTCGTCAGCCCAGCTAACGGCCTCGGCGAAATAGCGGTCGTGTTCCATCAGACGTCCCTACGCTTTGCCGCACGCGATGCGCGATTGCGGAGCCTTGGCCGCAGCGGCGTCACTTCTCGATAGGCTGGTTCGTACCGCGGCGGGAGCGGCAGCGCCTGCCGAACCGCCGCGCTCTGCACCGGCGCTGTATCGCGTGCGCGCGAAAACGAGACAGCGCGCGCCGGCACGTCCGCCTCGCGGCGTTGCGCCATCTCCAGGGCCCGCACGACATTGGGCCGGTGCCCGGATCGATGTCCGGCAATCGAATGCAGATCGCCGCGGTCGGCAACCATGGTCGGGGCAGCCTCGGTCCGGCCAGACCGCTCTGCAGCGTTGCGGCTTCCAGGCAGGCGGATGCCGCGCGCGATCGACCGCAGCGCGGCCAGGCTGGCAACGATGGCGATGCTGAACACGATCGCGATGAGCCCGAGGGGCGTCACCGATTTCTCGAAATACTGGCCGGAAGCCTGCTCGGCGATGATCCGGTCAAGCAGCGGCGTCATGATCGCCAGCTCGACCGCGGTGAGCGTCAGCACACCCACCGGGACGAGCGCCGCCGTCACCAAACCCTTGAGCCAGCCCTCGACCAGCCCTCGCGTGGTATCGAACAGCAGGAACCCCGCAATCACCGGCGTGATCGCCAACAGCAACGCAAGGACCACCCGCGAGACCACCAACAGGCCGAGCGTGGTGATGGTGAGCAGGAACCCGGTTGTGTTGAGGGCCATAGCGGTAGCGGGAGGCCCGCCGACGAACGGCGAAGCAATACCCGCCCGCTGGCGCCAGCCGACGCTTGCCTGCTCAATCGTGTCGAGGGTCTGCTGAACACCGGCGAGCGGCGACGGCGCATCGATCGCCGTTATCAGGTCCTCGGCGATCCGTGTTGGAGCGCGCGCAAGGGTGTCGTACGCGGCCCCCTGCATGGTGCCCCAGGCGGCGGCGAGCAGCAGGACAACGCCGATCCGGACAACCAGGTTGGTCAGGTCCGCCAGCACAAGCCCGCGGCCCAGCATCAGCTGATAGCCGAAAAAAGCGACCGCGATCACCATCATCGCGGTCAGCGTTGTCGCGGTGGCGCCGCCTGGGGCCGACAACGCCGCATAGCCCCGTTCCACCAGACCGAACGCCTGGCAATCGACATCGGCCAGAAGATTGGCGACCAGCCCGATTTCGTCGGGTACGGGGCAGCCCTGGGTGGTCATGCCGCGTTGACCAGCCGCGGCAGCCACGCCTCCGGCGCGTCGCCGACTTCCTCGCGCAGCGCATCGAGCATCCGCACGGTCCGTTCCCGTCCCGAGAGCACCACCAGCAAATCCGGGTGCGAGGCGAGGTTGAGCCGGACTACCACGCTGTCCGAGCCGTGCTTGACCAGGAAGGCGCGCGCGGTCTCCGGCATCGAGCGGACGATCTCGAACTCGTCCTCGGTCAGGCCGAAGCCGCCGATGTAGTCGGCCGCCTGCGCGCTGGCGTTGGCCATGAAGATCTGCGTTCCGGCCTGCTCGATGATGGCGCTCGCGATGCGGCTCTCGAGCGCATCGGAGGCGGACTGCGTGGCGAAACCGACGATGCCGCCGCGCTTGCGGATGGTCTTTTCCCAGTCGCGAATGCGGGCGACGAACACTTCGTCGTCGAGCGCCTTCCAGCCCTCGTCGATGACGATGATCGTGGGACGGCCATCAAGCCGCTCCTCCACCCGGTGGAACAGATACATCATCGTTGGGGCGCGCAGCGCTGGCTGATCGAGGATGGCGGTCATGTCGAAGCCGAGCGTCGCCGCGTCTAGGTCAAGACGGTCCTCGGCATTGTCGAACAACCATGCAAACTCGCCGTCGGAGTGCCAGGGCGCCAGCCGGGCCGACAGGTCGCCGGCGGTCGCCCTGCCGCGACCACGAAACAAGTCGGCAACATGGCGCAGGCGGCGCAAGGCAGGCGCACCGCTCATGGCTGCGTCGATCGCCTCGACGATCCACGAGATCTCCTCGACGCTTAGCGGCGGACCGTTTCCGGCCGCCAGCCGCTCCAGCCATTCTGCCAGAAAGCGGCGGTTGACCGGCGTGTCGGGCAAGGCAAACGGGTTCATCCCTGTCGGCACTCCCGGGCGCAGGGCATCGTAGGTTCCGCCCATGGCCCGCAGGAAGATTTCCGCGCCGCGGTCCTTGTCGAAGAACACGATGCGCGGCTTGAACCGCCGCGCCTGGGCCAGGAGAAACGCGAGCACGACTGTCTTGCCTGATCCTGACGGACCGATGACGGTAAAGTTGCCAAGATCGCCGCGGTGAAAGTTGAAGAAGTACGGTCCCGCCGCCGTCGTCTCGAACAGGGTGACCGCATCTCCCCAGTGATTGCCCGTGGCTTGCCCGACCGGGAAGTTGTGGGCGCTGGCGAAGCCGGCGAAGTTGGTGGTGGAGATCAGCGCCCGCCGCGCAATATAGCCGAAGTTGCCGGGGAACTGCGCCCAATAGGCCGCCTCCATGCCAAGCTCTTCGCGCACCACGGAAAAGCCGGATTCCGCCAGCGCCGCCTGGACTTCGCCGGCCGCCTCGGCGAGCGCCTCGGGGCTGTCCGCTTTCACCATGATGCTGAGGTGGTGTTCACCGAAGCCCGTTCGGCCAGCCGCGACGTCGTCCTTGGCCGCGCCCAGCTCGGAACGCAGCGAGACGGCCGCGTCGTCAGCCGCGCGCATCCGGCGCATCGCCAGATCCATCCGCTGCAGGGCGACGCCGCGATCGACGAACGCGAAGCTTTGCGTCACCACCATCGGAAACGGCAGGCGGAAGATGTCGTCGAGCATTCCGGCCGACGTCTGGGCAGGATAGTCCTTGGCCGACAGGACCGCTGCAAATTCTGCAGGCTTGCCGTCGATCGGTTCGAATTCGATCGCGTCCGCGCCAAAAGCGATCGCGCGGCGCGGGATAGCGTGGCCCAGATCCCCCAGCGGCAGCAAAGTCGGCGTGTTGGTGCCGTTGTACAGATCGGCCAGGAACTCAAGCGGCTCGGAAGCGAGTCCATGCGGTGAATCGTACGCCGAGAGCAGGCGCGGCCGGTACGGTTCGAGCGCGGCAAGCAGCGGCTCACGCACTTGCGCCAGCAATCGCAGGTCGGCCCCGTAATCGTCGCTCTTGCCCGACCCGGCGGAGGCGGCAAGCCCCAGCAGCCGCTCGGCCCATCCGGCACGCCCGCGCAATGGACGGATAATCAGCGTAAGATACAGATCGTTGACGTAAAGCCGCCGTGATGCAAGCCGCGCGGTCCACGCGGCATCCAGCGCCCGGCTGAATGCGTCTGCGAACACGCCTTGGGTTTCTGGCGCGATCTCGCGGCGGACGACGTGATGCACCAGCGCGAACCGCGACGAGCCGATCGCCTGGAAAATGCCGTCCCGGACGCTGAGCCGCGCATCGAGCTCGGCCCGGGAGATCGTCTCGAACGGCAGGCCGCTCAGCGCGATCACCTGCATCAGGTGGCCTTCGCGGGTCAGAACCGTATGATCGTCGATCTGAGCGAGGTACGGCAGGTGTTTGCCAGCCGGTGTCTCTCGCCGCGCGGCGCGGTCACGGGGCGTAGACATTGGCGCCTCGCATCGAATAATTCTTGACTCGCGGAACTTTGCGCAGCCGCGTCAGCCATAGCGCCATGATATGCGGATCTCGCAAGTGCGCAGCATAGCCGGCAGCGTGAATGAACAGCGCCGGGATCAGCGCCAGCGGGCTTTTGAACAGCAGGAACAGCTCGGTCGCCACGATCGCGTTGAGCACGAATAACGGGTAAGTGACCCCTGCGACCATTTGCGGCCGCGCCAGCGCGCGGAACAGGGGGTCCGCCATCGCGATCAGCCGCCCGCGGCCGACTGGATGCCGGTTACGATCGACGCAGCGCCGAACACAACAAACAACCCCACCACGACGGTGGCGCCGTATCGCCAGTTGATCCGGCCAGTCAGCATCATGAAGCCGACCGCGGCGACCGCCATGATCGCGATCGCTGTGGCGACGTTGCCCAGCATCGTGCCCTGGAGCCACTCAACCGCCCCGCCGATCGGTCCCGAGCCTGCCGGATCAGGAGCAGCATATTGCGCGGCGGCAGGGCTGGCCGACCACAGCAGGATGATGGGTGCAAGCTTGCGGATCATTGGCTGGAAACCTCGATGAGCATCACGGACAGCTGGGGCGGTTGCGCCACGGCAGGCGTCGCCGACACGGGGGCCAAGGCCGCCGCCGCAGTCGACGGAAAGCCGGCGAGCGATGATCCGCCCCACCGGCGCAGGATCGAACCCACATAGCGCCGTGTCTCGTCGTACGGCGGCACGCCGCGATAACGCGCCACGGCGCCCGGTCCCGCGTTGTAGGCCGCAAGCGCGAGCGGGACGGTTCGGAATGTTGCCAGTTGCCGGGCAAAATAAGCCGCGCCGCCGTCGATGTTAGCCAGCGGATCGTGTGGGTTGACGCCAAGCGAGGCGGCGGTGCCCGGCATCAACTGCATGATCCCGATGGCCCCCTTGGGGCTTACAGCGCTGTTTCGGCCGCGGGATTCCGTCCAGGCGATGGCCCGGAGCAAGCCGGGATCAATCCCGTGGCGACGGGCGGCCTGGGCATAGGCGTCCCGGGCGTCCGCTTCGGCAGGGCTTTCACTTGAAGTGCGGGGCAACCCAGTACCGCCGTCAATCGAGCTACCGAGGACCGTCACATCGCCCTCCTCGGAAATCTCAAGCACATGCGCGCTCGCTTGCGTTGAAACGATCGCCAGACCCAGCGCGAGCACGCAGCTTGAACCGCTTGCATAAGGTTGGATGGAGACGCCGGTCCGCGCACGCTCGAACCTGGTCGTCGTTGCGCGCGCGGCCCTGGAGGCGACCTCTGGCTTAGGGCAACAAGGATTTGCCAAACGGCGTCTCCAAGCGGTCAATTGATGGTGACCGGTTCGCTGGTCAGGGACACCGCCACGATGTCCCCGTCGTTGACGGTTTTTGGCTCGCCGTTGCTGTCGGCATTGAAGGCAGTGGCGAATGCCATCCCGAATTGGTCCGGGTTGAACACAACTCCGCCACCGCCGCCATTGGGAGGCGTTCCGCCATCATGCTTGTCGTCACACCCGCCAAGGACGAATGCGACAAGCGTGATCAACGAACCGTGCCAGACGATTTTCTTGAAGGACTTCATGGTTCTATCCTCCGATCAGGGTTGGGTCTGGGGGCGGGGTGCGCCGCGGAGCGGCGGGTTGAGGTAGGGAAATGCATTCAGAATGTTCGACGCCGCGCTTGGCGCGCCGTCGGTAAAGGCCACCAGTCCGGTGGGGGCGTCAGCGGGGCTGCACAGTCCAAGGTCGGTTGCCTGGCCGGCGATCGACACCGGATGGCAGAGCCGCCCCATCGCCACGCGCAGGACGATGTCCACCGTGTCGTCGCCCGGTCGACGACCGTTGGGAAAGCCGGCAAGATCGTTGCCGACAACGCCGAACGGGCTCTGGCTGTTACGCGGCGTCGGGCTGATCGCGGTGTTCAGCCGCAGCATTTCCGAGGCGGTGACCGTCTTCAGTTGGTTAAGTGTCGCGATACCCGTGAGGAACGTCGCGACCAGGTCATTTCGCGGAAAATTGCTCGGCGCCAGATTGGTGAAGCTGGTGCCCAGCGTCGCGTTTACCGGAGCGCGGAAGAGCGCGTCCAGAATGGCCGGGAACGTCGGATTGGTGACATAGTCGGCCAAGGCGCCGTCCTGGGTCGGCTTGGCGGCGTTGAACAGGTTTTTCTCGGGGAGGCCAATGACCACTTCGTTGACCAGCGGCATACCGAGCCGCGACACTTGCGTGTAAGCTCCGCCATAAAGCGCTGGGGACTTGTAAGTGGGATTGGGCTTGTTGAGCTTTGCCTGAGGCAGGCTGGCGGTCGACCACACCCCAATCACGCCGTTTCCGGTACCCGTCAGGCAGGCGATCGGCACCTCTACTGCCAGCGAAGTGACATTCTTCTTGCCGATGAGCTCTTGATTGTTCTGACTCTGGGTGATGCCGCCCGGAAACGGCTGACCATTGCCATAAACCGGGTCATTGTCGCCTTCGATCGGAACAAAGTTCACCAAATCGAAGATCGGGCCAAGGTTTACAGCAAAGTATTCCGCCCGCTGTCCGGCAAACACCCGTCCTTGGGTCGCACAGCCAGGAAACGTGGCGTTGTAGACGAACTGGCTGGCGTAGCTCGGATAATCGGGCACCGATTTATTGCCGGCATTGTCAAACGGCTTGCCGAATGCAGAGCCCCCGCCGCTCGCATTGGTCACCTCACTGCGTGTGCCGGACCGCCGGTTCCCCGTTATGAAGTTTACCGTGTAGGTTTCGTCTTCGCCAAGATTGGCATCGTTAGGCGCAGAGATCGGACCGATGTGGCGCAGGGCAATGGGCAGTTCCTTGCCGCCGGCGGTTATCGTCTTGCCCTTATCGTTCTTCAGCGTGTTGGTGAACCGGAACTGGAAAGTCAGGTCCTCGACCGCATCGCCGGTGTTGTCGACATGAATCTCGTAGATCGCGTCCGGATCCATCGTGTAATAGTTTGGACCGCCGCCCGGACTTTGGTCTGGCTGGAAGTTGGCGATCAGCGTGATGAAGTCTTCGCGGTCCGGTTCGTAGCTGCGGAACGCGTATAGGTCGGTATTGTCCACCTTCGGCATTTCCGTGGTGCCGGGGGCCTCGCGGTGGCTCGATGCCAGGAGAGGCGTGGCGATACTGCTGATCAGCAGGCTCGTGGCGACGCTGAATTTGATTCGCTTGCTCATCACGTGTTCTCCGGGCTTCGTTGTCCAAGCGAACTTGACACCAATTCAGCATCGTTGATCCCTCAGCGTGGTGCTCCAATCCAATGGAATGGTGCTTTCGAAGCGAGGTGATTTGCATCAGCGGCGAATTTCATATCCTTACCGGTCCGACCATCGTCGTCCGGCGGTGAGGGCGCCAATGGCAAACTGGGGTCGCGATGCGATGGAATGGAAGCTTTCAAGACCCGGTCACGCCAGACTTGGTCTGGTTGCAAGATTGGCGGCGCGCCGCCGGGGCACCAGCGCACTGCTATTGGCTGCACTCGCGGGACCGGTCATGGCTCACGATCTTTGGTTGCAGCCTTCCCGCTTCTGGATTGGGGTTCATGGAGAAGTGCCGGCCGTCCTTTTGGTCGGCCACGGCGCTGTGCGTGAACGCTCGCAGATCGACCAGAGCGGGATCACGACGTTTCGGGCGGCCGGGCCGGGCGGAACGGTGGACCGCAAGGACGCGCTGAGCACGAAGGCCGGCGCAGCGGACGCCTCGCTGAAGTTCGATGCTCGAGGCACCTATGTGGTGTTCTTCTCGACCGCCAACGTCCACAGTGAGCTTGGGCCGGAACGGTTCAATGACTATGCCAAGGTCGAAGGGCTAACCCTCGTGACCGATCGGCGCGCAGCTGAAGGCACTGCAAATCTTCCTGGGCGAGAGCTTTACTCGCGGCGCGGCAAGGCGCTGGTGCAGGTGGGCATGCCGGGATCGCGTGCGCAGACGCATGTCACGTCCCGGGTTGGGCTCAGTCTCGAGATCGTGCCGCTGCGCAATCCCTACACGGCGGGTCACTCCGCCACGCTGCCGGTCCAGGTGCTCTACCAGGGCCGGCCACTGCCGGGCGCGCTGGTCAAGCTCAATGATCTGTCCGCGGATGCAAAGCCCGTCGAAGCTCACCGCACCGACGTCACCGGGCGCGCGACATTTAAGGCGCGCCACTCGGGAGAATGGCAGCTCAACGTGGTGTGGAGCGAGCCACTCCCGAATAACCCCTCCGCAGAGTTTATGACGACTTTCTCAAGCCTTAGCTTCGGTTTCACCAGTAAATAGGGGCACACCGATTGAGCGTCGCGGGCGCGTGATCAGAGTTATGTTGGCATAGCTGCATCCGCCTGAAAATCGACATCGCATCTCTCCCAACTATTGTCGAATCAGGGAGATATCTGATGCCGGGATTTCGCAAGAACTCGCCGCCGCGCCGCACCGTGTAGAGTTGCGCACACGCTAGCCTGCTGTGGGCCGTCCGCTGGCCAAGGACAACTGCTTCACCGCGATCCCGGATCTGCCGAGACGATGCGCTGTTTCCAACGCGGAGAACTTTCTCAGCCTGCTTTCTGTGCAGGTAGACTCATTCGCGGTCTGCGAAATAGGACAGGGCCATGCCTTGGCCGTCCAACCCAACGACGCCATTGTCGTAAACTTTGACCTCGGCGGTCGACGCGCGATCCAGTGGGGCCATGAGCGGCAGGAACTGGAGCCCAGTAGCGTCGCCATAGCGCCGCGCAGGCTCGCCAAACGGCTGGCCGGCCCGGGGCGGTTACCACGAAAATTGCTGCGGTTTACCTCCGCCCCACAGACAACGGACTGCTCCGGTTTCCAAACCGCGCCAATCCCGGAACCGCTGCCGTTAGCCTGCGCGACCGTGTCAGCAAACCTCGGGCTGGGGCTTGGACTGATCGATCAGCTCCGGTTGCCGCTTGTCCCAGCCGAGGAAAGAAGGTTGCGGCGCTGTTTGTCGGGCTGCTTGAGGAATGCGAAACTGCCGATCTGGGTTCGAAGGCACTGATCGAGACATACATGAAGCAATCCCTGTGATCCTGAAGAGATCACTTGGCCGGGATGGCGGATGGACCGAATTTGTCAGCTCTGGGGTTGTTGACAACGGCGTGGGACGGATCGGGAACTCCTTTCTGGCCGATCCTGCTCAAACACTCGCTCACGAGTCTGGCGAGAATGGCGGGGCAAGAGCACTGTCTGCCTGAACCAGAAGTTCAAGAGCCTCGATGGCCTCACTGCCTGCGAATATGTTCAGAAGTCGCGATTGGACGCGGCCCGCAACATATTGCTGACGACCGAACTGCTGATCAAGTCGATAGTCGCGGGGGTGGGCTTCGCCAGCCGCAGTCGTTTCTCACGAGAGTTCGCCAGGATGATCGGCTGCGACCCGACCAGTTTTCGCAAATCGCAACTTCTGATGTTTCCGGAGTGGCAACCCGCGCGTGCAAAGCTGGATTTTGACACGCGGCAGCGCCGGCGGCAACTGGTGCACTCAGATCGTGGTCAAAGCGCCCGTTGCAATGACCGGCCCCGTCGGCTGTCCGGTAATCGACCCGCGAACGGGCTCGACCGAAACTGCGATCACGGAAGTATCGCGGAACAGCGGCGCCAGAGTTCCCGGCACAATGCGACGCCGCGGCGCGCCCGGCCTTACGATGCCCAGTGACACCGGCTTGCCCCCTGCCGGAATGATCCAGAGTTCGTGTTCACGCCCTGGGGGTGTGCGCAGCACGCCGGGCGTCACCAGCAACGTTCGATCGGCGGGCTCGAATGCAACGGCCAGCGAGGCGCCGCTTTGCTCGGATGACAGGCTTGCGATCAGGACGGGCATCACGGCGGGCGCCTTCGTGGGTGCACCCGGCCGCTCGGGCATGGCCAGGAAAAGGACCAGCGCTGCGGCGATCGCCATCGCTGCCGCTGCAGCCGCTCGCCAGCGGCGCACCTGGCGATGCAGCACCACCACGCGCCGCGGTTCGGCAGAACCGGGGTTGCCATCCTCAGCGTCAAGCGATCGTTCGATGCGTGACCAGACCGCGCGATCGGGGACGATCGCTGCAGCCTCGGCTGCGAACGGCGCCAACCGTGAGGACCACCGTTCGACCGCCTCGGCGAACGCCGGATCGATCTTCGTCAGCCGCTCCGCGTCGGCGCGTTCCGCCCCATCGACCAAGCCAAGGGAATACTCGGCCGCCAGCAGATCGCCCTCGTCTTCGTCATGCGGCGCGGTCATTGCTCAAGGCACTCCCGAAGCCGGAGCAATCCCCGCCGGATCCAGCTTTTCATGGTGCCGAGTGGCACCGTAAAGCGGCTGGCGAGTTCCGGATAGGTCAGCCCACCGAAGAATGCCGCACGTATCGCATCGGCCTGATGGGCATCAAGCGCGCCCACGCACCCCATCAAGCGGACATTTTCCTCATCCGCTTCGAGCACCGCAAGCGCGCTTGGTTGATCATCGGGAATATCAAGGGCCTGCTCAAGTGGGTCAGCGCGACCAGGCCGATCCGCGGCGCGCAGCATGTCGATCGCGCGATTGCGGGCGAGCACGGAAAGCCAGGTGATCGGACTGGCGCGCTGCGGATCGAAGCTGGCGGCCCGGCGCCACACGACCAGGTAAATTTCCTGCAGCGCATCTTCGGCCTCACTCCTGTTGCCCAGGATGCGCAGGCAAAGGCCGAACAGCTTGGCTGAAGTGCGCGCGTACACCTCCTGCAGCGCCGACCGGTCACCTTGCGCGACATGCGCCAGCGCTTGCGTGAGCGCTTCCCGGTCCTGGTTTATGGGGCTGGGCTTCAGGTCCTCCACCGAATCAACGTGGCACAGCGTGCGTCGGGCGACAAGGGTGTCGGCAGGCCGCACATCTCCCATTCGATGCTGTTTGGAGCTAGGCGGACGGCATGGTGTATCCTACCAGTGTTGAACTGGACGCATAACTGGGGGTCGTATGGCGCTCGTAAAGAAGGCGACTTGGGCTCTCGCGCCAAACCGACGGCCGAAGCCGAGCCAACGGCCCTGCCCGCGCCATCCCGCGGTGCCTCGCCCGTCAAACTTGCAAGACGCGCGGCTTCGGCCGAATAGCGTATTGACTAGGCGGCGCAGGAACTGGCCCACGGGCGCTGTCAAAAGGATGGGCGGAGTTTGACCGTGCTGCTAGCCCCTTGGGCATGAGTAGACCGGATCCCGACAATCCCTATCGATATCTCCACTCCTCACCCGAGGCGATCCGGCTAGTAGTCATGATGTACGTCCGGTGGGCGCGTGAATTATTTATCATTCAGGCAGCCGAGTTCGCGCAGCTGCAAGCGCGTATTGGAGAGCTCGATGAAAAGCTGAGGGCGTGGCGTTAAGCCGATGAGCGCAGCCGCCGTTTGTCCCGGATCCCTGGCGTGGGGCCAATGGGCGCGGTCATGCTGGCGGTGAAGACTCCAGCACCCGAGCTGTTCCGTTCCAGTCGCCATTTTGCGGCCTGGCTGGGGCTGACACTTAAAGACCGCTCGACCGGCGGCAAGACCAGGCTCGGTACGAAACCCGCGCGGAAGATGAGGCCCTGCGAAGTGTGCTGGTGGCTGGCGCAACGTCGATACTGAGCCATTACCGCGGCAAGGAGGGATACGAAGCACTCGTGTCGTGGTTCAATCAGATGCTCAGGCGCAAGCCGCCAAGCTGGTCGCGGCGGCCCTCGCCAACAAGATCGCCCGTATCGCATGGAAGCGCATGATGAGCGGCGAAACCTACGTGAACAGGGAGCAGACCGCGTAGCGCGGGCAATTGGAGTTTGGCCGTGCACCGAAAAACCGCGGAGAAAGGTGCCGAGCCGATGCCAGAACTTACAAGGTGATGCGTAGATGGTGTGATCGATCGATCGTCGATGCGAGGTATTCCGTACTCGGCCATGGCCTCCTCAAAGCCGTCGCTCTGATCGGAACTCCCGTCGCGGAAACCATCTTGGCCAGCGTTCGCTATGGGCGCGCCAAAGGGCCGACATATGGACGCAAGCGATCTGATCCAAAGCCGGAAAGCACCTTGTGAGGCGGGGGCCGTCCACATATGGCCGAGTGGCAGTCGCTCGCGAGCTGACGATCGGCCCTCAATGAGCGAGCTTTGCCAGCCGAGACCGTTTCGCATCCGACTGACACCTCCCAATTTACCCGTTGTAGCGCGGGGGTCATCCACAGATGATAGCTTCGTGGAAAATCATCACCGCAAAGCGCGACAGACATACCTCGGAAAGTGTCCCCCGTCAGCGCTGCTGCTGACGGGGGACACCGCGAGCGCTAGCCCGTCAACTGCCTGAAACGATAAAGACGAGCTCCTACAGCTACTGCCGCGAAGCTGTCGTTGCGGTCGTGGCATGACCACGGCCGTCCGCCGCGCCGTGACCGGAAGCACTTCCACTCAGTGTGGGCGATGGCACACCCCGTGCCGAATTACCGGTCACCACGTCCACACCTGACAGTGCGCCCCCGCCTGAGCGCTGCACGTCGCCGTGTGTCCGTCCCGCGGCCGTCATCGTGCCACCGGTTGCGCCGTGTGCCGTTCCCGATGCCTGCCCGGCAAGCGCTCCTGCCGCATCGGTGCCGACCACTGGCACAGCCACACTGCCGCTCTTATTCACGGTCTGGCTACCTGAAGCG
>JAZKDH010000064.1:0-10503 GCA_040387665.1 Pseudomonadota bacterium | reverse complement strand
CGAGGAATACCCTGAAGGGTTCCACGGCGCCACGACGTCGGAGGAGTTGAAAGCGCAACTGGCCGCTATCGCGGGATTCGTCGCCGCCGCCCGGGCGGACCGCGCGCGCAACGTCGATGGCCAGCTCAACGGCCCGCTCGGCCCGCCGGCGGAGTGGTCGATCACGCTGGGTGGCACCAGCTTTGCCGTCGCGCTGGACGGGAATGACATCACCGTCGATGGAACCGCGATCGATCTCGCGATGGAATATACCCCCGGAGACCGGCTGATCGAAGCGGAAGTGGGCGGCGCGCCGATTTCGGTCAGGATCGCGCCGACCCGCACCGGGCTGAAGATGACCACGCGCGGCGCGGTGCATCAGGTGCGGATCCTGCCCGCGCGGATCGCGCCGCTGGCGCGGCACATGATCGAGAAGATCCCGCCCGACCTGTCGAAGTTCCTGATTTGCCCGATGCCGGGGCTGCTGGTGGCGTTGCACGTGAAGGAAGGCGATGCGGTCGAGGCGGGGCAACCGCTGGCCGTGGTCGAGGCGATGAAGATGGAAAACATCCTGCGCGCCGAAAAGTCAGCCACGGTGAAGAAGATCAACGCGGCGGCGGGCGAAAGCCTGGCGGTGGATGCGGTAATCCTTGAACTGGAGTGACTTGCGACGGGCGCGGGCCATCGCCATCTGACCGGGATGGCGCCCCCCACGATCTGGACCATCGGCTATGAGCAGGCGACCCAAGCGTCGGTAATCGATACGCTGGCGGCGGCGGGGGTAGAGGTGCTGGCCGACGTCCGCGCGCTGCCGCTGTCGCGCCGGCCGGGCTTTTCCAAGTCGTCGCTGGCGGCGGCGGTGGGGGAGGCGGGCATGGCCTATCGCCATTTCAAGCCGCTCGGCACCCCGGCCGAGGGGCGGGCGGTGGCACGGCGCCACGATCATGCGGCGCTGGAGAGAATCTACGCTGGCCAACTCGAACTGCCCGAGGCACTGGCGGCGATGGCCGAGCTGCGCGCGCTGGCGGGAGAGCGCCGGGTCGCGCTGCTATGCTATGAACGCAACGCGGCCGAATGCCATCGTTCGCTGCTGATCGCGGCGCTCCTGCCCGATTTCACCGCAGTCGATCTGCAGCCATAGCGTTCAGCCGCTGTCTTGATCGGTAAGCGCTGCGCCGTAACGATAATCCAGATACCGCGCCTTGATCGCAAGGTCATCGATCTGACCATCGGCGAGATGATGCGTCAGGCTTTCGATTTCCTCGCTGATGCGCAGCAGGCTGTCGGTCAGATGGTCATCCGGGGTGCTGCCGCCGCGCGGCTGACTGCGCAGATTTGCGGGGATGGCGGTATAGCTGGTCACCAGATCTGGCAGATGCTCGCCCACGAGCTTGCGGATCTCGGGTGCGGCCGGCTCGTCGTCACCCATGTGCGCGAGCTGCAACCCGAGTGCATCGAGCTGCACGCCCAACTGGTCAATCACCCGCACAGCGGGCGCGGGCAGGGTAGGACGCTGGGCTTCCAGCCACAGTTCGGTGTTACCCACGATGGTCTTGAGCGAGCCTTGCGCAAGTTGCTGGCGGGTTGGCACCGTCAATCGGGGATAGCGCAGCAGCAGCACCGCGACGAGCAGCGCGGCAAGCGCGGTGAAGAACAGGCCGCTGAAGCCGATCCCGCCGAGCACCAGCCCGGCGATCATCGCCGCCACGATCACGCCCACGACGCCCAGCATCATGCGCCAGATCCGGCCGAGAAAATGCCGGTTCTTCAATTCGCGCGAGCGGCGGCCGATCGAGCGGGTCTCGGCGCTCTGCGGGCGTCCGCCGGCGCGCTGTAGCGCAAGCGACTGCCGGGCATCCGCGAGCACGCGGTCCGCTTCGTGGGCCGGGGTCTTGGCCAAGAGCCGCTATCCTTCGAGCGACAGCGGCGAGGGGGCGTCCGCCGTCAGGCGCGCCTGCGACGCGCCCTCTGCCCGGGCGATATAGCCCCTGGATTTTTCGAGTTCGGTCGAGAGGCTGTCGACCGTCTGCTTCATCGCGTCGAGCGCCTTGAGCTTGAAGGTATCGATGGAATCCATCGTATCGTAGATATTCTGAAACGCCCGCTGGAGTGTCTGCAGCGGAATGGTGCTGTTCGCCGCCTGCTCATGGATCCTGGCGGTCTGGTCCTTAAGCAATGCGCCGGTCGATTCGATGATGTTCGCGGTCGTCGTGTTCAGCGCCGTCACCTGTTCCAGCACCAGCCGCTGATTGGTCATTGCCTGCGCCACGGTTACCGCGGTGCGCAGCGCGGCGACCGTCGTCGTGCTGGCGCGGTCGACCCCCTTGACCAATTCCACGTTGTTCTTCTTGACGAGATCGAGCGCCAGATAGCCCTGCACGGTCACAGCCATCTGGGTCATCAGGTCCTGCGTCCGCTGGCGCGTGTAGAACAGGGCACTTTCGCGAATCGCGCGCGCCTTGGCCGGTTCGGTCGCATCAAGCTGGGCAGCGGTTTCCTCAAGCTTGGCGTCCATCGTGCGGGAAATCAGGATCATCTGTTCAAGATTTCCCATCGCCTCCCACAGCTTGGTCCGCTCCACATCGATCGCGGCGTTGTCCATCAACAGCTCGTCCTTGCCCGACGCGAGATGGGTCAGGATCGACTGGATGTGGCCCTGCGCCGACTGGTACGAATTGAAATAGCGCTTCAGCCCGTTGCCAAAGGGAATGAAGCCCAGCAACTTGCGCCCGGTGGAAAGCTTGCCGGCTTTCCCGGGATCAAGTTCCTCAACCGTCCGCCGCAGTTCCGCCAGATTGGCCCCGACCCCCGTGTCCTTGTCCATCGCGCGGACCGGACGATCAAGAAAGCGGTTGGACATCCCCGCTGCCGCGGCGATTTCCTTTCGGCCCATCGCGGTCAACTGGTCGATCCGCTGCCCGAATTCAGGACTGTTGGGATCCTGCGCGGCCAGTTCGGCCACAAAGGCATCGACCTTCATTTCCAGCTTCGTACGATTTTCGGCGGTTACCGGCACCAGCCCGACAGCTTGCGCGGGCGCGACCGGAGGCACCGGGTCGGGCGCGGTCAGCGTCAACGGAGCGGCTGCGGTAACCGTCGGGTCGGGGGAGGTGGCCATGCAGGTCTCTATCCGATTTGCTTGCCTTCGAGATGGCGCGTGAATCGGGCCGGTTCAAGCGGCATTTTCGGTATGTCCACCGCAGTGACCTGTGCGCTACCCCCCGGTCAGGCGGCGCAGAAACCGCTTGATGGTACCTTCGCGCGCGATTTTGGGCAGCGATTGACCGGTTACATCAAGCAGATACTTCGCGAGGATCAGCGCCTGATTGCGTGTCATCAGATAGTTGTGGGCAGCGATGTCGGTCTTGTCGCGGCTGCCCGCGATGGTGCTTTGCAGCTTGAGCTGGATCCCGCGGCTGAAGGGGGCGTGCGACCAGCCGACCAGCACGCTGAGATCATCGCCGGCGCGCACAGTTGCCACGGGCGCGCGCGGTATTTCCGGCTGTAGATCAGGTATGGTCGCCGTCATTTACCCCCACCAATACTGCCTGTTGGTCAGGCGGATAACAAAGAGTGTCTGGCCTGCACGTCAAGCGCGCGCAACACACAGTCCGATAACGTGCCACCCCCGGCAGACCCATACATGCGCCTTTGGGCGCGGGTCAGGCGGCCAGTGCGTAAGGCTGGATTTCGCCTGAAAGGTACAGGTTGCGCGCCTTGGCCCGGCTGAGCTTGCCCGAGCTGGTGCGCGGCAGCGTGCGCGGCGGGACCAGTTCGACCACGCAGTTCATGCCCGTGATCGAACGGACCTTGTCGCGGATCTGATCGTGCAGCTTGCGCCGCTCGATCGGGTCGGAGACGCGGCAGTGCACCAGCACCGCGGGAACTTCCTCGCCAGTATCGGAACGAACGGAGAAGGCCGCGATATCGCCTTGATGGAAGCCGGGCAGTTGCTCAACCGCCCATTCGATATCCTGCGGCCAGTGGTTTTTGCCGTTGATGATGATCATGTCCTTCGCGCGCCCGACGATGAACAGGTATCCGCCCGCCATGTAGCCCATGTCGCCGGTATCCAGCCAGTCATCCACCAGGCAGGCGGCGGTCGCATCGGGATCGCGGAAATACGAGTGCATGACCGAACGCCCCTGGCACCACACCTTGCCGATGTGGTGATCCGGCAGCGCGTGGCCGCGCTCTCCCCGGATCTCGACCTGCATGTCGCGCACCGGTTTGCCGCAGTTCACGATTGCGCGGTATCGGGCCGGGCGCGAAAGATCGCGCGGCGCGCCGGACAGGCGCTCTTCCTCGACCAGCTCGACGCGGATGCCCTCGCCCGGCGGCATGATGGTAACGGCCAGGGTGGCTTCGGCCAGGCCGTAGCTGGGCAGGAACGCGGCCGCCCTGAACCCGGCATCGGCAAAGGCGTTTACGAACCCCTGCATCACGTCGGGCCGGATCATGTCGGCGCCATTGCCGGCAATGCGCCAGCGCGACAGGTCGAACCGCTGGTCCACCTGGGTCTGGCTGGAAATGCGCCGGGCGCAGATGTCATAGCCGAACGTGGGCGAGTACGAAATCGAGTTGCCGGGATTGCGGCTGATCATATCGAGCCAGGCCAGCGGGCGGCGGGCGAAATCCTCGGTCTTCAGGTAGTCGGCCGAGACCTGGTTCGCGATGACCGAGAGGAAGCAGCCGACCAGGCCCATGTCGTGATACCAGGGTAGCCACGAGATGCAGCGGTCCTGCGGCACCAGTTCCATGCCGTGGCCGTGCCCGGCAAGGTTGTTGAGGAGGGCTTCGTGGGTCACCGCCACGCCGTGCGGAAAGCGGGTCGATCCGGACGAATACTGCAGGTAGCAGATCGCATCCGGGCGCGCCTGGGGCAACGCGCAGTCTGGCGCCGAGGTTGCAAGGAAATTCTGCCAGGAAATCGCCGCGCATGCGCCCGAAGCGCGCGCCTGACGGGCCGCCGCAGCGTTTGCCATCTCGGCTATTTCGTCCGGATAGAACAGCATGACCGGATCGCAACTGTCCAGCTGGACCGTCAACTGTTCGATATAATTTTCCTTTCCGCCAAAGCTGGTCGGCAGTGGCAGGGGCACCGGCCAGGCGCCAGCGTAGATCGTGCCGCAGAACAGCGCGGCGAATTCGGGCCCCGTTTCTGCGATCAGCGCGATCCGTTCTTCCGGCTTCACGCCTGCAGCCACCAGTCGGCGCGCGACTGCCAGTGCATCCGCGCGCAGTTCGGAATAGGCGTAGACGCGGGCAAGATTGCCGCGGGCGTCGTGAAAGTTCAGGCCCCGCTGCCCACTGGCCGCATAGTCCAGCGCTTCGCAGAATGTGCCGAAATCGGCAAACCGGCGCGGTAGTGAATCTTCATTCGGAGTCGGCACCAGCGTGGCTGCGGTGTCGGTCATGTGCGAAACCCGTCTGTTGTTGTCGCCAGCATCGTCCAGGGACTCACGTGAGGCTGGACCGGACGAATGATTCGGGTTGAACCCCGCATGTCTGCGCGAACCCCCCGGCACACACTACCCGATCCAGACCGGGTCTCCCCAATCCGTAACGACTGTGGCACCAATAAGGCCTTATGACATCCGTTCCAAGACAGAAACGAACACCCCGGCCAATCGATGCCGCGCGTCTGGAAGAGTTGGCGCTAGCCTACGTCGCCAGATTCGCGGCGAGCGCGGCTAAACTCGACAGCTACCTGAAACGCAAGCTGCGAGAGCGCGGCTGGGCGGGAGAGGGCGACCCGGGCATCTCCGCGCTGGTCGCTCGATTCGTGCAGGCTGGGTATATCGATGATGCCGCGTTTGCCCGGGCCAAGGCGGGGACGATGCGCCGGCGCGGCCTGGGCGAACGGCGCGTGGATCAGGCGCTGGGCGCGGCCGGGATCGCCCCAGAACTGCGCGAGGACGTGCGCGCAGGCGAAGGCGCACAGCGCCGCGCGGCGGTGCGGTTTGCGGTACGGCGGCGGATCGGCCCGTTCGGCCCGGTCGAATTCGCCCGGCTTGACCACGCCGCGCGCGAAAAGCAGCTTGCCGCGCTGCTGCGCGCGGGGCATCGGCTGGATCACGCGCGGGCGGTGGCCGAAGCGACGGACAGCCTGGCGGCGGAAAGCTGGGCCGCCGAAGCCGATGCGGACGATGCGGCGGAGGATTATTGATGCACGGCACCTGGAGCTGGCACAAGAAAGCGCTACTGGCGGCGCTCGGGGCGCTCGCCGCCTGCTCGCCACGCCAGGCGGACAGCCGCTCGGCAACTGTGACGAGCGCGGAGCGGCGCCACCCGGTTTCCAATTTGCCGGTCGTGCCGCTGACTGTCAGCGGCCCGGCCGGAAAGCGCGTGTTCCGGGTGGAGGTGGCGCGGACCGCGGCCGAACAGGCCAGAGGCCTGATGTTCCGTAAGGCGATGGGCGCGGACGAGGGAATGGTGTTCGTCCGTATCCCGCCCGACCGGGCAAGTTTCTGGATGCGCAACACGCTGATCCCGCTCGATATCATTTTCGTCGGTGCCGACGGCAGGATCCTGAACATCGCCGCGAATGCGGTGCCGCACGATGAAACGCCGCTGCCGTCCGCCGGCATCGCCGCTGCGGTGCTGGAACTGAACGGCGGTCGCGCGGACAAACTCGGCATCCGGCCTGGGGATGTGGTCCGGTGGTAGGGGCGCAATTGCAGCCGGCGGCCCAAGCCCTCTTGCCCCGCTACCCTGATTTCCGCTAGGCGCCTGCGGCATGGGATTTCTGTCCAAGATTTTCACCTGGTGGGACGGTGCCACCATCGGAACGATGCTCGACAGCGCGCGTCACGGCGAAAAGGTCGGGACGGATGCGCAAGGCAACACCTATTTCCGGGCCAGGAAACCGTTTCCCAAAGGCCACCCGTGGGCCGGGCGCGAACGCCGCTGGGTGATTTATGTCGGCGCGAACGACGCCAGCAACGTGCCGGCAGAATGGCACGGCTGGCTGCACAGCACGTTCGACGGCGTGCCGGAAAGCTTCCTGCCGCCGCCCCGTATCTGGGAAGCGGACTATACCCCGAACGCCACCGGCACGCACCGCGCGTATCGTCCGCAAGGCGCGTTGGAAAACGGCGGCGTGCGCGCCAGGGCCACCGGCGATTATGAACCGTGGTCGCCCGAAGTGGACACGAAGACCGGCGTATCGGACGCCTAGGAGTGCGCCGGGCCAGGGCCCCGCTGCGGGCGACGTTTGCGCTACTGGCAATCGCTTCGGTGACACTGGCGATGGCGCTTGGCGCGTGCACCGGCGAACCTTCCGATCCTGTGGGCGAGGCCACGGAGATCCCGGCCGACATGGCGTCCGCCGCGGCGGTCACCAATGTCGTTGAAAGCAACTATGGCACGCCGGTGAAAGACCGGGTCGCCACGCTGGGGCTGTTGAACAAGCGCAACAACCTTGAGCAGGACCTGGTGATGAAGGTGGGCGAATCCCGGCGCATCGGCAATGTCATCGTCAAGCTGGCGAACTGCGAAAAGACCCTCCCTTGGGAAACCCCGCCGGAAACGGGCGCGTTCGTGCAGGTCTTGGTGGAGGAGCGGGCCGGAACCGACAGCCCGCTGGCCTGGCGCAAGGTGTTTTCAGGCTGGCTGTTCCGCAATTCGCCATCGGCCAACGTGATCGAACATCCGGTCTATGACGTCTGGGTCAAGGATTGCGCAATGAAGTTCCCGGGCGAGGAGGAGGATCCGGCGGCCGCCGCGTCCGCCAGCAGCCCGGCAAAGCCCGCTGGCAAGCCGGCCCCCGAGGCGGTTGCCGTCCCGGCAGCTTCGCCAACGTCCGAGCCGGCTGCCCCTGACGCGGACGGTGCGCCGGTTGCCGCCGGGCCGGACTGATCCGGGGCGGGCCCCTGTGCCTGCCGCAACAATTTGAGATAGCGGGCCTGCGGGATCTCGATCGCGCCCAGCGACGCCAGATGGTCGGTCATGAACTGGCAGTCGAGCAAACTGCACCTCGTCCGCCGAAGTGCCGCCACCAGCCAGGAAAGCGCCACTTTCGAAGCATCGGGCACCAGGCTGAACATCGATTCGCCGCAGAACACCCGGTCAAACCCGACGCCGTAAAGCCCGCCCACCAACGTCGGGGCGCCATCGGGCCCTGGCTGCCAGCATTCGATGGAGTGCGCCTGTCGTTCGACGTGCAGGGCCCGGTAACTTTCGGCGATGCGCCCGCTTATCCAGGTCTCGTCACTTTCCCGGCGCGGCGCCGCGCACCCCGCCATCACGGCCTCGAACGCCGCATTGCAGGTGACGGTGAAGCGGCCGCGGCGCAACGTGCGCGCCAGCGAGCGTGACAGGCGAAAGCCGTCAAGCGGCAGGATCGCGCGCAGCCGCGGCTCGACCCAGAACACCTCGGGATCGTCGCGCCGATCCGCCATCGGGAAAATCCCGCTGCGATAGGCAAGCATCAAAAGCTGGCTGTCGATGATCTGCATCGGCGCGTACACGACGCTCTTCTACCTGAAAAACGGCCGGCGGCAAAAGGTTGCGTCCCGCGCCGTTCAAGGCCCCTGCGAGAGCGTGCGGCCAAGCGCGATGGTTTTGCCCGCTTGCCATCGCGTCCCCTCCGCCTTACAGGCCGCCACGCTGCAGGAGTGTAGCTCAGTTGGTAGAGCATCGGTCTCCAAAACCGAGGGCCGTGGGTTCGAGTCCCTCCACTCCTGCCAGATTGGTGAGTAAACGGCGGAATCCGCGAGTTTCCGCTTGTTCTGTAACAGCTTGGCCAACCGCCAGACTTCCAGGGTTACCATTGACTGCCTTGCGAGGTGGGTTCGCGAGAGCGGACTGTCTGGTCACGACAACATTGCGGTCGACGATGATCTCCGGCATGCGACAAGAATGGAGTTTCTCATTACTGCACTCTGGGAAGGCACAATCGCGATAGCCTACAGACGATGGGGGCGTTTGGCTGGATCTCTTGCGATCTTGCTTCCATTTGTTGTGCTCTCTGGACTTATTTGGTGGGCCATGAGCTGATTCTTGGACTTCCGCTTCCCCCAACATTCCAGTCTTTCGGAAGCTTGCTTGCGCCTGCTGAAAGCGGACTGTCCGGATTCGTTAAACGCGGACGCAGGCCTCAACGTCGGCTATATCGGGGTAGCGGACTTGTACTTGCCTCGGCATGCTGCAAGTAGTATCGGGGCTTGGAGGGAACACGCTACCGCGATAAAAACAGTGGCTAGAATGGGGACGGCAAAGATTAGGGGCTGGCGCATCGGCTACTGGGTCGTGATGGCAATCTCCAGTGCGTGGTTTTTGTTAGCATTGGTTGCCAGCGGCTATCTTTTATTTTCTAGGACTGATGGTGCGTGGCGCATGCATCAGCGATCGTTCACAGAGTTGATCGTAGGGACGATGGTCGTCGTCCAGCCACTTCTCATCATTTGGTTAATTCTTCGCGCGTATAAGCTGCGGCATCAAGGCGCGAAATTTTTCGTCATCGGGCGCGCTGCGCTGCCACTGTCCACTGGTTTGCTGATTGTCGCGACGGTCGCGGCCAACATTTACAATGACAACCGGTTGGCAAAAATCGCGATGGGGCAACTCTTCAACGGATCGGTCATATTTGATTGCTCGAAAAGCTCTGAAGTCGTTGACTTCAACCGGGAGAAAATCGGTCCGATTGAATTACGCCTGACGTCAACGAGGCGAGATAGAGGGCCGCGCCGTTGGATCGTTCAGTGGCCGGGAAAGGCGCCGATCGTCGCAACGAATTTTGATGCTGCAACTGGCAGTTACGGAGGTTCACAAGGGCTTTCGTGGACCGGTACAGACGGCAAGCCAATGTCGGCCTTGTTATCGTTCAGTGATATACTAGGGCCATATGGCCCCCAAACCATATGGGTTACCGTCGTTTCGGCGAAACAGGCACAAATTCAGCAAAAATTAGACGCAGGCGAAATCACGAACTTCACATGCGGACTTGATCTCAAGAGCTATCACGAATGACCTCAGCAAAAATTTTTTGGCTTCAAATTGGCATCGGCTTCACGTCCGCAATGTTGTCGTATCCGGAACGGCCGCATTCGCTCCATCTCCCGCCTTAGCTGCCGGTCCGATGCCGAGTGAATGCAACGGTTTCGCACGCAGTAAAGGGCCGCTGGGTCACCTCTGAAAACCAATCTTCACGAAAACTCGGTAGCAGTTGAAGGTGGCTTATCAGTAAGTCCCAACCAGCAAGCTCTTCGTGAAAGGTCCAGCGTTGGTCGCCTATCACCACGTCGCAGCAGATCAGGTCAGTCGTTAGCTCGTCTCGTTTAAAGAAGATCACTTGATCGATTGTGGTAAGCGGAAGGCTCGAAAGCAGGTCTGAATCGATCACGGTCATGCCCGCCTTGTGGCCCGTCGTAGGATCGTCCGCAATGTTGTCGATACCGGACAGTCCGATAGAGCCTGGCTCGGGCGAACGAATAGCAGAAGGCCAGCGGCATGGCTCCGGACAAAGAGGATTTATGTGGCCTGATCTGGGTGCGTCAGACAGCCTGCACTGTTGAACAACGA
>JAZKDH010000063.1:0-6208 GCA_040387665.1 Pseudomonadota bacterium | reverse complement strand
GGCGGTACTCGAACTTGTCGACCGCCTTCATCAGGCCGATGTTGCCTTCCTGGATAAGGTCCAGGAACTGCAGGCCACGGTTGGTGTACTTCTTGGCGATCGAGATCACGAGCCGCAGGTTTGCCTCGACCATTTCCTTCTTGGCGATCCGTGCTTCGCGCTCGCCCTTCTGAACCATGTTCACGATCCGGCGAAACTCGGGCAGCGCCATGCCGGTGGCTGCGGCGATATCAGCCACTTCGGCGCGGATGCGCTCAACCCCGGTCGCCTCGGTGGAGGCGAAGGCGGTCCACTTCTTGTCACGCTTGGCGTGATCCTGCAGCCACGTTTCATCCAGCTCGTGCCCGACATAGGCATCGAGGAAGTCCTTGCGCGGCACCTTGTGGCGTTCTGCCATGCGCAGCATCTGACCGCCCAGCGTGGTTAGCCGGCGGTTAAAGGCATAAAGGTTGTCAACAAGGTATTCGATTTTCGTGGCGTGGAACTGCACAGATTCGACCTGTGCGGTAAGGTCTTCACGCAGCTGCTGGTAAACCCGTTCCTTGGCTTCCGGAAAGGATCCGCCGCCGCCCATTGCAACCAGGCGGCCTGCCTGGATCTGTTCGAACTGGCGAAACAGGTCCGTAATCAGCGCAAACTTTTCCAGCGCTTCGGGCTTCAGCGCCGCTTCCATCTGCGCGAGCGAGAGCGTGTTGTCCTCTTCCTCTTCCTCGGCGGGACGACGGGCGCGGCGTTCTACCCCGTCTTCGTCCTCGTCCTCGGCGGGTTCCTCCTCGACCTCCTCTTCCTCCTTGAAGGACGGGCCGGCGGTGGCTTCGCTGATCTCCGCGTCGGCTTCTTCGCCGTCTTCAGACATCGCTTCGGGCGCCGGCTCCTTTGACAGCATCGCGTCCAGATCAAGGATTTCGCGCAGCTGCATCTCGCCGGCGTTGAGCGCCTCGGACCAGTGGATGATCGCGTGGAAGGTGATCGGGCTTTCGCACAGGCCCAGGATCATCGTATCGCGTCCGGCCTCGATCCGCTTGGCAATGGCGATTTCGCCCTCGCGGCTGAGCAGTTCGACGGCGCCCATCTCGCGCAGGTACATCCGCACCGGATCATCGGTGCGCTCGATGGTTTCCTTTTTCTTGATCAAGTCGGGCCGCTCGTCGACGGCTTCCTCGTCCTCAGCGTCCTCGGCCTTGCTCTCTTCCGGATCGGTCGCGTCCTCGTCGCTTTCGACGATGTTGACGCCCATCTCGGAGATCGCGGCCATGATGTCCTCGATCTGCTCGGAGTTCATCTGATCCTGCGGCAACGCCTCATTCAGCTCGTCATACGTGATCACCCCGCGCCGCTTGGCACGCGCGATCAGCTTTTTGACCGAGGCTTCGTTGAGATCGATGAGCGGGGCATCGCCGCCATCCTTGTCGCTGCCGATTTCTTCTTCCATCAATCCGCCATTAAGGTTCAGGCGCACCCAGGTGCAGGGTCGCAGCATCGTTTAGCTCGAGCACCGGATTATACCGCGGACGGGCATCTGCCCGAGACGCACGACAAATACCAGCGCTGATTGGAACGAAATTCTGGTTATTCGGCACCTTCCGGGATCATACCCGCATCAGGGCCTTCAATCGGTCTTCCAGTTCCTTTTTCCGGGCTCGTAGCCTTCCTTGTTCTTCGAATTCGAACCGCTCGGTCGCGGCATGGATTGCCGCATCCAATTCAGGTCCGTCAACCAACAGTTCGATGGCGGTATCGAGCGCCGCGAGTGCGACGTCGGCCGGCACAGCAACACCAACGAACGGAAAAGGAATTCTCGCGTACTCGCCTGGTTCCGGCGGGTTCATTCCCTTTTTTTCCAATGTGGTGGCAAGAGCGGCCGTTTCAAGCGGGGCGGCGCTCTCGGCCGCATCGAGCAATACGTCGAGCAGGCGGGAATGGTCGGGATCGGCCAGACGTGCGCGCGACAGTGTTTCGGCATGGCGGACGATCGCGCGTGGATGAGCGCACAGTCCCGCCAGCACCGCTGCCGCCAGCACCTCGCGCGATCCGCCGGTCGCTTTCTTCAGTCGCCGCTGCGTTTCGGCCGAGGGCGGGGGCGGCGGGGCATCGCGCCAGGCGCCCGCTTTCGGCCCGCCCGCCCGCCGGGCGCCGCCGGATAGCCGCTGCGCCTGTGGTTGCCACGCCGCGGGTTCGCGCCGCGGAAACGCGAAGGCGGAGAAACGTTCGGTCAGTTCCCGGCGATAAAGCGCCTTGATATCGGCATCGCCGATGAGGTCTACATGGGCCATGAGGCGAGCCTTGAGGCCCGCCTTGTCCTCGGGTGTGGACAGGGGTAGCGCCGCTTGCTCGTGTTCCCACAGCGTGTCGATCAGGCTTTTCGGGTCGCCCAGAAGGGCTTCCATCGCGGCCGGTCCGCGCTGCTTGATCAGGTCATCGGGATCCAGCCCGGCGGGTAGACGCACGATCCTCAGCGAGTGCGCCGGTTTGAGAACGGGAAGCGCCCGGCCTATGGCGCGCAGAGCGGCGCGCTGGCCGGCGGCGTCGCCATCAAAGCACAGGATCGGCGTTTCGACGATGCGCCAAAGCAGGCCGAGCTGGTGCTCGGTCAGTGCAGTTCCGAGCGGCGCTACCGCTTCGGCAAAGCCCGCCGCCGCCAGTGCGATCACGTCCATGTAGCCTTCAACCACGATCAGCCGGCCCGATTGCCGAGCGGCCGGGCCTGCACGGTGCAGGTTATACAGCGTGCGGCCTTTGTCGAACAGCGGTGTATCGGGCGAGTTCAGATATTTGGGCGCGTCTGTTTTGACCGCATCGAGGATGCGGCCACCGAACGCGATTACCCGCCCGCGTGCATCCTCGATTGGCAGCATCAGCCGGCCGCGGAACCGGTCATATGGCTCCTTGCCATCGATCACGATCCGCAAGCCCGCTTCGAGCAGCTTCTCCTCCGGGAAGACCGACAGCGCGGCCTTCAGCGCCTGGCGTCCTTCCGGCGCATAGCCAAAGCCGAACCGCGCCGCGGTATGCGCATCGAACCCGCGCCCGGCCAGATAGGCGCGCGCCTTCGCACCCTCTGGCCCGGCGAGCTGGGCCATGAACCACTCTTGCGCGGCCTTCGTCACGTCGTGCAGCGAATCGCGCTGTTCGCTCGCCCGCGCCGCGCGTGGATCGGGGGCGGGGACCTCCAGCCCGGCTTCGGCTGCCAGTTCCTTTACCGCGTCCATGAACGAGAGCCCGCGCTGATCCGTCATCCACCGGATCGCATCGCCGTGCGCCCCGCAGCCGAAGCAATGGTAAAACCCCTTATCGTCGTTGACAGTGAAACTGGGCGACTTCTCATTGTGAAACGGGCAGCAGGCTTTGAACTCGTGTCCGGCCTTGGTCAGGCGCGTGGTCCGCCCGATCACGCTCGACAGGCTGAGGCGGGTACGCAGTTCATCGAGCCATTGGGGCGAGAGCATGGTCAGGTTCTCTCGTCTGACCGTACGGGTCGAACCCCGGTCATGGCGAGCACTCCGACCTGCCCAGCATAAACTTCGGCTCACCAGATGACGTCGAGGCCCGCTCGCCCGGAGCCGGCGCGTCCTTGTTCGCGCTCGACCATCCCATTGCGACTGCGCTCCACGCAAACGGAGATGGAAGGTCGTGCGACAAAGCGAACCTTCTCCGTCCGTGTCCAGCGCTGTCGAGGCGCCTCATCCTGCCAGCGCCGCCTTCACGAGTGCGCTGGCCTTGCCCATGTCGAGCTGGGTGCCGTGGCGCGCCTTCAGTTCGGCGATGACGCGGCCCATATCCTTGAGCGACGATGCGCCGAGTTCGCCCTTGATCGTCGCGATCGCGGCAGCGGCATCCGCCTCGGTCATCTGCTGCGGCAGGAATTCCTCGATCACCGCGAGCTCGGCTTGCTCCACGTCGGCCAGCTCCTGCCGGCCGCCCTGCTGATACAGCGCGATCGATTCCCGGCGCTGCTTGGCCATCTTCTGCAGGACATCAACCACCAGCACATCGTCGTCCGGCACGTTTGCAGCGGTACGCAGTTCGATGTCCTTGTCCTTCAGCTTGGCCATGATCAGCCGGACAGCGGCCAGGCGCGGCTTGTCGCCAGCCTTCATCGCAGCGATTTGCGCGGACTTGATCGAGTCGCGGAGCATTGTTCCCCCAATTCCGTGGATAATGGCGCACACGCACCAGTTGCGCGCAGCCTAGCCGGGAAATTCGCGTTTTCATAGGTTGACGGAGGGCCTCCCACGCTCTAGCCGCCGCCCCTTAGCACCATCGCCAGAACCACTGTAAACGGAGCGCCCTTCATGGCCGACCCCGCCTCTTCGCACGCGCCACAACCCAAAGGCGCAAGCGGAGTCCTCGTCCTTGCCGATGGCACGGTTATCTGGGGCAGGGGCTTTGGCGCCACCGGCGAGGCGGTGGGCGAGGTCTGCTTCAACACCGCGATGACCGGCTATCAGGAAGTGATGACCGATCCGTCGTACGCCGCGCAGATCGTGACCTTCACGTTCCCGCACATCGGCAACGTCGGCACCAATGACGAGGACCTGGAAGCCCGCGTCGAAGGCGCCGTGGGGTGCATCGTGCGTGAGGACGTGACCGCGCCGTCGAACTTCCGCGCGGCCGACACCTTTCCGGCGTGGCTGGCCAGCCGCGGCAAGATCGGGCTGGCGGGTGTCGATACCCGCGCGCTGACCCGGCGCATCCGCATGGCGGGCGCGCCCAACGCGGTGATCGCGCACCATCCCGAGGGCCAGTTTGTCGTGCCCGCGCTGCTCAAGCGCGCGCGCGACTGGCCCGGACTTGAAGGGATGGACCTGGCCCGCGTGGTGTCGCGCAGCGCCAACGAGGAATGGGAAGGCGGCATCTGGTCACTGGGCAAGGGCTTTGCCCGCACCGCGCAGGATGCGCGCCCCCACGTCGTCGCGATCGACTTCGGGGCGAAGGACAACATCTTCCGCAGTCTGGTCAAGGCCGGCGCGCAAGTGACTGTCGTTCCGGCACAAACGTCCATCGACACGATCCTCAGCCTGAAGCCAGACGGCGTGTTCCTGTCCAACGGACCCGGCGATCCGGCCGCGACAGGGTCTTATGCGGTGCCAGTGATCCAGAGCCTGCTCGAACGCGACGTGCCGCTGTTCGGCATCTGCCTTGGCCATCAGATGCTGGCGCTGGCGGCGGGCGCAACGACCACCAAGATGCACCAGGGCCACCGCGGCGCGAACCACCCGGTCCAGCGCAAGGCGGACGGCGTGGTGGAGATTACATCGATGAATCACGGCTTTGCAGTGGACAATTCGGCGCTCCCCGAAGGTCTGACGGAAACCCACGTGTCGCTGTTCGACGGCTCCAACTGCGGGATCGAAGTGAACGGCAAGCGCGCGTTCGGGGTGCAGTACCACCCTGAGGCGAGCCCGGGGCCACAGGATAGTTTCTATCTGTTCGAGAAGTTCGTGGGGATGTTGGGGTGAGCCGAGGACTCGCGTTCGCTCCGCTGCTTTTTCCACTTTCACTTTGCGCGTGTAATGGAGCAGCGAAGTTGCCAGAGGCCAACGAGAAGCAGGCAGCCATTGCTGCGCGAGATTGTGGAATTACAAATTGGGAGTGGACGTCTGGCATCTACTCTTTTGACAGCGAACTCAAGTACCCCAGTCACATGGGAATAGCCTTTTCATTCGATTTGACTGAGATGAGCGAGGCTGAGGCGAGCAAGATGTCGGACCGGGTAGATCGGACATCAGCTTGCCTCGAAGCCAGCTTAGCCAAGCAAGGCGTTGGCGCGAATATCGCCGGCAGCACACAACAGATGATCCAAGCGACGGACGAACCCACAAATGCCCAAACGCACTGACATCTCCTCGATCCTCGTCATTGGCGCCGGCCCAATCATTATCGGCCAGGCCTGCGAGTTCGACTATTCCGGCACGCAGGCGATAAAGGCGCTGCGCGAGGAGGGGTACCGGGTGATCCTGGTCAACTCCAACCCCGCCACGATCATGACCGATCCGGACATGGCCGACGCGACCTATGTCGAGCCGATCACGCCGGAAATCGTCATGCGGATCATCGTGAAGGAGCGGCCCGACGCGGTGCTGCCGACGATGGGCGGTCAGACCGCGCTAAACACCGCGCTGGCGTTGTTCAACGATGGCACGCTGGAGAAGTACGGCGTCAAGATGATCGGCGCCGATGCCGACGCGATCGACAAGGCCGAGGACCG
>JAZKDH010000062.1:0-10090 GCA_040387665.1 Pseudomonadota bacterium | reverse complement strand
GCGAGGGAATTGAGACGGGTGCGGATCGAGCTGTCGATCTGGCGGCTGCCGATGCGGACGACCAGTCCGCCAAGCAGGTCGGGATCGACGCTGGTCTTGAGTTTCACAATGCCGCCTTCGCGCTGCTGCAACCGGGCGGAGAGCGCGGCGAGCTGATCATCGGTAAGCGGGTGGGCGCTGGTGACTTCGGCGGTCACTTCTCCGCGCGCGGTTGCGGCGATCTCTCCGAACGCGCGGATGACCTGCGGCAGCTTTGCCAGGCGGCGATTGCCGGCAAGCACGCCGAGGAAGTTCGAGGTCAGCGGCGAAAGGCCAAGCAGCGCAGCGACCCCGGCCATCGACCGGGCAGCGGCGTCGCGGCCGACCTTTGGATTGGTAGTGAGGGCCTTGAGATCATCAGACGCGGCCAGTGCCTGTTCCAGCCGGTCAAAATCGGATTCGACCGTCTGGACGAGATTCTGCTCCCGCGCGAGGTCAAAGAGCGCCGAGGCATAGCGCCCCTGCAAGCTCGCCGTAATGCCGCCGGAAATCTCCACGCGTGTCGGTTCCTTTGTTACCGGGTGCCAATACCTGGTCGGCGACAAGGCCTGAGCGCAGTTGCCGCCGGCCCCCTGTCGACGGGGGCGCGCCTAGCAACGAAAGTGCCGCGATGCAAGGTCGCGGGTGAAACTCCTGTCCAAGCTCGATTTCATTTGCCGGAAACTGTCCGGCCTGCGGTAAGGCCGGCCGCGGCCAGTCACCCCTTTGCTGACTTCGAAAGATTACCGCGCCCGACTTTTAGCGCGTTTCAACGGGCCGGCTGGCAATCATACACCAGCCGCTCGTTCGGCTGTACCGGAAGCAGCGCCCGCACGCTCGTCTGGGCGGATCCGAACGCCCGCGCCGCCGCTTCACCCGCGCCGCACGCCGGGGCCGGGTAACGCGCCCGCTCTGTCCGCACCCTGGTCATCGTATCGAGATCGAGCAGGTAGCGATCCTGGCGATACGTCCGTGTCTGGGGATCGTATGCAGCGATCGTCACGGTGTCTTCGGCATTCGGGGCGAGGACTTTCGACCAGCCGTCCGCGCTCAGGCCGTACTGGGTTCGGCCGTTGACGCAGCCATCGCCCTGCCACGCGAGCGGCACGTCGGTCGTGTCGGAGACGGTGACCCGGCTGCGCTGGGAATTGAATATGCAGGTGAGGGCGGCCGGCTGCGCGTTGGCGGGGGCCGGCGTGGCCGAGGCTGCGGGTTCGGCCCGCTCGGCCGCGATCGCCTGGGCGCGGGGATCGATCCCGGCGATGGACGGCCGGGTGAACCATGCAATGGGGCACAGGGCCAGCAGGATTACGGCAGCCGCCCCCGCGAGCCTGCGTTCACGCACCCGTCCTTGCTGACCGGCCCACAGCGCGGCGCCGCCCGCGATCACCGCAAGAACCAGGGACAGGCCTGCAAGCGCCAGGTGATTCTCGCGCGAGGTGATGACTTCCACTTCAGCCTGCCGCCTGGCGCTCTGGAGGGCGGCATCGCGCCGCGCGGCATCAGCGCGCCGTGTCTCGTCCGACAGGGCCTTGGCCCCGGCCAGCCGCTCGCGCTCTGCCGCGTCGAGTTCGGCGATGCTGCGGCAGGGCTCGCCAGAGGTGCGCGCGGTCACGCCCGCGCTGATCAGGAAGCGCGTGATCTCGCGCATGGAGACCGCAAAGTAGAATTCCGAATCGGCGCTGGTATCCGAAACCGTCGCGAAGCTGTTTGCGCCGATCACCCGCCCGCAGGAATCCAGCAGCGGTCCGCCGCTGTTGCCCGTGCCGATCGGCGCGGTGTGAAGGATCGTGTCGAACGTGGACGTCGCGCGGCCGGTCGATACGGCGCCGCGCGTCTTGACCGGGGCGGTCGGGCTCATCAGGTCTGCCGCGTTCAGCCCCTGCGCCTGATCGACGTTGCCGGGGTAGCCGACCGCATAGACATCCTCGCCATCGGTGACCGCGCCGGTAAACAGCGTTGCCGGCGCCAGTGCGCCTTTTTCGGCCAGCCGCAGCAGCGCCAGATCGTTGCGCGGGCTGAATGCGACGACTTTCGCGAAATAGCCGCTGCGCCCTTGCGACGGCACGATGCCGGCCTTCATGTTCGGGTCTTCGGCCAAGGGGGCGAGCACGTGGGCGTTGGTGACGACCAGGTCGGGCGCCACCGCAAAGCCGGACCCGTGGCCGATCAATTCCACGCCGTCGCTCGTGCGCGAGATCAGGACGACCCGCACCACGCTGCGCGATGCCGCGGCAATGTCGGCCGGATCGGCGTCGGCACGGCCTGACGCCAGGATGCACAGGAACGCGGCGACAATGGCGGGAAAGCGGTTCACCCGGCGGACCTAGCCCAGCCGGGGGTTTGATCGCAAGCGACGGGACGCATCGGGCAGCGCGGGCAGGTATCTTGCAGGCGAAAGGAATTGTGCCATGTATCCCATCATGCACCGCGCCATGCCCACGGAGCCAAGCCAACATCCGGCCATGCCGGCGCCGGATGAGGCGTGGGACGCGGTCCTGCGGCGCGACCGTGGCTATGACGGGCGTTTTGTCACCGGCGTGCTTTCGACCGGTATATATTGCCGCCCTTCCTGCGCGGCGCGGCATCCTGCTCAGGCCAATGTGCGCTTTTTTGCTGACGGCACGGCGGCGCGGGCAGCCGGGCTCAGGGCCTGCCGGCGGTGCCTGCCCGACGATGTCGCCCGCGACGAGCAGATGGTGCTGGCAGCGATCGCGGCGATCAAGGCGGCAGACGCCGTGCCTTCCCTGGGCGTGCTGGCAGCAGCAGCCGGCTATTCGGCCGGGCACTTCCAGCGGGTGTTCACGCGCCATGTCGGACTGTCACCGACTGCGTACGCCCGCGCGATCCGTCAACAGCGGGTGGCGGCCGCACTGAGCGCCGGTGAGCGCGTGACCGACGCAATTTATGATGCGGGATATTCCGGCCCCTCGCGGTTCTATGCCGACGCGCAGGAGCGACTGGGCATGGCGCCGTCGGCATGGCGGAACGGCGGGCGCGGGGTGGTGATTCGCTGGGCGGCGGTGCCGACCTCGCTGGGGGTGATGCTGGTGGCGGCCACTGCCAAGGGCGTGTGCCGGCTGGCCTTCGGTGAAGGCGCGGGCGAACTGGCGGCGCGCTTTCCCAACGCCGAACTGGTCGAAGGCGGCGCGGACTTTGCGGCGCTGCTGGAACAGGTGCTGGCCGCGGTCGAGACCCCGGGCACCGCCGCGCCCATCCCGCTGGACGTGCAGGGCACCGCCTTCCAGGAAGCCGTATGGCGCGAACTGCAGCGCATTCCGCCCGGGCAGACCCGCACTTACGCGCAGATTGCGGCGGCCGTTGGAAAGCCAGGCGCGGTGCGGGCGGCGGGTTCGGCGAACGGGGCGAACAACGTGGCAGTGCTGATCCCCTGTCACCGCGTAGTCAGGACAGATGGCACCATGGGCGGATATGCATATGGTACCGCGATCAAGCAGGCTTTGCTGGAGCGCGAGGGGATCCTGCTCCGTGACAAGGCACTGTGAAGGCTGCGCGGAGTACCTTGCTTTTGTGGATGATGTGGGACAGTTTGCGCGCAACGGATCGGCCCCAAGCGCCGAACGCGAGGAACCTGTGATGCCGATGATCGACCTGCCCGAAGGCGCCCCGCCGACAATCCGCGACGCGTTCGCTCATATCGGCACGGTGACCAGCCCGACCGTGCTTGACCTCAAGGTCATGGTGCTGGTGGAAGCGGCGAGCCAGGAACTCTATCGCGCGTCGGCCGGGACGACGGACCACCCGCAGGTAATCGAACTGCTTCACGCCAACGCGCGCGAGGAATTCGTTCATGCGCAGCGCGCTTCGAAAGCCATCAGCATCCTTAGCGGAGAAAACTTTCCCGCCCCAGACGCGGCGGACAATCCGTATCTGACGGATGGCGTGTTTCCGATCGTGGAACTCACGCCCGAAGCGCTGCGCAAGCTGGCCGAGACAGAATTTGGCGGCGAGGTGTTCTACGGCGTGTGGGCGGACAACGTCGGCAACCCCGAGGCCGCGCAGCTGCTGCGCCAGAACGGCAAGGAAGAAACCGATCACGGCAACCGGTTGCTGCAGGCCGCAGAGTTGCTCGGCGGCTGATTGCAGGCCGCTATATGCCCTCGGGTTCGGCCGCTGCCATAGCTCGCTGGTAGGCGGGACGCGCCTTGATGCGCTGCACGTAAGCCTCGATCGCCGGATATCGTTCCAGCGTCGTGCCTGAAAAGACAAGCATCGTCGTCAGCACGAAGCCCATCATGATGTCGGCGCTCGAGATGTCGGAACCACCGAACCAGGGATGCTGCTGCAGATGCGCATTGGCCAGCGCCCACGCGCGCTCCTTGCGGTCCTGAACGAACTGAGGGCGTTCGACCACGCCGGCCATCGTCAGCGCCAGGTCGGCGAGCAAGATGGCCATGAAGCTGCCGTTGGAAAAGTGAAACCAGAACAGGTGGTGCGCAAAATCGGGGCTGTCCGGGGCCGGAACCAGCCGGCCGCCGCCATAGCGGGTGACGATGTAATCGCAGATCGCGCCGCTTTCCGCGAGTGACAGCGCCCCATCGGTGATGATGGGCGCCGTCTGCGCGGGATGCAGCGCCTTGTACTCGTCAGGCGCAAAGCTGTTGTCGGCGCGGCGGACGTAGCGCTTCAGCTCGTAGGGAAGGCCAAGCTCCTCGCAGAGCCAGACGATGCGTTCCGATTGCGACACGCCCAGGTGATGAATTGTCAGCATCGCGGAACTCCGTGGTATGATTGCGCCAGTTAACTACACAAAGCTGTAGGGATCAACATCCACCGCGACCCGCACGCCCGAAGGAAACCGCAGCGCTCCAAGCCAATCGCGGATCACGCGCTGGACTTCGGCCGAGCGGCGCGCGTTCACCAGCAACCGGTAGCGATGACGCCCGCGCAGCAGCGCCATCGGCGCAGGCGCCGGGCCGAGGACCGCGACGTCGGGCAGGTTGGGACGGGTGCCGCCGATCGCGCGGGCGGCCTCCCGGGCTTCGGCCTCGTCCTCGGACGATACGATGATTGCCGCCCACCGACCGAATGGCGGCGCGCCCGCGTCGCGGCGCGACTGGGTTTCGGCGGCATAGAACGCATCGCGATCACCGCTGGCCAGCGCGGCGATCACCGCCGCCTCGGGATGGCGGGTCTGGATCAGGACGTTGCCCGGCTTTTCGCCCCGCCCGGCCCGGCCCGCGACTTGCGCCACCTGCTGGTAGGTGCGCTCCCCCGCGCGCAGATCGCCGCCTTCCAGGCCGAGGTCGGCATCGACCACGCCCACCAGCGTCAGGTCCGGGAAGTGGTAGCCCTTGGTGACCAGTTGCGTGCCGACGATCACGTCGATCATCTTGTTCTCCGCCGCTTCGACGAATTCCGCGACTTTGCCGGGAGAATTCATCGTGTCCGAGGTGATCAGTGCGATCCGGGCGTCGGGAAACAGTTCCGATACCTCGTCGGCGATGCGCTCCACGCCCGGGCCGCACGCGACCAGGCAATCGGGTGCGCCGCATTCGGGGCAGGCATCGGGCACCGGCACTTCGTGTCCGCAATGGTGGCACGCCAGCCGGCGCGACAGCCGGTGTTCGACCAGCCAGGCGGTGCAGTTCGGGCACTGGAACCGGTACCCGCAATGCCGGCACAAGGTAAGCGGCGCATAGCCCCGCCGGTTGAGGAACAGCAGCGACTGTTCGCCTTTCAGCAACCGGTCCTTCATCTCGCTCACCAGCCGCGGCGCCAGCCAGCGCCCGCGCTCGGGCTGTTCGCTGCGCAAGTCGATCACGTCGATCGCGGGCAATTCGGCGCCGCCAAACCGCGCCGGCAAGTCGATCTTGCGATAGACCCCGGCGTCGGCCAACTGCATCGATTCGAGCGCCGGCGTGGCGCTGGCAAGGATTACGGGGATGCCTTCGAACCGCGCCCTGATCACCGCCACGTCGCGCGCATTGTAGCGCACCCCGTCGTCCTGCTTGAACGAGACTTCGTGGGCCTCGTCCACCACCACCAGCCCCAGGCGGGCATACGGCAGGAACAAGGCCGAGCGCGCGCCGACGATCACCTGCGCATCGCCGCTGACAATCGCGCGCCACGCCCGGCGCCGCGCGCTAGATTTCAGGGAGGAGTGCCACAGCACCGGGGGGACGCCGAAGCGGTGTTCAAAGCGCCGCAGGAAGTTTTCCGTCAGTGCAATCTCGGGCAGCAGCACCAGCACCTGCTTGCCACCGGCCAGCGCCGCAGCAATGCCTTCGAAGTAGCATTCGGTCTTGCCGGAACCGGTCACGCCATCAAGCAGGAACGGCTGGAAACCCCCCGCCGTCACCGCCTGGGCGAAGGCCTGCGCGGCCGCCTGCTGGTCGTCCGAGAGGGCGGGCTGCGCAAAGTCGATCCGCGGCTTGGGATACGGCCGGTCAAGATCGACGGTCACCGCTTCGAGCAGCCCCGCGCCTACCATACCGCGCAGCACGCCTTCCGACACCCCCGCGCGCTCCGCCAGTTCGCGGATGCTGGCCTGTTCGCCGCGCAACGCGTCCAGCGCCACGGCGCGTTGCGGCGTAATCCGGCCCGGCTCCGCCCCCGTCAGGCGGTACTCGGTGGCCGAGCCGCCGCCGCGCAGCGCAGAGAGCGAGCCGAGCGCCATGCGCGCGACTGCCGCAATCGGCGCACAATAGTATTCGGACGTCCATTCGATCAGCCGGCGCAGCGGTTGACCCAGCGGCGCCACCGGCAGGACGTCGAGCAGCGGGCGCAGCTTGGCGTCAGGCACGTCTCCCGCGTCCAGCCGGTCCGGCTCCCACACGATGCCCAGGACCTGGCGCGGCCCCAGCGGCGCCAGCACCACGCTTCCGGGAACCACGATCATCCCGGGCGGCACGATATAGTCGAGCGCACCAAGGGCCGCGTTGAAGACGAGAAGACGGACGCGCTGCATTCACCGCCTATATGGGCACATATTCGGCCGCGCGACAGGGGAGGGGTTGGACCTGTCCCCGGCTGTGCCTATAGGCTGGATGACTCGCAAACCGGAGCAGCAGCGTGAAGTTTTTTGTCGACACCGCCGATACTGCCGAAATTTCCGATCTGGCCGCAACCGGGCTGCTTGACGGTGTGACGACCAACCCGTCGCTCATTGCAAAATCCGGCCGCGATTTCCTTGAGGTGACACGGGAAATCTGCGGTCTGGTCGATGGCCCGGTCAGCGCCGAGGTGGTCGCGCTCGATCACCCCGGAATGATGCGCGAGGCGGAAATCCTGCGCAAGATCGCCGACAACGTGTGCATCAAGGTGCCCCTGACGATAGACGGCCTGAAGACCTGCAAGGCGCTTTCGGCCGAGGGTACGATGGTCAACGTCACGCTCTGCTTTTCCGCCAACCAGGCGCTGCTGGCGGCCAAGGCCGGGGCCAGTTTCGTCTCTCCGTTCGTCGGCCGTCACGACGACAACGGGTTCGACGGGATGGACCTGATCCGCGACATTCGCCTGATTTACGACAACTATGCGTTCGGGACCGAAATCCTGGTGGCGTCGGTCCGCCACGGCGTCCACGTGCTGGAAAGCGCGCGGATCGGGGCCGACGTGATGACCGCGCCCCCGGCTGTGATCAAGGGCCTGTTCAAGCACGTTCTGACCGACAAGGGGATCGAAGGGTTCCTCGCCGACTGGGCCAAGACCGGCCAGAGCATCTGACGCGCGCGGCAACTCCGATCCCGAACTCCAAGCGGACCGCCTACGAACTTGGCTGACGAAACTCCTCTCGACCGGTTCAAAGCCGCCTTGACCGGCGCCTCGCGTGCAATTTCGGGCGATGCCGAACTTGAGGTGACGTGGACCGCCGACGCTCCGGTACAGACCGGCCATACGCTGCGGGTGCCGATGCCCGGTCGCGCGGTGGCCAAGGCGCAGGCAGACGAGGCGCGCGGATTTGCCGACAGCATGGCGCTGCGGCTGCGCCATCACAACGCTTCGCTGCACGCCCGCAGCCAGCCGGCCGAGCCGGTTGCCAGGGCGTGCTATGACGCGATCGAGCAGGTCCGCTACGAGGCGCTTGGCGCGCGGGACTTCGCCGGGATTCGCGGGAACCTGGCAGCCGCGCAGGTGATCCGCTCGTCCAGCGATCCGATTTCCCGCGCGATGACCGCCCCCGAGGTGCCGATCCAGTCGGCGCTGGCGCTGATCCTGCGCGAGCAGCTGACCGGAGAGCCTGCGCCCGAAACCGCCCGCGGCGGCGTGGAACTGCTGCGCGGCTGGATCGAGAGCCGGGCGGGGACCGATCTTGCCGCGCTGGCCGGGTCGCTTGACGATCAGAAGGCGTTCCAGAGCCTCGCGCTCGACATGCTCCAGCACCTTGAGTTGACCCGTGCCGAACCGCAGGAGCCCGAGGCGACCGAGCCCGAGGACCAGGACGGCGAGGACCAGACCGATGACCAGGAAGACGGCGGTGAGACCGGCGAGGACCAGCAGCCGGCCGAAATGGCCGCCGAACCTACCGACGGCGAGGACGAGGGGGACGAAGGCGGCGAACGCGAACTCGACGAGGACCCCGACGACGGCGAGGCGGACGGCGAAGGCGACGAGGGGATGCTGCCCGTGCGTCCCAATCGCCCGTGGACTGACCTTCCCGCAGACTTCGCCTACGACGTGTTCACCACCCAGTACGACGAGATCGTCGGCGCCGGCGAACTGTGCGACGATGATGAACTGACCCGCCTGCGGGCCTATCTGGATGCCCAGCTGAAAGGCCTGCAGGGCATCGTCACGCGGCTGGCAAACCGGCTGCAGCGGCGCCTTATGGCACAGCAGAACCGTTCCTGGGACTTTGACCAGGAAGAAGGGATGCTCGATGCGGCCCGGCTGGCACGGATCGTCGTTTCGCCTGGGCATTCGCTGTCCTACAAGATCGAACGCGACACCGAGTTCAAGGACACGGTGGTCACGCTGCTGATCGACAATTCGGGATCGATGCGCGGACGACCGATCTCGATCGCGGCGATCAGCGCCGACGTGCTGGCGCGCACGCTGGAACGGTGCGGGGTCAAGACCGAGATTCTGGGCTTCACCACGCGGGCATGGAAAGGCGGGCAGAGCCGCGAGGCCTGGCTGGCGGGCGGCAAGCCGGCGCAGCCGGGGCGGCTCAATGATTTGCGTCACATCGTCTACAAGCAGGCGGACGAGCCGTGGCGCCGGGCCCGCAAGAACCTGGGCCTGATGATGCGTGAGGGCCTGCTGAAGGAGAATATCGACGGCGAGGCGCTGTTGTGGGCGCATTCGCGGCTGCTCGCCAGGCAGGAGGACCGCCGGATCCTCATGGTGATCTCGGACGGCGCGCCGGTTGACGATTCCACGCTGAGCGTGAACACCGCCGGCTATCTGGAGCAGCACCTGCGCCGGGTGATCGACTGGATCGAGAAGCAGAGCCCCGTCCAGCTGGTGGCGATCGGCATCGGTCACGACGTCACCCGCTATTACCGGCGCGCGGTGACGATCATGGACGTGGAGCAACTGGGCGGGACGATCATCGAACAGCTCGCGGATCTTTTCGAACAGGAATGATGGGGGAAATTCAATGTCCGTTACAGAAGCCGTACTGACCAGGCGGTCGGTCCGCGCGTTCCTTGATACGCCAGTGCCGGCCGAGGTGCTGCACCGCGTGCTCGACAAGGCCCGTTGGGCGCCTTCGGGCTGCAACTTCCAGCCGTGGGAGGCGAGTATCGTCACCGGCGAACCGCTCAAGAACCTGCAGGCAAGGCTGGCGGCATCAGAACCGCAGAACCCGCCCGAATACAGCTGGAGCGATCCCGAAGTCCTGCCGGAATGCCTAACCCGGCTTCAGACCGTCGGCGGGGGCATTTATTCCGCAATGGGCATCGCCCGCGATGACGTCGCCGGCCGGAGCCGGTTCCTCGACATCAACCGCGTTTCTTTCGGAGCCCCGGCGCTGCTGCTGGTTTATTTCCCGCGCGTGATGGGCCCGCCGCAGTGGTCTGACGTGGGGATGTGGCTGCAGACGATCATGCTGCTGCTGCGCGAGGAGGGGCTCGATTCCTGCCCGCAGGAATTCATGGCGCTCTTTGCG
>JAZKDH010000061.1:0-46233 GCA_040387665.1 Pseudomonadota bacterium | reverse complement strand
CCCAGAATTCGCGGCGCTGCGGTGGTGCCGCGGATGCGCACATCAGCGCCCCATTCGCTGTCCAGGCCCAGCCCGCGCACGGTGATCTGGCCCGCGCCGCTGGCGTCAATCAGGTACCGCCACGGTGCGGAAGCCAGGCGCGGCGGCGCAACGTCGGCGCGCGGGTTGATCTCACGCGTCTTCACGTCGGGCAGCTGGGCGGCGGTGGACGCGCGGCCAAGCTGCCAGCGCGCGCTGTCGATCGCGACGCGGCCGGCCACCGTACCGACCACCCCGTCCGAAACGATCCGCAGCGGCCCGGTGACGGTCGCCGCCATATCATCACGCGCGATCAACTCCGCGCGGCGCGCAGCCAGCCGGATGTCGAGCGCGGGGCCGCGGCCGGCGTTGAGTCCGCTAAGGTCCACCGTCCCGCTGCCGCTGACCTGCCCGCCGCCGCGGGTGCGTCCGGTGAATGTGCTCAGCCGCAGCTGCGATCCGGCGAAGGTCCCGCGCGCTGATACGTTCTGGATATCGGTGCCCGTCAGTGCGCTTTGCAGCCGCAGCTGGCTGCTGGCGAGCGAACCGCGAATCGCGGGGTTGCCAAGTGTCCCGGTCACGTCGGCGGCCACATTGATCGGCCCGGTCAGGTCGAATGTCTCCACCGCGGACAACCGCCACAACGCATCTGCCGGACCGGAATAGCGCAACTGCGCGAACAGCTGCCCTGCCGCCAACCGGTCCGCCACGGTACCGCTGGCCGGAAGGCTGCCGATCCGTCCCTGCAGCCGCCCCCGCACCGTCCCACCTTCGCGCAGCACTGCGCGTGTTTCCAGGTTGCGGGCGTCCAGCCGCGCGGTCATCGCAACGTCGATCGGCCGTGATGTCAGGACCAGTCCCGACCGTGTGAGACCCTTGATCTCGATCCGGGCTTGTCCGGTCGGAATGCCGGCCGCGCGCTGGCGATACGATATGGTGCCCGACGCTTTGCCTCCCAGGCCAAGGTCCGACGTAAAGATATCCACCAGCGCCAGCGGCATCTCGGCCACCGCGAGTTCCAGCCGCGTGTCCGCGCCCAGTGTGCCCTCTGCAATCAGGCGCCCGCCGGCAAAATCAAGCTGCGCGGGCGCGAGGGCCCAGGTGTCGCCCCTCTTCGTTAGCACCGCCCGGCGCGGCATCGTTATGCGCTGGCCCGCATATTCGCCGCCGGCAAGGATTGCATAGCGATCCGGGGCGATATCGCCGAGCAGCTGCAAGCTGAACCGGCTGCCCCGGCGTCCGGCCAGCGAAGCGGTGACCCGGCCTCGGCCATCGACCAGGTTGGCGGTGGCAGCCAGCCGTCCGACGAACAGGCTGCCCTGCTGGACCCCTTCGGCAAACACATTGCCCGAAATCGTGCTGTGTCCGCCCGCAAAAGTGCCCGAAGCGGTAAGCCGGCCGTTTGCTATCGCCAGCGGCGCGGCGCCGGCAAACCGCGCATCGGTTGCCGTCAACGCTGCGTCGAAACCCTGCCCGCCGCCGCGCGGCTCCAGCCGGATCGTCCCATCCAGACCGCCGCCCGCCAATGCCAGCGTGCCGCTTGCACCCGCGTCGCCCAGCAACAGCGTTCCGGTCACGCCGGTTTTCCAGACCGTCATCCGTTCAACAACAATGCGCGTCGCGCCGCCGGGCGGCGCGAACAGCCCCAGCGTGCCGGAAAACGGGCCAAGGCGCGATTGGCCGGATGTTTCGATTCGGAATCCCTGCGGGATCGGGCCGATCGCTACGCGCACGTCCTGCAGGCCCGCGGCCGGCAGCGGGCTTGCAAACACCAGCACCGCGCGGGGCCCGTCAGCCGCAACGTTGGCTTGGACAGTGAACGCACCGTACTCGGTATGGCGACCGCGGCCGGCGATGGTGGTCGTCCCGCCCGGCAGGTTCCGACCATCGAGCGTAAGCGCCAGCTTGCTGCCTGTAATGCGGAACTGCTGGAGCAACAGCGGCTGCTGCGCCCCCACCGCCACGTTCCCGGCAAAGCGGATGCCGGTGCCCGCCACAGTCGTCAGCGTGCCATTCGTGACGCGCGTCATGCGTCCGGTGACTGCGGCCCGCGCCAGCCACGGCTGGGCCCCGAAGCCAAGGTCCAGCCGTACGTCCGCATCGGCCAGCCCAAGGTTTGCCAGCGCCAGCGCGCGCGCGGCTACCGGCCCGGTCAGCCGGTAATCGCCTTTGGCGGTGTCGCCGCTCAGCGCCAGCGCCGCGCCCAAACCAGGCACGCCTACGGAAAGTTTGTCCGACAGCACGCGCGTTCCCGCGACGATGATCGTCCCGCGCGCGTAGCCTTGGGCCAGGCGCGGATCGATGGCCGCGTTGCCGGTGACCACGCGGCGCGCGGTCACGTTCAGCGGGAGCGTCCAGCGGTCTGCGTTTCGCAGGATCCGGCCCTGCTGCACCAGCCCTTCCACGTTCACCGTGCCGGCGGCAAAGCGTTGCACCGTGACCCGGTGGTCAATCGCAAGCGCCTGCAGCGGTCCATCAAGCGTTGCCGTAACCGCGCCGCCCTCGATCCGGGTTCCGGCTCCCAGCACTGCCGGATCGCGCACATTTGCGACCAACTTCAGGCCAGAAAATCGGTTCTTGCCCAAGTCGATGGTGCCGTCGGCCCGGATTTCAGCGCCCTTGCCGGTTGCGCCGAATCGTCCCGCAAGCACCGAATTCACCAGCGTGCCTTCGCCCTGAACGGCTACTTGTTCGCCCGCGATGCGTTGGGGCAGGCCGCTCAGCATCCTCGCGGGGTGCAGCACGCCTGCCACCGCATAGCGCCCGCCCCGGTTGGCGATGGTCAGATCGGCCAGGTTCGTCGCGCCTTGGTCCACTCGCGCAGTTCCGCGCCAGTTCTGCCACCCCCCGCGTCCCCCCATCCGCGCGGTCAAGCCTTCCTCGGCACCCATCAAAGTCGCCAGTAAGCCGCCTCTCGGTGCGTTGTAATCGAGCTGGATCGCAAAGCGGTCGGCCCGAGGCTCCGAATCCAGCAGCGCGAACAGCCGGTCCGCCCCGCCAAGATTGGCGCGCGTGGACAAGTATACCCGGCCTTTGCGGATGTCGGTCTTCGCCACCAGGTCGATCCGGCGCTGCTCGCCCAGCAGTCCCTTCGCCACGGTCAGCCGATCGAGCTCGAACCGGTCGATCCGGATATCGAAATCGGGCAGGATCGGCGCATCAGGATCGCCGGGGTTGAACTGCGGGCCGCGGTAGAGGATCCCCCGGCGCAGAATCAGACGGCGCACGTCAAGCCCGGACGTGAACCAGCGCAGCGGCCGCCAGTCCAGCTCCACCAACGGCACCCGCATGAACACCCCTCTGGGATCGGACAGCGTGACGTTGCGCAGCGTTGCACGCCCCATCAACGATCCTTCGAACCGGCCGATTTCCACCCTCATGCCCGAGGCCGGGGCATAGCGACTGATCCGGTCGACGATGAACCGGTGACCGATCGGGCTTTCCAGCACCGCAAACGCGATCGCCAGCAAAGCCGCCAGCGCCAGGATCACGCCGCTTGTCCACCGCACCCAGGCCGGCAACCGGCGGCGGACCGGGGCGGCCGGCGCGGGCCCGTCGTCGAGCGGGGCGGCGGGTGGAGCGGCCGCTTCGCTCATCGTCTTGCCCCGGGCATCAGAACGCCTGTCCCAGCGCGACGCTGACCGTCACCCGGCTGTCTCCCGGCCGCCGGTTCAACGGCGTGCCCACGTCCAGGCGGATCGGACCGAAGCCGGTCTTGTACCGGATCCCCAGCCCCGCCCCGTACCGGATGTCGCGGAAGTCGGGCCTCACGCGTTCGCTCACCGCGCCGGCGTCAATGAACGGCACCAGTTGCAGCGCGCCGCCCATCAGCCCGGTCGAAACGCGCGCCTCCAGGCTGAACTCCACCAGCGAGCGTCCGCCGGATGGATCGCCTACCTCGTCGCGGGGGCCGATTTCCTGATAGCCATAGCCGCGCACTGATCCCCCGCCGCCCGCGTAGAATCTGCGCGACGGCGCGATATTGCCAAGGTCGGTGCCGGGGATCGTGCCCAGCCGCGTCCGTGCGGCCAGGATGACCTTGTCGGTTACGGACTTGTAGACGCTGGCGTCGAACTGCACGCGCGCATAGTTCACCGTCCGGCCGCCCTGCCGCTTCGACAGCTCCGGCGACAGGCGCAGCGCCGCCCGCCAGCCGCGCGTCGGGTCCAGCAGGTTGTCGGACGAATCGAACGCCGCGCGCAGCGGCAGCGCGGCAACAAAATACGTATCGCGCGGAACGAACTGTCCGGTCACCGCACTCTCGCGCTCGCCCGTAGCGACCACTTCCAGCCCGACCGACCACACCCACGGCTTCTGGAACAGCAGCGTGGTCAGCTTCTCGAACGTCGCGGTGGCTGCCACGGTGCGCGCGTTGTATGCGGTGCGCGACACGGTATTTGCGTACAGGTCCAGCGTCAGCACCTGGTCGCGCCCGCGAAAGTTGTTCCAGCGCAGCGTGGTGCCAAGCAGCTGTTCGCGCGTGCCGGCGATCCCGCGCACCCGCAGCATTCCCTCTGGGGGGATCAGGTTGCGATGCTCCCAGCTCGCCTCGATCCGCGCGCCGTCACCCGATTCGTAACCCACCAGTCCGGCAACTGTGCGCAGCGGCCCCGGCACCAGCGCCACGTCCATCGCTACTTCGCCGGTTTGGCCGGGGGCGGGCGGCGGCACCACCGCACGCGGCGTCACGGTAACCGACGAGACCAGTCCCGTAGCCAGAATCGCCCGCTTCAGATCTTCCTGTTCGGTCCGTTTGTACAGGTCGCCGGGCTCGAACCGGGCGATGCGCTCCAGATGGCGCGATGACAGGAACCGCGGGTTCTGGCTGATCACACGGCCGAACGCAAATTTGCCGCCCGGCGCCACCGGCACCGTCAGGTCACCTTCCTCGCGCTTGTGGTCCACCAGCAGGTCGGGCGTGCCCACATCGGCAAAGGCATAGCCGTTCTCGCCCAGGTCGGTGTCCAGTTTGTCGCGCGCCGCCACGATCCGGTGGTTGTCGATCGGCTCGCCGGTGTTGATTCCAAACCCTGTGCGCAACGGACCATAATCGGGACCGGTCTGCGCCAGCTGGCCAAAATCGATCGCGCCGAACCGATAACGGTTGCCGGGCACCACGTCGAATCGCACCGCGATCTGCTTGTCGGGCGTATCGACCAGTTCGCTGTCCCGGACGTTGGGATTGCCCACCGTCTGCGCCACCGTGGCATCGTAATAGCCGTAGATCCGCAGCAACCGTGTTATCAGGTCGCGGTCCACCCGCGCCCGCGCCGCGATCTGGGCGATGCTGTCGTTATCGGTATCAAGCTTCTTGATGGTGGAGAGAGAGCCGAAGCTGTCCAGAAACTTCTCCCTCTCCGGGAACGTCGCCAGATTGGCCGGGAACACCAGCGTCAGGTGCGGCGCCACCGCAATCTCCTCGCCTTGCACCGCGTCGGTCGGCTGCTCGGCATACTCGGCCAGCGCAGCCGACAGCTCGGGATCGGGCGGAAGCGAAGCCAGCGCCGGCGGCTCGGGCAGGGTATCGGGCCAAGGCAAGACAAAACCGGGAAATTCGGCCAGCGGGGCCGCGGGATCGATGCCCGTCCCCGGCGCGCCGGCCGGATCCGCGCCCGCGCTCCCGGTCCCCGGCGTAATTCCGGTCCCCGGCATGCCTCCCGCCCAGCCCTCGGGGTCGGCCACGGCACCATCGGGGATAAGGTCTTTCAGCACGGGCTCGGCTTCCTGCGCAGCGCCCCGCGGCGCAAGCATCAGGCTCCCGGCTACCAGCGCCGCCGCAAGGGCTGTGCGCGCCGCAAGGCCCGCACCCCGCGCCCGGGTCACGCCGCCCTCAGGCGGATCCGCGGCCGCCGTCGGCCACAAGCGGCATTCCGACTTTGGCAGCAGCGGCGTCGGTCCGGCGGCTCTTGTTCCAGTCGGTTCCGCCAGCGCGGCTCGCGACAGACTGGATAAGCCGGTCCTGCTCGGCGTCGGACAGGCGCTCCCACCCGTTCCGGCCCAGCCGTTCCAGAGGGCGATAGCGGACCTTGTACTGCATCCGGTCAGAGCCCTCGACCCAATAGCCAAGGTACACATAAGGCAAGCCCATCCCGACCGCGCGGCGCAAGTGGTCGAGGATGATGTAATTGCCAAGCCCGGTACGTGCCTCATGTGCGGGATCGTAGAAGCTGTAGATCATCGAAAGGCCGTCACCCTGACGGTCGGTAAGGCAAGCTCCGACCAGGCGGCCCGGCGTGATCCCGTCTCCCGGTTCCCTGTATTCCATCACAAAGCTTGTGACCGGCGTATGTTCCACCATGTCGGCGAAATCGACCTCGTCCATCTGCGCCATGCCGCCGCCCGGATGCCGTGCGCCCAGGTACGAACGCAGCAATTCGAACTGCTCCGCGGTCGACCAGGGCTGGCATTCGGTCGCCACCAGATCGTCGTTGCGCTTCAGGTTGCGGCGCTGCGTAGTCGACAGCTTCAGTTCGCTTGCCGCCACCCGTACCGACACGCAGGCGGTGCAATCCACGCATGACGGGCGATACGCAACCGTCTGGCTCCGCCGGAACCCGATCCGGCTCAGGGCATCGTTCAGCGTATCTGCGTTCGGGCCCTTAAGCTCGGTGAACACCTTGCGTTCCATCCGCCCTGCCAGGTACGGGCACGGCGCCGGGCTCGTCACGAAAAATCTGGGAAAGCGGACGGGAGCCGTCACGGACAGGTCGATCCTTCGAATTTCCGCACGTCAGTAACCCTCGCGTGGCGCTTGCTACAGCCGAGTATGCCTCCTCGACCCGCGTGATGAAAGGGCTTTAACCATCAATCCGCACAAACCCCGGGTAATTTTACAACGTTTTGCAAACCGGCCCTGGTTCACCGGGGACGTCACAGACCCGGGGGAGCCGTGCATGGGGCGGCGCGCTGACGATGGCCGGTGTGTCCGGCAACGTGCTCAGTTCACGTCCACCTTGCTCACGTTGTAGCCTTTGACCCGCAGCGCGGCGATCAGCGCTTCAAGCTGGTCGCGGTCCCGGGCCTCGCATTCGATATCCGTGATTAGACCCTTCGCCGGCAGGTGGGTAAATATCCGCTGATGCCAGATTTCGACGATGTTGATGTTGTGGGTGTTGAACACTTCCATCACCTTGAACAGCGCCCCGGGGCGGTCCTGCAAGGTCAGCCGCAGCCTGGCCAGCCGGCCGGATCGGGCAAGGTCGCGCAGCAACACGTTCGCCAGCAACCGGGTGTCGATGTTGCCGCCGGTCAGCACGATTCCCACCTTGCGCCCGGCGAACATCGCCGGGTTGGCCAGAACCGCCGCCAGGCCCGCGGCGCCTGCGCCTTCGACCACGGTCTTCTCGATCTGCAGCAGCAGTGCCAGAGCGCGTTCCATGTCGGGTTCGCTGACCAGCACGAAATCGTCCAGCAGCCCGCCCAGCAGCGCGCTCGTGAACTGGCCCGGCTCGCGCACCGCGATGCCTTCGGCAAGCGTATCGCCGCCGACCGGATAAAGCCTGCCCTTGAGCAGGTTGAACATCGACGGGAACAGCTCCGCCTCCACTCCCACCAGCCCGATCCCGGGCTTCAGTGCGCGCGCCGCCACGCCCATTCCCGCGGCCAGTCCGCCCCCGCCCACCGGGATCGCCAGCATGTCGAGCGCAGGTACGTCCTCCAGCATTTCCAGGGCAACCGTGCCTTGCCCGGCGGCAACGGAGCGCTCATCGAACGGATGCACGAAAGTCAGCCCCAGATCGCGCTCGAGCCGGCGCGCATGGGCATAGGCCTCGTCGAAGCTTTCGCCTTCCAGCACCACGGTACCGCCGACGGACTCGGTCTGCATCACCTTCACCGTCGGCGTCGTGCGCGGCATCACGATCGTGACTGGCACGCCCAGCCGGGTTCCATGATAGCTCAGCCCCTGCGCGTGGTTTCCGGCCGATGCCGCGATTACCCCCCGCGCGCGCTGTGCATTGCTCAGCAGCAGCAGCGCATTGAGCGCGCCGCGTTCCTTGTAGGCGGCCGTGAACTGGTGGTTCTCGAATTTCAGCCAGATTTCGCAGCCGGCGATCTGGCTCAGCGTGCGGCTGTGCAGCGTGGGCGTGCGCACCACCGCGCCGGCAATCCTGTCCGCCGCCGCGCGCACGTCGGCGATGGAAAGAAGCGCAATGGCCCCGGTCGATGGCTCGGTTTCTGGCAGGCTGGCAAGCTTGTTCATGATCGCGGGGCCCTAAAGGAAAGCGGGCGTGTTGGGAACCGCTATTGCCGCCGGACAACGCGGCCCGGCCGGGCAATCAGCGCCGCAAGCGCGGTGACCACGATCACCGCCAGCGTGTCCGCAACCCAGTCGCGAACATCGCAGTCCCGGTGAAGCATGGGGATCGCCTGCACTAGCTCGATCAGTGCGCCGATTGCGGACAGCCACGCGATCACCTTCCACCGCGGCGCCCGCGGCCAAGCCGCTGCCGCCAACCCCGCAAGCACGGCAAAGGCCAGCATGTGGTTGAACTTGTCGCCCAGCGCGTCGCTGGGCAGTTGCGGCGGCTGCGGCATGATCGCAAGGATGCTCGCCGCGGCCAACACGATCCAGAACAGGACTGCGGATATGCGCTGAAATGGCTTTGCTGTCATCCGCCTGCGATAGCCGGTCGGGGTTGATAAACAAGCGTGCGCAAACGGACTGGCGCCCGGCCGAATTGCAGGTAAACAGCCCCATATGACCACACCGCGCAACGTATCGTTCCTTGGGCTGGGCGTGATGGGGGGACCGATTGCACGCCATCTGGCGCAGGCGGGCCACGCGCTCACCGTGTACAATCGTTCGCCCGATCGGCTGAACCGCTGGCTCGACGCCAATCCGGGCATCGACGCCCGAGTCGCCGGAGCGCCCGCCGAAGCTGCCCAAGGCGCCGATGTCGTGCTGACCTGCGTCGGCAACGATGACGATCTGGCCGACGTCGTCCTGGGGCCTTCGGGCGTTTTCACCGCGCTGAAGCGCGGCGGTCTGTTCATCGACCACACCACCGCTTCGGCCCGCATTGCGCGGCAGATCGCGGTCGAAGCGCGCGACAAGGAAATTCTCTGCATCGATGCGCCGATGACCGGCAGCCAGATCGGAGCGGAAAACGGCACGCTCACCCTGATGTGCGGCGGCCGGCCCGAAGCGATTGCCGCAGCGGCGCCGATCTTCGCGGCGTATACCCAGCGCGTGGTCCACATCGGCAAGCCGGGGTTCGGCCAGCTTGCAAAGATGGTGAACCAGATCTGCATTGCCGGCGCCGTGTCGGGCCTGGCAGAGGCAATGCGCTTCGCCCAGGCCAGCCACCTCGATACCGACAAGGTCTACGAAGCGATTTCCGGCGGCGCCGCCCAGTCATGGCAGATGGACAATCGCTGGAAAACGATGGCCGAAGGCAGCTTCGATTTCGGCTTCGCGGTGGACTGGATGCGCAAGGACCTTGGCCTCGCGATGGACGAAGGACGCACACTTGGAGTGTCGTTGCCGATCACCGCGCTGGTCAATCAGTTCTACGCCGAAGTGCAAGCGATCGGCGGGGGCCGCGAGGATACCAGCGCACTGGTCCGGCGGCTGCCGCTTCCGGGCAGGCCCCGCTAGGGCGCTGGCGGTGCAAATGCGTTTCAGTGCGATTGCAATCGTGCTCTATGCCGCCGCCGTGCATTGCGCGGGCGCGGCGCTCGCTGACACGCTGATCGACAATGTCGATGGGTTCACGCTTGATAGAAACGCCCGGATTGAACGGTTTTCCGGGCTGCTGATCGGGGATGATGGCCGCATCGTGCAAGTCCTGCAACGCGGTGACAAGCGCCCCGGCAACGTCGATTACCTGCTGGACGGCCAAGCCCGGGTCCTGATGCCGGGGCTCATCGATTCGCATATCAATCTGATAGAGCTGGGTTTTTCGTACCTCACCTTGGACTTGTCGACCGCGCGTTCGCTGTCCGATGCGCAATCCCGGATCGCCGCCTATGCCGCCGCCCATCCTGATCGGGCGTGGATCCTGGGTCGCGGCTGGGACCAAGCTGGCTGGGCCTCGGGAAAAGCGCCCACTGCTGCGGATCTGGACCAGGCGACCGGGGGCCGGCCGGCCTGGCTCGTCAGCGCCGACGGCCACTCCGGCTGGGCCAACACTGCCGCGATGACCGCTGCCGGGCTGGCCGCGACCACCCGGGACCCGCCCGGCGGGCGGATCGAACGCGCCACTGCGGGAGGAAAGCCGACCGGCATCCTGGTCGAAACCGCGATGGCGTTGGTAGAGAACAGCGTCCCTTCACCGCGGCCGGAAGACCGCGATCTTGCGCTGGCCGCCGCGCAGGAAGCCATTGTAAAGCAAGGCATAACTGCTGTCTCCGACATGGGCACGACCATCGAGGACTGGCAATCCTATCGCCGCGCCGGCGATGCCGGCACGCTGCGCATCCGCATCATGGCTTACGCCGCGGGGACCGAGGACATGAGCCTGATCGGAGGTCCGGGCCCATCGCCATGGCTTTATGACGACCGTCTCCGCCTGAACGGCGTTGCGCTGTCGCTTGACGGCACGCTTGCGTCGCGCGGCGCTTGGCTCAAGTCGCCCTACGCTGACGCGGCCGGGGCCACTGGATTGCCGCGGATGGACGAAACCCGCCTGCGCAACTTGCTGAGCCGCGCCGCTATCGACCGGTTCCAGGTGGCGATCGAGGCGAATGGTGACGCCGCCGGCGGGGCCGTGCTTGATGCGGTACAGGAGCTTGCCGGGACGTACACGGGCGACCGGCGCTGGCGGATCGAGGGCCTGCAAGCGTTCCAGGCCGCTGACTTGCAACGATTTTCCGCGACCGGTTCGATCGCCTCGGTGCAGCCGGCCGGTTTGGTACCGGCGCTTGCAGAACGGCGTCTAGGCCCGGCCCGCAGTGGTGACGCGTTCCGCTGGGCGTCGTTCGCAAGCGCAGAAGTGCAAACAGTGCTTGGTTCGGGCGCGCCGGCAGCCGCCCTGTCCCCGTTGGGCATCTTCGCCTTAGTCACAACCCGCCAGGACGCCAGCGGCCTGCCATCCGGGGGCTGGCAAGGGCAGGAAAGGCTAACCCGTGAGGCCGCGCTTGCCGCCTTTACCGCTGGCGCGGCCTACGCCGGTTTTGCCGAGGGCCGGTTCGGCCGCCTTTCGGTGGGCCAACGTGCAGATTTTATCTTGCTCGACCGAGATCCGCTGATCGCCGGATCGGGCGAACTGCAGGCAGTTCAGGTGCTTGAAACGTGGATTGGCGGGCGCAGAGCATGGGCCGCGGCACGGCCAAACGTGAAGTGAATCAAGGCGCTGGTGGGGTCTCGGTCGAGCTCCGACCAGGCTCGGCAGCTTGCACGTTCGATGCGGCGAACGCATGCTTAGCCGCCTTGCGCTCGCCCAGCCACATGATGACCAGCGAGCCTTCGAACAGGATCAGCATGGGGACCGCCAGCATGAGCTGCGAAACGACGTCGGGCGGCGTAATCACCGCCGCCAACGCCGTGATCGCCACGATCATGTAGCGGCGCGCACCGGTCAGCTGCTGGCGCGACACGATCCCGGCACGGTTGAGCAGCAACAGCAGTACCGGCAACAGAAAGCTGAAACCAAACGCGAAAATGAACTGCATCACCAGTGCAAGATAGTCTGCGGTTGAAGGCAGCGCTTCCATCCTCAGGCCGCCTCGGGTGCCTTCGAAGCCCAGCATCCAGCGGAACGCAGTGGGCATGACCACATAGTAGGCCAGCGCCGCGCCCATCCCGAACAGCACCGGCGTGGCGACCAGAAATGGCAGAAACGCCTTCTTCTCACGCGCGTAAAGCCCGGGGGCGACGAACGCCCAAAGCTGGTTGGCGATAATCGGGAACGAGACGATGAACGAGGCGAACAGCGCCACTTTCAATTCCACGAAAAACGCTTCGTACAGCTTGGTATAGACCAATCGCCCTTCTCCCGGCGGGAATGCGGCAGTAAGGGGCCGGACGAGGAACCCGAAGATATCCTCGGCGAAATATAGGCAAACCCCGAACGCGGCCGCCATTGCCAGAATGCAGCGCAACAACCGGGACCGCAGTTCCAGCAGGTGGTCCAGCAGCGGCGCCTGCGTTTCGTCGATATCGTTGACGTGAAACATCGGGTTCACGGACAGTCCGTGGATCGCGGCTTTGCGCTATCAACATCGAGGGGATGCGGAAGTTGCGGATCAACATGGCCCTGCGCGGCCCCGGCTGCACCGATCGCGTCCTCATCGGCGCTGCCCGGGGTATGCGGATGCCTTGCCATGATCGCAGCGTTTCGCTCGCGCCACGTTTGCTCAAGCTCTTCCATTTCGGCTTCACGTATCACGTTGTCGATACCGGCACGAAAGGCGTTCGACATCCGGCGCAGCTTGGCGATCCAGCGTCCCGCCATGCGCAGCGCGCGCGGCAGATCCTTGGGTCCGATCACGACGATCGCGACCACCGCGGTCACCAGCAGTTCGTCGGCGCCGATGTCAAACATGAGATGAAACCATGTGCCGGTCCTGCCGCAGCAGGATCAGGGTCTCGCCGTGTCGGTCGGCTGGACGACCGGCTCCGCGGGCGGAATTGCAGCGGCGGGCGGAATCTGGGCGGGAGGTACGTGAGGCGCTGCGGTGCGCTCGTTCTCATCGTGCATGCCCTGCTTGAAGCTTTTGATGCCTTTGCCGAAATCACCCATCATCTCGGAAATGCGGCCGCGGCCGAACAGCACGAGCACGACCAGAGCCAGGATGATCAGGTGGGGAAGTGAGAGACCCATTCGAACATGCTCCTGAAACAGCGACCGCGCGCGGTTATCGCGGCGGTATTATCCCTGCCGGCTTTCGTTATCTAGGACGTTTGCATCGTCATTGCGAGTCCGGGCGTTCGAATTCGGGGTAACGTCGGGCGTCTGCGGCGCTTCGAGCGCCAGCGCCATGTCATCACCTATTGGATCGAGCAGCCCGGCCGCGCGCAGTTCGTCGATCCCAGGCAGATCCTTCCGCGAGACAAGTCCGAAGTGCGCGAGGAATTCAGCGGTCGTGGCATAGATGACCGGGCGTCCGGGCACGTCGCGGCGCCCGGCAACGCGCACCCAGCCTGCTTCCAGCAGCACGTCGAGCGTCCCCTTGGCGGTCTGTACGCCGCGGATTGCTTCGATCTCGGCCCGGCTCACCGGTTCGTGATAGGCGACGATGGCCAGTATCTCGGTGGCGGCGCGCGACAGTCGGCGCTGGTCCTCGCGCTCGCGCCGCAGCAGGTGGGCAAGGTCCGGGGCGGTCTGAAAGTGCCAGCGCCCGCCGCGTTCGACCAGTTGGACGCCGCGCCCGGCGTAGTGCGCCCTCAGTTGGTTCAGCGCCTCGGCAATCCGAACCCCGCCAAGGTGGGCCGAAAGCTGTTCCGCGCTTAATGGCTGATCTGCCGCAAACAGGGCCGCTTCCACTGCACGCGTCACATCATCAGGATGATCCGAGATGTCCGTGGTCATGCCGGGATTGCACGCAGCCGCAGCGGCGCGAACACGGCGTCCTGCGCCAGTTCAGCCTTGCCCAATCGAGCCAGCTCGAGCGCGGCAACAAAACTGGAGGCGAGCGCCGAGCGCCGCAACCGCGGATCGCTCCATTCCCCTTCCACCGGGGCTGGCAGGAACGCGCGTAAGTCCATCCACTCGAGCGACACACCCAGCATCGCGGAAACCCGCGCCAGCGCGGAATCGAGCGTCACCACGGCGCGGTCGCGCACCATGTGGACCACGGGAGTGGAGCGCGCTTTAACCTGACCGTACGCCTGAACAAGATCGAACCACTCGCAGGTCCATTTGTGCCTGCGATCCACCCGCAACCCTTCTGGCGCGCCGCGCGGGAACACATCGCGCCCAAGCCGGTCGCGGCCCATCAGCCGGGCCGCGGCTTCGCGCATGGCTCCCAACCGCTGCAGCCGCCGTTGCAATCGCAGGGCCAGTTCTTCCGGATCTGGGTCTTCCTGCTCAGCACGCGGCAGCAAGAGTGCGGACTTGAGATAGGCCAGCCATGCAGCCATCACCAGATAGTCCGCCGCCAGTTCCAGCCGGACGGCTTCGGCGCGTTCGATATGGGCCAGATATTGGTCTACCAGCCCAAGGATTGAAATCTTGCGCAGATCCACTTTCTGGCGGCGGGCAAGATCCAGCAGCAAGTCAAGCGGCCCTTCCCAGCCATCAAGGTCGAGATACAGCGCATCCTGTCGCGGACGGCGGTGCTGCTCATGCTCAAGACATTGCCCATCAGGCTCGTCCGGAATGAAGGGCAGCGACAGGTTCATCCAGCGGATCTTGCCAGCGCCAGCAGCGCATCGCGTTTAGTGGCAAGCGCATCGCGGCGCGCGGGATCGGGAGCGGCGACGCACGTAGCGGCCAACGCGCGGTCCAGCCTTTGTTCCGCCGCCGCCGAGAGGCTGCCGCATGCTGCGGCGATACCGATCATGTCGTCCATCCGGGCCCAGCAGTTCAGCGCAAGATCGCAGCCTGCGTCGAGCGACAGGGCAGCCCGCTTGGGCACCGGTCCGGACAGCGCTTCCATGTCGAGATCGTCGGTCAGCAACAGCCCATCGAAGCCGATCCGCTGGCGGATGATCTGCTCGATCACGATGTGCGACTGGGTCGCTGGACGCTGTGCGTCCCACGCGGTGAAGAGAACGTGGCCGGTCATGCCGATGGGCGCGTTGGCGAGTGCGCGAAAGGGCGCAAGATCGATTTCCAGTTCGGCGTCGGCCGCGGTGACGGTGGGCATTTCCTTGTGGCTGTCGGCACCCGCGCGCCCGTGCCCGGGCAGGTGCTTGATCACACCCGCCACGCCCGCATTAGCCAGGCCTTGCAGGATTGCGCGGCCCAGTGCCGCCACGCGCAAAGGCTCGCTCCCCAATGCACGATCGCCGATGACGTCGTGCGCACCGGGCTGGCGAACGTCGAGCAGCGGCCAGCAATCGACCGTGATGCCCACCTCGGCCAGGTCCAGCCCCACGGCTTCGGCGTTGCATCGTGCAGCCTCGATCGCGCTGACCGGAGCACATTCGTACAGGCGGTCGAACGCCTCGCCGGTTGGTGCCGCTTCCCACACCGGCGGCTTCATGCGCGCGACCCTGCCGCCTTCCTGATCAACCGCGATCAGCAGGCGGTCGCGGCCATGGATCGCGCGCAGTTCATCGGTCAGTGCGCGCAGCTGTTCACGGGTCGCCACGTTGCGGCCGAACAGGATGTAGCCCGCCGGATCGCAATCGGCGAAGAATGCGCGTTCGTCAGCGGTGAGATGCAGGCCGCAAAGCCCGAAGATGGCGGGAGTCATCGACCAGCGAATCGCAGGGATTGCCCGTGACTGCAAGGGTGACACGGTTTGGCGGTGTGGATTCCAATGCGCCGCCGCATGAGCGGCAAATCGGCAACTCGGATCAGCGCTTGACCTGGCAGGCAGCTCCCGCCGCCTTGAGATTGGTGCAGAGCGCATTGGCGGCCGCCAGATTACCAACAACCGCCTGTAGCCGGTATACCGTGCCGATATCCGCCGTCCCTTCGACGACGCGGTGGTTCACCCCTTTGAGCGCATCGTACTGGCCGGACAGCCGCGTCCATCCGGCCTCAGCCGTGATCTGGGACGAATACGCACCCACCTGCACGCCAATTCCCGTGTTCGACTGGGCTGCACCAGCGGGTGCGGGTGCGCCATCGGCGTCTGCGGAACCGGCCACCGCTGGAACGGCGGCTTCGGCCCCGCCCAGCTTGGGAGCCGGAGATTTGCCCTCGGATACGGCGAACGCCGAATCGCCCGTGCCGGCGAATGTTTTTCCGCCGACGTCTGCCGGCGCTTGCTTGTACGGCTGCGCCGGCGCCTTGATCACGCCCCCTTCGGCGACCTGCGACTGGTTGCCGTAGTGGCTGAAGAACCACAGGGCGCCCACGATGGCGATGAGCAGCGCCACCCCGAACATGACGAAGCGGAGGAGCCGCGCGGTGTCGACCCCGGCATAGTCGTCCTCGTCGTCCGCGGATTCAAGCCACGGCAGACGCTCTTCCTCGTCCAGGGCGAGCGCCGACTGCGGGAAGTTATCGTCCCTTTGATCCTCGCGCTCGTCTTCGTCCGGGGCGCGAAACCGATATTTTAGTTCTTCGTCGGTGCCGTGCATCAAGTTCCTCCGCAGGGAAGCGTCGCCTACATCTCTTCGACGGCCCTTACTCCCAATATCGCCAGACCGTTACGAACCAGTTGCCCGATTTGCGTGCCGAGGAATAGTCTGGCTCCGCTCAGTATCGGATCATTGGCCACGATGAAGCGCTTCTCGGGCCGGTCGTTGCCAAGGTTCCAATAGGCATGCAGCGCCGCGGCGAGCTCGCCGAGGAAGAATGCAACCCGGTGGGGTTCGCGGGCCTGGGCAGCAGCCTCGACCTGGCGCGGGAACTGTGCGGCCAGTTTCACGAGCGCAAGTTCCTCGTCTCCCAACCGGTCCAGCGCGGTGCCATCGGGCACGATCCCTTCGGCCGCGGCCCGGCGCAAGGTCGAGCAGATGCGCGCGTGGGCATACTGTACATAGAAGACCGGATTGTCCTTCGATGCTTCGACCACTTTGACAAAGTCGAAATCCATCTGCGCTTCGGGCTTGCGGGACAGCATCGTGAAACGCACGACGTCCTTGCCGACTTCCTGCACGACCTCCGCCAGCGTTATGAACGTGCCGGCGCGTTTCGACATCTTTACCGGCTGGCCATCGCGCAGCAGCTGAACCATCTGCACCAGCTTGACCTCGAATGGGATGGCGCTGGCCCGCCCGTCGGCGCTTCCACCGGTCATCGCCGCGACAGCAGCCTTGATCCGCTTGACCGTGCCGGCGTGGTCGGCACCCCAGATATCGACGAGGGCATCGGCCCCTTGGGCTTTCTGGAAGTGGTATGCGAGATCGGCACCGAAATAGGTCCAGCTGCCATCGGACTTGCGAATTGGGCGATCCTGATCGTCACCGAACCGAGTAGACCGGAACAGCGGCAGCGCAACCGGCTCCCAATCATCAGGCGTCTTGCCCTTGGGCGCCTCCAGTTCGCCATCATAGACCAGGTCCTGCGCCCGCAGCCACGCTTCGGCTTCGGCCGGCTTGCCCGCCGCCTGCAGTTCCGCCTCGGACGAGAACACGTCGTGCTGGATGCCAAGTAACGCAAGATCAGCGCGGATCATCGTCATCATCGCAGCAACGGCGCGGCTACGAAACAGATCGAGCCATTCCACTTCTGGCGCTGCCGCGTAGCGATCACCGAATTCGGCGGCAAGTTCGTGGCCGACGGGAACGAGGTAATCGCCGGGGTACAGTCCCTCGGGCACTTCGCCCACCGCTTCCCCCAGGGCCTCGCGATAGCGGACGTGGACCGAACGGGCGAGCACCTGGACCTGCGCGCCGGCGTCGTTGATGTAATATTCGCGGATCACCTTGTGCCCGGCATATTCGAGCAGGCTTGCAAGCGCGTCGCCCACCACCGCGCCCCGGCAGTGGCCCATGTGCATCGGCCCGGTAGGGTTCGCGGAAACGTATTCGACGTTCACCGTGGTGCCCCCGCCCACGGTAGAACGCCCGTAGTCCCGACCCAGGGTCCCGATCGCGCGCAGTTCGGTGAGCCATACCGCGGGCGCAACACGCAGATTGATGAATCCAGGGCCGGCGATTTCCGCGCCCGTCACTTCGGCCAGCGCGCTCAGTTCGGCTATCAGCAATTCCGCCAATGCCCGCGGGTTCATCCCGGCCGGCTTGGCCAGCACCATAGCGGCGTTGGTCGCCAGATCGCCATGCGCCGGATCCCGCGGCGGCTCAACCGCGACCGCGGCACGGTTGAGGCCAGACGGCAGCACTCCGGCAGATTCAAGTGCGTCGAGCGCGGCAGCGACATGGCCGGCGAAGGCGGCGTGAACGGTTGTGGGTGCGGACATGATGCCGCGCGGTTAGCCGGTTTCGGCGGCAAAGCAAATCCTCAGGACGCGTCCGCGGATGCGCCGGATCGGATCACCGGGTGGCGTTGTACGCCAGTTGCCCATCGTCAAGCTGGAAGCCGACCAGCAGATCGAACGTGGCGCGCGCGACGGCCGCCTTCACCTCCGGCAAGGCGAGTGGATCGATGGCCGCGTCGGAATCGCCAGCCTTGCGCTTGCGCGTGATGCGCGCGCGAATTTCCGGGGCCAGGGTCGCCTCGGACTTGTCGATATACGCCCCGCCCTGAGCGCGGGCCTGTGCACGTTCCTGGCCATCGGCAAAGGCAATCGTTACCGTGCCGACCCGCTTGGAAACGACAGCCTTGCCGCCGCGCAACACGGTGACGAAATATGGCAGCTGTACGGTGCGGGCGCCAGCCGTCTGAGTCCGCCGGGCCAACACGTCGAAGCTCACCGTGGTATAGACCTTCTCGCTCGCATCGTTGCACGTGCTGCGCACGTTCGTCATTGCCGCAGTGAGATCGAGCGAGGCCACGTCCGACGCCCCCGGTGTCTTGAACAGCGTGATATCGCCAGTGTAGTCCGGGACGCCGACGGACGGGCAGGCCCCGCGCACCGCGGCCACGCCAACGCCTTCGTCAACCACGATGTCGCCCTTGGTCTTGCAGCCGCCCAGCGAGAGGGCAAGAACTGCAACGCACGCGGCGCTGACGAGAGGGTAACGAGTGGTCATCCATGAATCCTTGGGCTGTTCGCGGCCTTGTGCGCGTCTGGCGCTGTGCCGCCCTAGCGGGAGCGGCCCGGACGCGCTAGGGGCCACGACATGAACGCGCCATTTCCGCCCGCCGATTCTGCCGCTGATGATCGCTCCGCCGCAGCTGGCGGTACGGACGCTGCTCCTGCGCCGCTGCGGCTGCTGATCGCGGCGCCGCGCGGCTTTTGCGCAGGCGTGGACCGCGCGATCGAGATCGTCGAGCGTGCGCTTGTCCGATACGGCGCGCCGGTGTTCGTCCGGCACGAGATCGTCCACAACAAGTACGTGGTCGATGGACTGAAAGCCAAAGGCGCGGTGTTTGTCGAGGAGCTGGACGAAGTGCCCGACGGCGCCCCGGTGATCTTCAGCGCCCACGGCGTGCCCAAAGCGGTGCCCGAAGCGGCAACCGCGCGCGGGCTCGACTGGCTGGATGCCACGTGCCCGCTGGTCAGCAAGGTCCATCGCCAGGCCGAACGACAGATCGAAGCAGGCCGGCACATCGTCTTCATCGGGCACAAAGGGCACCCCGAGGTGATCGGAACCATGGGCCAGGTCCCGGAGGAATCCATCACTTTGGTGGAAACCGAGGCGGACGTTGCGACGCTGGACTTTGCGCCGGAGACAGCGTTGGCCTATCTTAGCCAGACGACGCTGTCGGTTGACGATACGGCCGACATCATCGCCGCGCTGAAGGTGCGCTTCCCCTCGATCGCCGCACCAAAGGCAGAAGACATCTGCTATGCCACTTCCAACCGGCAGGCGGCGGTCAAGGCAATTGCCGACAAGTGCCAGCTGGTTCTGGTGATCGGCGCGCCGAACAGTTCCAACTCGCTGCGGCTGGTCGAAGTGGCCCAACGCTGCGGCGCCTGCGCCGAGCTGATCCAGCGTGCCGAGGACATCAACCCGCGGTGGCTTGAAGGGGTGACCACCTTGGGGCTTACCGCGGGCGCTTCCGCACCCGAGGCGCTGGTCCGCGAGGTGGTGTCGCGGATCGCCGCGATCCGCCCGGTGATCGAGGAAACCGTCGTTACCGCCGAAGAAACGATGGTGTTCAAGCTGCCCCGCCAGCTACTCGGCTGACGAGGCGGACAATGGCCGTATATACCCAACTGGGCGCGGATGAACTTTCGCAGCTGGTCGCCAAGTACGACGTTGGGGCGCTGCGTTCGGCGAAGGGCATTGCCGAGGGTGTATCCAACAGCAACTGGCTGATCGAAACCACCGGCCCAGCGACCTCGGCAGGGGCCGCGAGGTACATCCTGACGATGTACGAACAGCGTACCCAGGTGCGCGATTTGCCCTTTTTCCTGGGCCTCATGGACCATCTGGCTGAGGCCGGCTGCCCGGTCCCGGCTACTATTCACGACCGGGCCGGCCAGGCATGGCGATTGCTGGACGACAAGGCCGTGGCCCTGATCGAATTTCTTCCCGGTGTCTCGGTCGACACCCCGACCGAAGGCCAAGCGCGCGCGGTGGGCGAGGCATTGGCCCGGATCCATCTGGCGAGCGCCGCTTTCCCGCTGACCCGCACGAACGACCTTGGGCCCGACGGCTGGCGCAGCCTGCTTGCCCAGTGCGGGGAGGATGGCCTGTGTACGATCAATCCGGGCCTCGCACAGCTGGTCGGGCACGAGCTTCCCGCAGTGATTTCGGCCTGGCCAGAGGGACTCGCGCGCTCCGTGATTCATGCAGACCTGTTCCCCGACAACGTCTTGATGCTGGGCGACGAGGTGAGCGGCCTGATCGACTTCTATTTCGCCTGTACCGATCTCACCGCGTATGACGTTGCGGTGACGCACGCGGCGTGGTGTTTCGACGAGTCCGGGCGCAAGTTCCGCCCGGCGCTGTCGGCTGCGTTACTGGCCGGGTACGAGGCCGTACGCCCCCTCTCCCCGGCCGAACGCGCGGCGATGCCGGTGCTGGCCCGCGGCGCGGCGTTACGGTTTCTGGCGACACGGGCCTATGACTGGCTCAACACGCCGCAGGGGGCCCTAGTGACCCGCAAAGATCCCATGGCATTTGCGCGGCGGCTTGAATTCTACGCTGATCCCGCCAACGCTTCGCTGTTCGGTTAGCCCGCATGAAGCATGTGGAAATCTTTACCGATGGGGCCTGCAAGGGCAATCCGGGGCCCGGCGGCTGGGGCGCCATCCTGCGCATGGGCGAACACGAGAGGGAGCTTTCGGGCAGCGATCCGGCCACCACTAACAATCGGATGGAACTGATGGGGGCAATCATGGCGCTTGGTGCGCTCAAGCAACCCTGCGAGGTTAAGCTGCACACCGATAGCAAGTACGTAATTGACGGGATTACCAGCTGGATTTTCGGGTGGCAGCGTAACGGCTGGAAGAACGCTGCGAAAAAGCCGGTTGCGAATGCGGAACTATGGCAGGAACTGCAGGCAGCCGCGCAGCCACACAAGATCTCGTGGATATGGGTCAAGGGTCATGATGGCCATCCGGAGAACGAGCGGGCCGACCGGCTTGCCAGTGACGCCGCGCTGCGTGCCGGCAAACGCGGCTGACGCTACAAAAGCAGCAGCTGTTCGCGCCCGGTAAGCAAACTGATCGTTAACTCCGATCGGCTATACCCCGCAACATGGGCTCTCTGCTGTTCATCGCTGCCGCCATAACCATCATGGCGGCAATCACCGTTGCCGAGCGCATTCAAAATCCCGGCGCGACCGACTGGTGGAGAAACCTGCAGGCATGGGCTGTCGACCTGGGGATCGGGCTCTTCATGCTCGGCTTTCTTCCCGACTGGAACGGCAACTCGCTGATCGACGGGAGCTCCATGTCCATCATGATTGCGCTGCCGCTGTTCCTGCTGGTGCGCGACTTTACCGAATTCCTGTACCATTATGCACAACACCGGATCCCGGTGCTATGGGCGATGCATTCGCTGCATCACTCCGATCCGGAGATGACGGCGCTCACCACCAATCGCCATTTCTGGGGTGACCAGTTCCTCAAGGCGATGACAATCTGGCCCGCTACGACCATGATCATGAGCCAGACCGAAACCCTTATTTTCGCCTATGCCGTGATCAGTCTGTATCACTACTTCATCCACGCGAACCTGCGGGTAAACTTCGGCCGGCTTTCGTGGATCCTGAACTGCCCGGCCTATCACCGCCGCCACCATTCGCGTCTGCACGAACATCACGACACGAATTTTGCGGCGCTGTTCCCGATCTTCGACGTGGTATTCGGCACCTATCGACGGCCAGACGGCTGGCCCCCGTGTGGGCTTGATGAAGCGCCCCGCTCGCTCGGCGACGTATTGTTCTGGCCGGCCCGCAAAGCGCTTGGCCGGCTGCCGCACGCACAGGCATTGCCGCAGGGGGCGACCGAGCGCCCGGTCTACCCGGTTTCAGGCGAAGCCTGATCCTAGTCCGAGCCCGGCACCGCCACGCCGGGACGAAGGCCGCTCCAATGTGCCAAGAACGCAAGGATGTCGGCGTTTTCCTCAATCGCCTTGTCGGTGGGCTTGCCAGACCCGTGGCCTGCGCGGGTCTCGATCCTGATCAGCTGCGGCTTGTCGCCGAGCCGCGCAGCCTGCAGGGCCGCGGCGTACTTGAAACTGTGCCCGGGCACGACGCGGTCATCGGTATCGGCCGTAGTCACCAACACTGCCGGATATGGCTTGCCCCGGCGGATGTTGTGATACGGGGAGTATGACCGGAGCACATTAAAGTCGGCCGCTCGGTCGGGATGACCGTAATCGTCCACCCAGTACCGGCCGGCCGTGAAGCGGTCGAACCGCAACATGTCCATCACCCCGACCTGTGGATTGGCGGCCGCGAACAATTCCGGCCGCTGGTTGACGACGGCGCCCACCAGCAAGCCGCCGTTCGAGCCGCCCTGCACCACCAGTCCGTCGGCGGGCGTGATCTTTTCAGCGATCAGGTATTCGGCCGCGGCGATGAAATCGTCGAACACGTTCTGTTTGTTGGCACCCCGCCCCGCGTCATGCCACGCCTTCCCGAACTCGCCTCCGCCGCGAAGATTGGCGAGCGCAAACGCCCCGCCCGCGTCAAGCCAGGCCATTCGTGCTGCGGAAAAACCCGGCGTCAATGCAACGTCGAACCCGCCGTAGCCATAAAGCAGTGTGGGTACGGGTTTGCCCGAGGACGCGATTGCTTTCCGGCGCACCACGAACAGCGGAATCCGGGTACCATCCTTGGATGGAAAGAACCGTTGCTGGATATCGAAGTCGGCCGGCGCAAAACTAAGTTCAGGTTCGGCGAACGGACGGGTCTCGCCGGTCGCCAGATCAAGGCGGTAAACGGTTGAAGGGCGGTTGAAACTGGTGAAGCTGTAGAACGTCTCTGGATCGCCCGGTCGGCCGCGGAACCCGCTTGCAGTGCCGATATCGCTTAGTTCAATGGCCCGCGCGGGCCGGCCGCCGAGATCGTACACCACGGCGCGTGTGCTAGCGTTATCCAGATAGGCAAGGATCAGCTTGTTGCCCACGATGGTGCCGCGTTCCAGCTTATTGACGGCTTGAGGCACGACTTCACGCCACTCGGGCTTGCGCCTGCGCGTGTCGATCGAAACGATCCGATACCGCGGCGCATCGAGGTTGGTGACGAACCACAACGTTCCCCTCATTCCCTCGACCAATTTCCAGTCGTTCTTGAAGCCGGTGACCAGCGGGCGCACCTGCCATCCCGCGCCGGCTCGCTTGCTGGCCCTGTCGGTAAGGGCAACGGTGTGGATCTCGTACCGGGCGTCCGTTCCGATCGAACTGGTAATAATCGCGGTTCGCCCGTCGGCGGTGACTTCCGCCACGTGGTTAGCCTCTGGTCGCTCGGGTGTTGCATAGACCAGCACGTCCTGTTCCTGCGGCGTCCCGATCCGGTGAAACCATACGGCCTGGTTGAAATTCTTGGCCTGAAAGTCCGCTCCCGGCGCGGGCTGCGGAAACCGCGAGTACAGAAAGCCCTGTTCGCCAATCCACGCAAGGTGCGTGAATTTGGCCCACTGAACGGTGTCTTCCAGCAGCTTTCCGGTGGCGACATCGATCACCCGCAGCGTGCGCCAGTCGCTCCCGCCGTCCTGTATGCTGTACAACAGATAGCGGCCATGCTCGGACGGCTTCCAGTCATCCAGTGCCGCCGCTCCGTCCTTGGCCCACTGATTGGGGTCGAGCAGAAGGCGGGCAGTACCGTCGAGCCCGGCACGCACAAACAGCTGTGCCTGGTTTTGCAACCCGCTGTTGCGCATGTAGAAATAGCTCGCCCCCGCCCGCGTGGGCAGGCCATAGCGTTCATAGTTCGTCAGCTCGCGGATGCGGCGGCGAAACCAGTCGCGCTGCGACAATGATGCCAGGTAGTTGCCGGTAACGCTATTTTGCCGGCTGACCCAGTCTGCCACCTCCCGATCCTGGCGCACATCGTTTTCGAGCCAGCGATAAGGATCTTCGATCTGCTCTCCGAACAGCGCCTCGACGATGTCCTCGCGGCGAGTATCAGGATAGGCCAGCGGCGCCGAATGCGTCGGCAAACCTGTGGGTGCGGATGAGGGCAGGGCGAACGAGAGCGGCGTATCGGTCATGAACAGCAACACAGCGGCCGGCAGCGCGGCGCGCAAGCGATTAGGCATCTTCTTTCCCGTCAGGCTCCGATTTTTCGCGATATTACCAAAAAGCCAGCGCACCGGAAAGGGGTCGATCTACGGCCTTGCGGGCATACGCGAATCGGGCGGCTGCACCGCTGCAACCGCCCGCATCGCTGTTATTCTTCGGCCCGCCTGCAACGTGACAGGCGGACGAAGGATCAGGCGTCCTCGTATTCGTCCTCGATCAGAACCGGACCCGAATCCTGGCCCTTGGCCGACACGTCGCGGTCAACGAGTTCGATGATCGAAATCGGTGCTGCGTCCGATGCGCGGAATCCCGATTTGATGATGCGGGTGTACCCGCCGGCACGGTCAGCATAGCGCGTGGCCAGCACATCGAACAGCTTCGTGAGCTGCGCGTCGTCCAGCAACCGGGCGTGTGCCAGGCGCCGGTTCGACAGGCCGCCGCGCTTGCCCAACGTGATCAGCTTTTCGAGATAGGGTCGCAACTCGCGGGCCTTGGCTGTCGTGGTCGTGATCTGTTCATGCTTGATCAGCGAGGCCGACATGTTGCGCAAAAGCGCGATCCGGTGCGAGGACGTGCGCTGCAGCTTGCGGCCGCCCATCTTGTGACGCATGAGTAATCTCCGTTCGTAAGGGGGCCGTTCAAGGTACCCCGGTCCAGGCGGCTGTCAGGGTCGCCGCCGTTACCCTACAAAGCGGCCGCCGCGTTGGCGGCTGGCCGCGATGCTTAGCCAAGCAGTTCCTGCTCAAGCTTCTTGGCCATTTCCTCAATGTTTTCTGGCGGCCAACCGGGTATGTCCATTCCCAGCCGCAGACCCATCGAGGAAAGAACTTCCTTGATCTCGTTGAGCGACTTACGTCCGAAATTGGGGGTACGCAGCATCTCGGCCTCGGTCTTCTGGACCAGATCGCCGATGTAGATGATATTGTCGTTCTTAAGACAATTGGCCGAACGCACCGACAGCTCGAGCTCGTCCACTTTCTTGAGCAGATACCGATTGAGCTGATTGGTATCACCCTCGTCGGCGGGAGCCGCCGCCATGCCGATCATCGGCGAAGCGCCGCTCGGGGCTACGTCCTCGAAGTGGACAAACAGCGCAAGCTGGTCCTGCAGGATCCGCGCTGCATAGGCCACCGCATCTTCCGGCGATACCGTACCGTCGGTTTCCACCGTCAGGCTTAGCTTATCAAAGTCCAGTTCCTGGCCGATGCGGGCATTATCGACCTTGTAGCTGACCTGACGCACCGGAGAATACAGCGAATCCACCGGAATGAGCCCAATGGGCGCGTCTGCCGGCCGGTTGGACACCGCCGGAACGTACCCTTTACCGCTATCGGCGGTCAGTTCCATGTTGAACGTCGCGCCTTCGTCCAGATGGCAGATCACGAGGTCCTTGTTCATGACCTCGATGTCGCCGGTGACGGCAATGTCACCCGCCTTGACCTCGGCCGGACCAGTCGCGGACAACTGAATCCGCTTTGGACCCTCACCCTGCATCCTGAGCGCGATCTGCTTAACGTTCAGCACGATATCGGTCACGTCCTCGCGCACGCCAGCCAGGCTGGAAAATTCGTGCAGGACGTTTTCGATCTTGATCGAAGTAATTGAGGCGCCCTGCAGAGACGAGAGCAGTACGCGGCGCAGCGCATTGCCGAGCGTGAGGCCGAAACCCCGCTCGAGTGGCTCGGCCACAAACGTAGCGCGGCGCTTGGGATCGGTCCCGGGCTTGATTTCCAGGGTGTTGGGCTTCTTCAGTTCCTGCCAGTTCTTGATATTGACAGACATGGACTTCCCCTAGGATATGTTCTGGCCGGAACGGCCGCGATCCCGATTGGGTCCGCGGCCGATCGTGGAGGAGCAACGGCCGTTCAGGCCGCCGCACCGGGCGCGATCAGACGCGGCGACGCTTGGACGGCCGTACGCCGTTATGCGGAATCGGCGTGACGTCGCGAATTGAAGTGATCGTGAAGCCGACCGCCTGCAACGCACGCAGCGCGCTTTCACGGCCCGAACCGGGGCCCTTGACCTCGACCTCGAGCGTCCGGACGCCATGCTCGGCAGCCTTCTTGCCAGCGTCGTCAGCCGCAACCTGCGCAGCATACGGCGTTGACTTGCGGCTGCCCTTGAAGCCCATCATGCCGGCGGACGACCATGAAATGGCATTGCCCTGAGCATCGGTGATGGTCACCATCGTGTTGTTGAAGCTGGCATTCACATGCGCGATGCCGCTGGTGATGTTTTTGCGCTCGCGGCGCTTAATGCGCTGAGGTTCGCGTGCCATGTGGAAAATTCCTGTCGAATAGCGGGAGAAGGAAAAGCGTGGCCAGAGGGCCGCAGCTTACTTCTTCTTGCCGGCGATTGGCTTGGCCTTGCCCTTGCGGGTGCGCGCGTTGGTGTGCGTGCGCTGACCGCGGACCGGTAGGCCCTTGCGGTGGCGCAGTCCGCGATAGCAGGCCAGATCCATCAGGCGCTTGATGTTCATCGCCGTGTTGCGGCGCAGATCGCCCTCTACGGTGTATTCGCCATCGATGGCTTCGCGAATGTGCAGGACTTCCTGGTCGGTAAGATCCTGCACCCGGCGGCTGCGATCGATACCCAGCTTGTCGGCGATGTCCATGGCCGACTTTGGGCCGATACCGTGAATGTAGGTAAGCGCGATGACGACGCGCTTGTTGGTGGGGATGTTTACCCCGGCAATACGAGCCACTTAATTCTCCATGCTCCACAGGGGCTGACGCTTGGCCGCCCCCATCTCAACGCGTTATCCACTCGGCGAACCGTGCCGCACAACGTCGAAAGGCCGGACGGCGCGCGCAATGGCAATCGCCTTTCCAACCAGCCCGATTTCGAGTGAACGGCGCAACTAGGCCGATTCGCAACCAGTGTCAACGACGTAGCGGGTTGACAAACGTACTTTCACCGCACGGTCGCAGAGCTCGAGGCCGACTGATTTATCGGCATCGGTCAATCAATCGGTTCTGGTTCGATCGGAAGCGACAATTGCGGCGATGGCGGCGGTCACTCGGTCCATTTCGGCCATTCCGTCGACCAACGTCACGATGCCGCGCACCTCATAGCCTGGGAGGATCGGTGCAGTTTTCGCGCGGTACTCCGCCATGCGCGTGCGCACGGTTCCCTCATTGTCATCCGGGCGGCGCTTGAATTCCGTGCCGCCGCACTTGTCGCACACCCCGTATTGGCGGGGCTGCTCGAACTTGTCGTGATATCCCTTGCCGCAACTGGCACACGTGAAGCGGCCGGTGATGCGCTCGACCAGCGCATCCTCGTCGACTGACAGTTCGATGACATGGTCCAGCTTGCGTCCACGCGCCGCCAGGATTTCATCCAGCGATGCTGCCTGCGCAGCCGTTCGCGGATAGCCGTCGAAGATCGCCCCTTCGCCGGGTTTCATCGCGTCCAGCTGCTCGCCAATCAGAGCAGAGACAATATCGTCGGAAACGAGGTCCCCGCGTTCCATCACCGCCTTGGCTTGAAGCCCGACTGGCGTGCCGGCCGCAACGGCAGCGCGCAGCATGTCGCCGGTGGACAGTTGGCGCATGCCGTACCGTTCGACCAGGCGCTGGGCCTGAGTGCCCTTGCCCGCCCCCGGCGGCCCCAGCAGGATGATGTTCACGCGGCAGCTCCCCTCATGTTCGCGGTGACGCTAACGCCATCCGGGCCGACCCGACAACAAAGACTTTCGTCGGCCCGCTTAACGCTGGCGACCCTTCAGCTTCGCCTTCTTGATCAGGTCGCCATACTGGTGCGCCAGCAGGTGCGACTGGATCTGGGTTATCGTATCGACCGTCACATTCACCACGATCAGCAGCGAAGTGCCGCCCAGAAAGAACGCGGTGATCCCGGTCTGTGCGATAACCCATTCCGGGATTACACAGACGATGGTGATGTAAGCTGCGCCCATTACCGTAATCCGGGTCAGGACGTAGTCGAGGTAAGTGGCAGTGCTCTTGCCAGGCCGGATGCCCGGGATGAAGCCGCCATTCTTCTTCAGGTTTTCGGCCGTCTCCTCCGGGTTGAACACAACCGCGGTGTAGAAGAACGCGAAGAACACGATGCCCAGCGCATACAGCAGCATATACAGCGGCTTGCCATGCGCGAGGTACTGGTTGAGCGTGATGATCGCCGCCCCGGTCTTGCTGTCCGGCGAGAACGAGTTGCCCGCAAACTGGGTGATCGTGAGCGGCAGCAGCAGCAGTGAGCTGGCAAAGATCGGCGGGATGACGCCCGCCGTATTGAGTTTCAGCGGCAGGTGGCTGCGATCCGCCTGCATCATTCCCCGCTGCGTCGCGCGCTTGGGGTATTGGATCAGCAAGCGGCGCGTTGCGCGCTCGAAGAAGCAGATAGCCAGGATCAAGACGATCAGCAGCACCACCAGGCCGATAATCGTCGCGGCGCCGATCGAGCCTGAGCGGCCACCTTCGAACAGGTTGGCCACGAACGTCGGCATCTGCGCGACGATACCTGCCATGATGATCAGCGAAGTGCCGTTGCCGATCCCGCGCGAGGTGATCTGCTCACCCAGCCACAGCAGAAACATCGTGCCGCCGATGAGGCTGATGACCGCGCCGACGCGGAACAGCATGCCCGGATCGACCACTGCCTGGATCCCGCTCGAGGCGCCGTAAGCCTCGAGCCCGGAAGCCACAAACCAGCCTTGGATGGCGGTCAGGAAAACCGCGCCGTAGCGCGTGTACTGGTTCAGCTTCTTGCGACCGCTCTCGCCTTCCTTTTTCAGCGCGCTGAGGGCGGGATGAAGCGCCGCGGCCAACTGCACCACGATCGAAGCGGTAATGTATGGCATCACGCCGAGCGCGATCAAGCTCATCCGCTCGAGCCCACCGCCCGAGAACGTGTTGAACAGATCGAGTATGCCCCCCCGAGTCTGGCCGTAAAGCTCGTTAACCGCCAGCGGGTTGACGCCGGGCAGCGGCACGAAGCTGAGGAACCGGAAAACGATGAGCGCGCCGATGGTGAACCAGATACGGTTCTTGAGCTCGGTTGCCTTCGAAAAGTTGGCGAGACTGAGAGTGCTCGCGATGTTGTCGGCGCGTGATGCCATTGGATCGGTGTGCCTTGATGGGTGTCGGCCGGGAGACGGCGGTTGCCCCCATATAGGGCACGGGTCGCCGATGTCGAACCTGCCGCCGCCGGCCGTCCCCACCTGACCGGCGAGGACCGGCCTGGCTAATTATTTTGCGGCGCGCGCTACTTTGTTGGCGTCGCGGCGAGCCGTCTTCTTTTCGTGCTCGCTCGGCACGGCATCGGGCAGCGTCACCGAGCCGCCGGCGTTTTCCACAGCTACGCGCGCACCCTTTGACACGCCGTCAACGGCAAAGCTCGCCTTGGCGGAAAACTCACCCTTGCCCAGCAGCCGCACCCCATCCTTGCCGCCACGGGCAAGACCGGCAGCCTTGAGCGCCGAGTGGTCGATGACTGCCGAGGCATCAAGCTTGCCGCCGTCGATCGCCTTCTGGATCAGGCCCAGGTTCACTTCTGCGAAATCTTTCGCGAAGATGTTGTTGAAGCCGCGCTTCGGGATGCGCATGTGCAGCGGCATCTGGCCGCCTTCAAAACCGTTGATGCTGACGCCCGAGCGCGCCTTGGCGCCCTTCTGGCCGCGCCCGGCGGTCTTGCCCTTGCCCGAACCGATGCCGCGGCCGACGCGCATGCGTGCTTTGCGGGCGCCGTCGTTGTCGCGGATGTCATTCAATTTCATGGTCTGCACTCGCTTTCGCTTGAATCGCGCTGGATCGAAGTCGCGGCCCTTAGGCGAAGACCCGGGTCCTGTCATCCCCTTTCGCGCGATCCGGAAGGTCCGCCGGGTCCGATGCCACTCGCCGGGCAGTCACCCACCGGGCACGGGCCCGGTTGAGCGGACGGTCGCAGTACCTCCGCACCGCCCACGCCAGCAGCGTGACCACGGCGGCGAGCACCATCAGGCCGAGCATCTTCGCCGTCGGTCCGGGCCACACAATCCCGCGCAGCACCTGGATTGCCGGCCAGTGCAGCAAGTAGACGATGTACGACTGGTCTGCCCATACCTTGTCGCGCGCGCCCGACGGATTGCCGGCGGACGCCAGCGCCTGCGGCAGGACCAGCGCGGCCAGCAGCAGATTGACCGCGGGCCAGTGGTCCCCGCCCTCGCCCAGCAGCGGCGCATACCACGGCGATGCGATGATCGCCGCGGTCAGCGCAACGGCCGCGCCGAGCCCGGCTGCGGCCAGCCGCCGCGAGACGCGCCAGCGATGCTCAGCCGCGACCATCCCGATCACGAAAAACGGAAGGAAACTGCTCAACACCAGTTCGGGGTAGAACGTCATTCCGGCAGCATAGACACCGTATGCCGCGGCCAGCGCCGCCACCGCGGGTACACGCCGAACCATTAGCACCAGCAACGGCGCGACGAGATAAAACTGCATTTCAATGTCGAGCGACCATGCCGGCCCGAGCGGACGCACCGGCATCCCCGCGTAGCCGAGCGCGAACGCGGCAGACAGTGCCTGCCGCACGGGCATTGCCGCTGCTTCTCCGCCGGCAGGATCACCAAGCCAGGCGAGTACGGCCAGCGACAAGCCGCTTGCCAGCACCATGACTGGCGCGATACGCCACCATCGGCTGACAAGGAACGTCAGATATGGCCGGCGGCAATGCCGATAGCGGCCCTGCCAAACCTGGTGGACCCAGTACCCCGAAAGCGCAAAGAACACGAGCACTGGCGCCTTGCCGACTTCGACCCGGGTGACGTGGTGGAACACTACGACCAGCGCCAGCCACAGCCGGAATGCGCCCGGTCCGGACGGAAGCAGCAGGATGCGGAGCAGCGCGGCCATGACGGCTGGCTTAGGCAGTGATGGTTAAGATTGTCTGGTCCGGGCTTAATTTTGGGCGCCCTCTGCCGGTCTTGGCATTGTCACCGCCGGGAGCTGGTCCCGGCCTCCATAGCGGGAGAAGACCAATGGCCGTCATCAATACCAACATCAACGCGATCCGCGCCGCGAACGCATCCAACGCCGCGAGCAAGATGCTCGGCACCGCGATGGAGCGACTGTCGACCGGCAAGCGCATCAACAGCGCCAAGGACGATGCCGCCGGCATGGCGATCAACACCTCCATGACCTCGCAGATCAAGGGCATGAGCCAAGGCATCCGCAACGCCAACGACGGTATCTCGCTGGCACAGACCGCGGAAGGGGCGCTGGGCGAGGTCACCAACATGATTCAGCGCATCCGCGAACTGGCGGTCCAGGCGGCTTCCGGCACCTACCAGAACTCGGACCGATCGGCGATGCAGTCGGAAGTTTCGAACCTTACGCAGCAGATCAGCGACGTCCTGACGAGCACGAAGTTCAACGGCAATGTGCTGTTCAGCACCACCGCCGGCACCGACGCCACTTTCGACATCCAGACCGGAGCCAACTCGGGCGATACCGTGACGCTGACCTCGACGGCGATCGATGGAACCAACATCAGCGCGACCGCGCTCGACGTCAGCACGTCGACACTTGCGTCGACCACGCTGGCCAATGTCGATCTGGCGCTGGTCGATGTTAACGCCACCCGCGCCTCGCTCGGCGCCGGCCAGAACCGGCTCGAATCCGCGATCAACAACATGACCAGCAATGTCGCCAACCTGTCCGACGCACGCTCGCGGATCGAGGATACCGACTATTCGGTGGAAACGGCCAGCATGGCCAAGGCGCAGATCCTGTCGCAAGCATCAACCGCGATGATCGCACAGGCCAACCAGGCCCAGCAGAACGTGCTGTCGCTGCTCAAGTAAGCAATTCCGAAGCGTTTCCCGCGGCCGGGCCGTCGGACTTCATGTCCGGCGGCCCGTGTCGTTTCCTGCATTTCGGGCACCCGGCGAGTTTGGCATCATTTTGCTAGGCTCACGTCATCCTGGGTTTATTTTCAGGAGCCATGCCTCGGCCGGCGTTGCCGCGACCCGCAACCGCGATCGACCTTGAACAATTGCGAGGTAACGGCACAAAGAAGCAGAATACGATCAATGCTCAGCACTCGCGAGAATATGAACTAGTGTTCAACGCTCGCACTCCCGGTCATCCAACGTCAGCGCCAAACCGCGTGCTTTCGCGTGAACTGTGTCACCGACACCGCAACTAAGGCGCGATCTCAGAACGTTCCTTGATCCGACCGCACCGTCCCGACTCCGCGCCGTGATTACTACTTCGTCGACATCCCATCTCGGGTTTGCATGCGGTGCGATGCTCATCACAACGGCTGAAGTATCGCGCGCCGGCAGTTTCGAGCACGACGGAAGTACACCAAGTGCAAGAAAGACGTAAAACCGCATCCTGTAAGGTTCGCATAGGCGTCGAACATCCGCAACAGGCCAACGGGCGACCCGCCTGTCACGCCCATAAACGGTTCACGAGCAACAGAGCCACACTGCAGACCTGCCCTGCCCACAACGAAAAAGCCCCGGCGCGAACCAGGGCTTTTCGTGTGTTCACGACAGGAACGGATCGTCAGTCGATCACGGCGACCATGTGCGGCAGCTTGGCAATCGCGCCGCGCACTTCCGCGGTGTCTTGCAGTTCGACCACGCGGTGCATCTTGCCCAGTCCCAACCCGATGAGGGTCTGCTTCTGGTGCGCCGGACGACGGATCGGCGAGCCGATCTGCTTGATCTTGATGGTCTTCTTGGTGTCCTCGGCCATTGCGCTTACTCCGTAATCGCGTCGGCCGCGGCTTCCGCCTCGACCACGCTGGCGCCGCCACGACCCAACAGGTCCGCGACCTTCTTGCCGCGCCGCTGTGCGACCGACTTCGGGGAAGTCTGCTCACCCAGCGCATCAAACGTGGCGCGGATCATGTTGTAGGGGTTCGAGGTGCCGACCGATTTGGTCACCACATCGGCAACGCCCAGGCTTTCGAAGACGGCGCGCATCGGACCACCGGCGATGATGCCGGTACCCTGCGGCGCCGACCGCACGTTGACCTTGCCCGCACCAAACCGGCCCTTGCCGTCATGGTGCAGCGTCCGGCCCTCCTTCAGCGGAACGCGGATCATTTTCTTCTTGGCCGCAGCGGTTGCCTTGGTGATGGCTTCCGGCACTTCACGCGCCTTGCCATGACCAAAGCCGACGCGGCCCTTGCCATCGCCGACGACGACCAGCGCCGCGAAGCCGAAGCGCTTGCCGCCCTTCACCGTCTTCGAGACGCGGTTGATGTGGACCAGCTTTTCGATCAGCTCTTCGCCGCCATCGTCATCGCCGCCGCGGCCACGGCCACGATCGCGATCATTGCGACCTCGTCCTCGGTCGCTGCCGCTGCCGCTGCGGCCACGGCCACGGTCGCCCCGGGGGGCGCCCCGAGCTTCGCGCGCTTCAACGACGGGGGCGGCAGCATCGACGCTGGCGACTTCGGTTTCCTGGTTGGTTTCGTCAGCCATCGTTTAGAACTCCAGCCCGCCTTCACGCGCGGCGTCGGCCAGCGCCTTGACGCGGCCATGGAAAAGGAACCCGCCGCGGTCGAACACGACGGCAGTCACACCCGCAGCCTTCGCGGCTTCGGCCAGCGACTTGCCGACTTCGCTCGCGGCAGCCACCGTCGCACCCGGGCCTGTCGCACCCTTTGTCAGGGTCGACGCCGAAGCGATTGTACGGCCTGCCGCATCGTCTATGATCTGGGCATACATGTGGCGCCCCGAACGGTGTACCGACAGCCGCGGACGGCCGCCGGCGTAAGCCTTGAGCGATGTGCGAACGCGCCGACGACGGCGCTCGAAGAGAGACAGCTTGGCCATTACTTCTTCTTCCCTTCCTTGCGGAAGATGTACTCGCCGCGGTACTTGATACCCTTGCCCTTGTAAGGCTCGGGCTTGCGCCAGCGGCGGATCTCGGCGGCAACCTGGCCGACCTTCTGCTTGTCGATCCCGGAAATCTCGACCGTGGTGTTATCCGGGGTCTTGATCTCGATGCCTTCAGGCACCGCGAAATCTACGTCGTGGCTGTAACCGAGCTGCAGCTTGAGGTTCTTGCCCTGCACGTTAGCGCGGTAGCCGACGCCGGTGATCTCGAGAACCTTGATGTAGCCCTCGCTCACGCCGGTAACGAGATTTTCGACCAGCGTGCGCTGCATGCCCCAAAAGGCACGTGCCTGCTTGGTATCGTTGGCCGGTTTGACCAGGATGCTGCTGTCTTCGACGACATAGCTGATCTCGTCGCGCATCCGTAGGGTAAGCGCGCCCTTGGGACCCTTTACGGTGAGTACGCCGTTCGCGATAGCGGCAGTGACGCCGCCCGGTATTGCCACCGGCTTCTTGCCAATACGGCTCATCAGAATACCTCCGCCAGCACTTCGCCGCCGACGTTCTGCGAACGGGCCTCGGCATCCGAGAGCACCCCGCGCGGCGTCGAGACGATAGTGATGCCTAGGCCGTTGCGGACTACCGGCAGTTCCTTCGAACCCGAGTAGACCCGGCGACCGGGCTTGGAGACACGGGCAACGTGCTTGATCGCAGGTTCGCCCTCGAAATACTTCAGCTCGATGCGCAGCTGCGGATGGGCGCCGGTGGCGTCCTCGCTGTAGCCGCGGATGTAGCCTTCACGCTGCAGCACCTCAAGCACGCGGGAGCGCAGCTTCGAGGCCGGCGACAGGACGGAGTCCTTCTTCGCCTGCTGGCCGTTGCGGATGCGGGTGAGCATGTCACCCAGGGGATCGGTCATCGCCATCGCTTGATCCTTACCAGCTCGACTTGGTCAGACCGGGAATCATGCCCTTGTTGCCAAGGTTTCTGATCTCGATCCGGTTGATGCCGAACTTGCGATAATAGCCGCGCGGGCGGCCCGTGGTCGCGCAGCGGTTTCTCACCCGCGTCGGGTTCGCATTGCGGGGCAGCTCCGCCATCTTTAGCCGGGCCATCAGCCGCTCGGTTTCATCGAGCGACTCATCGCCGGCAGTGGCCTTCAGCGCGGCAAACTTTGCCGCATACTTCACAACAAGCTTCTTGCGACGCTCGTTCTTGTTGATCGAACTCAGTTTCGCCATGGACTTAAGCTCTCTTCTTAAATCTCGGGAGGGCAGCTGGGCGGCTCACGCCGCCTGCTTCTGCTCGGCTTCCAGGGGGAACGGGAAACCGAAGAGACGGAGCAGTTCGCGCGCCTCGTCGTCGGTCTTGGCGGTGGTGGTGACGATGATGTCCATGCCACGCACCTTCTCGATCTGATCGTAGCTGATCTCCGGAAAGATGATCTGCTCCTTCAGGCCCATCGCATAGTTACCGCGCCCGTCGAACGACTTCGGGTTCAGCCCGCGGAAGTCGCGGATGCGGGGCATTGCGATGGTGATCAGGCGGTCGAGGAATTCGTACATGCGCTCGCGGCGCAAGGTTACCTTGCAACCGATCGGCATGCCTTCGCGCAGCTTGAACTGCGCAATCGACTTCTTCGCCTTGGTGATTACCGGCTTCTGTCCGGCGATGAGTTCCATTTCCGCTGCGGCAGTCTGGACCTTCTTCTTGTCCTGGCTCGCCTCGCCCACGCCCATGTTGAGCGTGATCTTTTCGACGCGGGGGATCTCCATCGCGTTCTTGTAGCCGAACTTCTCCTGCATCGCGGCAGCGATCTCGGCGGCGTATTTCGCCTTCATACGCGGGATATAGGTATCAGCCATCGATCGTCTCCCCGGACTTCACGGCCACGCGGACCTTCTTGCCGTCGCGCTCTTCGAAGCGGACGCGTGTCGGCTTGCCGTCCGTGCCGGCCACGCCCACCTTGGAGATCGCCAGCGGAGCCTCGACACGGTCGATCCCGCCCTGCGGGTTAGCCTGGCTCGGCTTGCGATGGCGGGCGATCATGTTAACGCCCGACACGACAACCTTGCCGTCCTTGGGCAGAACCTTGACGACAGTGCCGGAACGGCCTTTGTCCTTGCCCGAGCGCACGACGACGCTGTCGCCCTTCCTGATTTTCGCAGCGGCCATTACAGCACCTCCGGCGCGAGGCTGATGATCTTCATGAAGCCCTTGGCGCGCAACTCGCGTACCACCGGACCAAAGATACGGGTGCCGATCGGCTCCTCGTTCTTGCCCACCAGCACTGCCGCATTGCTGTCAAATCGGATCACGCTGCCGTCGGGACGGCGCACATCCTTGCGAGTGCGCACGATCACGGCGCGATGAACGTCGCCCTTCTTCACGCGCGCACGCGGCTGGGCTTCCTTGATCGACACCACGATGATGTCGCCAACGCCCGCGGTTCGGCGCTTGGACCCGCCCAGCACCTTGATGCACTGGACGCGCTTCGCGCCGCTGTTATCCGCGACGTCTAGGTTGGATTGCATCTGGATCATCGATCCGGTTCCTTCTTACTGGCTTTCCGGGATCTTCCCGGGAGTTCCAAATCTGTCAGACTGCGCTCGGGCCGTGAGGCTCAGACTTCGGCTTCGAGAGCAGCGGTCTTGCCCGCCACGACCCGCTCGATCACCTTCCAGCTCTTCAGCTTGGAGACCGGAGCAGTTTCCTCGATGCGGACGACTTCGCCGGCCTTGAACGAATTGTCTTCGTCATGGGCGTGATACTTTTTCGAACGGCGGATGATCTTCCCGTACATCGGGTGCTTCACCTTGCGCTCGACCTTTACCACGACGGTCTTGTCGGTCTTGTCGGAGACGATGGTCCCGATCAGAATTCGCTTGGGCATCGTTTTCTCCTTACGCCTTAGGCGACTGAGTACGCTCAGTCTGCAGCGTCTTGATGCGTGCGATGTCGCGGCGCACTTCCTTGATGCGCGCCGGACGCTCAAGCTGGTTGGTCGCCGCTTGAAAGCGGAGGTTGAAGGCCTCCTTCTTCAGGTCGCCCAAGTCACCCGAAAGCTGGTCGTCGCTCTTCGCGCGAAGATCTTCAATCTTGGCCATCATTCGCCTCCGAGGTGCGAGGTATCGCCAAGCCGGGCGATAACCTTGGTCTTGATCGGCAGCTTCATCGCGGCGCGGCTGAACGCCTCCGCCGCAAGTGGGCCGGCAACACCGTCCAGTTCGAACAGGATGCGGCCGGGTTTGACGCGGGCAGCCCAGTATTCAATCGAACCCTTGCCCTTGCCCTGGCGGACTTCAGCCGGCTTTTTCGACACCGGCACATCCGGGAACACGCGGATCCACAAACGCCCCTGGCGCTTGATGTGACGCGTGATCGCGCGGCGGGCCGCCTCGATCTGGCGCGCGGTAATCCGGTCAGGTTCCATCGCCTTTAGGCCATAGGAGCCGAAGTTCAGATCGGATCCGCCCTTGGCATCGCCCTTGATCCGGCCCTTGAAGGCCTTGCGGAACTTGGTTTTCTTTGGTTGCAACATGGTGCTTGTTCTATCCTAGCTCGGGCGCCGATTACCGGGCAGGCCGGACGCCGGAGGTTTGAGCCTCCATCATCAGTCGATCCTGAGCCATCGGGTCATGCCCAAGGATCTCGCCCTTGAAGATCCAAACCTTGATGCCGATCACGCCGTAAGCGGTCAGCGCCTCGGCCTCGGCATAGTCGATGTTCGCACGCAGCGTGTGCAGCGGCACGCGCCCCTCGCGGTACCATTCGACACGGGCAATCTCGGCCCCGCCAAGACGACCGCCACAGGTGATCTTGATCCCTTCCGCGCCAAGCCGCAGTGCCGACTGCACCGCGCGCTTCATTGCGCGGCGGAAGGCGATACGGCGGATCAACTGATCGGCCACGCCCTGCGCGACAAGCTTCGAATCGATTTCCGGCTTGCGGATTTCGACGATGTTAAGCTTGACATCGCTGCGGGTCATCTTGGCCAGCTGTGAGCGCAGCTTTTCGATATCCGCGCCCTTCTTGCCAATGATGACGCCAGGACGGGCGGCATAGATCGAAACGCGGCAGAGCTTGGCCGGACGCTCGATCACGACCTTGGAAATCGCCGCCTGCGGCAGCGACTCCATGATGAACTTACGGATCTTGAGATCTTCGGCCAGCAGCTTGCCGTAGCTTTTGCCTTCAGCGTACCAGCGGCTGTCCCAGGTCCGGTTGATCTGGAGGCGCAGCCCGATCGGGTTCGATTTATGACCCATGGTTCAGGCCTCCCCTGCTTCTGCGGACGCTTCGCGAACCACGATCCGCAGCCGCGAAAACGGCTTGAGGATACGGGTCGACTTGCCGCGGCCACGCGTATGGAACCGCTTCATGGTGATCGACTTGCCAACGCTGGCTTCGGTCACGACCAGCGCGTCCACGTCGAGATTGTGGTTGTTTTCGGCGTTGGCAATCGCCGAAGCGAGCACCTTGCGGGCGTCCACCGCCATCGCCTTTGTCGAGAACGACAGGATGTTGAGCGCTTCGTCGGCGGACTTGCCGCGGATCAGCGCCGCCACCAGGTTCAGCTTCTGCGCCGAACCACGGATCTGCGTGCCGACCGACAGCGCTTCCTTTTCGCCAACGCGGCGGGGGGATTTTTCCTTGCCCATTAGCGCTTGCCCTTCTTGTCGGCGGCATGGCCCGGGAACGTGCGCGTCGGCGCAAATTCGCCAAGCTTGTGCCCGACCATCTCTTCGTTGACGGCAACCGGGATAAACTTGTGACCGTTGTAGACGTTGAACGTCAGACCTACGAACTGAGGCAGGATCGTCGAACGCCGCGACCAGGTCTTGATCGGACCCGAGCGGGTGCTTGGATCGTGCGCCACTTCGGCCTTCTTCAGCAGGTGCAGGTCGACGAAGGGGCCCTTCCAGACGGAACGTGCCATTGTCTGTTACCTCTTCTTCTTCGCGTGGCGCGAACGGATGATCATGCTGTCGGTCCGCTTGTTATGGCGGGTGCGGGCGCCCTTGGTCGGCTTGCCCCACGGAGTTACCGGATGACGACCGCCCGAGGTCCGGCCTTCACCACCGCCGTGCGGGTGATCGACCGGGTTCTTGGCGACGCCGCGCGTCAGTGGACGCTTGCCGAGCCAGCGGTTGCGACCGGCCTTTGCCAGGTTCTGGTTGCCGTTGTCCGGGTTCGAGACCGCGCCAATGGTGCCCATGCAATCACCGCGGACATAGCGCTGCTCGCCCGAGTTCAGGCGCACGATGACCATTCCGCGATCGCGGCCGACCAATTGCACGTACGTCCCGGCGGAACGGGCGATCTGCCCGCCCTTGCCCGGCTTCATCTCCACGTTGTGGATGATGGTGCCAACCGGTATCTGCGAAAGGAGCATCGAATTGCCCGGCTTCACGTCGGTCTTCTCGCCGGCGACAACGCTGTCACCCACTGCCAGGCGCTGCGGCGCCAGAATGTAGGCAAGCTCGCCGTCCTCGTACTTGACGAGCGCGATGAACGCAGTCCGGTTGGGATCGTACTCGAGCCGCTCCACCGTGGCCGGCATGTCCCACTTGCGACGTTTGAAGTCGATGAAGCGGTACGTCTGCTTGTGGCCGCCGGCGATGCCGCGCGAAGTGACGTGGCCCTTGTTGTTGCGGCCACCGGTCTTGCTCTTGCCCTCGGTCAGCGCCTTTAGGGGCTTGCCCTTCCACAGCGACGACTTGTCGACGAGGATCAGGCCGCGCCGGGCGGGGCTGGTCGGGTTGTAATTCTTGAGTGCCATGGTTCGCGCCTCAGATCCCGCTGGTCACGTCGATCGACTGGCCAGGAGCCAGGGTCACGACGGCCTTCTTAACGTTCGAACGGCGATAGGGCTTGCCCTTCCACCGCTTGGTCTTGCCCTTCTGGGTCAGGGTGTTCACGCCGACGACCTTCACGTCGAACAGTGCTTCAACCGCAGCCTTGATCTCGGGCTTGGTCGCCTTGTCGGCAACCTTGAAAACCACGGCGTTGTGCTCGCTCAGCAGTGTCGTCTTCTCAGTGATGTGGGGGGCCACAATCACGTCGTAGTGCCGCGTGTCGATTGCGTCCTTAGCCATTGAAACGCGCCTCCAGCTTTTCGATCGCAGCGCGCGTCAGCACCAGCGTATCATGCTTCAGGATGTCGTAGACGTTGGCGCCGACTGCAGGCAGGACGTTGATGCCAACAAGGTTGCGCGCAGCACGGGCGAAGCCCTCGTTGACCTGCTCGCCGTCGACGACGAGTACCTTGCGGCCAAAGCCGGCCTTTGCCAGCTGACCAGCCAGATACTGGGTCTTGGCATCGGTCAACTCAAGGCTATCGACTACGACCAAGCCGTTCTGGGCCTTGGCCGAAAGCGCCATCCTTAGACCGAGCGAACGAACCTTCTTGTTCAGCGATACGTCGAAGTCACGAACACGGGGTCCGTGGGCCTTGCCGCCGCCGATGAAGATCGGCGCCCGACGGTCGCCGTGGCGAGCGGTACCGCCACCCTTCTGCCGGCCGAACTTCTTGCCGGTGCGGGCAACGTCCGAACGCTCGCGGGCGCCGCGGGCGGTGCCGCGACGGTTTTCCAGCTGCCAGGTAACGACGCGGTGCAGGATATCGGCGCGCGGCTCAACGCCGAACACGGCATCCGACAGCTCGATGTCGTCGCTGGCGTCCGAACCGTCCAGATTGAGGACCTTGACCTTCACGACTTAGCCCTCCTGACCCTCGGCCTGCTCGACAGCCGCGGTATCTTCCGCGGGCGTATCGGCATTAGCCGGGGTTTCATTGGTGTTGGCGGCGGCGGCCTGCTTGAGGCCGGCGGGATAAGGCGCATCCGCGTGGCGGGCGACCTTGACCGAGTCCTTGATGGTCATCCAGCTGTTTTTTGCACCCGGAACGGATCCCTTGACGAAGATCAAACCGCGTTCGTCATCGGTGCGGACGACTTCCAGGTTCTGCTGGGTGCGCTGCTTGTCACCCATGTGACCGGCCATCTTCTTGTTCTTGAAGACGCGGCCCGGATCCTGGCGCTGACCGGTAGAGCCGAGCGCACGGTGCGAGATCGAGACGCCGTGGGTGGCGCGCATGCCGCCGAAGCCCCAGCGCTTCATGCCGCCCGCAAAGCCCTTGCCCTGCGTGTGTCCAGAGACGTCAACCAGCTGCCCGGTCACGAAATGCGAGGCCGCGATGGTGGAGCCAACTTCGAGCAGCGCATCGTCAGCGACGCGAAATTCGACGACTTCGGCCTTGAGCGGCACTTGCGCAATGGCGAAATGCTCACGCTGCGGCTTGGCAACGTTCTTCTGCTTGGCCGTGCCGGCACCCAGCTGAACCGCGACGTAACCGTCACGATCCGCGGTGCGAACCGAAACCACCTGGCAATCTTCCAGCGCCAGGACGGTAACCGGCACATGCCGTCCGTCCTCCTGGAACAGGCGGGTCATCCCCACCTTCTTGGCGATCACGCCGGTACGCATGATCATTCTCCTTACAGAGGCCCAGGGAGACCATCCCCCGGGGCGTGTTCGGCCCGAATTGTGAAACGCGCCCCGTCCGGGCCGAAGTGCCGCTCTACGCCCTGAGGCTGAAAGCAGCGAGACGGGGGACGCTTTCCCGGCGACGTGCCCGAAGGCAACAGCCGGAGGTATCCCAATGTCCGGGCAGGAAACCCTGCCACACCGGCCTCGGCCGGAAAAACATGGCCCGAAGGCCGAAACGTATGAGCCGACTTACGCCAGCTTGATCTCGACATTGACGCCAGCTGCCAGATCAAGCTTCATCAGCGCGTCGACGGTGGCGGCGTTGGGCTGCACGATGTCGAGCAGCCGCTTGTAGGTACGGACTTCGAACTGCTCACGCGACTTCTTGTCGACGTGAGGTCCACGGTTCACCGTGAACTTTTCAATTCGCGTCGGCAGCGGAATAGGGCCGCGAATAAGCGCGCCAGTACGGCGCGCGGTGTCCGCGATTTCGCCGGTCGCCTGATCAAGCACACGGTGATCGAAGGCCTTGAGGCGAATGCGGATGTTCTGAGCTTCCATGTCCACTACCGATGAGAAAGAGCAATAACAAATCGTCAGCCTGGCGAAAAACCGGGACCGCTGCCCTCTGGAGGAATCCAGGATCGAACTCCTGGAGGGCAATGATCCCGGATCGATGTCCGGAATGACGGGGGAAAAACCGACCGCCGGGAGAACGAATCTCCCGGCGGTGAGCGGCCTATATTACTTCGTAATGTTGCTGACAACCCCGGAACCGACAGTCCGGCCACCTTCGCGAATAGCGAAGCGCAGACCCGGATCCATCGCGATCGGAGCAATCAGCTTCACGCCGATTGCAACGTTGTCACCAGGCATCACCATCTCGGTGCCCTCAGGCAGCACGACTTCGCCGGTCACGTCGGTGGTGCGGAAGTAGAACTGCGGACGGTAATTAGCAAAGAACGGCGTATGACGGCCGCCTTCGTCCTTCGACAGCACGTATACTTCGGCATTGAACTCGGTGTGCGGCGTGACCGAACCGGGCTTGCACAGCACCTGTCCGCGCTCCACGTCCTCACGCGCCACGCCGCGAACCAGCGCGCCGATGTTGTCGCCGGCTTCGCCCTGGTCGAGCAGCTTGCGGAACATTTCAACGCCGGTGACGACGGTCTTGCGGGTGTCCTTGAGACCGACGATCTCGACTTCCTCGCCAACCTTCACGATACCGGTTTCGACACGGCCGGTAACGACTGTACCGCGGCCCGAGATCGAGAACACGTCTTCGACGGGCATCAGGAACGGCTTGTCGGTCGGGCGCGGCGGCTGCGGGATGTAATCGTCCACGGCCTTCATCAGTTCGTAGATCGAGTTCTTGCCGATTTCGTCGTCGCGACCTTCGAGCGCCGCCAGCGCGGAACCCTTGACGATCGGAATATCGTCGCCGGGGAAACCGTAATACGACAGCAGTTCGCGCACTTCGAGCTCGACGAGCTCGAGAATTTCTTCGTCGTCGACCTGATCGACCTTGTTCATGTAGACGACCAGCGCCGGCACGCCGACCTGACGGGCGAGCAGGATGTGCTCGCGGGTCTGGGGCATTGGACCGTCAGCAGCGTTCACCACCAGGATACCGCCGTCCATCTGCGCCGCACCGGTGATCATATTCTTCACATAGTCGGCGTGGCCCGGGCAATCGACGTGGGCGTAGTGGCGGTTCGCGGTTTCGTATTCGACGTGCGCCGTCGAAATCGTGATGCCGCGCTCGCGCTCTTCAGGCGCCTTGTCGATATTCGCATAGTCGGTGAACGTCGCGCCGCCGGTTTCGGCCAGCACCTTAGTGATCGCGGCGGTCAGCGTGGTCTTGCCGTGGTCGACGTGACCGATGGTGCCGATGTTGCAGTGCGGCTTCGTCCGCTCGAATTTAGCCTTCGCCATTGTCCAAACCTTCTGTTCGATAGGATGTAAATATTGCGGGAAGGACGGCACCCGCTGGATCAGCCGCCGCCCCTATAAGCATCCGCTTGCTTATGCAAGCTTCGCCTTAAGCTCCGTCGCGACGTTGGTCGGAACCTCGTCATAATGCGAGAAGAACATCGAGTAGTTTGCCCGGCCCTGCGTGAACGAGCGCAGCTGATTGACGTAGCCGAACATGTTCGCCAGCGGCACCATCGCCTCGACCGCCTGGGCATTGCCGCGCGTGTCGGTGCCCTGGATCTGGCCACGCCGGCTGTTGATGTCGCCGATCACGTCGCCGAGATAGTCTTCGGGCGAAACCACTTCGACCTTCATGATCGGCTCGAGGACCTTGATCCCGGCCTTCTGGGCCACTTCGCGCATCGCAGCACGGCCCGCGATCTCGAACGCCAGTGCGGACGAGTCTACGTCGTGGTAAGCGCCATCATACAGGACGATGTCGAAATCGATGATCGGAAAGCCCAGCAGCGAACCGGAAGCTGCGGTTTCGCGCATCCCCTTCTCGATCGCGGGGATATATTCCTTGGGAATATTGCCGCCCTTGATCTCGTCCTTGAAGGTGATACCGCTGCCGCGCTCGCCCGGCGTGACCTTTACCTTGACGCGGCCGAACTGCCCGGTGCCGCCCGACTGCTTCTTGTGGGTGTAATCAACATCGACCGGCTTGCCGAGATACTCGCGGTAGGCCACCTGCGGCGCGCCGACGTTGGCTTCGACCTTGAACTCGCGGCGCATGCGATCGACGATGATGTCGAGGTGAAGCTCGCCCATCCCCTTGATGATCGTCTGGCCCGATTCGTGATCGGTCGAAACGCGGAAGCTCGGGTCCTCGGCCGACAGGCGGTTCAAGGCGACGCCCATCTTCTCCTGATCGGCCTTGGTCTTGGGCTCCACCGACAGTTCGATCACCGGCTCGGGGAACTCCATCCGTTCCAGCACGATCGGCGACCGCTCGGCGCAGAGAGTGTCACCGGTGGTGGTTTCCTTCATGCCAGCCAGTGCCACGATATCGCCGGCAAATGCCTCGTCGATGTCCTTGCGGTCATTCGCGTGCATTTCGAGAATGCGTCCGACCTTTTCCTTCTTGTCCTTCACCGAGTTCAGGTACGTGCCCTTGCTGAGCGTTCCGGAATAGATGCGGATGAAGGTCAGTGAACCCACGAATGGGTCGTTCATCACCTTGAAGGCAAGCGCGCTGAACGGCGCGTCGTCCCGCGGCGGACGGCTGTCCTTCTCATCGCTGTCCATCTTGACGCCCTGAACGTCTTCGATGTCGAGCGGCGAAGGCAGATAATCCACCACCGCGTCGAGCAGCGGCTGGACGCCCTTGTTCTTGAATGCCGAGCCGCACACCACCGGCACGAACGATTGGTTCAGCGTGCCCTTGCGGATCAACGCCTTGAGCGTCGCCACGTCGGGCTCGTTGCCGTCGAGGTAGGCTTCCATAGCGTCGTCGTCCTGCTCGACCACAAGTTCGATCAGGCGGCTACGATATTCGGCGGCTTCATCGGCAAGTTCGGCTGGAATGTCCTCGTAAAAGAACTCCGCACCGAGCGACTCGTCCTTCCAGATTACCGCACGGTTCTCGACGAGGTCGACCAGCCCGCGCAGGTCCGCTTCGGCACCGATCGGAATGTACAGCACGGCCGGGGTTGCGCCGAGGCGGTCGATGATCGACTGCACGCAGTACTTGAAATTCGCGCCGGTCCGGTCGAGCTTGTTGATGAAGCACATCCGCGGCACGCCGTACTTGTCGGCCTGGCGCCAGACGGTCTCGGACTGCGGCTCGACCCCGGCGACGCCGTCGAAGCAGGCGACCGCGCCGTCGAGCACGCGCAGCGAACGCTCGACTTCGATGGTGAAGTCGACGTGGCCGGGGGTGTCGATGATGTTGATGCGGTAATCGCCCCAGAAGCAGGTCGTGGCCGCCGAGGTGATGGTGATGCCGCGCTCCTGCTCCTGCTCCATCCAGTCCATCGTGGCGGCGCCGTCGTGGACTTCGCCGATCTTGTAGGACTTGCCGGTGTAGTAGAGGATGCGCTCGGTCGTCGTGGTCTTGCCGGCGTCGATATGCGCCATGATACCGATGTTGCGATAGCGCTCGAGCGGATGGCTGCGGGCCATGGGGAAGTTCCTTGGAAGTCTGGAGGGAGCCGTCACGGACGGCACCGCCCATATGGTTACTCGTGTGACCGTTTGAAGACAGCGGCGGCCCGGCGGCCGCCACGGCCGTTACCAGCGATAGTGGCTGAACGCGCGGTTGGCGTCGGCCATCCGGTGCGTGTCTTCGCGCTTTTTCACCGCATTGCCGCGGTTGTTGGCCGCATCAAGCAACTCGGCCGATAGGCGCCCGGCCATTGTCGTCTCACTGCGGTTGCGCGCCGCGATGATCAGCCAGCGGATCGCCAGCGCCTGGGCACGTTCCGGACGGACTTCGACCGGGACCTGATATGTCGCACCGCCGACGCGGCGCGAACGCACCTCGATCTGGGGCTTCACATTGTTCAGCGCATCGTGGAACAGTTGCAGGGGATCGGCTTTCGCACGGACCTGCATGGTTTCCATCGCACCGTAGACGATGCTTTCCGCGACGGACTTTTTGCCGTCGAGCATCAGGTTGTTCATGAACTTCGACAGCACCTGATCACCGAACTTGGGATCGGGCAGGATTTCCCGCTTCTCGGGACGACGACGA
>JAZKDH010000060.1:0-9255 GCA_040387665.1 Pseudomonadota bacterium | reverse complement strand
CACCCTTCACACGGGTGGGGTCACAGGTTCAATCCCTGTCGCGCCCACCATTCCAGCGGTTTGGGCCTGGACAGGCGCGCGCGTTCCTCTGCCGCCCGTGTTACCTTTAAGTAATTTTACCGTTCCGTTAGGATGTTTGCTGTAACGCTGCTACCCGGTTCCCGGCGGAGCTGTGCCGCGCGCAGAAATTCCGCCGCGAATGTCGTTCTTTAGAACTGCGGGGGGAATTTTTATGTTCAAGACCAATGTCGGCGGGACCGAACGCATGGTGCGTATCGTAGTAGGCGCCACGCTTATACTGCTCGTGTTTGTCGGGCCGAAAACGCCTTGGGGCTGGCTCGGGTTGATCCCGCTGGCAACCGGGTTCCTGTCCACCTGTCCCCTTTATTCGATGTTTGGAAAGACTTCGGTTCCGCCCGAAGGCTGAGCTTTCGGCAGCGCTGCGCCGATTGGCGGCCGCCTCGTGCTTGCGCTTGGCAAGCGCCGGCGGCATAGCGCAGCGCCATGCATGACATCCGACTGATCCGCGAAAATCCCGAAGCGTTCGACGCCGGTCTGGCCCGGCGCGGAGCGGGTCCGGCCGCGGAGTCGATCCTCGCCCTCCACGCAGAGCGGCGAGCGATCGCAACGCGGATGCAGGACGCGCAGGGCCGCCGGAACGAGGCGTCGAAGGCAATCGGCGCCGCGATGGCGCGCGGCGACAAGGACGCGGCCGAAGCGCTCAAGGCCGAGGTTGCGGCGTTTAAGACCGATCTGCCCGCATTGGAACAGCAGGACCGCGAATTGTCCGCCCGGTTGCACGATGCGCTGGCGGTGTGGCCCAACCTGCCCGACCCCGCGGTGCCCGAGGGCGCAGACGAGACCTGCAATGTCGAGGTTTCCCGCTGGGGCACCCCGCGCAGCTTCGACTTCACGCCGCTGGAACACGCCGATCTTGGCCCGGCACTGGGCCTGGATTTCGAGACCGGCGCCCTGATCGCCGGTGCGCGGTTCACGTTCCTGCGCGGGCAGATGGCGCGGCTGCAGCGCGCGCTGGGCCAGTTCATGCTCGATACGCAGACGCTGCAACACGGCTACACCGAATGTGCGCCCCCGCTGCTGGTCAGGGACGAGGCGGTGTTCGGCACCGGGCAACTGCCCAAGTTCAAAGCTGATTTATTCTCGACAGACATCTCGTTAGACGTAGAGCAAATAATCGACTTTAAGTTTAAGGCGTTCTTAGCTGCAATCAAAAATGGGCGAGTAAACCCTAGGGCGGACATATCTGATATCAAGACATGGACGGCTTTGGGTGATGCGCCCACGCGTCGCTGGCTGATCCCCACCGCAGAAGTTTCGCTGACCAACGCGGTGCGCGACCAGATCCTGTCCGATGGGCAGCTGCCAATGCGCATGACCGCCCTCACCCCGTGCTTCCGCAGCGAAGCCGGATCGGCGGGGCGCGATACGCGCGGGTATATTCGCCAGCACCAGTTCGACAAGGTCGAGCTGGTGACGATCTGCCGGCCGGAAGAGTCCGCGGCCGAGCACGAGAAGATGACCGCGGCGGCCGAAGCGATCCTGCGCGCGCTGGAACTGCCCTATCGCAAGGTGCTGCTCTGCGCCGGCGACATGGGCTTTACCGCGCGGCTGACCTTCGACCTTGAAGTGTGGCTGCCGGGCCAAGGCGCGTACCGCGAGATCAGCTCGATCTCCAACTGCGGGGATTTCCAGGCGCGGCGCATGAATGCGCGGTATCGGCCGGACGGGGCGAAGGGTACCGAGTTCGTGCACACCCTGAACGGTTCGGGCCTTGCGGTTGGGCGCACGCTGGTGGCGGTTCTGGAAAACGGCCAGCAGGGCGATGGCTCGGTCGAATTGCCGGCGGTGCTCGTTCCCTACATGGGCGGTGTCACACGGTTGACGCCGGCCTCCTGAACACCTGCCGTTTTTCGAAAGAACTGACCCATGCGCATCCTGATCACCAACGACGACGGCATCAACGCCACCGGCATCGGCGTGCTCGAGCGGATAGCGCGGCAGTTCTCCGACGATATCTGGGTGTGCGCTCCGTCCGAGGAGCAATCGGGCGCCGGCCACTCGCTTACGCTCAGCCGCCCGGTGCGGCTGCGGCGGCTTGGTGAGCGGCGGTTCGCCGTGACCGGCACCCCGACCGATTCGGTGATGATGGCGCTGCGCAAGGCGATGCCCTCCCCGCCCGACATCATCCTTTCGGGGGTGAACCGCGGCGCCAACCTGGGCGACGACGTGACCTATTCGGGCACGGTCTCCGCAGCGATGGAAGGCACGCTGGCGGGCATCCGTTCGATCGCCTTCAGCCAGGTTTATGCCCGTGAAGGCGTGGGCGAAAAGGTGTCGTTCGCGGCCGCCGAAGAATGGGGCCCCAAGGCGCTGGCCCCGCTGCTCGACATGCAGTTTGCCCCGCGCAGCTTCGTGAACGTGAATTTCCCGCCGCTGGAGCCCGCTGCCGTCAAGGGCATCCGGGTGGTCCGCCAGGGCTTCCACGATTACAACCGCGGAACGGTGGTGGAAGGGACCGATCCACGCGGCTTCCGCTATTTCTGGTTTGGGCTAGACGGGATCGAACATACCCCCGGCCATGCGACAGACCTTGAAGCGGTTGCCGACGGCTACGTCTCGGTCACACCGCTCCAGCTGGACCTCACGCATGGCGAGTCCCTGGCAGCGCTGACTGCCCGCTTTTCGTGAAACACATGCCGCTTCTGGCGCTTTCATTGGCGCTGGTCGCTGCCCCGCTCAAGGGGGCCAACGCCGCGCCGGGACCGAAGCAGGAAACGCGGCACGCCGTTACGCCTGGCGAAACGCTGGGCGGCATCGCGGAGCGGGCCGAAGTGCCGCGAATCCTGATCATCGAAGCGAACGCACTGAAGCCGCCCTACGTTGTGCGGCAAGGGCAGGTGCTGGTCATCCCCCGCCGCCGCGGCCACGTGGTCAGGCGCGGACAAACCGGGTTCGGCATCGCGATGGACTATGGCGTCCCGTGGCCGTCCATCGCCACAGCGAACGGCCTGAAGCCGGACACCCGGGTACGGACCGGACAGAAGCTGGTGATTCCCACTCTGGCGAAAGCGGCCCCCGTACCCGAAACCTCCGTACCCGAGGCCGCTGCACCCCGGTTCGGCTGGCCGGCGCCGGGCCGCATCCGGCGCGGGTTTGCGCCGCGAGCCAGGACGGGCGCACATGACGGGATCGATCTGGTGGGCCGCAAGGGCGACCCGGCCGGCGCCGCTGCGCCCGGCACCGTGTGGTACGCCGGCAAGGAGCCCAACCTTTACGGCAACGTCGTGATCCTGGACCACGGCAAAGGCTGGTTCTCCGCTTATGCCAAGCTGAGCAAGGTGAGCGTGAAAAAGGGGCAGCAGGTTGCCGCCGGCCGGCAAGTCGGGCTGATCGGCAACACCGGATCAACCGCGACTACCGAACTGCACTTCGAAATCCGGCGCGATACCGTGCCGCAGGATCCGCTCAGACTGTTGCCCGCGCGCAGCGATCCGGTCAGCGGAACGCCCAGAACACGGTCCCGGTGACAAGGTACACTGCCACCCAGTACCCGGCATCGGCCATCGCATCGCGGAAGCGGGCACCGATCCGGATGTAGCTGGTCCAGACCGCCGGAATGATGAAGGCGAGTGCGATGCCGCCGGTCTGCATCCAGTAGAGCCACGGCTTCACCGCCAGCCGGTCCGCCCCGATCCGCGCCAGCGCATGGCCGATCATCAGCGCCGCGACAAAGTGCAGTGCCGCGGCCACCGCGGCATTCCAGACCCCGCTGCGCGGGTGCTTCAGCACCACCCTGTACCACAGCAGGCCGGTGACCGGCGCCAGCGCGGAGGAAACGGCCACGGCCGCCCAGTTGATCGGATCCATGAAAAAGTCTCCACCCGTCACGCCTCGGTGTGCAGCCAGTAGCGGAATCGCCGGGTTAGGTGTAGGGGCGCGGCAATGGTAGTTCCAAACCCTGCTCCCCTCGAAATTCCTGCCCCGCGCCGGATCGGCATGGTCAGCCTTGGCTGCCCCAAGGCCCTGGTCGATAGCGAACGCATCCTGACGCGCCTGCGCGCCGACGGCTACCAGATGAGCCCCGATTATGCCGGAGCCGACGTGGTGCTGGTAAACACCTGCGGGTTCCTGGATTCCGCCAAGGAGGAAAGCCTGTCCGCGATCGGCGAAGCGATTGCCGAGAATGGCCGCGTGATCGTGACGGGGTGCATGGGCAACGAGGCGGACGCGATCCGGGCACGGTTTCCCGATGTGCTGGCCGTGACCGGTGCGCATCAGTACGAAGCGGTGGTCGAAGCCGTCCACGAAGCGGCCCCTGCCACGATGGGACCGTACATCGATCTCATTCCCCAGGCCGATCCCGATGAGGTGAAGCTTACCCCGCGGCACTACAGCTACGTCAAGATTTCCGAGGGCTGCAACCACGCCTGCGCGTTTTGCATCATCCCTCAGTTGCGGGGCAAGCTGGTGAGCCGCCGGATCGATGCGGTCCTGCGCGAAGCGGAAAAGCTGGTTGCAGCCGGAACGAACGAGCTGCTGGTGATCAGCCAGGATACATCGGCCTACGGCGTGGACGTGCGGCACGAGGAACGTTCGTGGAAGGGCCGGCCGGTCCGCACCCATATGACCGATCTGGCGCGCGAACTGGGGCAGTTGCGTACGCCCGGCGGCCATGCACCGTGGGTGCGGCTGCATTACGTTTATCCGTATCCGCATGTCGATGCGGTGATCCCGCTGATGGCGGAAGGGCTGCTTACCCCGTACCTGGATATTCCGTTCCAGCACGCCAGCCCGAACATCCTCAAGGCGATGAAGCGTCCGGCAAACGAAGCCAAAGTGCTGGAGCGCCTGCGGACGTGGCGCGCGATCTGTCCGGACATCGCGATCCGTTCCAGCTTCGTCGTAGGCTTCCCGGGCGAGACCGAAGCTGATTTCCAGTACCTGCTGGACTGGCTTGACGAAGCGCAACTTGACCGCGTGGGCGCGTTCCGTTTCGAACCCGTAGCCGGGGCGGCGGCCAATGCTTTGGCCAATCCGGTGTCCGAGGCGGTCAAGGAGGAGCGATTCGCGCGGATCATGGAAAAGACCGCGGCCATTAGCGCTGCAAAGCTCGCCGCCAAAATCGGCCGCATCATTCCGGTCATCGTCGATGAAGTGGGCGAGCCGGACGAGGACGGGGACATCGGCGCGACCGGCCGCAGCCAGGCAGATGCCCCTGAAATCGACGGCGCGGTATACTTGCGCAACGTACCCGCGGACCTGAAGACCGGTGATATCGTTACCGTTCGCGTCGAAGATGCCGACGCCCACGACCTGTACGGCGCCGTGGCAACGAGCTGATCGGGCCGAGCGGGGCGGTGGCAGCGGTTGTCCTGGAAATTCCATATGGCAATTGGGGCAATCGGAGCGTTTTGGGTTGCATTTATCGCAACTGCACACACTTTTTCGCACTTGCAGCATAGTCGAGTCGGGGGCATACAGGACGGGCCTTTCAGGCATCCTCTCCCAAGACTTCAAAGGCCCGGTCGGCAACGACCGGGCCCTTTTTTTCGTTATGCTCGGAAGGTTGAGCCCCGCGCGGCGCAGGGCGTCGCGATGTTATAGCCAGCCGATGCGGCGAAACCGCAGGTACAGCAGCCCACACGAGCCGAAAATAACGCCCAGCACAGCAAAATAGCCGTAACGCCAGCGCAGTTCGGGCATGAAGTCGAAGTTCATGCCGTAAACGCCGGCAATCGCAGTCGGCACCGCGAGGATCGCTGCCCACGCAGCAAGCTGGCGCGTCATCTCACCTTGCCGGTGTTGTTCGAGCAGTCCGGCGGTTTCAACAATTGCCGCCAGCGTTTCCTTAAGCCCGCGCATTCGCGCAAGCGCACGGCGGACATGGTCGAGAACGTCGCGGAACCATACGCGCGCGGCGGGATCGACGTTGGGCAGATCGGTGGTAGTCAGTCGGTTGCACACTTCCTCAAGCGGGCCGACCATGCGTTCGAAACGACGGATCTGCCGCCGCAAGCGGAAGATCCGGCGGATGGTGGACGGCTGCGGAAACGAATCGATCGCGTGTTCTTCCATCGCCTGCACGGCATCTTCGAACCGCTCCAGAATGGGGAAAAATCCGTCAACGACGAAGTCCAGGATTGCATGCGCAACATAGTCCGGTCCCTCGGCAAGCCGTTCGCGGTTCGCTTCAAGTTTGGCGCGCACCGGGTTGTGCGCCCGATGCGAACCGAAACGCACCGTGACAAGGTAATCGGGGCCAAGGAACAGCGCGGTCTGTCCGTACCCGATCCTGTCCCCCTCCTCCAGTTCGGCGGTGCGCGCAACGATGAACACCTGGGCGCCGTACATCTCGATCTTGGGCATCTGCTGCGGGTTCAGGGCATCCTCGACCGCCAACGGATGCAGGCCAAATTGCCGTCGTACTGGGTCCATCTCCGCGGCCGAAGGCTCGCAAAGCCCGACCCAGTCGAAACTGTCGGCCGCCAGTGGCTCACGCGGAATGCCGGTGATGTCGAGTACGGCATCCTGCGGGACGCCAGCGGAATATCTGCGTGCGGCAATGACGGTCATCCACGCCATCTGGCAACTTCCGCCCGGTCTGGCAATCGTGCCGCCTCGTCCAAGCGGTATCACCACAATCGGTGCGCCGCTGGCTTTTCGTTAGGGCAGCGCACGGCAAGCCGACCCCGCCCCAAGGGGCGATCTTGTCGAACCGCCTGCGCCGCTCTAACCCGGCACCATGGCCGATTCCCGTATCTTCACCGCTGCCCTTGTCGTTATCGGGGACGAGATCCTCTCGGGCCGCACGCATGACAAGAACATTGCCCAGGTCGCCAGCTGGCTGCAGGTCCAAGGCATCCGTCTCAAGGAAGTGCGGGTGGTGGCGGATGATACCCCCGCGATCGTTGAAGCAGTAAACACTCTGCGGGCGCGCAACGATTATCTGTTCACCACCGGCGGGATCGGTCCGACGCACGATGACATCACGGTCGATGCGATTTCGGACGCCTTGGGCGTGGCGGTAGTGGTCCATCCCGATGCCCGCGCCATTCTTGAAGCCTACTACACCACGCGCGGCGGATTGACCGAGGCCCGGCTGCGCATGGCCCGCGTTCCGGAAGGCGCCAGCCTGATCCCGAACCGGTACACGGGCGCGCCGGGAATCCGCTTCGGCAACGTGTTCATCATGGCCGGAGTGCCCAGCATCACGGCCGGCATGCTCGATTCGCTCACCGGAGAGCTCGAAGGGGGCGCGCCGCTGCTGACGGAAACTATCGGCTGCTGGGTAGGCGAAAGCGAAGTCGCCGATCTGCTGCGGGACACCGAAAAGACCCACGGCACCTGCCAGATCGGCTCCTATCCATTCTGGAAGGACGGCAAGACCGGCGCGAATTTCGTCATCCGTTCAACCGATGCGGGCGACCTGGCCGATTGCGCGCGCGCTCTGGTGACCGGGCTCCAGGCCGCCGGCCGCGCCGCGGTGGCCGGTGGGATCTAGCGGGCGGCTGGCGGCGGCGCTCATGATTGGATTGGGCATGTCGTCCTGCACCGGTCCGCAAGCCGCGCGTCTGCGCCGCTTCGAGGCTGCGCTGCAGGCGCAGGACAGTGCCACCGCGGCATTGCGCCAGTGGTGCGCGGCCGAACGTATCGCCGATCCGTCGCGCATCGTTGCGGTTCCGCTGCGTGACGGCGCCCGCGCCGAGCCTGCCGGCCTGCGCACCGCGCTGGGCGTCAGCCCCGGCGAACCGCTGGAATATCGCCACGTCCGGCTGGTTTGCGGGGCCATGGTGCTGTCGGAAGCGCACAACTGGTATGTCCCCCACCGTCTCACCGCCGACATGAACCACCGGCTGGAGCAATCGGACACGCCGTTCGGAGCGGTCGCCGCGCCGCTCGCCTTCCGCCGCGAGCGGCTGGAAACCATCCGTGGTCCGTCCACCGAATGCCCGCCCGACACGGTCCTGTCGCACCATGCCGTGCTGCGGTTGCCGGACGGCAAGGCGCTGGCGTTCCTGGTCGAGTGCTACACGGCTGCAAACCTGACGGGGTCGTGACCTGCGGCGCAGCCGCCTTGCCAGCAACTGCCTAACTGACGAGGCGAGCGCCGTGCAGCAAAAAGGGGCCGGAAACGATGTCCGACCCCTTTTAGCATACGATCAAGAGTAACGGTCAGCCGCCGTGGATTTCCGTAAGATCGATCTTCAGGCCCGGGCCCATCGATGAGGACAGGCCGACCTTCTGGAGATACTTGCCCTTGGCGCCGGCGGGCTTCGCCTTGACGATCGCATCGACAAAGGCATCGAAGTTGGCGCGCAGCGCGTCATCCGAAAAGCTGAGCTTGCCGATACCGCCGTGAATGATGCCGGCCTTTTCGACGCGGAACTCGATCTGGCCGCCCTTGGCAGCCTTGACTGCTTCGGCAACGTTCGGCGTTACGGTTCCCAGCTTTGGGTTCGGCATCAGGCCTTTGGGACCCAGCAGCTTGCCCAGGCGGCCCACGATGCCCATCATGTCCGGCGTGGCGATCACGCGGCCGTAATCGACGTTCCCAGCCTGCATGTCTTCCAGCAGGTCCTCTGCGCCTACCTTGTCGGCGCCGGCGGCCAGCGCCGCTTCGGCCTTGTCGCCGCGCGCGAACACCGCGACCTTCACGTCCTTGCCGGTGCCTGAAGGCAGCGTCACCATGCCGCGCACCATCTGATCGGCATGCCGCGGATCCACGCCGAGGTTCAGCGCCACTTCAAGCGATTCGTCGAACTTCGCGGACTTCAGGTCCTTCAGCGTCTGGATCGCTTCGGCGATGCCATAGAGCTTCTGCGGATCGCCGAGCGTTGCGGCCTGCGTCTTGTGCTTCTTGGTCAGCTTTGCCATGTGTTCAGCCCTCCTCGACCTGAATGCCCATCGCGCGGGCCGAACCTTCGATGATCTTGGTCGCCGCGTCGATGTCGTGGGCGTTGAGATCGGCCATCTTGGTCTGGGCGATTTCAGCCAGCTGCGAGCGCTTGATCGTTCCGGCAGAAACCTTGCCCGGCTCCTTCGAACCCGACTTGAGGCCGACGGCCTTCTTGATCAGGAACGATGCCGGCGGCGTTTTGGTGACGAAAGTGAACGACTTGTCCGAGTAATACGTGATCACGGTCGGGATCGGCGTGCCCTTGTCAATTTCCTGCGTGGAGGCGTTGAACGCCTTGCAGAATTCCATGATGTTCACGCCGCGCTGACCCAGCGCCG
>JAZKDH010000059.1:4224-9412 GCA_040387665.1 Pseudomonadota bacterium | reverse complement strand
GCCCACAACGACCTCAACGTTGCGCGTCTACCAATTCCGCCACGACCGCATAATCGAAGGGACAGCGTACTTTCGACCGCCGCCCCGGGGGAGGTAGGAGCGGGCCCGTAGCAAATGGGTGTCACGGCTGCAAGCACGGATATGCCGCGCCGCTCAGCCGGGCTTCCACCCGATTTCGGCGACCGTGGCAGTTCGGGGCACGTCGGTGACGGCTTCGTTGATCGTGACGCTTTCGCCCGGGGCGAGTTGCCGTTTGGGCGAGATGACCTGCAGCGAATAGACCACCCTGTCTCGCGAATCGCGCAGGATGATCAGGATCGGTGGCACGGTGCGGCGCTCCCTCCCCACGTTGGTCACCTTGCCGCTCGTGCCGAAAAACTCGGTGCCGTTGGGCAGGGTGCGGCGATCCTGGCGATTGGGAGGAAATTCCAGCACCAGGTCCGGCTGGGCCTCGGCAAATGTCGGACGCGAAAGCGGCGCCCAGTCAGGCAGGCCATACCACGCAGCGGCGCCGATCGCGCCCAAGGCCACCACGGCGAAGACGGCCGCCGCGATGGTGTAGAGCTTCAGCGCATTGCGGCGCGGACGGAACGGTGGGGCATGCTCGAAGGAAGAGGGAGCGTCATCAAATTCGCTCCCCGCCTCGTTACCCGCATAACCCCGCGCCGTCCGCGTGTCGTCCGTGTCGGCCAGCGGCACGGCGACCGGCTCGGGCCGTGGTACGATTGCGGGCGGCGCCGCTGGAACAGGGGCCGACGGAGGAGGCGCCGGGGGCGGGACGGGGCGCGCAGCGGCTGCTGCCGGATCGGGATCTGCCTTCGGAGCCGGCGTTGCCGCCCACGTCGGGGTCTGTGCGGGCGGGGACACAGATGCCGGGGCCATAGGTGCGGGGGCCGGTTCTGGCGCAGATCGCGCGAGCGGTGGCGGCTCGGTTCGGGCCGGGCGCTCGGGCAATTCGGGTCCCGCCTGGAACCAACTGTGCCGGCACTTGGCGCAGCGGACCGTGCGGCCGTCGACGCCGATGGCGCTGTCGGGGACGACATACCGCGTAGAGCAGGCTGGGCAGGTTAAGATCATTGTTGCACGGTAAAGCACGCGAGTGACCGTCGCGACAAGGTACTACCGGGGAAAGGCGGAGCAGAGTCCTCTTTTTTCCACATCGATTGGTGGCTATAGCCAGCGCCGGGGGCCCGCAGCAGCTGGCCGGGGAGCCGCGTTTGCGCCGTGATCGATTGCACCACAGAATGATGGACGCGCAGGCACGTACCGGACGGGGGGCGGGAACCCAGCGCGCAGCCCCCGGCAGCCGCGCGGCGGAACGGGACGAAATTGTGCAGTTCGACAATGTCGGGCTACGCTACGGGACGGATCGCGAGGTGCTGAGCGACCTGTCGTTCACGCTGTACCCGGGCAGCTTTTATTTCCTCACCGGGGCCAGCGGCGCGGGCAAGACTTCGCTGCTCAAGCTGCTCTATCTTGCGCAGCGCCCCTCTCGCGGGGCGATCCGCATGTTCGGGACCGATGCGATCACGCTTCCGCGCGAACGGCTGCCGGCGCTGCGGCGGCGGCTGGGGGTGGTGTTTCAGGATTTCCGGCTGGTCCCGCACCTTTCAGCCTATGACAACGTCGCGCTGCCGCTGCGCGTCGCCGGTATTTCGGAGCGCGAGCTGACCGGGCCGGTGACCGACATGCTGGAATGGGTGGGGCTGGCCGATCGAATGCGCGCGCGCCCCGCCACCTTGTCGGGCGGCGAACAGCAGCGCGTCGCCATCGCCCGCGCGGTCATTGGCCGGCCGCAGCTGCTGGTTGCCGATGAGCCGACCGGGAACGTCGATCCTGAGATGGCGCTCAAGCTGTTGCGCCTGTTCGAGGCGCTGAACCGGCTCGGCACCACCGTGGTCGTTGCTACGCACGATGTGCACCTGCTGCGCAAGGTGCCTGAAAGCCTGATCATGCGGCTGGACAAGGGACGGCTGTCCGACCCTACAGGCGCGCTGCGTTATCCGCCCAGCCGTCCCGGGGGCGCACCTACATGATCAAGCTGATCGGGCGCGGGCTCAGCGGGGGCCGCCGACAGGCGCAGCTTGTGCCGCAAGCGCGCATGTCGGGGCCGGTCCCGTGGGTGATGGCGATCATGGTGGCGTTGATGACGATCGCTGCCGCGGGCGGGCTTGCGCTGCACAACACCGCCCGCGCAGCGGCCAGCGAGCTTGCGGGCGGCATCACCGTCCAGATCATCGACGCGCGGCCTGATGAACGCGCCCGGCAAGCTGCCGCGGCTCTGGCAGTGCTGCGTGGGATAAACGGCGTGTCCGATATGCAGATCGTGCCGCAGGACGAGCTTGACGCCCTTGTCGAGCCGTGGCTGGGCGGGGATGGTTCCGCAGCCGATGTGCCGGTACCCGCCTTGATCGATGCCAGGCTTGCGGGCCCGATCACTCGCGCGCGGCTCGCCGGGCTGCAACGAGAGCTGCGGGCCGTGGCTCCGGCGGCGCGCGTCGATGCGCAGTCGACCTGGCTCAGGCCCGTGTTCCGTGCGATCGGTTCGCTTCAACTGCTTGCCGCGGTACTGATTGTCCTGCTTTCGGCGGCGACGGTTGCCGCCGTGCTGCTCGCCTCGCGCAGTGCCCTTGGCAGCAATCGCGAAACGATCGAGATTGTCCACCTGCTTGGCGGCAGCGACAGCCAGATAGCCCGCTTGTTCCAGCGCTCGATCGCGATTGATGCGGCTTGGGGCAGTGCGGCCGGGCTGATCGTGGCCACGGTGGTGATCGCGCTGCTGGGCAGCAGCTTTGCCGCCTTGCAATCGGGGATCGTGACGGGGGCGGCGCTGGCCTGGACCGACTGGGTCTTGCTGGTGCTACTGCCGGTGACTGCGGTGCTGATCGCCACGCTGACGGCGCGGCTGACCGTGATGCGCGCGCTGCGCGGAATGTTGTAAGGCCATCCTGATGATCCGTCGCGCAACCTCCTTGCTCCTGTTGGCCTGGATATTCGGCTTTCTGTGGTTTGCCATTTTCCTGCCGCGCCCAGCGGGTCCGGACAGAACGCAGGGCGTCGTCGTGCTGACCGGGTCAGAAGGCCGGATCGCGCGCGCGCTGGAGGTTGTGCGAACGGGTCTCGCGCCGCGGATGCTGGTGTCCGGCGTTGACCGCGAAGTGCGCCCGCGCGAATTCGCCGCGCAGTACGGCGTCAGCAAGCGTCTGCTCGCCTGCTGCGTGACGCTGGGGTATGAATCTGTCGACACCCGATCGAACGCACGCGAAGCGGCCCGCTGGATCGCCGGGAACCGCATACGTTCGGTGCGCCTGGTCACCGCCGACTGGCACATGCGCCGCGCCGCGCTCGATCTGGCGAAAATGGCTCCGCCGGGGTTGACCGTGGTAGAAGACGCCGTGCCCACCCGGCCATCGTTCAAGGTGCTGTTCCTCGAATATCACAAGTTCGTCGTCCGGCTGGTGCAAGGGTTGTGGGAACGATGATCCGCGCGACGCCCGGCGATGTTATCCGCAGCATCGTTTTCTACTTCGTGTTCTACGGAGTGACTGCGGCGCTGGCGTTTCTGGTCAGCGCGCAGGTGGTGCTGCCCGGGCGCGGGTTCGTCCACACGATCTTCTTCTGGACCCGGTTCCATCGCTGGTGCGCCCGCTGGATACTGGGCATCAGGCTCCGCATCGAGGGAACGGCGCCGACTGGGCCGGTCCTCGTTGCGCTCAAGCACGAAAGCTTTTTCGAGGCGATCGACCTGCCGGTGCTGCTTTCCTATCCCGGCGTCTTCGCCAAGATCGAACTGCTGCGCCTGCCCTTTTGGGGACGCGCCGCCCAACATTACGGGCTCATCGGGGTCGAGCGTGACCAAGGCGCGCGGGCGCTGCGCACGATGATGGCCGGCGCGCGGATGATTTCCGCCCAAGGCCGGCCGTTGGCGATCTTTCCCGAAGGAACCCGCATCCCCCACGGCGCCGCTCCTCCGCTTCAGCCCGGGTTCGCCGGGATCTACAAGCTGCTCAACTGCACGGTCGTGCCGGTCGCGGTCGATAGCGGCGAACTTTACAACCGGCGGTGGAAAAGGCCCGGGATAGTTACCGTGCGCATCGGACAGCACATCCCCCCGGGCCTGCCGCGCGCGGAGATCGAGCAGCGGGTTAGAGAGGCAATCAATGTGCTTAACCCCGGTTCTGTTAACTGTCCGACCATGGTCAGCTAAGCATCTGCAAATTAATTGGCCGTATTAACCTATGTATTAGAAATGGGGCATGATTCGCAGTATTTTGCGCAGACATGGCAAAGGAAAATTCCATGTTACGCGACGATGATCTTCAATACTACCGCAAGCGTGTTGCCGATGAACAGGCAAAAGCAACCCGGGAAAGCAATCCGGAGGTCCGCAAAGTCCACGAAGAAATGGCGCACCTGTTTCGCGTCCGCATAAGCAAGATAACGAGTAGACTTGCGTAGACTCCCGCTTGGGCCAAGGTAAATAACTGGAGTTGCGCGAATCTTGCGCCAGCCTGACCCGCGTCGTGATCGCTCCGCCCGAAATCGGGACGGGCATCGTCCTGTCCTTGGTCGATGAACGGCGGAGCGGCGCGGTCACCGGCCACGGCATCTCACACAACTTGCGGCGCCCCTAACCGCGCCCGGTGCTGGGGACCCGGTGCTGGGGGCTGGCGGTGGTGCTGCCGCTCATCGCCAACACGATGAACCTGGGCGCCGATCTGGGCGCGATGGCGGCGGCGCTGAACCTGCTGGTGCCGGTCGCGTGGGAAATTCCGGTGTTCAGCTACGTTGAGGATTGGAATGGCGGCACTGCTAAGGGGAGTGGCCATCCTGCCAGTCCACGCCCACTCGGCCAGAGCTTGAAGGCCACGCTAAAACTAACCCAGACCAATGGCTATCCAGGCGCACAACGAGCTAGCGACGTTTACCGATCGTCAGGCTAAGCGCCAAAACGCGCGGCGATGTGTCCTTCCGCCGCTGTTGCTTCAGCGATCAGGACGCGCAGTGCTTTCGCGGTGTCTTCCATAAGGCCGCTGCTGACAGGCCGCTCACCGTTGATAAACCGCCGGATCGCCCGTTCGTCTATGCCGAGGCGCCGCGCGGAAGCAGTGATCCCGCCAAGCACCTGGACGCAATGGGCAAAGTGGTCACGCGGATCCTGCATTGGTGCTGACGCTGTCATTGGTCC
>JAZKDH010000059.1:0-4124 GCA_040387665.1 Pseudomonadota bacterium | reverse complement strand
GTCGCGGTGAAATCGGGGTCCTTGTTCGCCACCCAATCGACAAATTTGCGCACGTTGGGGTTGGCCAGCAGGCCCTCCACATCCATCCCGTAACGCTGCAATTCGGAATTGGTGAAATTCGCGATCAGCGTCTGCTGGCAAATGGGGTGCATGGGCACAACATCACGCCCGCCCCGGCTCTTGGGCACGGGATGGTGCCAGACAATGGTCTTGCCGGTCGGCCGGCTGCACAGCCAGCAGGCTACGATCGCCGCCGGAGCCTCGACTTCGCCGTTCATATCTTCATAGGGACCATGTTTCGAATGTTTGCGGGCCATGCGTCTGCCTGATTTGGGGTGAACTAGGGGCGATCCAACTATGGCGGTGCGATCAGCATTACTACTCCCCGCCTAACCCCCGTTGTGATCGCTCCGCCCGAAGTCGGGCCGGGCATCGTCCTGCCCTTCCTCGATGATCGAGCGGCGGATCGCGCGGGTGCGGGTGAACTGGTCGAACAGGGTCTGTCCGTCATTCGCGCGGATCGCGGTTTTCAGTTCCTCCAGGTCACCTGAAAACCGGTCGAGCATCTCCAGCACCGCGTCGCGGTTGGACAGGAACACATCGCGCCACATCGTCGGGTCGGACGCGGCGATGCGGGTGAAATCGCGGAAGCCGCCGGCCGAATACTTGATCACCTCGCTGCGGGTCACTTCCTCGAGGTCGGATGCGGTGCCGACGATGGTATAGGCGATCAGGTGCGGCAGGTGGCTGGTGACGGCCAGCACCAGATCGTGGTGCTCGGGGCTCATCACCTCTACCTTGGCGCCCAGCGCCTCCCAAAAGGCCGACAGCCCGGTCAACCGGGCCGGCTCCACATCGGCCGGGGGGGTGATGATGCACCAGCGCTTGCGGAACAACGCGGCAAAGCCCGCGTCCGGCCCTGAATGCTCGGTTCCCGCCACCGGGTGCGCGGGGATGATCGCGGCGCCGGGCAGCGCCTCGGCCAGCGCACGCGCCACGGTCTGCTTGGACGAGCCGACGTCGCTGACCAGCGCGCCTGGCTTTAGTGCGCCCGCAATTGCCGCGGCGGCGGCAGCCATCGCGCCCACCGGCACGCACAGGATCACCAGATCGGCATCGCGAACGGCATCGGCCGCGTCATCGAACACCTCCGCCACCAGCCGGCGCCCGGCCGCGCGGGCGCGGGTGGCGGGGCCGGCGTCGTACCCGGCGGTGCGCACCGCGGGCAGGTACTGTTGCACCGCCAGCCCGATCGAGCCGCCCAGCAGGCCCAGCCCGATGATCGCAACGCGCTCGAAAGGCATCAGGCCGCGCCCGCCAGGCGGCGCAGCACGGCAGCAATATCGTCCATCTGCGGAGCGGTGCCGATGGTGATCCGCAGCGCCTGCGGCAGGCCCTGGCCCGGCAGCCAGCGTACGATGTATCCTGCCTGCGCCAGCGCCTCGTATGCGGTCTCGGCGGTCAGCTTGCCCTCGAACAGGATCAGCACGAAGTTCGCCTCGCTCGGCAACGGGCGCAGCCCGTGGTTGCCCAGCGCGCCGATTGCCTCGGCAAAACGCGCGCGCTCGCGGGCGTTGTGGTCGCGCGCGGCGGCCACGAAGTCCTGGTCCGCCACCGCCGCCAGCGCCATCGCCTGCCCGGTGCTCGAAACGTTGAACGGACCCCGGATGCAGTTCAGCGTATCGATGATGGGCCGCGCACCGGTGGCCCAGCCGATCCGCTCGCCGGCAAGGCCGTAGATCTTGGAGAATGTGCGGGTCACCAGCACATTGCCGTGCACGGCGGCCAGCGCGAGCGCGCAGTCGTCATCCTCGGGCGCGAGATATTCGGCATAAGCCTGATCGACCACCAGCAGCACGTCCGCCGGCAGAGCGGCGTGCAGCCGCGCGATCTCGCCGCGCGGCAGGAAGCTGCCGGTCGGGTTGTTCGGGTTGGCGACAAACACCACCCGCGTCCGCTCGTTCACCAGCGCCAGCAGGGCGTCGACATCGGTGCCATAGTCGGCGTCGGGCGCCACCACCGGCACCGCCCCGCAACGCCGCGCCGCGATATCGTAGACCGAAAAGCCATAGCGGACGTAGATGATCTCATCCCCCGGGCCGGCATAAGCCTGCGCGGCGATGTGGAGCAGTTCGTCCGAACCGGTGCCCATTACCACCAGCGCCGGATCGATCCCGTGCAGCTGCCCGATCGCGGCCCGCAGCGCTGTGCTGTCGGGATCGGGATAGCGCGCCGGGTCTGCCGCATCGGCCCGCGCCGCCAGCGCCGCCGGGCTGGTGCCCAGCGGGTTCTCGTTCGCGGACAGCTTGATCAGCGGGCGCCCGTCCGCGCCGGCCGACTCGCCGGGGACATAGGCGTGGATCGCGCTGATCCAGCTCTTCGGGGTGGGGGCGCCGGGCACGGAAGAAGTCATCGCGGGGGGCTTTAGGAGCCTATCGGGCGCGCTGCAATGGCCGGGGAGGCTCCGCGTCAGCAACCGGAGTTGACACGCCGGGCCCTTTCCCGGAAATCCCCCGCACCCATGGCCACCGCTCCGCTCCTTGCCGTCAGGCACCAGCTCGATCTTGCCCGGCCGCTCCTGCTCGACGGCGGGCAGCAGCTGGAAGGCGTGCGGATCGCGTTCGAGACTTATGGCCAGCTCGCCCCGGCGCGCGACAATGCGGTGATGGTCTGCCACGCCACCACTGGCGACCAGCACGTCGCCAGCGAGCATCCGATCACCGGCAAGCCCGGCTGGTGGGACCGCACGGTCGGCCCCGGCAAGCCGATTGATACCGACCGCTTCTTCGTGATCTGCGCCAACGTGCTGGGCAGCTGCATGGGCACTACAGGCCCCGCCAGCCTGGCGCCAGATGGCCAGCCTTATGCGATGCGGTTTCCGGTCATCACCATCCGTGACATGGTGCGCGCCCATGTCGCGCTGCTCGATCACCTGGGGATCGCGCGGCTGCACGGTGTGGTCGGCGGGTCGATGGGCGGGATGCAGGCGCTCAGCCTGGCCATAAACTGGCCGGATCGGGTCGAGCGGGTGATGTGCATCGCCGCCACCGCCGCAATGCCCGCGCAGAACATCGCGTTCCAGGAAGTTGGCCGGCAGGCGATCATGGCCGATCCGGACTGGCAGGGCGGGACATATTACAACACCGGCCGTGCGCCCGATGCCGGGCTGTCAGTCGCGCGGATGGCGGCGCACATCACCTACCTGTCGGAAGAGACGCTGGGCGCCAAGTTCGGCCGCCGGTTGCAGGACCGGCAGGCCAAGAGCTTCGGCTTCGATGCCGATTTCCAGGTCGAAAGCTACCTGCGCTATCAGGGGCTGACGTTCATCGAACGGTTCGATGCCAATTCGTACCTCTACATCACCCGCGCGATGAGCTACTTCGATCTGGCGGACGAGCACGGCGGGCGGCTGGCCGATGCCTTCGCCCGTTGCACCGCGCGGTTCTGCCTGGTCAGCTTCGACACCGACTGGCTCTATCCCACCGCGGAATCGCGCAGCATCGTCCACGCGCTCAACGCCGCGGGCGCCCCGGTCAGCTTCATGGAACTCGCCGCGCCATTTGGGCATGACAGCTTCCTGCTCGATGTCCCGGCGCTCGACCGGGTAATTGCCGGGTTCCTCGGCAAGTGAGCGTGCGCCTTCGCCCCGATCTGGCGATCATCGCCGACCATGTTGCGCCCGGCGCACGGGTACTTGACGTCGGCTGCGGCGACGGGGTGCTGATGGCAGCACTGCGGGAAAAGGGCTGCGACGCGCGCGGGATGGAGCTTGATCCGCACAACGTGGCCGAATGCGTGGCGCAGGGTCTTTCGGTGATCCAGGGTGATGCCGATGCCGATCTGTCGTTCTATCCGGACCGTTCGTTCGATTACGCGATCCTGAGCCAGACGCTGCAGACCACCAAGCGGCCCGACAAGGTGCTCGATGAACTGCTGCGGATCGGGCGCAAGGCGTTCGTTTCGTTCCCCAACTTCGCCCACTGGCGGGTGCGCGCCTCGCTGCTGTGGGGCGGGCGGATGCCGGTGACGCGGCTGCTGCCGGTCGCCTGGTACGAAACCCCCAACATCCACCACCTGACCATCGACGATTTCCGCGCCCACGTGAAGGAACGCGGGATCACCGT
>JAZKDH010000058.1:0-55260 GCA_040387665.1 Pseudomonadota bacterium | reverse complement strand
TTCCTTGGCTCCATCAACGTCGGCGGCAACCGGCTGACGATGGCGGAACTGCGCGCGGCGCTGGAGGGCGAGGGGTTCGTCAATGTCGAGACCGTGGTTGCCAGCGGCAACGTGCTGTTCGACCATGACGAGCGGCCGACGAGCGGGCTGGAGGAGAAGCTGGAGTTCCTGCTGCGCCACCGGTTCGACATGCGCTCGATCGCCGCTGTGCGAAGCCGCGACGAGGTGGCGGCGGCGATTGGCGAAAACCCCTTTGCAGCGGATGGCGAGGCCAATCTGGTCCACACCATGTTCCTGGAGAACGATGCCGACCCGGCGCAGTTCAGGGTGCTCGTGGCCGATCACGATGGGCGCGGGCCTGAAAAGCTCGCACTTGGGGACCGTGCGCTCTATATCGATTACATCGGTGGGGTCGCGGGTAGCAGGCTGACGGTGCCCTTCATTGAGCGCCGGCTGGATCGCCGGGGCACCGCGCGCAACCTGCGGTCGCTGGGCCGGATCCTGGCGAAACTGGATGAGAAGTAGGAACGATGGCTGGCTCGCACACCGCTGACACCCGCTCTGTCCGCCTGCTCAAGGTGGGTGAACAGGTGCGCCACATCATCTCCGAACTGCTGGCACGGCAGGAAGTGCATGACGAGGTGCTGACGGCGCACACAGTTTCGATTACCGAAGTGCGGATGAGCCCCGATTTGCGCCACGCCGCCGTGTTCATCAAGCCGCTGCTGGGTGCGGATGAGCCCGAAGTGCTGAAGGCGCTGCGCACCCATACCGCCTATTTCCAGAGGGAAGTGGCGCGCCGGATCAAGCTGAAATACGCGGCAAAAATCCGCTTTCAGGCAGATGAAAGTTTCGACCAGGCAGGCAGGATCGACGCGCTGCTGGCCGATCCGCGGGTGGCGCGCGACCTGTCGGCCGAGGACTGACGCCGCGCGTCCTGTAAGGCAATTTACATGACCGAGACCATCTACCGCGCTGCGGCGCTGATCGTGCCGCTCATCATCGCCATAGTGTTTCATGAGGTGGCGCATGGCTACGTCGCGCGGCTGCGGGGCGATCCGACCGCGGCCGAGCGCGGGCGGCTGACGCTCAATCCGCTGCGCCACGTGGATCCGGTGGGAACCGTCGTCCTGCCCGGAGCGCTGGCGCTGAGCGGGCTGCCGGTGTTCGGCTGGGCCAAGCCGGTGCCGGTGATCGCCGCGCGCCTCAAACAGCCCCGCACCGACATGATGCTGGTGGCGGCGGCGGGGCCGGCGACCAACCTGATCCTGGCAGCGCTAGGCGCGGCTGGACTGGGCGTGTTGCTGGCCGCGATGACCGGGGCGGGCGGTGCGATCACCGATCCGTCCGGGATCGCCCGGTTCGCTGCGCTGAATCTGATCAACTTTGTCACGATCAACGTCTTTCTGGCGCTGTTCAACCTGCTGCCGATCCCGCCGTTCGATGGCTCGCACATCGTCGAGGGCCTTCTGCCGGCGCGGCTGGCCCGCCACTATGCAAAAGCGCGGCAGGTTGGTTTCGTGCTGGTGCTCGTGGTGCTGATCGCGCTGCCGGCGCTCATCGATGGCTTCGATCCGGTCGGGACGTTCGTCAGTCCGCCGGTCCGCTGGCTCACCGAACACTACTTTGGGCTTGCCGGGCTGATCGCCGGGGCGCCCGCTTGACTGCCCGCACCGTACCCAACGGCTGGGTCATCCTGGACAAGCCGCTAGGCCTAGGTTCGACTCAGGCGGTCGCGGCAGTGAAGCGTAACTTGCGTGCGGCGGGGTGGGGCACGCAAATCAAGGTTGGCCACGGCGGTACGCTGGACCCACTGGCCACCGGGGTCCTGCCGATCGCTCTCGGCGAGGCCACCAAGTTGGCGGGGCGGATGCTTGACGCGAGCAAAACATATGCATTTACGCTGCACTTCGGCTCCGAGACCGATACGCTGGACTTGGAAGGCAAGGCGATCGCGCACAGCGGCGTCCGGCCGACGCTGGCGCAGATCGAAGCGGTGTTGCCGCAGTTCACCGGGCCGATCGAGCAGGTGCCCCCGGCTTATTCTGCGCTCAAGGTCGATGGCCGGCGTGCCTACGACCTGGCGCGGGCGGGCGAGGCGGTGGAACTGCAAAGCCGCAGCGTGACAATATTTTCAATCCGCTTCGTTCGTATCGAGCAAAGTCGAGCCACGGGTGCCCCACCAGTCCCGACTTTGCTCGATACGAACGGGGATCTGGATGAGGTGACACTCGAAGCCCATGTCTCCAAGGGTACCTACATCCGCAGCCTGGCCCGCGACATCGCGCGGGCGCTCGGCACGGTGGGCCATGTGACGATGCTGCGCCGGCTGAGGGCAGGTCCGTTCGCCATCGAACAGGCGATTTCACTGGACAATCTTAACGAAATCGGCAACGGCGCGCCGCTTGAGAACATACTCTTGCCGCTGGAGGCAGGGCTGGTCGACATCCCGGCTCTGAACCTCGGTCCGGAACAGGCAAGGGCGGTCCGACAGGGCCGCGTTCTGACCGGACTGCCCCAGGACGACGGGCTTTGGTGGGCGAGACACGGCACAGTGCCGGTCGCGCTGATCGAGCTGACAGGCGGAAGCCTGAGCGTGGTGCGGGGGTTCAACCTTCTCGATGTCGCGGAGTGAATGATATGTCGGTGAGCCCCGAAAAGAAGCAGGAAATCATCAAGGACAACGCGCGTCAGACCAGCGACACCGGTTCGCCGGAAGTACAGGTCGCGATCCTGACCAGCCGCATCGTCACCTTGACCGAGCATTTCAAGATCCACCACAAGGACAACCATTCCCGGCGCGGCCTGCTGATGATGGTCAACAAGCGCCGCAGCCTGCTCGACTACCTGAAGAAAAAGGACGTTGAACGGTACAACGCGCTGATTTCAAAACTCGGTCTGCGCAAGTAGGATAACAGCGAAGCGGCCCCCCATGGCTAATCTGGGTGGGCCGCTTCTCGCATCGAGGCCGCTCGCAGTTCGGCGAGGGCCCCTGGGGCGCGAATGGCCCCGCACCGGACCGGGACGGAACTCCCCGGCAGCAAACCCCGCCGGCAATAGGGCCAGCGGGCTGAAGGAAATCTCATGTTCGACGTCAAAACCGTATCACTGGAATGGGGCGGAAAGACCCTCACTCTGGAAACCGGCCGCATTGCCCGTCAGGCTGACGGCGCGGTCCTCGCCACATATGGCGAAACTGTTGTGCTGTGCGCGGTCACGGCCGCCAAGTCGGTCAAGGAAGGACAGGACTTCTTCCCGCTGACCGTCCACTATCAGGAAAAGTTCTTTGCCGCCGGCCGCATCCCGGGCGGATTCTTCAAGCGCGAACGCGGCGCCACGGAAAAGGAAACGCTGGTTTCCCGCCTGATCGACCGTCCGATCCGGCCGCTATTCCCCGAAGGTTTCTACAACGAGATCAACGTCATCGCCCACGTGCTGAGCTATGACGGCGAGGTTGAGCCCGATATCGTCGCGCTGATCGCCGCTTCGGCCGCGCTGACCATCTCGGGCCTGCCGTTCATGGGCCCGATCGGCGCCTGCCGTGTCGGCTACGAAGATGGTGCCTACACCCTCAACCCGCGGCAGGACGTCGCTGCTAGCGGCGCGCTCGACCTGGTTGTGGCCGCCACCGGCAACGCCGTGATGATGGTCGAATCGGAAGCCAAGGAGCTGTCCGAGGATGTCATGCTGGGCGCCGTCATGTTCGCGCACGACGAGATCAAGAAGGTTGTGAACGCGATCATCGATCTGGCTGAAAAGGCTGCCAAGGATCCGTGGGAAGTCGCTGTTTCGGACAACACCGCGATCAAGGGCAAGCTCAAGCAGCTGATCGGTGCCGACATCGCCGCGGCTTACAAGCTGACCGACAAGTCGGAGCGCTCCAACGCGCTGAACGCGGCGCGGGCCAAGGCGAAGGAAGCCTTTGCCAGCGAAGATGCACAGACCCAGATGGTCGCGATCAAGTCGGTAAAAAAGGTCGAGGCCGACATCGTGCGCGGCGCGATCCTGAAGGACGGCACCCGCATCGACGGTCGCACCACCACGCAGGTCCGGCCGATCGAAGCGATGGTCGGCTTCCTGCCGCGTACCCACGGTTCGTCGCTTTTCACCCGCGGCGAGACGCAGGCTATCTGCACCACCACGCTGGGCACCAAGGATGCCGAGCAGATGATCGACGGGCTGGAGGGTCTCTCCTACTCGAACTTCATGCTGCACTATAACTTCCCGCCGTATTCGGTTGGCGAAGTCGGGCGTTTCGGGGCGCCGAGCCGCCGCGATACCGGCCACGGCAAGCTGGCATGGCGCGCGCTGCGCGCGGTGCTGCCGTCCAAGGAGGAGTTTCCCTATACGATCCGGGTCGTCTCTGACATCACCGAGTCCAACGGTTCTTCTTCGATGGCGACTGTCTGCGGCGGCGCACTGTCGATGATGGACGCGGGCGTGCCGATCAAGCGCCCGGTTTCGGGCATCGCGATGGGCCTGATCCTCGAAGGTGACGATTTCACCGTGCTGTCCGACATCCTTGGCGATGAAGATCACCTGGGCGACATGGACTTCAAGGTGGCCGGCACGTCCGAAGGCATCACCACGATGCAGATGGACATCAAGGTGGCGGGGATAACGCAGGAAATCTTCAAGACCGCGCTAAACCAGGCCAAGGAAGGCCGCGCGCACATCCTGGGCGAAATGACCAAGGCGCTGGGCACCGCCCGCACCGAGCTTTCCGCCCATGCCCCGCGCATCGAGACGCTGCAGATCGACAAGTCGAAAATCCGCGAAGTGATCGGCACCGGCGGCAAGGTGATCCGCGAGATCGTGGCCGAGACCGGCGCCAAGGTGGATATCGATGATGAGGGCCTGATCAAGATCAGCTCGTCCGATCCGTCGCAGATCGAAGCCGCGAAGAACTGGATCCTTGGCATTGTCGAGGAAGCGGAAGTCGGCAAGGTCTACAAGGGCAAGGTCGTCAACATCGTCGATTTCGGCGCCTTCGTGAACTTCATGGGCGGCAAGGACGGCCTCGTCCATGTTTCGGAAATGAAGAGCGAGCGGGTTGAGAAGCCGACCGACGTGGTCAAGGAAGGCCAGGACGTCTTCGTCAAGGTGCTCGAGATCGATCCGCGCGGCAAGGTTCGCCTGTCGATGCGCGTTGTCGATCAGGAAACCGGCGAGCAGTTGGAAGATACCCGTCCGGCCCGCGAGCCGCGTGAACCGCGCGCAGATCGCGGCGACCGGGGTGATCGCGGCGACCGCGGTGATCGTGGCGGTGACCGCCGTGGCCCGCGCAGTGATCGCGGCGCCCGTGGCGGGGATCGCGGTCCGCGCCGGGAGGGCGAGCGTAGCCCGGTTCGCGAAGAGGGCGGCAATCCCGACCACATGCCTGCGTTCCTGAAGTCGGAAGACTGACAAGCATCTCCACAGATGTGGCAACACAACGAAAAAGGGCCGCGTTCGCGGCCCTTTTTTTGCAGGGGCGAACGGGTCTGGAATGGCTGGTGAAAGAGCGGGCGCTTTCACTTGGCGTTCATCCCGGCGCTGTCTATAGCGCCTGTCATGTTTGTCAGTCCAAAGTCCGCCTGGACCCCGCTCCGCATCGCTATCCTTGCCACTGCGGCCGCTGCAATGGCGCTGACGGCCGGGTGCGGCGGCCGCGGCGGGAAAAACCGCGATACCGCCTATGTGGCCCGTGACGTCGACAGCCTGTACCTGGCGGCAAAAGAGCGGCTTGATCGCGGGCGTACCCGGGAAGCGGCGGTCCTGTTCGATGAGGTGGAGCGCCAGCACCCCTATTCGCCATGGGCCCGGCGGGCACAGTTGATGAGCGCGTTCAGCTATTATGCGGCGCGCGATTACAGCAAGTCCATCTCAGCGGCGCAGCGGTTCCTGGCCATCCATCCCGGCAACAAGGATGCAGGTTACGCGCACTACCTGATCGCGCTGTCCTATTACGAGCAGATCAGTGACGTCAGCCGCGACCAGAAGGCTACCAAACAAGCGCTCGACGCGATGAACGAGGTCATCCGCCGGTATCCTTCCAGCCGCTATTCCGCCGATGCGCGACTGAAGATTGATCTGATCAACGATCACCTGGCGGGCAAGGAAATGGACATTGGCCGCTCCTATCAGCGGCAGGGCAAGTGGCTGGCCTCCATCATGCGGTTCCGCATCGTGATCGACAAGTACCAGACCACCAGCCACACGCCCGAAGCGCTTTATCGCCTGACCGAGAGCTACTTGGCCATCGGCGTGCCGCAGGAGGCGCACAAGGCCGCGTCGGTGCTGGGCGCCAACTACCCCGGCAACGAGTGGTACCAGCGCGCCTTTAGTCTGATCAACCGCAGCGCTCCGGCGGGACTGGCTGCCGGCTGATATAGGGAACGTCGGCCGGCAGCCTCGCTGCCACCTTGAGTCTACCGGCGTGGTTGACATTCCTGGCTGGGCGCGGACAAGCGTGTGGCATGTTGTCACAAAAGACCCGTTATTCCATTCGTGCGTTGCAGCACCTTGCTGACAATTGGCGGCAGGGCCCGGTGCGGCTGGATGCGATCGCCGTTCAGCAGAATATCCCGCGCAAGTTCCTGACCGTGATCCTGTCTGAACTGGTACGCGAAGGACTGGTGATTTCACACCGCGGGCGCGACGGCGGTTACGAACTGGCGCTGCCGCCGGTTGATATCCGCTATGGCGATATCATCCGGCTGACCCGCGGCAGCCTGGCGCTGGTTCCCTGCGCCAGTCGCAACGCGCACGAGCATTGCAGCAACTGCCTGCCTGAAGCCGAATGTCGACTGCGGGGCCTGATGCTCACCCTACGTGACGAGATGGCGGCGATGCTGGACCGGATTTCACTTGCCGATCGAGTTCCGGTGGAGCCGCCATTCCCGGACACTCGCCCTGTTACATGAACGCATTGCGCTGTCAGGGTGTCGGGAGCGCCGTCAGATCCCCAGTGCAACGGACCTACAATAGCGTCGCTTCATCGCGGACAAGCCAAACTACTATTGTCTATTGAATTAGTAGAGTTAGAACGTCTGCACAAGGAGGCGTTATGGCAACCCCGATTCACACTGACTCACCGGCCGGCCCCCGCCAGGCTCTACCCCCCGAACGCGCTGCGGCCATCGCGCTTGATGCGGTGGCTGAGGCGATCTCGCGGCTGCGCTATGGCGCCATCGAGTTGACGGTGCACGACGGACGCGTGGTTCAACTCGAGATTACGGAACGCCAGCGTTTTGCCTGAATAACCGACTAAAACTGCCGGATAATACTATCCTGCATAAACCCGATGCAGACCGGACCGCCGGATGCGTCCATTCCCTCACCGAAGGACTGGATAATGCATTCGTTCGTCCGCGCGGGCCTTCTGGCCGCGACCGCACTGGTTTCCAGTGCGTCTTCTTCCATTGCCCACGCTGAAGCCACGGCTGCACCGACACAGGCCGGCGCCGGTGGCGGTGCGGAGCAGCCGACCTCGGTGGGGACCGGCGCCAATGACTCAAGCGAGATTCTGGTTACGGCGCGCCGCCGGGTGGAAACCGCTCAGCAGGTACCACTGGCCATCGCCGTGATCGGCGGAGAGCACATCGACAGCACGGGCAGCTTCAACGTTGGCCGGCTTCAGCAGCTTACCCCGGCGTTGCAGTTCTATTCTTCCAACCCGCGTAATACCTCGCTGTCGATCCGCGGGATCGGCGTGCCGTTCGGACTGACCAACGACGGCTTCGAGCAGGGCGTCGGGATCTACATCGACGATGTGTACAATTCGCGCGTGGCGTCGGCTACGCTCGACTTTCTGGATGTTGCGCAGGTTGAAGTGCTGCGCGGGCCGCAAGGCACGCTTTATGGAAAGAACACCACTGCCGGCGCCATCAACATCTCTACCCGCCAGCCGACGTTCGAGTTCGAGGGGCGGGCGGAAGTATCGGTCGGCAACTTTGGGTACAAGCAGGCCAAGGTGGCGATTTCGGGTCCGCTGTCGGAGACGGTGGCTGCACGCTTGGCGCTGTCTTCCACGAGCCGCAGGGGCACCATCTACAGCACGGTATTCGACCGTGACGTGAACGCCCAGGACAACCTTGGCCTGCGGGGCCAGATCCTGTTCCAGCCGAATTCTGACCTGGACATCACGCTGTCAGGCGACTTCAGCCGGCAGAATCCGTCCTGCTGTGCAACGGTGTATGTCCGCGAGGCCCCGACTCAGCGGCCGCTGTATCGTCAGTATGCAGCGCTTTCCGAAGCCTTGGGATATGAAGTCGCCAGCAGAAATCCGTTCGACCGCATCACCGACAACGATGCGGCCCTGAGTGCGGGGAACGAGCTTGGCGGCGCCGCCTTGCGCATCAAATGGGATCTGGGCGAGGGGACGCTGACGGCGGTCAGCGCGTGGCGGTACTGGGACTGGAAGCCGGCCAACGACCGCGACTATACCGGCCTGGCGATCACCACCCTGTCGCAGAACCCGTCGCAGCAGAACCAGTACACGCAGGAGCTGCGCTACAACTATTCGGCGCCGCGTTTTGACCTGGTGGTCGGCGTGTTCGGGTTCCACCAGACGGTTCGCACGCAGGGAACCGAACAGCTTGGACCCGACGCCAGCCGCTGGCTGCTGGATCCCGGCGTGGACAACATCGATTGCCTGACCAATCCCGCGGCGTTGGCATGCGTTCCGGCCACGCTGAACGGGCTGACCGCCTTGAACGACATCCGGCTCGACAACACCAGTGCCGCGCTGTTCGGCCAGCTGAGCTGGAAGGTGACGGATGCGCTGACGATCCAGCCGGGGGTCCGTCTGAACTACGACAAGAAGAAGGGCCTGTACGAGCGCCGGGTCTACACCGAATTCGGGAACGGCAGCGAAGTCACGTTCGTTACTCCGGGGGCAGTTGCAACCCAGCAGCGCGCGCAGCTGACGCCGCAGCGGTTCGAGCCCAGGTTCAGCGCCTGGAACTTTTCGTACGACCTTAACATCAGCTACAAGGTGCTGCCGGACGTGCTGGTGTATGGCACCTACGCCAAGAGCTTCAAGTCGGGCGGGATCAACCTGAATGGCGTGCCCAACAATGCCGATGGCACCCCGCGCGAGGACGTGGGAACGATCAAGCCTGAATCGGTCAATCACTATGAGGTTGGGATCAAGTCTCAGTTTTTCGATCGCCGGGCCACGCTGAACATCGCCGCCTTCCGCACGGATATCAGGGACTTCCAGGCGCTGGTGAATTCCGGCGCGGTCACTACGACGCGCGGCTACCTGGCAAACGCGGAAAAAGTGCGCACCCAAGGCGTGGAAGCCGACTTTTCGCTTCGGCCCAGCGAACGGTTCAATGCGTACTTCAACGGAGCATACACCGATGCGAAGTATGTCAGGTTCGCCGGCGCGCCCTGTCCCCCGGAAACGTCGGGCGGGAGCACCAGTCCGGTCAGTTGCGACATTTCCGGAACCGTGCTGCCGGGCGTGTCGAAGTGGAGCCTGTCCTATGGCGCGGAATACAACGTCCCGGCAAACCTGCTCGGACAGGAAGGCCAGGCCTATGTGGGGTTTGATGGGAACTACCGCTCGCGGTTTTCCTCCAATCCGTCACCTTCGGAATACACCTGGGTCGAAGGCTACGCACTCTCGAACTTCCGGCTGGGCTTCCGAACGGACCGAGGGCTGGACATCTACGGCTGGGTCCGCAACGCGTTCGACGTAAAATACTTCGAGTTGCTGGGCGTTGCCGGCGGCAGCACCGGGCTGATCTATGGCCAGCCGGCCGATCCCCGGACCTGGGGCGCCACGATCAAGGCAGAATTCTGAACCGATCCCTCGCTGCGCCGGCCAACGCGGCCGGCGCAGCGAGGGAAACAGCACCGGGGTCAGTCTCCGAATACGCGGGCAAAGATCGTGTCCACCGCCCTGAAATGGAAGTCCAGGTTGAACTTGTCCTCCAGCTGCTGCGCACTCAGGGCGGCGCTGACTTCGGGGTCCGCCTTCAGCAGTTCGAGCAGAGACAGCTGGCCATCGGATTCCCACACCTTCATCGCGTTTCGCTGAACGAGCCGGTAGGCATCGTCGCGGGTAACCCCCGCCTGGGTCAGGGCAAGAAGCACGCGCTGTGAGTGAACAAGGCCGCCCATGCGGTCGAGGTTCTTCTGCATCCGCTCGGGATAGACCACCAGCTTGTCGATCACGCTCGTCAGCCGGGCCAGCGCGAAGTCGAGCGTGATGGTCGCGTCCGGACCGATGTACCGCTCGACAGACGAGTGCGAGATGTCGCGCTCGTGCCACAGCGCCACATTTTCCAGGGCCGGAGTGACCGCCGCGCGGACCACCCGCGCCAGGCCGGTAAGGTTTTCCGTCAGCACCGGGTTGCGCTTGTGCGGCATTGCCGACGAGCCTTTTTGTCCCGGTGAAAAATATTCTTCGACCTCAAGCACTTCGGTACGCTGCAGGTGGCGGATTTCGGTTGCGAGGCGTTCCATCGAGCTGGCGATGACGCCCAGCGTCGCGAAGAACATTGCGTGGCGGTCGCGCGGGATGACCTGGGTGGATACCGGCTCCACGGCCAGGCCCAGCTTTTCGGCAACGTATTCTTCCACCAACGGATCGATGTTGGCGAATGTGCCCACCGCTCCCGATATGGCGCAGGTTGCGATTTCGGCGCGAGCGTTGACAAGGCGCGCCCTGCAACGGGTGAATTCGGCATAGGCTTCAGCCAGTTTCTTGCCGAATGTCGTCGGTTCCGCATGGATGCCGTGGCTGCGTCCGATGGTGGGGGTGTACTTGTGTTCGATCGCGCGACGCTTGATCGCGGCCAGCAGTGCGTCGAGATCGGCCAGGAGGATGTCGCTGGCGCGGGTCAGCTGCACCGCGAGCGTCGTATCGAGCACGTCGGAACTGGTCATGCCCTGGTGCATGAAACGCGCCTCGGGGCCGACCGCCTGGGCGACCCAATCGAGAAATGCGATGACATCATGCTTGGTCACGGCCTCGATTGCATCGATCGCGGCGACGTCGATGATGGGATCGGTCGCCCACCAGTCCCACAGCGCCTGTGCCCCGCTTGGCGGGACTACGCCCAGTTCGCCAAGCTTTTGAGTGGCATGCGCCTCGATTTCGAACCAGATCCGGTAACGCGCCTCTGGCTCCCAGATGGCGGTCATCGCGGGGCGGGCGTAGCGGGGGACCATTGTTCAACTCCTTCAGGCGGTGCCGGAGCCGCTACGGGCTGGCGGACCTAAACGCAAGTTGCTGGGTGGGCAGAACCCAAGGCGGCTCAATCCGTCCTTTTGGGCATTGGACAGGATGGGTCTGCAGTAATACGCCGTTGAACGGGCGGTTGCACTGGGAGCGGCGGTTCCGGAAATTGGGACTCGATGACGCTGCTAGCTGAAGACTTGCATTGGGCAAAACATGCGAGACCCGTCGTACTGCTGGTAGAAGACGAAGTGTTGATCCGGCTCGCCACCGCCGATTGGCTGGAGGATGCGGGGTTCGAGGTGGTCGAAGCCGCGAATGGCCCCGAGGCCATGGCGGCGATCAGCGCGGGCCTCGATTTTCAAGCCCTGGCTACGGATATAACCATGCCCGGGGAGCCGGACGGTGCCGGTCTTGTAATCGCGGTACGCCAGCTGCTGCCCCAAATGCCGATCGTGGTCGTGTCTTCGATTCTCCCGCCGCCCATTGCGACCGTCGTCGACCGGTTCGTGTGCAAGCCGTACAGCGCCGCCGACCTCGTCCGTGCGGTGCGCAGTCTCATCCAGCCGGCTGAGCAGATCTTGGCTACAGCAACCGAGAGCTGAACGTTCGCGCCGCGGCGCTCAGGCAGTAGCCAGAATTCGGCGGGTGCGAACGCGCGCGGACAGCGCCTGGAACTGCTGGCGAACTTTGTCGCTCTGCCGTTCCGTGATCTGCGAGATGCCGTAAGCAACGAAGATCAGGCAGGCTATTTCCAGCGCGAACGTCGTGGGGCTGGCGCCCGCGACCCATCCCAGCGTTCTGGCGAGCAGCACCAGCGGCCAGTGAAACAGGTAAAGCGTAAACGAAAACCCGGCCAGCGAGCGCGCCGGCCGCTCCAGCGCCAGCCACGGCAAGGGCCAGCGCCCCGTGAGTGGCCGAAGGCCGGCAAACACTGCTGCGATCGCAAGCGCCAGGAGCATGTCACTGAGCGCAAAGCGCGAAAACGACAGTTGCAGCTTCAGTGGCTCGGCCAGCGATTGCAACAGGTGCAGACCTGGAATCACTGCAACTGTGTGCAACCAGGCACCGGCCAGCCCCGCGGCCAGCAGCGACGCGCCTGTAAGCGTGCCGACGCGGCGCGGCCCCGGACTTAACGCCAGCGCGACGCCCACCAGCCAGACCGGCAGCAGCAGCAATACGCGGGGCCCCGCCAACAGCGCGCAAGCGGCCAGCACGACGACCCGGCCGGGGCCGCGCAGATAGACCGCGGCACCGAACAGGGCATAATACCAGACCTCGTAACACAGCGACCAGTAGGGCGGGTTCCACACCGGTCCTGCCCCCCAGGTGCTCTCGCTCAGGAACAGCAGCGGCAGCACCGTCCCGCCAAGCGACAGCTGCCCATAAGTGTCGTTGTGCATGGCAGGGCCGCCCAGGGCGGCGGTGACCAGGTAGGCCATGGTCGAGAATATCAGCGCCGCGACCGACACCGGCAGGATCCGGGCGGCGCGGGCGATCGCGAATGCGCCCAATGTGCTGCGCCGGCGCGCGGCGGACGCGGCGATGACCAGGCCGGAAAGCACGAAGAACACCACCACCGCATAATGCTGCGCCAGCGGAGTGCCGGGAAGCCTCCCGCTATACAGGCCTGCCTGGGCGGCGTGGCAGACCAGCACCACCAGCGCCGCAGCGAAGCGGACCAGATCGAGGCAGATGGAGAGCGGCCGCGTGACGAAGCCGTGTTCCGGCCGAAGGGACCGGCCCGTCTCAGAAAGCATTGGCGTGACGAATTTCGCGGCTGTTGCAGTTGGAGTTGCGGTTGGCGCAAAGTCCACTTGTTGACAAGCCTTCACTGGGCCCCACGCATTCGGCCCTTCATTCGGCATCACGGTGATAGACCACAGGGTTGGGCGTCGTCAGATCAGGCCTTTGGCCTTGAGCGACGCATGGCCGTTGCGGCCAATGATCACGTGATCGTGGACCGAAATCCCCAGAAGCCGCCCCGCTTCGGCGATGCGGTGGGTGATCTGGATATCGGCCCGGCTTGGCTCGGGAGAGCCGGAGGGGTGATTGTGGACGAGAATGAGCGCGGCCGCGCCCAGATCGAGCGCGCGGCGGATCACCTCACGCGGGTGGATCGCCGCTTCGTCAAGCGAGCCGTCGCCGACGTGATCGTCCAGGATCAGCATGTTGTGCGTGTTGAGGTACAGGATCCGCACCCGCTCCACGGTCAGGTGGGCCATGTCGATCGTCAGGTAATCGATCAGCGTCTGCCAACTGCCCAGGACAGGTTGTTCATGGACCGCCTGTCGCGCCAGGCGCCGCGCGGCCACGCCGACGATCCGCAAGGCAGCCGCCGTGGCGTCACCCATGCCCGGATGGTTGGCCAGCGCGCGGGGATCGGTGTTGAGAACCGCTGCGAGCGAGCCGAACCGTTGGATCAGGCTGCGGGCCAGCGGCTTCATGTCGCGGCGCGGCACGGCCTGCATCAGCAGCAGTTCGATGACCTCGTGATCGGCCAGGGCATCGATCCCGCCGCCGAGCAGGCGCTTGCGCAGGCGGGCACGGTGCCCCGACGGGTCATTCGCAGCGTCCGGCGCGGCCGGCAGCTCGCGTTCGGTTGCCGGTTCGAACAATTCTGGCTCCGCCACCGGCAACCCACCCCTGCTGTCGCGCATTGAACGCCCAGCATTGCCTTTCACCGGGCGAGCGCGCAAGTGTGGGGGTGATGAGCGACGTAGCGGCAGAGGATCCGGCTTGGCCTGAAATGCAAGGGGCCGGGCCGGACGATGATGAGCGCGGTCGCCGCTGGCTACGGATGGGCGCTGTCGTGGGGCTGGTCCTTGCCGCTGCCTTCGCGCTGCTGTGGCTTACGCGTGATCGCATCGCCGATAACGTAATCGCCGGGAAGATGCGTCAGCTTGGCGTGCCCGGAACCTATCGTATCGATTCCGTCGGCCCGCGTCGCCAGGTTCTCAGCAACATCGTGATCGGCAAGCCCGGCAGCCCCGACCTGACTATAGAGCGTGCGGAAGTGGAGATCGCGCCCCGCTTTGGCTTTCCGGCGATTGGCCGAATCACGCTCTTGCGGCCGCGACTGTATGGGACGCTGAAGCAGGGCAAACTAAGCTTCGGCACGCTCGATAAGGCGCTGTCAGGGTCCTCTGATGGCGCCCCGTTCCGGCTTCCCGACCTGGATATCGCGATCGAAGATGGGCGGGGGCGGTTGATCACCGACTATGGCCCGGTCGGCCTCCGGCTTGATGGGCGCGGAGGGCTGCGCGGCGGGTTTTCGGGCACGCTGGCGGCGGCGGCGCCGGGCCTGGCGGTGGGCCGGTGCGGGATTCGCAACGCCAGTCTCTACGGTAAGGTTTCCGTAACCGCGGAGCGGCCGCGGCTGGAGGGCCCGGCGCGCCTGGGCTCGCTGGACTGCGGCACTTCGGGGCCGAGACTGCGGGATGCCGCACTCGGCATCGACGGCACGGCCGACCAGCCGCTCGACGGGGGTACGGTCTCGCTCAACATCGCGGCTGGGGCGATGAGCGTTGGCCCGGCGCGTGCCAGCGGTCTCAACGGAAAGATCGATGCGACGTGGCGCAAGGGCGCGCTGACAGCGCGGTACGACCTGCTCGGGCGCGGCTTGCGCACACCGCAGATCGACCTTGCGACGCTGGCGGCAACGGGCTCCGCCCGCGCGCGTGACCGGTTCGGCAAAACCGAGATTGATGGCACGGTCGACGGCGGCGGGGTGCGGCTGGGCGAAGCGATGGGCAATGCGCTGGCCCGGTACGAACGCGCAGCCGGCGAAAGCTTGCTCGCACCATTGTTGCGCCAGACCCGCGCATCGCTTGTGCGGGAGGGGCGGGGCAGCAAGCTAGCCGGCGAATTCATCCTGCGTCAGACCGGGGGGGATATCCATCTGGTCGTGCCGCAGGGACGGCTGCAGGGCGGAAGCGGATCGACCCTGCTGGCGCTATCGCGGGTGCAGTTCACGTCCGGGTCGGCCAATGGCGCTGCCGCACCGCGGCTTGCGGGCAATTTCTTCACCGGGGGTGCGGGGCTGCCGAAGATCTCCGGGCGCATGGAGCGGGGCGTGCAGGGCGACACGCTGGTCCGGATGACAATGGCCGAATACGGTGCCGGCGATCGCAACGCAGGTGCGCGGCTGGCAATTCCCCGGTTGGTCGTGGCGCAGACCCGCAACGGGGCGATCGGTTTTTCAGGCAATGCGCTGGCCAGTGGACCGCTGCCCGGGGGTTATGCCCGGAATCTTGCAATCGGGTTTGACGGAAACCGCTCTCCTGCCGGAGTGCTGGCGCTGTGGCGCAAGTGCACGCAAGTGCGGTTCGATGCGCTGGCATACGCCAACCTCGCACTGGATCGGCATTCCTTGCTGGTCTGTCCGGGCCCGGGCGGCTCAATCATCCGCAGCGATACGCGCGGCACGACGATCGCACTGGGCATCCCGTCGATCGACCTGAGCGGGCGGCTGGGGGAAACGCCTGTCCGCCTGTCGAGTGGACCAATCGGGTTTGCCCGGCCAGGCGTGCTTTACGCACGTGTCCTGGACGTCACCCTCGGCCCGCCCGACACCGCCACGCGCGTCCATCTCGCCGATCTCACGGCCCGTGTCGGCAAGGATATCGCAGGCACTTTCGCCGGAACCGAGATGCGGCTTGCCGCGGTGCCGATGGACGTGACCGGCGCCAGCGGGAACTGGCGGTATGCGGACGGGCGGCTCGACCTGACCGGGGCTGAATTCCGACTGACAGACCGGGTGCCGGTGGCCAGGTTCCAGCCGCTGGTGGGGCGCGGCACAACACTTTCATTGTTCAATAATGTGATCAAAATAAACGCATTGCTGCATGAACCTGCCACCGATCGTGAAATTGCGGAGTTGGCGATCACGCATGATCTGGCCACCGCGCGCGGTCATGCGGACCTCAACGTGAAACACCTGGCATTCGACAAAGCGCTTCAGCCCGACATGTTGACGCGTCAGTTGCTTGGCGTTGTCGCGAATGCCAGCGGTGCGATCCACGGGCGCGGCGCGATCGACTGGAACGCCAGCGGCGTGACCAGCTCCGGCCGGTTCGGCACCGACTCGCTCGATTTCGCGGCCGCATTCGGGCCGGTGAAGGGGGCATCGGGCACAATCGTGTTCAGAGATCTCATCAATCTCGTCACGCCCCCTGGCCAACGCCTGCGGATCGCCTCGGTCAATCCCGGCATAGAAGTCGCGGACGGCGAGGTGCTGTTCCAGTTGAAGCCGGGTTCGCAGCTTGCGGTAGAGGGCGGCACGTGGCCCTTCCTTGGCGGGACGCTGCGGCTGCAGCCGGTCGATATCAACATCGGCGTCGCCGAGACGCGCCGTTATGTACTCGACATTGCGGGTATCGAAGCGACGCGCTTCATCCAGCAGATGGAATTGGCAAACCTGTCCGCCACCGGCCGGTTCGACGGTGCTCTTCCGCTGGTGTTCGACCAGAACGGGGGGCGGATCGAGGGTGGATTGCTGACCTCGCGCCCGCCTGGCGGAACGGTCGCCTATGTCGGCGCGCTGACCTACAAGGACCTCAGTCCGATTGCCAATTTCGCCTTCGATGCGCTGAAATCGCTAAACTACCGCAAGATGCGGATCGCGATGGACGGGGCGTTGCAAGGCAACCTCGTCACCCGGGTGCGGTTTGACGGGGTCACACAAGGTGTCGGCGCCAAGCGAAACCTGATCACGCGGCGATTCGCCAATTTGCCGTTGCAGTTCAACGTCAACGTGCGGGCGCCGTTCTATCAGCTGATCACCTCGTTCAAATCGATCTATGATCCCAGCTATGTCCGCGATCCGCGCACGATCGGCCTGATCGGAGCGGACGGGCGGCCGGTGGAGCCGTCCGTCGCGGGCGAACGCGACGTTCAGCCCCCAGTCAGCGATAAAACACCACAAAGGAGTCCTAATTGACCGATCGGCCACAGCTTGCGAGAACCCTGCCCATGCAGGGAGATCGCACAGGAAAACGGGTTCGTGGTTGCCGGGCAATCGAAGTTGCAGCGGTGCTGGTGGGCGGTTCGATGATGGTTGCGGGTTGCGTCTCGGTGAATGCGCCGGACAAGCCGATCGTCATCGAGCTGAACATCAACATCAAGCAGGAAGTGATCTACCGGCTTGCTGCCGACGCCGGAAACACGATCGACCAGAACAAGGATATTTTCTGATGCGCCGTGCTATTTTGGCTCTTTGCGGGATCGTCGCGGCGGCAACGGCGGTTCCGGCTGCGGCGCAGCAGCGCGATCCGGGCTACGCCGCTGCCCGCGCTTCCGGCGCGGTGGGTGAGAAAATGGACGGCTACCTCGGATTTGTCGGCAGCCCTCCTGCCGACGTGAAGCGGATGGTTGACGATATTAATATCAAACGAAAATCGGTCTATACGCAGCAGGCGCAAGCCCAGCATGCGACGGTAGAGGAATATGCGTTTACCGCCGGATGCCTTGCAATCGCGCGTACTGCGGCGGGCGAAAAATACCAGGCGCCTGATGGTTCGTGGCAGACGCGAACCGCCGCCGCGCCCCAGCGCGATGCACGCTGCCCCTGACTTGCAGGTACGCGTGAAGCGTGCAGAGCGCTGCGCCAGCCGCCCCTGATTGATAACCCACCAAGACCGGTCCTGGTCCGTTTCGGCGGCCCGGGGCCGGTCTCTCGTCGTAGGCCGCTGTCCAGTCGTCTGCGATCGCGCAGGGCGTCCTTGCGGTTGACTCGGTTTGGACCCTTGCCTAAGGGGGCGGCGCTCTCGGCGGGTAGCCGTTGATCGTGCCGCGCATTACCGTAAGGAGGCAAGGCATGAGCAACGAACCACCTGAAGAGGCACCCATCGGCGAAGACGCGCGCATCCACGCGCTCGAGCAGCGGTTGAAAGCTGCGCGCGAGCGAGAGGACGAGCGTAACCAGCCAGCAAATACGGGGTCCGACGCGAATTACCGCATGGGCAACCGGGTGCTGGCAGAGCTGGTGGGGGGGCTCGCAGGCGGAGCGTTCATCGGCTGGGTCATTGACCAGTTTGCGGGAACGTCGCCTTGGGGTCTGCTGGTGATGTTGTTCATGGGGGTCGTCGTGGCATTCCGGAACATCATCGTGATGTCGAGCCGGCCTCCCGAATAGGGCGGCTGCAGTTCAGTGTGACCGAGACGGGATCAAGCGCGTGGCCGACGGCAAGGTAAATCCGGTTCATCAGTTCACGATCGAACCGTTGTTCGGTACCGATCACCTGTCGCTCGCCGGGTACAACATCGCGTTCACTAACTCGGCACTGTGGATGGTTATTACCGTCGTCGTGCTGGCGATTTTCGTAGGCGGGGGCGCCAGGCAGGCGCAGGTTCCGGGGCGGTGGCAGATGGCGGTGGAAAGCTTCACCGGCTTCGTCGATGACCTGCTGCGCTCGAACATCGGCGCCAACGGCCGCAAGTACCTGCCGTACGTGTTCTCGCTGTTCATGTTCATTCTGTTTGCCAACATGCTCGGCCTGCTGCCGCTGGCGCTCGTCGGGTTGCATCCGTTCACGCCGACGAGCCACTTTACCGTGACCGGCGTGCTGGCGGTGATGAGCTTCTCGATCGTGCTGATCGTCGGTTTTGCAAAGCACGGGCTTCACTTCTTTTCGCTGTTCGTGCCGCACGGCACGCCGGTGTTGATGATCCCGATCATCTTCCTGATCGAGCTTGTTTCCTTCATGGTCCGCCCGTTTTCGCTCGGGCTGCGACTGTTCGTCGCGATGATGGCCGGCCACGTGCTGCTGGAAGTGCTCTCGGGCTTCGTGATTTCGGGCACCAATGCGGGCCCCGGCATCTTCCTTCTTGCCGCGCTGCCCAGCTTCATCCTGATGATTGGCATCTGTGCGCTGGAACTGCTGGTTGCGGGGATTCAGGCCTATGTCTTCGCCCTTCTCACCTGCGTCTATCTCAACGACGCTGAGAACCTTCACTGATTTTCTCAAACACATTCCATACGGAATTGATCAAAGGAGTTTTTGACATGGACGCTCAGAGCGCAAAGCTTCTCGGTGCTGGTCTTGCCGCAATCGGCGCCGGCCTTGCCTCGCTTGGTGTGGGCAACGTTTTCGCCAAGTTCCTGGAAGGCGCGCTGCGCAATCCCGGTGCGGCTGATGGCCAGCAGGGCCGCCTGTTCATCGGCTTTGCGGCCGCCGAACTTCTGGGTCTGCTGTCATTCGTCGTGGCGATGATCCTGATCTTCGTTGCCTGATCACGCAGCGACCATTTGCGGCCGGGGTTTTTTGTCCCGGTGGGATGAAGCCCCCGGCCGTGTGATGCCCGTTACAGCCAGGACACAGCGATGCCCCAGATAGCTCAGCTGGCCACCACCTATTCCAGCCAGATATTCTGGTTGCTGGTGTGCTTCGGCCTCGTGTTCTTCGTCGTCGGCCGGGGCATGGTGCCCAAGGTCATGGCGACGGTCGATGCGCGTGACAACCAAATTGCCGCTGATCTTGCCGCGGCAGAGGCCGCTCGCAAGGCTGCTGACGCGGAAGAGGATTCCTGGCGTCTTCAGGCCAATCGGCAGCGGGCCGAGGCCCATGCCCTGATCGCAGCCGCCAAAGGTGAAGCCGCCAAAGAGACTGACGCGCGCCTTGCCTCTGCCGGCCGGACGATCGATGCCCGGCTCGCCGAAGCCGAAGGCCGGATCGCTGCCGCCCGCCAGGGTGCGCAGAGCGAGATTGAGGCTGTGGCCGCCCAGGCTGCGGGTGACATTGTCTCGCGCCTGACAGGTTTTTCCATCGATGATGTCACCGCGCGTGCTGCTGTGAAGGAAGTGCTGCATGGCTGATCTGCTGACGATCCTTTCGGCGGCTGCCGAACACGCCGGCGGTCATGGCGCTGCGGAACCCACCGTGGCCGGGCTCGGCGCCGGCTGGTTTGTGGCGTTGTCGATGACGGTCCTGTTCCTGATCTTGGTGTGGAAAAAAGTGCCGACGGCGATCACGGCCGGCCTGGACAAGTCCATTGCCGAAATCCGGCACCAGCTGGACGAGGCCAAGGTGCTGCGGGCCCAGGCCGAAGCCTTGCGCAAGGAGTATGCCGACAAGATCGCCAACGCGGAGCGTGAAGCGGCCGAGATGCTGGATCATGCCCGCCACGAAGCCGAAGCAATCGTGGGCAAGGCTACCAGCGATACGACCGACCTGATCGCTCGCCGCGAGAAGATGGCCTCGGAAAAGATCGCCGCAGCCGAACTGGCGGCGCTGCAGGACGTGCGCGCCACTGCCGCCTCGGCGGCAGCGACCGCGGCCAGCGCGCTGATCAAGGCGAAGCATGGGGCTGATGCAGATCGAACGCTGGTGGACCAAGCCATCGCCGGCATTCGCTGAAACGCATTCACGATCTTGCCGCACGACGAAAGCCTCCGCGATGCGGGGGCTTTTTGTTGTGGATGGCGCAAGTCTGGTGAAATCTCCAAGAAACTGTACGCTCACGCGTGACCGCGGCGGAGCCGTCCGCTAGAACGTCTCGCGAACATTATGGCGCGCCCATGCTGACAAGATTATCAATCCGCAACATCGTGCTGATCGAGGCGCTGGACCTGGAGTTCGTGGGCGGGCTGGGCGTTCTCACCGGAGAGACCGGGGCAGGCAAGTCGATCCTGCTCGATGCGCTCGGGCTCGTGCTCGGCAACCGGGCCGATGCCAGTTTGATCCGGGCGGGGGCGGACAAGGCCAGCGTCACTGCCAGTTTCGAATTTTCTGGGCGAGCGGCCGGAATCACTGCCGCGCTGTCCGAGGCCGAAGTGGAGCTGGAACCCGGCGAGCCGCTGATTATCCGGCGCCAGCTGCGCGTCGATGGGGGCAGCAAGGCGTTCATCAATGACCAGCCGGTCGGCGTCGCGTTGCTGCGCGAACTTGGGCCGTTTCTGGTCGAGCTCCATGGCCAGCATGATGATCGCGGGCTGGTAAACGCGCGCGGCCACCGGGCGCTTCTCGACCGCTATGCGCGGGCGGACGTGTCTGCTGTGGATCTTGCCTGGCGAGTCTGGAGACTGGCCGAAGAGCAACATCTCGCTGCGCGGGCGAACGCCGAGCAGGCTGCTGCCGATCAGGATCTTCTGCTGGCTTTTCTTGCGGAACTCAGTACCTTGGCTCCTGAAGCAGGGGAGGAGGATGAACTGGCGTCAGCGCGCAGCGCGATGCAGAAGGGTGAGCGCCTGACTGAGGACCTGTCAGCGTTGCACAAGCTGTGGGCCGGCTCGGATTCGGCGCTCGCAGCACTGCGGAGCGCGGCTCGCCGGCTTGACCGGATCGCGGCCGAACATCCGCTGCTTGGTGAAGCGCTGGAATCGCTGGACCGCGCGGTGATCGAAGCAGGGGAGGCGGAAGACCGGCTTGCGCGGGCGACAGAGGCCCTTGCGCACGACCCCGAGGCGCTGGACCGGATCGAAACGCGGTTGTTCGAGCTGCGCGCTGCTGCGCGCAAGCATGGCTGCACGCCCGACGACCTGCCGGACCTGATGCTGGCGATGCGAGCAAAGCTTGACGCGATCGAAGGCGGAGAGGCCCAGATAGCGGGGCTGGCGCGCGCCGCCCAGGAAGCGCAGCTGGATTATCAGGCCCGGGCCGAGGCGTTGTCGATCCAGCGGGTCGAAGCGGCGCAGCGGCTTGACCGCGCGGTCGCGCAGGAATTGGCGCCGCTGAAGCTGGACACTGCCCGGTTCCGCACGGCGGTGCTGCGCCTGCCTGATGATCGCTGGGGCGCGGGCGGCATCGACGCGGTGGAATTCCTTATCTCGACCAATCCTGGGGCGGATTTCGCGCCGCTGGGCAAGATCGCCTCCGGGGGGGAATTGTCGAGGTTTATCCTGGCGTTAAAGGTCGCTCTGGCCGAAGAGGGCGGGGCGGCGACGGTTATTTTTGACGAGATCGACCGTGGCGTCGGCGGGGCGGTGGCTAGCGCGATCGGCGAGCGGCTAGCCCGGCTGGCGAGCGCCGGCCAGTTGTTGGCGGTCACCCACAGTCCGCAAGTGGCGGCGCGCGGCACGCAGCACTACATGATTGAAAAATCAAGCGAAGGCGTGGTGACGCGGACTTCGGTCCGGCTGCTCGACGCAGGTGGCAGGCAGGGTGAAATCGCCCGGATGCTGTCGGGGGCGGAGATAACCCCGGAGGCGCGGGCCCAAGCCGACCGCTTGCTGGAGCAGGCGTAATGGCACAGTCGGAGGCGGATGCCGCCAACGAACTCATGCGTCTGGCGCGGGAGATTGCCCGGCACAATCGGCTCTATCACGCTGAAGATGCACCGGAAGTTTCGGATGCAGAATTTGACGCGCTGGTCCGGCGCAATGCCGAGCTGGAGGCGGAGTTTCCGCACCTGATCCGTTCGGACAGCCCTTCGGCCGAAGTGGGCCACGAAGTGACGGCATCACCGCTGGGCAAAGTAGCGCACGAGGTTCGGATGATGAGCCTCGACAATGCCTTTTCCGATGCCGAAGTCGCTGAATTCGTTGCCAGAGTGCGGCGGTTTCTGGCCTTGCCGGAAGAGGTGCCGATTCTGCTGTCGGCAGAAGACAAGATTGACGGACTGTCGTGCTCGCTCCGTTACGAAAAAGGCCGGCTGGCCCGCGCGGCGACCCGTGGAGATGGGCAAGTGGGCGAAGATGTTACGCCCAACGCTGCATATATTTCAGATATACCTCAGATACTTGAAGGCGAGATTCCAGACATTTTCGAGATTCGGGGCGAGGTCTACATGGCCAGGGCCGATTTCCTTGCGCTCAATGCCGCGCAGGCCGAGCGCGGCGACAAGGTGTTCGCCAACCCGCGCAATGCCGCCGCCGGGTCGTTGCGCCAGAAGGACGCGCGGGTAACCGCAGCCAGGCCGTTGAAATTCCTTGCACATGGCTGGGGCGCGGCCTCTGCCGTGCCCGAAACCACGCAGTTTGCGATGATGCAGCGCATCGCAGCGTGGGGCGTGCCGGTGTCTCCGTTGCTGACACTTTGCAACGACGCTGCAAGCGCGCTGCAGCAGTACCACGATATCAAGCGCCGGCGGGCGAATCTGCCCTACGACATCGACGGCGTCGTTTATAAGGTCAACAGCCTTGAATGGCAGGGCCGGCTCGGCTTTGTCGCCAAGGCACCGCGCTGGGGACTGGCGCACAAGTTCCCGGCCGAGCAGGCCGAGACGGTGGTGGAGGCTATCGACATCCAGGTCGGGCGAACGGGAAAGCTCACTCCGGTCGGCCGGCTGCGGCCCGTGCTGGTCGGCGGGGTGACCGTTATGAACGTGACCCTGCACAACCGCGACGAGATCGGACGGCTGGGCGTGCGGGTGGGTGACCGGATCGTGCTGCAACGAGCCGGCGACGTGATCCCCCAAGTGGTTTCCAACCTGACCCGCGATGAAGAGCGCGCCGATTTCCCATTCCCGGACCACTGCCCCGAGTGCGGGTCCGAGGCTGTGGCGGAAGAGGGCGAGGTCGATGTGCGCTGCACCGGCGGGCTGATTTGCCCGGCGCAGCGCACCGAGCGGCTGCGGCACTTCGTCAGCCGCGGGGCGCTTGATATCGAGGGTTTGGGCGAAAAGACGATCGGCGAGTTTTTCCGGCTTGGCTGGTTGGAAAGCCCGGCCGACATTTTCCGCCTGCACCGCCGCCGCGGCGAAATTACCGCGCGCGAGGGGTGGAAGGACAAGTCTGTGGACAACCTGTTGGCAGCAATCGAGGCCAAACGCGCGCCGGATGCCGCGCGGCTGCTGTTCGCGCTGGGCATCCGGCACGTGGGCGCTGTGACGGCGCGAGACCTGATGAAGCGGTTCGTGACGCTGCCGGCATTGCGCGCGGCGGCGGTGGCGGCGCGCCAGATCGGGGAGCAGGTCAATCCTGACGGCCCGCTCGACCATCCTGCCGACGGTCCCCTTCCGCGTGCGGGGGAGGATGCTCTGGCCGAACTTACTTCGATCGACGGGGTTGGCCCGGCCGTGGTCGAGGCGCTGGGCGATTTTTTCCACGAACCGCACAACATCGCGGTGTGGGACGACCTGCTGGCCGAGGTCCGCCCGCCGCCCTTCGTGGTGGAGACGCGCGACAGCCCGGTGGCGGGCAAGATCGTGGTGTTCACCGGCAAGCTGGAGACGATGAGCCGCGACGAGGCCAAGGCGCAGGCGGAGGCGCTGGGCGCACGCGCGGCGGGATCGGTATCGACAAAGACCGCGCTGGTGGTGGCTGGTCCCGGCGCGGGGTCGAAGCTGAAGCAGGCGGCACTGCTGGGCATTCCGGTGATAGATGAGGCTGGCTGGGCCGAAATCGTTCGGGCAGCGGGGTAGAGGACACCAAACGTGTGTGTGCTGGGTCGCAGCTATGATACGCTAATCGCCCCGGAGATCCGGATGTCTTCGGCGCATGGTGGAGTCGATCATGGCAATCATCGATGGCAATGGGGACGACAACTATCTGATCGGCACCAGCGGCGCGGACACGATTTCAGGTTACCAAGGGTATGATTCGCTGAAAGGCCTTGAGGGCAATGACGTTCTTTATGGCGGAAGTGGCATCGACGATTTGGACGGCGGTCCGGGCGATGACATGCTTTACGGCGGCGATTCTACCGATTTTTACCACGTGGATTCCCCGGGAGACCAAATTTTCGAGGAGGCGGATGGCGGTTCGGATTGGGTCTATCCAAGATTTTCTGTTTATCTGTCCACGTATTTGAATATCGAAGCCCTGTCTCTTGACGGAGCGGGCGACCTGTACGGCGTCGGCAACGATGAGGACAACTCGATCAACGGCAATGACGGCGACAACCTGCTGATAGCCGGAGGTGGCGCGGACCGGGTTGGCGGCGAATCCGGCAACGATGCCATCTTCGGACAGGCCGGCGACGACTACATCCTGGGCGGGTCCGGGATCGACTATGTTGTCGGCGGAATCGGCATCGACACGATCGACGGGGGCAGCGGCGCGGACGAACTGCACGGCGAGCAAGGCGATGACGCCCTGGTCGGGGGCGAAGGTTTTTTCACCGACATCATGGTGGGCGGAGATGGAAACGACTGGTTGGACGGCCAGAGCGGGCTGGGCGATTACGACCTGATGTACGGCAATCTCGGCAACGACCGCTATCTGGTGGATACGCCCGCGGACCTCGTTTTCGAGCAGGCGGGCGAGGGCGTCGATACGGTGTTCGCTGCGATCGAAGGGGCCGGCTATTACCTGTACGAAAATATCGAGAACCTGACCTTGTGGGACGAAACGCCGTATGGCGTGGGCAATGCACTGGCAAACGTGCTGACCGGCAATTATTTCGACAACTGGCTGCTGGGAGGCGCCGGGAACGACACCTTGAATGGTGACTATGGGAATGACGTATTGTTCGGAGAAAGCGGCGCTGACGCCTTCATCTTCGAAATCGGAACCGGCAGCGACATCATCGGCGACTTCGAGTTGGGCATCGATAAGATTGTTCTTTCCGACTATGCCGATTACGATCTGGATTTCGCGCAGATCCAGGGTCGAATGTTTCAGGATGGCAATGTCGGCGCGATCTATTTGCCGCAGGGCGACATCGTGATCTTGCACAACGTCACTATGGCTGATCTTACGGCAGGCGACTTCGTGCTTGCCTAGGTCGGCCGCCGCCGGTGAAAGGCCAGGTCACTCGGCCCAAATAATGCAAAAGGTGGAATAGACGACAATGATCGAGCAACTGGCGCCTGTTGCCGCGCAGATAGCCGCGGCGCTGAAGGCGCGGGGCGAGAAGATCGCTGTGGCCGACGGCGCCACGGGCGGGCTGCTGTCGGCGGCATTGCTGACCGTGCCGGGGGCGCTGGCGTTCTATGTGGGTGGCGGCGTTGTCTATTCGCGGCGGGCGCGCGACGTGCTGTTTGCGCTGGAACAGGACGCATACAAAGGCCTGCGGTCAGCCACGGAAGAATATGCGTTGGTGCAGGCGCGGGCGATTCGCGCCAATTTTGGCGCCGACTGGGGATTGGCGGAAACCGGCTCGGCCGGATCGAGCGTCCATCCGATGGGGGTCGAATCCGGGATCAGCGTTGCCGCCGTGGTGGGTCCCGGTGTGGAACTGGTGCGGCGCACGGTAACCGGCAGCGACGAGCGGATTGCCAATATGGAGGCGTTCGCGCGGGCGGCACTGGGCACGCTGGCGGATGCCCTGGCCTGAAGACAGGTGGCACTGGGGCGGGCCTATTCCGGCGCGGGCCAGCCGGCCGATCAGGTCGACGCAGATTTCGTGACGACCGGTGGCAGCCGGTGCGCCAGAAAAAACCGGATGATCTCACGCGAGGCGTCAGGCCCGGCGGGATCGGTGTAGGTGCCGGCACGATTGCCGCCAAACCACGCGTGGCCCCCGCCATGGACCGTCCAGTTTTCCACCAACACCTTGCTGGCGGGGGAGGTGTACACGGTGCGCGTAAAGTCGCGGCCGCCGCCGGACTGTCCTTTGCTGACCTGGGCCACGCACGTTTGCGCCGGCGAACCGTTGAGGGTGCAGATGAACCCGCTGGCATTGCCGGGATGGACCGTGCGATCGCTGTCGCCGTGAAAGATGATGATCGGTTGGAGCCGGGCCTTCCGGGAGAGGGCGGCGCCCACGCCTCCGTTTCGCATGGCCGACAGGGCCCCCGGCAGCGACGTGACGTTTCCGCTCGCCACGGCCGAATGAAGGCCCACGGCGGCGTATATGTCCGGGTAGCACCGGCCCGTGATCTCTGCGGCCGAACCACCTGCCGAGATGCCGGCGATATAGATCCGCGACGGGTTTGCCCGGCACAGGGCAGCGGTATGGAGGGTCAGCGCGGCAATCGCGGCCGGTTCGCCGCTTCCGCGCCGCTGATCGGACGGGCGGTGCCAGTTCCAGCAGCGATGCGGATTGGCGGACTGGGACTGTTCCGGATAGAGCACGATGAACCCGAACTCGTCCGCCAGCGCGTTCATGTCCGTTCCCCTGGCGAAATCGACGGCGGTCTGCGTGCAGCCATGAAGCATCACGACGAGCGGCAGCCGGCGGCGATCCGACCCTTGCGGCATGTAGAGCCGGTAGGAGAGCGCACCGTGCGGGCCTTCGTACTGGCCCGCCGTGAAGGACCCGGGCGCGGGCCGCGCCAAGCGCGCTGCGTGGCGGACCACGGGGAGCTTGGCGGGCTTTGGCTTTGCCGCAGCGCGTTTCCGCTTCGGTTTAACGCGTGGCATCAGCGCCTGCTGCAGGGCCATGGCGGCCGCTAAGGGCCGGCCGCGGCGCGACAGCCGGGATGCTTTTAGCACCCCGAGAAACGGGTTCTTCATCAGTGAAAGCTCCTGGGCCGGTCACGCCCCCGGTGATGTGGAGAACGATACACTTGCACAGATTATCCCGCAGTGCAGCATAAATCTGGCGCCGGGGCGTTGGAGCCCGCCACGCGTGCATCAAGCGGCGCGGCGGCGGCTGCGATCAACCCCGCAGGGCTGGCCGGGCGCGCTTCCTCAGCCACAGGACCGACCATTCTTCGACCACCAGGCGTGCCGCCAGCCGCATGCCGGCGCGGCGGCATGCGGCGCGGACCTGATCTTCCTGAGTCGCCAGCAGGCCTGACAGCAGCAGGTGTCCGCCAGGGAGGAGGTGGTCGGCGAAATCGGGGGCCAGCGCGATCAACGGCCCCGCCAGGATGTTGGCGACAATGAGATCGTAGGGGCCGCGCGCGTCCAGCAGCGGATCGGCCATGCCATCGGCGATCACCATCACCAGCTGGCCCGGCCCGCCCCCGAGCGGGACGCCGTTGCGCGCCGCGTTTTCCAGCACCACCCCGGCGCAGACGTGATCGATGTCGCTGGCGGTGGCGAGCGCGCGGGGCCACAGGTGGAGCGAGGCAAACGCCAGCAGTCCGGTGCCGGTACCGATATCGGCCAGATTGCGGATCACCAGCCCTTGCGCCCTCATGTGGCCGAGCATCGTCAGGCAGCCGGCGGTGGTGCCATGATGACCGGTGCCGAATGCCAGTGATGCGGGAATTTCGAAATCGCGAATGCCGGGGCTGAGCAGCGGCGGGAAATCGGGCGTGTGGACATTGAAGCGCCCGGCCCGGATCGGCTGGACGTCCTGCTGGCTGATGGTCAGCCAATCGGCATCGGGCAACTGCTCGACCGTGAGCGGCGGGGCGCCGTTGGCGAACAGTGCCGCCAGCGCCGCCTGGTCGGCACCGGTCGGCTTGCGCGAATACCACGCTTCGAGCCGCCACGCGTCCGGGTCTGCCCCAGCCGTCCCCTCGGGCACGAGCATGCCCCCCGAAAGCGTTACTTCGTAATCCCAATCGGCGGCGTCTTCATGCGCGAGCAGTGCGGCTTCGACGAGCGCGCGCGGGGCGAGGGCGGTGATTTTCCAGGTTCCGGACATGGCCCCCGCATAGCGCCGGGCGGCGGCCGCGTCATCGGGGCAGCAGGCTTGCGGCAAATTTCCCGGGACGAGGACAGTTCGGCGTCGCCCGCCTGCGCGTCTGCGCGGCCCGGGCGCCTGCGCGGCACCAGCCTTTGGGGCATGCGCACTTTCGGGCGCAGACGCTTGCACCGCCGCGCGTTTCGATTAAGGGGGGATCGCTCGGGGGCTCCCCCCGCTGTCTTGAACAGTCACCGTCGCAAGCAGTCACAGTCTCTAGCAGTAACAGTCAGGGGAACTTGCCCAAATGGCCAGCGCCGAAAACTCCAGGGCCGGCAACCGTCCGCTCTCGCCGCACCTGCAAATCTGGCGCTGGGGTCCGGGCATGCTGATGTCGATCCTCAACCGCATCACCGGCAGCGGGCTTTCGCTGGTCGGGCTGGCGGTGTTGCTGTGGTGGCTGGGCGCGCTGGCGAGCGGCGCCGAGGCCTATGCAACCTTCGCATCGGTGATGGGCAGCCCGCTGGGGCTGGTGGTGCTGGTGGGGCTGAGCTGGGCGTTTTTCACGCACGCGATCGGCGGCATCCGCCATTACGTGCTGGATATCGGCGCCGGTTACGAGCTGGAAACGAACAATCGCTGGTCGATCATCTCGATCGTCATCGCCGTGGTGCTGACGGCCGCCTTCTGGGCGCTGGTCTGGCTTCGTTGAGAATTGGGCTGAGGAAATTGGCACATGGGTAACGGAACTTCCATCGGCCGCGTGCGCGGCCTCGGCTCGGCCCACAGCGGTGCCGGCAACTGGGTGCAGGAACGCGTCACGGGGCTGGCCAGCCTGATCGTGTCGACGTACCTGCTCGTGTCGCTGCTGCTGCTGCCGAGCCTGAATTATCTGACGGTGCGGGCCTGGATTTCGAGCCCGGTTCCCGCGACCGCGATGATCCTGTTCGTCATCGTCAACTTCTGGCACGCACGTTCGGGCTTGCTGGTGGTGATCGAGGATTATCAGTCCAACAGCGGGACCAAGTTCGCCGTGATTACCGCGCTGAACCTCGCAGCCTTTGCCGGTGCCGCGTTCGGCATCGTGTCCATAATCCGGCTCGCGCTGGGGGGCGCGTAAGATGGCTAGCGCAACTGCATACAAAATCATCGATCATACCTCCGACACGGTCGTCGTGGGCGCCGGCGGTTCAGGCCTGCGCGCAACGATGGGCAGCGCCGAGGCCGGCTTGCGCACCGCGTGCATCACCAAGGTGTTCCCGACCCGCAGCCATACCGTGGCGGCGCAGGGTGGTATCGCCGCGAGCCTGAAGAACAATTCGCCCGACCACTGGACCTGGCACATGTTCGACACCGTCAAGGGGTCTGACTGGCTGGGCGACCAGGACGCGATCGAATACATGGTGCGCGAGGCTCCGCAGGCGGTGTACGAGCTGGAGCACGCCGGCGTGCCGTTTTCGCGCAATGCCGACGGGACGATCTATCAGCGCCCGTTCGGCGGCCACATGCAGAACATGGGCGAGGGCCCGCCGGTGCAGCGCACCTGCGCCGCGGCCGACCGTACCGGCCACGCGATGCTGCACGCGCTGTACCAGCAGAGCCTGAAGTACGCGGCGGACTTCTTCATTGAATACTTCGCGATCGACCTGATCATGGAGCCCGGTGCTGATGGCGTGCCGGTGTGCCGCGGCGTGATCGCGATCTGCATGGACGACGGTTCGATCCACCGCTTCAAGAGCCATGCGGTGGTGCTGGCGACCGGCGGCTATGGCCGTTCGTACTTCACCGCGACCTCGGCCCATACCTGCACCGGCGACGGCGGCGGGATGGTGCTGCGCGCCGGGCTGCCGCTGCAGGACATGGAATTCGTGCAGTTCCACCCGACCGGGATCTACGGTGCGGGCGTGCTGATCACCGAAGGCGCGCGCGGGGAGGGGGGTTATCTGACCAACTCCGAGGGCGAACGGTTCATGGAACGCTATGCGCCGTCGGCCAAGGACCTGGCGAGCCGCGACGTGGTGTCGCGCTCGATGGCGCTCGAAATCCGCGAAGGGCGCGGCGTGGGTCCGCACAAGGACCATATCTTCCTGCACCTGGATCACATCGATCCCAAGGTGTTGGCCGAGCGCCTGCCGGGCATCACTGAAAGCGGGAAGATCTTTGCCGGCGTTGACCTGACGCGCCAGCCGCTTCCGGTCGTGCCGACGGTGCACTACAACATGGGCGGCATTCCGACCAATTATCACGGCGAAGTCGTGACGATCGGCGCTGACGGCAACCCGGAAACTATCGTTCCTGGCCTGTTTGCGGTGGGCGAGGCGGCCTGCGTTTCGGTCCACGGTGCGAACCGGCTGGGCTCTAACTCGCTGATCGACCTGGTGGTGTTCGGCCGGGCGGCCGGGCACCGGCTCAAGGAACTGATCAGCCCGGGCTCTGCTCATGCCGAGCTGCCGAAGGATTCGGCCGACCTTGCACTGGGCAGGCTCGATCATTTCCGTCATGCGAAGGGCGGTTCTTCCACCGCAGACATCCGCACCGACATGCAGCGCACGATGAGCCTGCACGCGGCGGTGTTCCGCACCGATGAACTGATGGCCGAGGGCAAGGCCAAGCTGGCCGCCACCTACAAGCGGATGGAAGATATCAACGTCACCGACCGTTCGCTGATCTGGAATTCAGACCTGATCGAAACGCTGGAACTGGACAACCTGATCAGCCAGGCCGCCGTGACGCTGCACGGTGCACACAACCGCAAGGAAAGCCGCGGCGCCCACGCGCACGAGGACTTCCCCGAGCGTAACGACGCCGAATGGATGAAGCACACCGCGGCGTGGTTCAACGGCTGGGGCGGCAAGGGCGGCGAAGTCCGGATCGATTATCGCCCGGTCCACGAATTCACGCTGACGGACGACGTGGAGTACATCAAGCCCAAGAAGCGGGTGTACTGAGCAACTCCCTGCTGTCCCGCGGAGTGCGGGACACGATTGCGGGCAAGATCAAGGGGCCGGGGCACGGGATGCTCCGGCCCTTTCCGTTTTCGCAAGTAGTCACGTCCTCACCGTGGAACGCGGAAGCGGCGCTGATCGTTGACCGGCATGACGTTTCTTGCGCCTTTCCGCCCATCACGCAGCCTTGTGCTCGCAGCGGGCGCGGCGCTGGGCTTGGGGGTGCTTGGCGGGATCGCTGCGGATCCCGTGATGAAGCAGACAGCGGGTTCGGACTGGCGGGAGCGGTACCGCGGAACGACAGTGATGCCCACGGCCGTGCCGCCCGACGCTGGCGCAGGTTACGGCTATGGATATGGCTGGAGGTACTCGCTGGTCCGTGACGAGGCGGCGCGGATCGTGGACGCTGCGACGGTCTGGATCGATGATCCGGTGCCCGAGCCGGATTACGCGTCAGATTATACCGGACCCGCGCTCGACGCCGAAATCGCCGTTCCGCTCGATGTTGCTGACGCGCCGTCCGATGGCGCGGCCGCGGTTGCCGAGGCGCTTACGCGAACCGCCGACATCGGCAGCGATGCGCCGGGCGACGATCCTTCGGCAACGGAGCCCGTAGTGGTGGTGCCCATGGGACCGGACGCGGTGCCGGTGATGAGCCTTTCTCGCGGCCCGTAGCTGTCGCTGGCTGCGTGCGCCTGCTATCATCAGACCGGCAAGTTCGCACCCGCGGGAGGTGACAATGATCAAACTGGTTCTGACGCTGCGCAAACGCGCTGATCTGACGCGGCAGGAATTCATCGACTATTACTAAGGGCAGCACACGGTGCTGGTGCGCAAGCTGGTGCCGGATGCACCGCTTTACCGCCGCAATTTCGTGATGGAAGGCGCGGAAATAGCGGGCATTGCGGCTGTTTCGCCAGCGGAGGACGATTTCGACTGCATTACCGAGCTGGGCTTTGACACCCGGGCGGAGGCCGAGGCGCAGATCGCCGCCTATCTTGATCCCGCGATCCATCCGATTATCGCGGCGGACGAGGCGAACTTCATCGCGCCGGGCGGGCTCAAGTTCTACATGATGGAAGTGTACCAGAGCCCGGGCGAAGAACCGGCGGTGCCGCGCGACAGCTGGCGGCCCGCCGTTCCAGTCTAGGCTGTGGGATCAAGCGCGATCTTGTGGAGACCGGCCGGCCGCTCGTTGAACAGGCGGTAGGCCTCGCTCCCGTCGGACAGGTTCATGCGGTGCGTGACGATCGCGCCCAAGACGCTGCGGTCAAGCTGGCCGGTCGACAGTGCCCGCAGCAGGTGCGGCACTTCGGCCTGGACCGAGCACACGCCGGTGGAGAACTCCACATTCTTGAACATTGCGGCGTGGATCGGGAACGGGATCTCGGGCTGTTCGGCCACGCCGATCTGCGACACCCGGCCGCCGCGGCGCACCAGGTCCATCGCAAGCGCGGTGGTGGCGGGGCCGCCGCATGCATCCAGCACGACATCGACCCCTTTGCCGCCAGTTGCATCGCGGACCTGGCCGACCATGTCGGGCCCCGCGGGGGTATCGGCGCCGATGCGGGTAGCGCTTTCGCGCCGGTCGGCCAGCAGGTCGAGCCCGAACACCCGTTCCGCGCCCATCGCGAACGCGGCCATCACCGCCTGAAAGCCGACGCCGCCAAGCCCGATGACGGCGACCGTGTTGCCCGGTTCGATCCGTCCGCGCCGGGCGCAGAACCAGGCGGTGGCGGTATTGTCGGTCAGCAGCAGCCCGATCTCGTCCGACAGATCCTCGGGCAGGTGGAACAGGTTGTTCGCCGCGTGGCTGACCGCGATTGCTTCTGCCTGGCAGCCGGGAATGGTTGGATCGCCCTGGCCGTAGGCCCGCATGCTTGCGTGCGTGGTGCACAGGATGACCTGACCGGCGAGGCAATTGGCGCAGTTGCCGCAGCCGATTGAGGCAGGGATCAGCACCCGGTCCCCCACCGCGAACCCGCGTACCTCGGCGCCGATCTCCACGATTTCGCCAACCGCCTCGTGGCCCATGCAGTAATCGCGCGCGCCCATGTCGGTGTGATAAGGGTGCAGGTCGGTGCCGCAGATGCTGCACAGCGTGGCCTTCACCACGGCGCCGTGCGGGCCGGGCAAACGGGCATCGGGAATGTCTTCGAAAACAACCTCGCCCGGGCCGCGGTACATCAAGCCTTTCATGCCACTCTCCATCGGCCGTCCGCGTCACAGCGCGCGTGTTTGCTGACCAGTTGGACGAGTTTAGCGCAAGCGGGGCGCGAGGCAAGCGGCATCGATGGCACCTCCGCGCGGCTCCCGCCGAGCGGTTTCAGGCAGCGAGGCGCAGTTCCAGACGGTCCCAGATTTCGACCAGCGCCTTGGTCAGTTCCACCATCATTGCCTCGGTATGCGAAGGCCCCGGCGTGAAGCGCAGGCGTTCGGTTCCGCGCGGGACGGTGGGGAAGTTGATCGGCTGGACGTAGACGCCGTATTCGGCGAGCAGGATGTCGCTGATCCGCTTGGCCTTTACCGGGTCGCCAACCATCAGCGGCACGATATGGGTGACGGTATCCATCACCGGCAGCCCGGCTTCGGCCAGCATCCGCTTGAGCGTGGCGGCCGCGGCCTGCTGGCCCTCGCGCTCGACGCTGGAACCCTTGAGGTGGCGGACCGACGCGAGCACCCCGGCGACCAGCACGGGCGAGAGGCTGGTGGTGAAGATGAAGCCCGGCGCGTAGGAACGGATCACGTCGATGATCCGGCTGTCGGCCGCGATGTACCCTCCCATCACGCCGAACGCCTTGCCCAGCGTGCCTTCGATGATGGTGATGCGGCTCGCGGCATCTTCACGTTCGGAAACGCCGCCACCGCGCGCGCCGTACATGCCGACAGCGTGGACTTCATCGATATAGGTGAGCGCGTTGTACTTGTCGGCCAGGTCGCAGATCGCGTGGATTGGCGCGATGTCGCCGTCCATCGAATAGACGCTTTCGAACGCGATCAGCTTGGGCAGATCGGGATCGGTTTCGGCGAGCAGCTGTTCGAGGTGTTCGACGTCGTTGTGACGGAACACCTTCTTTTCCGCGCCCGAATTGCGGATGCCCGCGATCATGCTGGCGTGGTTCAACTCGTCGGAGAAGATTACGCAGCCCGGAAGCACCTTGGCGATGGTGGACAAGGTAGCGTCGTTCGAGACGTAGCCCGAGGTGAACAGCAGCGCGCCGTCCTTGCCGTGAAGATCGGCCAGTTCCTGTTCCAGCTCTACGTGATAGTGCGTGTTGCCGCCGATGTTGCGCGTCCCGCCCGATCCGGCGCCGACGCTGTGCAGCGCTTCTTCCATCGCGGCGATGACCTTGGGATGCTGGCCCATCGCTAGGTAATCGTTCGAGCACCACACGGTGATCGGCTTCGGCCCGTTATGACCGGCGAAGCAGCGCGCGTTCGGATACTGGCCCTTGGTCCGCAGGATATCGATGAAGATTCGGTAGCGCCCTTCGGAGTGCAACCGGTCGATCGCCTGGTCGAAAATCTGGTCGTAGTTCACTTGCGCCAATTTCCTTTGGCCGAGTTCACGGTTGCTGCACGAGACCCTTCGACAGCCAATGGCGCCCCTTACTGCAAAACGTCATCGACTTCCAGCCGGATTAGCAGGCGCCGGCTGGCCGTGTGCGATCACGATGCCGGTCCGGTTGCGCGGATCGAGGATCCAGCCCGAACCGTTTCCCGGCACGACAATCAATCCGGGCGATTGCTGCCCTAGTGCCGCGATGGTCACCAGCCAGCGCATGGTGGCCGCGCGATCCGCCGGGTGCCCGGCGTCGCTGTAGCGCGATCGGACGCGCATTTCCTGGAAGTTTTGCGCCAACGGCGCGACGTCGCCGGCGAACAGGTATTCGCGCCCATCCCGCAGGCGGGCATAAATCATCTGGGCGCCGGGACTGGCGCCGGGTGCAGGGATGGCGACGATTCCGGGCGCGACCGCGGTCGGCCGCAGTCCGACGGCGGGGCGGAGCGCCAGACCCGCCGGCCAGGGCAGGGCACGATTGGCCGGGCTGGGAACCTGGCCGGCGTTCAGCTTTGCGCGGGCCAGCGTATCTGCGCCGTCCGGCCGGGATGCATACGCGGCAAGGCCGCCAAGACGCTCGGCGCTTCCGCTGGTTGCGACGATGACGCCGGCTTCACGCATGTTGGAATCCACGAACCGCTGGCGGTTGGGCAGATACGCATCAAACGCAAGGCTGCGGGAGAGCGCCAAGGTGGTGCCGGTATCGATGACGACCGGCTTGCCGCCGGGCACCGGCAAGCGGAAGCTGGTGACAGCCAGCAGCTTGCGCTTTACGCCGGCGCCGGCAGCGTAGACGTTGCCCGATACCAGTCGCCCGCCGATCACGGTCATTTCCACCTTGGCGGGGCGCGGGCCGGGCATGCTGTCGGCCAAAACGCGCAGTTGGGCGATGCTGACCGGATGCGGCGCGACATCGCGCGACGGGTTCTGCAGCAGCAGCCAGTAGAACGGCACGGCGATCAGCGTGATCAGCGTGAACAGGACGGCATTGAGGCGGTGGGTCATCGGGCAGCAGGGATCCTGTTTCCGGCGCGCTTTGGTGCCCTCATGAACGTTATCCCTGCCGACAAAATCGTTAAAAAACCGAGTGCCGGGTAAGCCCGTGGCGGGCCAGCACCGGATCGAATTCTGCCAGTTCCGTGCCGCTGCGGGTGAACAGCGCAACGTCCGGTTCGCTGCGCGCGAACGATTGCCCTTCGGTCAGATGCGCGATTCGCCGGGCAATCCCGGCAGCACCATCGACGAAGCGCACACCCGGCCCGAACACAGCGCCGAGTTCCTCGACCACGAGCGGGAAGTGCGTGCAGGCGAGGACGACCGTGTCGATCTGTCGGCCGCCGGGCTGATCAAGCAGGCCAGCGGCGGCGCGGACATAGACCTGCGGATCCACCGCATGCCCGCGCAGCTTCGCTTCGGCCGCAAGCACCAGTTCGGGCGCGCCGTGGCGCAGCAGCAGCTTGTCGGCAGCGAACTGCGCCTCGAGCCGGTCGACGTATTCCTGGCGGATCGTGGCCGCGGTGCCCAGCAGGCCGATCACGCCCGAGGCGGTGAGCGACGCGGCGGGCTTGATCGCCGGTACGGTGCCGACGATCGGCACTTCGAGCACCTCGCGCACCGAGGCCAGCGCGATTGTGCTGGCGGTGTTGCAGGCGATGCACACCAGCCGCGGGTGGAAGCGTTCGGTCATCCGCCCGAGCAGCCCGGCGACGCGGGCCGCGATCTGCGCTTCGGTCTTGTCGCCATAGGGCAGTCCCGCGTTGTCGGCGGCGTAGATCACCGGCGCGGACGGCAACAGCATGCGCACTTCGGACAGGACCGACAGCCCGCCCATGCCCGAATCGAACAGCAGCAGCGGCGCGGCCGGATCGATCGGGCGCGGCGCCCCGCCGGGTGTGCGCGCGGCGCCGGTGCGGATGTCTGTTTGACCCATATCGGCCGCATCCCTATTTTTTCTGTGCGCGAATGCAAGGACTGCCGATAAGGAGCGTCCAAGGGACTGGTGGCGGCGGCCATTGCAACAGGGGACTTTCGATGACCGCGGGCGTGTTGCTGCAAGTGCTGCTGGCGGGATATCTGCTGGGCTCGGTGCCGTTCGGCCTGATCCTGACCCGGCTGACCGGCGCGGGCGACCTGCGGGCGATCGGTTCAGGCAACATCGGGGCCACCAACGTGCTGCGCACCGGGCGCAAGGGGCTGGCGGCGGCGACGCTGCTGCTCGATCTGGGCAAGGGCGCGGCGGCGGTGTGGCTGGCGCGCGCGATCGGCGGCGCGGAATTGCCGCTTGTGGCGGCGCTGGGCGGGTTCGCGGCGGTGATCGGGCACTGTTTCCCTGTGTGGTTGAGGTTCCGCGGCGGCAAGGGCGTGGCGACGCTGATGGGCGTGGCGCTGGGCCTCGCCTGGCCGATCGGGCTGGCTTATGCGGCGGTGTGGCTGGGGATGCTGGCGCTGACCCGAATGTCCTCGCTCGGCGGGATGAGCGCGGCGGTCTCGGCGCCGTTCGCCGCGTTGGCGTTCGGGCACGCGGCCTATGCCCCGGTGCTGGCGGTGCTCAGCGCGCTGGTGCTGTGGCTGCACCGGCCCAACATCGGCCGCATCCTGGCGGGGGCTGAGCCCAAAGTCGGCCGCAAGGCGTGACCGCGCCAATTTCAGCTGAGGCAGCGGCCCTGACGGCCGATGCGCTGTCGCAGGACGAGGCGTTTGCCCGCATCCGGCTGCTGCGTTCACCCAACATCGGCCCGGTCAGCTATCGCCAGCTGCTGCGGCGGTTCGGCACGGCGTCTGCGGCGTTGGCGGCGCTGCCCGAATCGGCGGCGCGCGGCGGGGCGCCATATCGTGCGGCGGCGGCGGAGCGGATCGAGGCCGAGGCCGCGGCGGTGCGCCGCGCTGGCGCGCGTTATCTGTTCCACGATTCGCCCGGCTATCCGCCGCTGCTGGCCGAGACTGACGGCGCGCCGCCGATCCTGATCGTGCGCGGCGATCCAGGGCTGGCCGGCCGCCCGGCCGTGGCAATCGTCGGCGCGCGCAACGCTTCGGCCGCGGCGGTGAAGCTGTCGCGGATGTTCGGCGCGGCGCTGGCCGAGGCCGGCTTTGCCGTGGTCTCCGGGCTGGCGCGGGGGATCGACGGTGCGGCGCACCTGGGCGCACTGGCGGGGGGCAGCGGCGGCGGCGGGACCATCGGCGTGATCGCCAGCGGGATCGACATCGCCTATCCGCCCGAACACGCCGGCTTGCAGGAAGAGATCGCCACGCGCGGCCTGCTGCTGGCCGAACAGCCGACCGGGACCGAGCCGCTGGCGCGCCACTTTCCCGCGCGCAACCGGATCATCGCCGGGATCGCCGCCGGCACGGTGGTGGTCGAGGCGGCGTGGAAATCCGGCTCGCTGATCACCGCGCGGCTGGCCGGCGAAATGGGGCGCGAGGTGATGGCGATCCCGGGATCGCCGCTCGATTCGCGCAGCCACGGCTGCAACCAGCTGATCCGCGACGGCGCGGTGCTGGTGCAGACGCCCGACGACGTGATCGAACTGCTGCAGGGGTTCGCCGGCACCGCGCGCTCCACCTTCCGCGAGGCGGCGCCGGCTTACGTGGCGCAGGACGACGAACTGGCAGGCGAGCCGGCCAACATCGCCGCACTGCTGACCACCGCGCCCGTCGCCATCGACGAGCTGATCCGCCAGTCGGGCGAGGCCCCGGCGGCGGTGCAGCTGGCGCTGCTGGAACTGGAGCTAGCCGGGCGGCTGGTGCGCCATGCGGCGGGGCGGGTTAGTCTGGCCGCTTGACGGCCGCCCTCAAGCCCACCCACCATCGCGCACGTACACACGTGAGGAATTGAAGTTTCCGCCATGCAATTGGTTATCGTCGAATCCCCCGCCAAGGCCAAGACCATCGAGAAGTACCTAGGACCGGGCTTCAAGGTGTTGGCTTCCTATGGCCACATCCGCGACCTGCCGCCGAAGGACGGCTCGGTCCGCCCGGACGCAGGGTTCGAGATGGACTGGGAGCTGTATGGCGACAAGCAGAGCCGGGTGAAGGCGATCTCCGACGCGGCCAAGGGGGCTGACCGGCTGATCCTGGCGACCGACCCTGACCGCGAGGGCGAGGCGATATCGTGGCACGTGCGCGAGCTGCTGGCGAAGCGCAAGGCGCTGCCCAAGGACGTTCAGCGGGTGACGTTCAACGCGATCACCAAGGACACCGTGCTGGAGGCGATGCGCAATCCGCGCGAACTGGACCAGGACCTGATCGACGCCTACCTGGCGCGGCGGGCGCTGGACTATCTGTTTGGCTTCACACTTTCGCCGGTACTGTGGCGCAAGCTGCCGGGGGCAAAAAGCGCGGGCCGGGTGCAGTCGGTTGCGCTGCGGCTGATCTGCCAGCGCGAGCGCGAGATCGAGGCGTTCGTGCCGCAGGAATACTGGTCGGTGATCGCCCGGCTGGAACACGGCGGGACCGAGTTTCCGGCCCGGCTGGTCAAGTTCGACGGCGCCAAGATCGACCGGCTGACAATCTCCGACGAGGGCACCGCGCTGCGCGCCAAGGCGCTGGTCGAGCAGGCGACGTTCCGGGTGGAGGAGGTGGAAACCAAGCCGCAGAAGCGCCATCCCTATCCGCCGTTCACCACATCGACCTTGCAGCAGGAAGCGGCGCGCAAGCTGGGGTTCTCGGCCAGCCACACGATGCGGGTGGCGCAGACGCTGTATGAGGCCGGGGCGATCACTTATATGCGGACTGACGGGGTGCAGATGGACCCTTCAGCGATCTCCGCCGCGCGCGCCGCGATTTCGGACCGCTACAACGGGCATTACCTGCCCGACAAACCGCGCCACTACGAAACCAAGGCCAAGAACGCGCAGGAAGCGCACGAGGCGATCCGACCTACCGAGTTCACTCGCGACAAGTTCGGCAGCGGCGATGAGGCGCGGCTGTACGAACTGGTGTGGAAGCGCGCGATCGCCAGCCAGATGGCTTCCGCCGCACTGGAGCGCACGACCGTGACGCTGCGCGACGGGACCGGCAAGCACGAGCTCCGCGCCACCGGTCAGGTGGTGAAGTTCCCCGGATTTTTGGCGGTCTACGAGGAAAGCCGCGACCAGAAGGCCGAGGATGACGAGGACGGCGCGCTGCTGCCCGACATGAAGGCTGGCGACACCCCGGGCAAGCGCGGGGTGGACGCGACGCAGCACTTCACCTCGCCCCCGCCGCGCTATTCCGAAGCCTCGCTGGTCAAGCGGCTGGAGGAACTGGGGATCGGCCGGCCATCGACGTATGCGGCAACGCTGCAGGTGCTGAAGGACCGCAATTACGTGCGGACCGAGAAGAACCGCTTCTTCGCCGAGGAATCCGGCCGGCTGCTGACCGCGTTCCTCGAACGGTTTTTCGACCGCTATGTCGCTTACGAGTTCACCGCCGGGATGGAGGATGAACTTGACGACGTATCCGGCGGGCGGGCGGCGTGGAAGGACGTGCTGGCGGCGTTCTGGAAGGACTTCAAACCCAAGTCCGACGAGGTGATGGAGCGCAAGCCGAGCGAGGTGACCGAGGCGCTCGACGAGTTCCTGTCGGATTATCTGTTCCCGCCGCAGGCTGACGGTGCAGACCCGCGCACGTGCCCCAAGTGCGATGCGGGCCGGCTCTCTTTGCGCGGGGGCAGGTACGGCGCGTTCGTGGCGTGCTCGAACTATCCCGAATGCAAGTATACCCGCAAGTTCGCGCAAGGCGGCGGCAGCGCCGAGGGCGAGGGCGAAGACGGCGCGCTGGGCAAGGACCCCGAGAGCGGGCTGGAAGTGGTGCGCCGCGTCGGCCGGTTCGGACCCTATGTCCAGCTGGGCGAGGGCAAGGAGGCCAAGCGCGCCTCTATCCCCAAGGACATTCCGGAGCTTGACCTGGAATGGGCGCTCAAGCTGCTCAGCCTGCCGCGCGAGGTGGGCACGCATCCCGAAACCGGCAATCCGATCACCGCCAGCATCGGCCGTTATGGGCCGTATCTGGCGCATGACGGCAAGTATGCGCGGCTGAAGACGACCGGCGAGGTGTTCGAGACCGGGATGAACGCCGCCGTGGTGAAGCTGGCCGAGGCGGCGGCCGGGGCCGGGGGGCGCGGCAACCGCACGGCAGCCGAACCGATCAAGGTGTTCGGCCCGCATCCCACGTCGGGCGGGGAGATGAAGCTGATGGCGGGGCGGTATGGCCCCTACGTCACCGACGGCACCACCAACGCCACGCTGCCGCGCGACAAGCAGCCCGAGACGCTGACCGCCGAGGAAGCCGCGGCGCTGATCGACGAGCGGGCGGCAAAGGGCCCGGCGAAGAAGGGCGGGCGCAAGGCTCCAGCGAAAAAGGCGGCGGTAAAGAAGGCACCAGCTAACACGGCAGCCGCGGTGAAGAAGGCTCCGGCGAAGAAGGCTGCTCCAAAGAAGGCGCCGGCGAAGCAGGGCGCTGCGAAGAAAGGCGCGGAGTAGCGCCGCCGCGGTGGGTCCGGCTCGTCGGAACCGGAGGCAGCAAGGCGGTGCTTTGACGAGCTCGGCACGGACGGTAGTGGGGTAAGGGGGTGGTTTGACCCGGGCCCCCTCCTTCCATTTGCCTTAAGCTTGTCGAAGCGCTGTTCTTTATGCCTCAACCTCGCAGGGCGGCGGCGGTTCGTTCGAGTTCTTCCTGGGGCACGAGGATTGCACCACCGCGCGGCCGGTCCAGGTCAAGGATCGTGGCGAAGGCCATGGCCAGCAGGGCAAAAAAGGTGAGCGAGACGACTGCGTGGCGTGATGCGCCTCCATCCAGCGCATAGCCGAGCACCGTCGCCCCCCCGATGCAGAACAGCAGCAGCAGGATCATCACTTCGCCCGGCAGGCGCGCCTTGCGCGCGGCGTGGCGGGCAGTGGCGATATCGCCGACCGCGTTGAGCGCCTGGACCAGCACGGGGATGCGCGTGTCGGGCGGCGTTGCGTTCAAGGCCGTGTACAGCGATCGCGCGAAGCGATCGAACTGTCCGGCGGCGCGAAGGGTCGCGGTCTCCCATTCCGCCTCGCCAGCGATCAGCCCGGCCTGGGCGCGGGCGTTGGCGTAGGCGGCGAGTTCGCGGCGCAGCGCCAGTTCCTGCGCGGGTGCCAGTAGGGCAAGGCGGCTGGCCAGGGTGCCGATCGCGTTTGCCTCTTCCACCACCAGCTCGCGCCGTTCCTCAAAGCGCTGGATCGCCAGGCTGAAGGCAAAAGCCAGCAACAGCGCCAGCAGCCCGAACACGCCAGACAGGACGTAGCTTTCGCCGTTGCCGGGTGCATCCGCCGCGCGTCTGCGCAGCGCCTGATTCAGCCGGTGGCCCGCGGCGCTGCTGGCCGTCATTGTCGCAGCGAGCAGCACGACCACCAGCCAGATCGGCACCGAATCGAGCATCGCGTGGCCCCCTTTGCCCGTTTTCCGGCGCCCGCCTACCTTACCCAGTCGAGCCCGATTTCCTCGTAGATTTCCTTATTGCTGTCGGCCCAGCCTTCTTCAACGCGGACGTGAAGGAACAAGTGGACCTTGCAGCCCAGCAGATTGGCCAGTTCCGTGCGCGCGGCCTCGCCGATGGCTTTGAGCTTGCTGCCGCCCTTGCCGAGCACGATGCCCTTCTGGCTGTCGCGCGCGATCACGATCTGCTGGTGGATCTCGATCGAGCCGTCCTTGCGCTGGGTATAGCTTTCGGGCCGCACTGCGCTGTCGTAAGGCAGTTCATCGTGGAGTTGGCGGTAGAGCTGCTCGCGGGTGATTTCGCAGGCCAGCAGACGCTCGCTGGCGTCGGACACCTGGTCTTCGGGATAGTGCCACGGGCTTTCGGGCATGAGCGCGGCGAGGCGGTCTTTCAATTCGGGCACGCCGTCGCCGGTCAGCGCGGAAATGAAGAACACCTCGTCGAACTGTCCGTCTCCGGCCAGTTCCTGTGCGGCGATCAGAAGCGGCTCCTTGGGCGTTTCATCGACCTTGTTGAGCACCAGGATCTTGCGCTCGGGGCGGCCCTGCAGGTTCTGGAGGATGTCCGCCAGATAGTCCTTCTTCTTCTTGCGCCCGTCGACCACCAGCAGGATTACGTCCGCTTCCTGCGCGCCGTCCCACGCGGCGTGGACCATCGCCCGATCCAGCCGGCGTTTGGGCGCGAAGATGCCCGGGGTGTCGGCCAGGATGATCTGCGTATTGGCCGCGCCGGTCTGGTGCAGCGCGATCCCCATCAAGCGCGCCCGCGTGGTCTGCGCCTTGGCCGAGACGATCGCGACCTTCTGGCCGACCAGCGCGTTGACCAGCGTGGACTTGCCCGCGTTGGGCGCGCCGAGCACGGCGACGAGGCCACAATGGGCGGCGGGGGCACTGTCGCTCGAGGGGGTGGACGTGGTCATTGGGCACTCCGTAACGCGAGGTGATCGCCATGCCGCAGCGCGGATGGCCTTGGGGAATGTGGGGCCTGGTCCAGCCGTCCGCAAACGGTACGGCTGGATGCTACCCGAACCGGCGCAGAAATTCAGCCGCGGCGGCGGTTTCGGCATCTTGCTTGCTCGATCCGCGCGCCTCGACTTCGCCGACGCCGTGGACCTTGACCGCGACGGTGAACTGCGCGGCATGGTCCGGGCCGGTGCGATCGATCAGCTGGTATTCTGGCGTGCGGCGGCGGTTGCCGGCCGCCCATTCCTGCAACGCCGATTTCGGATGCTTGTGCTGCCCGACCCGGCCTTCGACCGCATCCGCCCACAGGGCCCGAACGAGATCGCGCGTGGGACCGAAGCCGCGGGTGAGGAAGCTTGCGCCCAGCAGGGCTTCGGCCACGTCGCCCAGGATGTTGTCGCTGTCGGCGCCGCCATCATCGCGGGCCTGCTTGCCAAGACGGATGTGCGGGCCAAGACCGATGGAGCGGCCGACGGCGGCGTTGGTGGCGCCGCTGACCAACGCATTGAGCCGCTGCGACAGCTTGCCCTCGTTCCCCGTGCCGCGTTCGTGCAGCCATTCCGCGATGACCAGACCGAGCACCCGGTCACCCAGGAATTCCAGCCGTTCGTAGTTGCGCGGATCGCCGGTGCTGCCGTGGGTCAGCGCCTCGAGCCAGAGGGCCTGGTCGGCCAGCGGTTCGCCGATCAGCCCTTCGATGAACGCGCGCGCGGGATCGGGCAGGGAGGACGAAGCCATGATCAGAAGGTGTGCCCGATCCGGTCCCAGCGGGTGGCGGAGGGCCAGGTCCACGGCTTGAGCCAGCTGGACGAACCATCGGTGGAGAACATCATGATGGTGGCCTTGCCGACCAGGTTCTGTTGCGGGATCAGCCCGATCCCCCCGCCGGGAACGGGCGGAAACCGGCTGTCCATCGAATTGTCGCGGTTGTCGCCCATCATGAACAACGCGCCGGCGGGCACCACGAACGGCGGGGTATCGTCCTGCGGGGTGCGACCAAGATCGAGTACGTAGTAGCTTTTGCCTGGCTCATCCCCGATCGCGGGAAGCGTTTCGCGGAAACGGGGGTAGTGGCAGGCGAGGGTGCCATCGGGCGCGGTCACCTCGAACACCGGCATGTAGCAGCGGGTGTTGGCGGTAACCGGAACCACAGCATCCGCCACGCGGACCTTGGGCACGGCGGCGCCGTTCAGATGAAGCGTTCCGGCGATCATCTGCACCTGATCGCCGGGCAGGCCGATCACGCGCTTGATGTAATCGGTATCGTTGAGCGGGGGCGCCTTGAAGATCGCGATATCGCCGCGGTGAGGCTGGGAGGGAAGGATGCGCCCGGGAATGAGCGGCGCCGACAGCGGCAGCGAATAGCGGGAGAACCCGTAGGGCCACTTGGCCGCGAGCAGGTAGTCGCCGTTGCGCAGGACCGGCAGCATCGATTCGCTGGGGATGTTGAACGGAGCGAAGATAAAGCTGCGGAAGATCAGCACGATCGCCACCAGCTTGATCAGGAAGACGAAGAAGCTTTCTTCCTTTTTGGCCGGTTTTGCATCCGGTTGCGGCGCGGCTTGAGCCACAGCTTCGCGCGGAGGTATTGCCGCAGGATCGTTCGCTTGGTTCATCATACTTTCCATCTCGCGGCGAGTTCGCCCGGAAGTGCCGCGCTGCCGGCATCAGGACGAATGCACGCAAGCAACATGGACCTGAATACGTCTTCCTGCATTTACCTTGGCGTTGGCGTTTGGCAGCGCGGCGGGCATAGTCGACCCGGCCGGTTGTGGAAAGGCCGGACGATCAGACCGGCCCATTCCGCCGGTCAGCAAAGGATTTGTGCATGAGCGACGCCGTGACAGCTGCCTGGAACGAACTTGGGATGCTGGAAAAGCCGAGGCTGGATGCGCTATTCCGGGACCTTGGCCGGCTGTCGCAGTTTTCCACCGCGCTGGAACTGCCGGGCGGACCGATCCGGTTCGACTGGTCGAAAACCCATCTGGACGCGGCGCATGTGGAGCGTTTTGCTGCACTGGCCGAGGCCTGCGGTTTTGCCGAGCGGCGCCGCGCGTTGTTCGCCGGCGAGGCCGTGAACGTGACAGAGGGCCGCGCGGCGGAGCACACCGCGCAGCGCGGCTTTGGCAACAGCGACATCGTGGAGGAAGCGGCGGCGCTGCACGAGCGGATGCACATGCTGGTCGAGGCGATCCACCAGGGCGCGCTGGGCGATGTGCGCCACCTGATCCACATCGGCATCGGCGGATCGGCGCTTGGCCCGGCGCTGGTGATCGACGCGCTGACCCGCGACGGGTCGATTGTCGACGTCCATGTCGTGTCCAACATCGATGGCTGCGCGCTGGAGCAGGCCTGTGCCGCCTGCGACCCGGCAACGACGCTGATCGCGGTCGCTTCGAAGACCTTCACCACCATCGAAACGCTGACCAACGCCATGTCCGCGCTGGCGTGGCTGCGCGAAGCGGGCGTCAGCGATCCGTACGGGCGGGTAATTGCGCTGACCGCGGCGCCGGACAAGGCAATCGAGTGGGGCGTGGACGAGACCCGCGTGCTGCCATTTCACGAGAGCGTGGGCGGGCGTTATTCACTGTGGTCGTCGATCGGGTTTCCGATCGCGCTGGCGCTGGGCTGGGACGAGTTCGCGGCGGTGCTGGACGGCGCCGCCGCAATCGACCGGCATTTCCTGGAAAAAGACGGGGCCGACAATCTGCCGCTGCGCGCCGCGTTCGCCGATCAGTATTATGCGCGGCTGCGCGGGTGCCAGACGCGGGCCGTGTTCGCCTATGACGAGCGGCTGGCGCTGTTTCCCAGTTATCTCCAGCAACTGGAGATGGAATCGAACGGCAAGTCGGTCACGGCAGACGGGAGGCCGGTTGCCGGCCCGACCTCGGCCATCACCTGGGGCGGGGTGGGCACCGATGCACAGCACGCAGTGTTCCAGTTGCTCCACCAGGGGACGGTGCTGGTGCCGGTTGACTTTATTGCAGCGATTCAGCCGGGCGACGCGCAGGATCCGGCGCATCACCGCATCCTGCTGTCCAACTGCTTTGCACAAGGTGCGGCGCTGATGGCCGGCAAGCCGAGTGACGATCCGGCGCGTTCCTATCCGGGCGACCGGCCCTCCGCTACGATTCTGGTCGACGAGCTCAATGCCGCGACGCTGGGCGCGCTGATCGCGTTCCACGAACACCGCACGTTTGCCAACGCGGTGCTGTTGGAGATCAATCCGTTCGACCAGTTCGGGGTGGAGCTGGGCAAGCAGATTGCCAAGCAGATCGATGAGGGAGGTACGGCATTCGATGTATCGACCCAAGCCTTGCTGGACGCTGCGGGGATCGGCTGACCCGTGGGCAATCGGCCTTCGTGACGGTTAATCTGGCCGCCACCACGCTCCATAACCAAGCCTTAACCCTGGGCGGGATACTGTCGGCGCGCTGTTCGACAGGGAATCCATCGCATGCGACCAGGAGCAAGACTGACACAGCTGCTGCGCGACACGGGCGGGAACGTCCTGATCCTGTCCGCTTTCGGGATGACCGCGCTGGTTGGCGCGGCCGGGATGGCGACGGACACGATCCAGTGGACCCTGTGGAAACGCCAGTTGCAGCGATCGGCCGATTCTGCCGCGCTGGCCGGTGCGCTGGTGAACATGCAGGGCGGAAGTGCAACCGGCGCGGCGACGACAGAGATCGGGCGGTACACGTCGATCGGCCTGTTCCAGACCAGCGCCACGCCGACGATCGAGGTTTCACCGACGAGCGGACCGTTTGCGGGCGACGCCCGCGCGGTCAGGGTAGTGGTCGAAACGTCGCAAACGTTGCCGTTCTCCAGCTTCTTCATGCGCACCACCCCGGTGATCCGCGCCGAAGCGACTGCCGCCGCGATCAGCTTCGGCGATTATTGCGTGCGTTCTCTGGAGCCGGGCACGTCAACCGGTATCATCCTGCAAGGTAGTGCCGTCGTAAACCTTGGCTGTGGCATGCATACAAATTCGCAAGGTAGCCCGGCTGTGACCGCTGGCGGCAGCAGCACGGTGACAGCGTCTCCTGTATCTGCGGTCGGGGCGATCCCATCCAGCGCGAGCTACGCGGCCGGAACGGTGCTGCAGCCCTATTCACTCAGGCAGTCAGACCCGCTGTCCGGTCTGCCCGAACCGGTAGTACCCAATACCTGCAGCAACCGGATAAACGTCGGCCCGAATGGAACCGCTCAGGTAAACCCCGGATGCTACCGCGGAATCGACATCCAGGGCACGGTCACGTTTCAGCCCGGAACGTACATCATCGATGGCGACTTCGACCTGGGTTCGCAGGCCAACGTGTCCGGCAGCGGGGTGACCTTTATCCTGACGAGCAGCCAGGCCACAACGAACCCGTCGCTGATCGGAAATGTCACGATCAACGGCGGGGCGCATCTCGATCTGACCGCGCAGGAAACCGGCACATATGCGGGTGTGCTGTTTTACCAGGATCGCCGGGCGCCAGATGCGGGCGGCAATGCCAACATCATCAACGGCAATGCCAGCAGCATACTGCGGGGCAGCGTTTACATGCCGTCGCAGCAGGTGAACTTCCTTGGCACCTCTGGGATGACAACCACGTGCTTCTACTTGATCGCACGGCGAGTCCAATTTTCCGGCAACAGTGCGATCGACAACGTCTGCAATGTGAACTGGGGCATGCCCGATCTGACCGGCGTACAGGTGAGGCTGGTCAATTGACGTCGGTAGAACGGCCCCATATGCGGTGGTTCAGGCGATTGCTGGTCGACCGGTCCGGCACCAGTATCCTGGAGTTGTCCCTGGTTGCGCCGTTGATGGTGCTGATGGTCTGCGGCGCTGGCGATGCCGCGGTCGGATTCGCGCGCAAGCTGGCCTTGCAACAAGCTGCGGCGCGCGCGGTCGAGATGACGCTGGCTGCGGGCCTGACCACAACCATGGACACCGTAGCCCGATCCGAAGCCGCCGGTGCGGCGGGTGTGCCGCTGGCTCAGGTGGCGGTGGCCAAGTGGCTTGAGTGCAACGGTACGGTGATGTCCAGCATCGACGACATCTGCGCGAGCGGCATCCCCGCCCGGTTTGTGTCCGTCCGCGTCACTGATACGTATTCTTCGGCGTTCCGCTCGCTGCTGTCCGGGATGGGTGCCGGCAACTGGTCAGCAGTCCCCCTGACCGGCTTTGCCGAGGCGCGAGTGCAATGAGACGCGGGCTGGAGCGGCTTGCACGGGACGGCAGCGGGTCGGCGGTCGTCGAGGCGGCGTTCGGCATTCCGATCGTTATCGTGATCGTGATCGGCTTGCTGCAAGTGGGCATGGCCTTCCTGGTGAACGCCGGGATTCGCCACGCGGTGGAGACCGGGGCGAGGTTTGCCACGATCTACCGCACACCGCCCGCCACCGCGCCGACCGACGCCGAGATCATCACGAGGATGCGGTCCAGCGCGTTCGGCGCGCCTGCCGCCGATTTCACCGTGCCCACCCCGGTGCGGGCAACCGATGCCACCAACGGCCAGCGCTATGTCCAGGTTACGATGAGCTATCCTTACCGTTTCAACATGGTGTTCATCTCGCTGCCCGCGATCACGCTCACATATTCGCGGCGGGCCTATCTGATGCCGAGCTGAGGTCGCAGACTGCCAAAACCGGTGGCGCTTCGCGTTGCGGCACGCCATATCCGCCTGCGCAAGAGGAGCGCGCATGGCTGAATTCGATTATGACCTGTTTGTCATCGGCGCCGGATCGGGCGGTGTTCGCGCAAGCCGGGTCGCCGCGGCGCATGGCGCGCGCGTGGCAGTGGCCGAAGAATATCGCGTGGGCGGCACCTGCGTGATCCGCGGCTGCGTGCCCAAGAAGCTGCTGGTGTACGGATCGCACTTCGCCGAGGAACTGAACGACGCCGCGCATTACGGCTGGACGGTGCAGGGGCTCGACTTTGACTGGGCGACGCTGCGCGATACCGTGCTGCGCGACGTCGACCGGCTTAACGCCGCCTATACCCAGACGCTGGAAAACAACCGGGTCGAGCGCTTTCTGGAGCGGGCGACGATCACCGGGCCGCACGGCGTGAAGCTGGCCAGCGGGCGCGAAATCAGCGCCAAAGTTATCCTGGTCGCGGTCGGCGCATGGCCGGTGCTGCCTGAATTTCCGGGGGTGGAGCACTGCATCACCTCCAACGAGGTGTTTCATCTGGACGCATTCCCGCGCCGCGTTGTGATCCAGGGCGCTGGCTATATCGCGCTGGAATTCGCCGGTATCTTCAACGCACTGGGCAGTCACGTCACGGTGGTAAACCGCAGCGACCAGATCCTGCGCGGCTATGAGGACGCGCTGCGCGACCGCTTGTTGCAGATCACGATGGCCCGGGGGATCGATTACCGGTTCAACTGTCCGATCCGGTCGGTCGAACAGCAGCCGGACGGCTCGATGATCGTGACCGCGGGCGAGCGTGAGCCGCTGCACGCCGATGTGGTGCTGATTGCCACCGGCCGCCGGCCCAAGACCGATGGTCTGGGACTGGAAACTGCCGACGTCCAAGTGGGCGACAAAGGGCAGATCGCGGTTGATGAATACAGCCGCACGTCGTGCCCCAGCATCTACGCGGTCGGCGATGTGACCGACCGGGTGCAATTGACCCCGGTGGCGATCCGCGAAGGGCAGGCGTTTGCCGACACTGTGTTCGGAAATACCCCGCGCACGGTCGATTACGGCTGCATCCCCAGCGCTGTCTTTTCCCAGCCGCCGCTGGCAGGCGTTGGTCTGACGGAAGGACAGGCGCGCAACAAGTTCGGCAACGTCAAAGTCTTTACGTCGGACTTTCGCCCGATGAAGAATGTCTTTGCCGAGCGGGCCGAGCGCGGATTGTACAAGCTGGTGGTCGACGCAAACACCGACAAGATCCTGGGCATTCACCTGATCGGCCCGGATGCCCCGGAAATACTGCAGGCGGCTGCCATCGCGGTGAAGGCCGGGCTGACCAAGGCCGACTTCGACGCGACCGTGGCATTGCATCCGAGCATGGCCGAGGAACTGGTGCTGATGCGCTGAGGATCGCCATTCAAGGTTGGACCACGGACCGCCATCTACGCTGGCGCGGGCATATTAACCGATCGCTTAAAAACTGTTGACGCGGCGCTTTCGGGCGTGCCTTAGCGGCGGCGAGATTCAGCGCCGAACACCGGCGCTGCAACAGGGGACCGTCCGGGCATGTCCGCCAATATCGCCGAGATGGAAGTTCGCCGGGCCGCGGCCAAGCTGGGCGGCGGGCAGAAGCGGATCGACGCGCAGCACGCCCGCGGCAAGCTCACCGCGCGGGAGCGGCTGGAAATCCTGCTTGACGAAGATTCGTTCGAGGAGCTCGACATGTACGTCGAGCACAACTGCGTCGATTTCGGGATGCCGGACAACATCATTCCCGGAGACGGGGTGGTGACCGGATCGGGCACGATCAACGGCCGGCTGGTGTTTGTGTTTTCGCAGGACTTCACCGTGTTCGGCGGCGCGGTTTCGGAACGCCATGCAATGAAGATCTGCAAGGTCATGGACATGGCGATGAAGGTCGGCGCGCCGGTGATCGGACTGAACGATTCGGGCGGCGCGCGCATTCAGGAAGGGGTGGCATCGCTGGGCGGCTATGCCGAGATCTTTCAGCGCAACGTGCTCGCCTCGGGCGTGGTGCCGCAGCTGTCGCTGATCATGGGGCCGTGCGCCGGCGGGGCGGTCTACTCCCCGGCGATGACCGACTTCATATTCATGGTCAAGGACAGCTCGTACATGTTCGTGACCGGTCCCGACGTGGTCAAGACCGTCACCAACGAGATCGTCACGCAGGAGGAACTGGGCGGCGCGGTGACGCACACCACCAAGACCTCGGTGGCGGACCTGGCGCTGGAAAACGACATCGAGGCGCTGCTGACCGCTCGCGAATTCTTCGATTTCCTGCCGCTGTCGAACCGCGAGGACGTGCCCGAGCGCCCCAACGCCGATCCTTGGGACCGGCTGGAAAGCAGCCTCGATACGCTGATCCCGGCCTCGGCCAACCAGCCGTATGACATGCACGAGGTGATCCGCAAGGTGCTGGACGAGGGCGACTTTTTCGAAGTCCAGCCGGCCCACGCCGGCAACATCCTGTGCGGTTTCGGGCGGATCGAGGGCAAGACAGTGGGCGTTGTTGCCAATCAGCCGATGGTGCTGGCGGGGTGCCTCGACATAAACTCGTCGAAGAAGGCAGCGCGGTTCGTGCGATTCTGCGATGCGTTCAACATCCCGATAATCACCTTCGTGGACGTGCCAGGGTTCCTGCCGGGCACGTCGCAGGAGCATAATGGCATAATCAAGCACGGCGCCAAGCTGCTGTTCGCCTATGCCGAGGCGACCGTGCCCAAGATCACCGTCATCACCCGCAAGGCCTATGGCGGAGCGTATGACGTGATGGCCTCCAAGCATCTGCGCGGCGATCTCAACTATGCCTGGCCCACCGCGGAAATCGCGGTGATGGGCGCCAAGGGTGCGGTGGAGATCATCTTTCGCGGGCTTTCGGCGGCCGAGCAGGCCGAAAAGACCAAAGAATATGAAGACCGCTTTGCCAACCCGTTCGTCGCGGCGGCCAAGGGCTTCATCGACGAGGTGATCTATCCGCACTCCACCCGACGCCGCATCGCGCTGGGCTTGCGCAAGCTGCGGAACAAGAGCCTCGAAAATCCGTGGAAAAAGCACGACAACATTCCGCTCTGAGCGGAACCTGAGGGAACCGGGTCATGGAAGATATCTACATCGTCAGCGGTGCGCGCACGGCCATCGGTTCATTCGGCGGTTCGCTCGCGTCGTTTCGCCCGGCCGAGCTGGGCACGATCGTCATCAAGGAAGCGATCGCCCGCGCCGGGCTGACCGCTGACCGAGTCCAGAACGTGGTGATCGGCACCGTCATCCCGACCCAGCCCAAGGACGCCTATGTCAGCCGCGTCGCGGCGGTGAACGCTGGCGTGCCTATCGAATCGCCGGCGATGAACGTCAACCGGCTGTGCGGTTCGGGCCTGCAGGCGATCGTTTCGGCGGCAGAGGCGGTGGCGCTGGGCGAGCATGGCGTGGCGATCGCGGGCGGCGTCGAATCGATGTCTAACGCCCCGCACATGACCAGTGCGGGCCGCGACGGCATGAAGATGGGCAACCTGGTGTTCGAAGATGCGATGCTGGGCGCGCTGCACGATCCGTTCGAGAATTATCACATGGGCATCACGGCTGAAAACGTGGCCGCGCAATGCGGCATCACCCGCGAGGCGCAGGATGCCTATGCGGTCGAAAGCCACCGCCGCGCCGCGGCTGCCATCGCGGCGGGGTACTTCAAGGACCAGATCGTCCCGGTCGAGATCAAGACCCGCAAGGGCGTGACGGTGTTCGACACGGACGAGAACGTGCGCGCCGATTCCACGGTCGATAAGATGGCCGGCTTGAGGGCGGTTTTCAAAAAGGATGGAACGGTCACTGCCGGAAATGCTTCCAGCATCAACGACGGCGCGGGCGCCGTGGTGCTGGCCAGTGCCAAGGCTGTCGCGGAACTCGGCCTCAAGCCGATGGCGAAGATCCTGTCGTGGGGCCACGCCGGCGTGGAGCCCAGCGTCATGGGGCTCGGCCCGGTAAAGGCAGTGCCGGTGGCGCTGGAGCGCGCCGGGCTGACGCTGGACCAGATCGATGTGATCGAGGCGAACGAGGCCTTCGCGGCCCAGGCCTGCGGCGTGGCGCAGGAACTCGGGTTCGATCCGGCAAAGACCAATCCCAACGGCTCCGGCATCTCGCTGGGTCATCCGATCGGTGCGACCGGTGCTATCCTGACGGTCAAGACGGTGTACGAACTGCAGCGCACCGGCGGACGCTACGGCCTGATCACGATGTGCATCGGCGGCGGCCAAGGCATCGCGCTGGTGGTGGAGCGGGTGTGATGCAACTAGGCCGCCTCAACCACATCGGCGTTGCGACGCCCGACCTTGATGCTTCGATTGCGTTCTACCGCGATGTGATGGGCGCCGCTGGCATTACCGAGCCGTTCGTGCTGGAAAGCCAGCAAGTCCGCGTGTGCTTCGTCAACACCCCGGGCGAGGCCAATGCTTCGGGGGGCACGGTCGGAACGCAGATCGAGCTGCTCCAGCCGACCAGCCCGGATTCTGCCGTAGGCAAGTGGCTGGAGAAGAACCCGCTCGGCGGGCAGCACCACATCTGTTACGAAGTGCCCGACATTCATGCCGCCAAGGCGTGGTTCGAGGGGCTGGGCAAGCGCGTGCTGGGCGAACCCCGGATCGGCGCGCACGGCACGCTGATCTTCTTCGTTCACCCCAAGGATATGGGCGGGCAGCTGACCGAGATCATGGAAACGCCGAAGGACGCGCACTGATGAGCGCATATCGCTACATTTCCGCCAGCAGCGACGGGGCGGTGACAACGCTGCGCCTGTCGCGCCCCGACAAGCTCAACGCGATGCTGCTGGGCGTGGTCGATGAACTCGGCCACGCGGTCGACGGCGCAGTGGCCGGCGGCGCGCGGGCGCTGGTGCTGACCGGCGAGGGGCGGCTGTTCTGTTCCGGCGCGGACCTGACCGACGACGAGATGGGTGGTTCCTTCGACGATCTCGGGCTGGGACTGGAAACGCACTACAATCCGTTCCTGCGCAAGCTGGCCGCGCTCGACATTCCAGTGATCACCGCGCTCAACGGGCCGGTAGCCGGCGGCGGCGTGGGGATCGCGCTGTCCGGCGACATCGTGGTGATGGGCGAGGGCGGGTACATCCTGCTGCCGTTCGCCAACATCGGGCTGGTGCCCGATGTGGGCGCGACCTGGCTGATCGGGCGCAGCATCGGCCGCGCCCGCCTGCTGGAGATGGCGCTGCTGGGCGAGCGGCTCAAGGCCGAAGACGCTAAAGCTGCCGGCCTGGTCACGCGGGTGGTGCCCGATGCGGACGTGCTCCCCACTGCGCAAGCGCTGGCGGCCAGGCTCGCCTCTGGGCCGACCCGGGCCTACGGCGCGATTCGCCGGCAGGTGGCCTTTGCGCTCGATAACGATTTTGATGCCACGCTCGATCTGGAGCGGGTCAACCAGCGGCTGTGCGGCCGCACCCACGATGCTGCCGAGGCGATCACGGCCTTTGGCCATAAGCGCAAACCGACGTTCAAGGGACAGTGACGATGAGCGACGCCCCCGATAGCAACCGGCCCGATCTCGCCCAGTGGGCCGCCGCCGCTGCGAAAGAAGTCAAAGGCAAGGACCTGACCTGGCACACGCCGGAAGGCATCGACGTCAAGCCGCTCTACACTGCTGCGGATGTCACCACCGATCCGGGCCTGCCGGGCTACGCACCGTTCACGCGCGGCGTCCGCGCCAGCATGTACGCGGGCCGGCCGTGGACGGTGCGCCAGTACGCCGGTTTTTCCACCGCCGAGGAATCGAACGCGTTCTATCGCCGCAACCTTGCGGCCGGGCAGAAGGGCCTGTCGGTCGCGTTCGATCTGGCGACGCACCGGGGTTATGACAGCGATCACCCGCGCGTGGTCGGCGATGTCGGCAAGGCCGGCGTCGCGATCGACAGCGTCGAGGACATGAAGATCCTGTTCGACGGCATTCCGCTCGATCAGATGTCGGTCTCCATGACGATGAACGGCGCCGTGATCCCGATCCTGGCGTTCTTCATCGTTGCGGGCGAGGAGCAGGGGGTCGACCGCAAGCTGCTCGACGGGACCATCCAGAACGACATCCTCAAGGAGTTCATGGTCCGCAACACCTACATCTACCCGCCAGAACCCAGCATGCGGATCATCTCGGACATCTTCGGCTACACCAGCCGCGAGATGCCCAAGTTCA
>JAZKDH010000057.1:0-58666 GCA_040387665.1 Pseudomonadota bacterium | reverse complement strand
GTGATGCGCGGTTCGAACTTCATCCGCACTTTGCCGGTCGAGCCGTGGCGCTGCTTGGCGACGATCAGTTCGGCCAGGCCATAGACCCGCTCCATCTCGGCGGCCCAGGCCTCGTGCGCCTCGTGGGTCTTGGCGTCGTCGGTCTCGTTCGGGCGCCTGGGCTCCTTGGCGGCGACGTAGTAGTCCTCGCGGTAGACGAACCAGACCATGTCTGCGTCCTGCTCGATCGAGCCGGATTCGCGCAGGTCCGACAGCTGCGGGTGCTTGTCCTCGCGTTGCTCGACCGCGCGCGACAGCTGCGACAGTGCGATCACCGGCACCGACAGTTCCTTGGCCAGCGTCTTCAGCCCGCGCGAGATTTCCGAGATCTCGTTCACGCGGTTGTCGGTGGCGCGGCCCGATCCCTGCAGCAGCTGCAGGTAATCCACCACCACCAGTCCCAGCCCGTGGCGGCGTTTCAGCCGCCGGGCGCGGGCGCGCAGCCCGGCGATGGTCAGCGCCGGTGTATCGTCGATATAAAGCGGCAGCTCGGCCAGCCGCTGGCTGGCGTAGGACAGCGCCTGGAAATCGTCGCGGCTGATCTTGCCCATGCGCAGCGCTTGGGAACTGATGCCCGACTGTTCGGCCAGGATGCGCGTGGCGAGCTGGTCCGCGCTCATTTCCAGGCTGAAGAATGCGGTCGCGGCGCCGACGGACTTGTCGTCCGCAATGCCGTCCGCGCGGTCACGCCGGAGCCGGTCGGCCGCGTTAAAGGCGATGTTGGTGGCGAGCGAGGTCTTGCCCATGCCGGGGCGGCCGGCGAGGATGATCAGGTCGGAATCGTGCAGCCCGCCGACTTTCTCGTTGATCGAGTTGAGCCCGGTGGTCTTGCCCGAAACGTGCCCGCCCGACAGCAGTGCCTGCTCGATCATGCCCAGCGCGGTGCGGGTGGCGACCGCGAAATCCTTGGCCTCGCTGTTGGTCGATGCGCCTTCGGCGACCGCATAGAGCGCGGCCTCGGCCTGTTCGATCTGCTGGAGCGGCTCGACGCTTTCGGAGGTGTCGAGCGCGGCTTCGACCAGGTTGCGCCCGACGCTGACCAGTTCGCGCAGCAGCGCGAGGTCATAGATCTGCTCGGCCAGTTCGCGCGGGGCGAGCAGGCCCTGGCCGTCGGCGGTGAGCCGGGCGAGGTAGGTGACCCCGCCCAGCGCCTTCAGCGCCTCGTCCGCCTCGAAATAGGGCTTGAGCGTAACCGGTGTGACCACGGCTTTGCGGTCGAGCAGCTGCGCGATCCGCTCATAGATGCGGGCGTGGACCGGCTCGAAGAAATGCGACGATTTGAGCGGTGTGTTCAGCTCCTCGATCACCCGGTTGTCGATCAGCACAGCGCCCAGAAACGCGGCCTCGGCCTCGATGTTGGCGGGCAGCGTGCGGGCCGGGGCGGCGTGGTGCGCGGCGGCGGCGGGGTGGATGAGGATGTCTTCGGCCATGGCGCGTCAGTCCATGCGCGCGGCCGTGACCGCTGGCAAGCCGGGGTGCGACCGGCCGCGGCGGGGGGTGCTGTGGATATCGGGGAAGGATAGCGGAGGGCACGCTGTGCTGCCGGTCCGCAAGTTCCCCTTGCTCCGCCCCGTGCCATTTGCGAAAGCTGCCGCCCCCATGGCGGACCCGCGCATCTCCCACATCGAACTCGACGACGCCACGATCCTGTGGCGCAATGCCGATATCGAGCAGGAACGTCGCATCGCGATTTTCGACCTGATCGAGGAAAACACCTTCAAGCCGTGCCGCGCTTTCGCCGCCGGCCACGAAGGCCCCTATCGCCTGCGGCTGTCGGTGCAGGACGGGCGGCTCCAGCTCGACATCTCGGAGGACGGCGGCAGGGCCGACGGGGACGGGCAGTTGCTGGAAACGCTGATCCTCGGGCTCGGCCGGTTCCGGCGCCCGATCAAGGACTACTTCGCGATCTGCGATTCGTATTATCAGGCCATCCGCAAGGCGACCGCAGCCGAGATCGAGACGATCGACATGGCCCGCCGCGGCGTGCACAACGAGGCGGCAGAACTGCTGGTCGAACGGCTGGATGGCAAGGTCGACACCGACTTCGCGACCGCCCGGCGATTGTTCACGTTGATTTGCGTGCTCCACATCCGGGGCTAAGGACGAGCAGCGGCAGCACCGCAAATCGGGGGAACGGGATTCGCTATGGCACGAAGGAATGGCGCACGATGGCGCCTGCGCCTGGCCGCGCTCGTGCTGCTGATGGCGCTGATCGGCGGGGCGACCGCGTGGTGGCATCTGCGCCACTGGATCCCGCCGCGCCAGGCGTTCCCGCAGCAGGGCGCGGAAATCGGCACCCTCGAAGGCGCGGTCGATTGGACCGCGCTCAAAGCAGTGGGCGCGGATTTCGCCTATCTCGATGCCAGCGCCAGCGCGTTCGCGCGCGATCCTGCGTTTGTCCGGAACCTTGAGGAGGCACAGGCCGCCCGGCTGCAGGTGGGCGCGGTCCATCTTTACGATCCGTGCCAGCCGGCCGATCGGCAGGCAGCCAATTTCGTCACCGTGGTCCCGCGCGATTCCGCCTTGCTGCCCCCGGCGGTGGAACTCGATCGCCTGCCCGACGACTGCCCGGTCAAGGTGTCGGACGCTGCCGTCGAAAGCGAGCTGATGACCTTCCTCAACCAGATCGAGGCGCACACCGGGAAGGCGGCGATCCTCAAGCTGTCCGGCCGGTTCCAGCGCCGGTTCCGCGTCGCCGCCGGGATCGATCGCAATCTGTGGCTCGTGGGCGACCGGTTCCAGCCCGATTACGCCGGCCGGCCGTGGACGCTGTGGACCGCCAACAGCCGGCTCATCACGGAAGCAGGGGATGAGCCGCTGCGGTGGGTGGTGATGCAGCCATGACCGCGCCAAAGCGCGCCGCGCTCATCGCCCGCGCCCGGGCAGCCTCGGCGCTGGCCCACGCCCCGTATTCGGGGTTCCACGTCGGCACGGCGCTTGGCTTTGCAGATGGCGGCATCGTCACCGGCGCCAACGTGGAGAACGCCAGTTACGGCCTGTCGCTGTGCGCCGAAACCGTCGCCGTCGCCGCGGCGATGGCGGCGGGCGCGCGGGGCGGACTCGTCTCGGTCGCCGTGATTGGCGGGGTGCCCGGCGATGACGGCGAAGCCGTACCCGGCGCGGATCCGGTCATGCCGTGCGGTCGCTGCCGGCAGGTGCTCAGCGAACTGGCCGGCCTTGGCGGTACCAACCCGGTCATCTGGTGTGTCTCGGACGAGGAAGTGCTGGAACTGCGCCTGGCGGACCTGCTGCCGCATCCGTTCGGGCCCGGCGCGTTCACGCCCGGGCGATTTGCATCCCGCTGAACATTCTTGGTTAAGTAATTATCCCTAGTGCTGATCGCTGCGATGCACGAGCACTCGACAGGGCGATGATCCGCACCAGAACAACCTTCATTCTTGGCGCCGGGGCCAGTGCCGAGCTGCACATGCCCGAGCCGCCCGAACTGCTCGAGCGGATCGCCCAAGCGCTCGACTTTTCGCGCGGGGATGCGAGCCAGTTGACGCGCGACAGCGCCGCGATCCTGCGTCACGTCGGCAAGCTGGCGGATCGGCTGGGATGCACGGAAGAAGCGATGTACCGCGCCGGCCAGCGTATCCATCAAGCCGCCAAGATCGGCCGGACAATCGAACAGGTGATCGAACAGAACAACGATGACCGCCTGGTCGAGGCGTTCGGCAAGCTGGCCAGCGCCGTGTTCGCGCTCCAGTCCGAAAACCGCTCCTCGCTCCGCGCGGTGCCCCAGGGCAACGCAGCGCTCCCGCTGCAGACCGGGGATTACTGGCTGATCGAACTGGGCAAGCTGGTTACCTCGGGGCTGCCGCGGTCGCTGCTGGAACAACGCTTGGCTGACGTCTCAGTCATCTCGTTCAGCTATGACCGCGCGGTCCAGCATTTCCTGCCGTATGCGCTGGCCACGGCGTACGGCATGACCCTGCAGGAGGCGCAGCGGATCGTCACGGCGAAGCTGCGTTTCCATCATCCCTACGGCGCGGTCGGCCGCCTGCCGTGGCAGGGCGGGGACGCGCCCGACGTCGATTGGGGCAACGAACAGCCCTGGAACATGATCGCGGTGGCGAACCAGTTGCGCACGCATGAGCAGGCGCTGGCCGACCGCGCGGGATTGGCGGAGCTACGCGCGGCCGTTGCCCAGGCGCAGCGGATCGTGTTCCTGGGGTTCGATTTTTCGCCGCGTTCGCTTGACCTGCTGATTGACGCCAGCCTTTCCCACAATCCCGAAATCATTGTGTCGCTCAAAGGCATGTCGTCGCCCAACATGGCCGCTGCGGTGCGCCTGATCAAGCGCAAGACCGGAACCGAACGCGATGATCGGCTGATGATCTGCGAAGGCCGCTGTCTCGATGTGCTGAAAGATTACAGTCTCTTACTGGAAAGCTGAAGCTTGCGTCAGCTTCGTGTACGCAGCCTGTCAGACTTCAGGCTTGTTCGGATCCGCCTCCAGCCACTCGCCAAGCGCGGCCAGGCAGTCGCGCGCCAGTGCCTTGCTGCGCTCCGGGCTCCAACCCTGCGCGGGGCACGGCAGGTCGTCATTGTCCTTGAACGGCATCTCCAGCGTCATCGCCACGCACCCGTGACTGGGGCCGAACCGTTCGGCAAGCTGGTTGGTCGCCATCGTCAGGTTAGCATGCCCGGGCCGCGCCGCGGGATAACCCAGCCGCGTCTGGAAATCCGGCGTGCGGCGCGCCAGTATTTCGCGGTACCGATCATAGCCGGCGTGCTGCAATTCGGACAAGGACGGTATGCCCTCGAAACCGGCCAGGAACACAGCTGGAATGGCTTCGTCGCCGTGGATGTCCATCGCGAAATGCACGCCGGTTGCATCCATTGCGCTGCGGATTGCCAGCACTTCCGGCGATCGGTCGGCGGCCGGCTCGTGCCATTCGCGGTTGAGGTTGACCCCGGCGGCATTCGTTCGCAGGTGGCCGCGCGCGGATCCGTCGGGGTTTGCGTTTGGCACGATATGAAATCGGCACTGGTTCCGTAAAGTCCGCGCCCATGGGTCGGCCGGATCGGTCAGCAGGTCCAGCGCGCCCTCCATCCACCACTCCGCCATCGTCTCGCCGGGGTGCTGGCGGGCAACCAGCCACACCTGCAGATCGCCTTCGCCCAGTTCGACGCAATCGATCGGCCGGCCGTCCAGGCTGGTGCCAAGGCAGCGCGTGCTCGCGCCTTCGTTGTGCGCGGCGGCGGCGATCAGATCGTGGTGGCGCTCCATCGAATATGGCGCGAAATAAGCGAACCAGACCGAGTCCCCTTCGGGCCGGTGCCGGATGGTCAAGGTGCCACCGTCAGCCTCTCGCTCCCACGTGGTGTCGGCGCGGCCCCAGTAATCGCGGTCCTCCGAACAGGCCGCGCGATAGTTGCTCCATCCACCGGGATACGCGGATCTTGCCAGCCCGGTCAGCCGCAGTTCCAGTTCGCGTCCGGCGCAATTGCTGACGCGAAAATGAAACCACTGGAAAAACTCGGACTGGTGATCCCGCCGGATCGCCAGCTTCGCCTCGGCTCCATTGATCGTCAGGACTTCGATATTGCCAGAATCGAACTGCGCATGGATCACGATGTTACTCATCGCCCGGCGGGGGCCCCCGCTTTGTCGGGTTTGACCAGTATCGTTTCGCCCGAATTGCCCGGAAAATCACGAAACAATGCGCGCGCCATCTGCGCCGCGCCAAGCTGCGTGGAGGCGAGGGGCGAATCGGCGCGTACCGCGAATTCCGCCCGTCCTTCCCACAGCACGCTGCGGGTGACGCGGTCGCGGATCATCACCCCCAGCAGTGTCTCGGTCATTTCCGGCGGGCGCCCGGACAAGTCCAGCCCCAGGCCCAGCCCTAAGCCCGAACCGTAGCTGCCGGTCGATCCGCCAACCCCCACGCTAACCGGGCCGCGCGTCCGCTCGGGTCGCACCGAGCGCCGCTCCAGCCGCACCTCGGCCACCTGCGCGCCGCCGCCGGGTCCAGATTCTTGATACCCGATGCGCTGCAGTTCGCGGCTTACCGCATATTGAAAGCTCCGCAATTCAAGCGATGCCGGATCCATCCCTGCCGCAGCCTCCACCGCGATCGGCCCCCGACCCAGCATGGCGGTATCGGGCAGGTGAAAGCGGGTCACTTCGACCGGCCCCACCGGGGCCACGCAACCCGTGAGGGCGATAGCCGCCACGGCCACGCCGAACAGTCCGGAATAACGCATTGCCAATCCTTTCGCGGCCAATATGATCAGGAACTTGTGGCCTGCCAGGGCGATTTGCAAGGACGCCGCGCGCTCCGGGCCCGGCGCCGGGCAATCAAGGGCAGGGCCATACCGGGTTTGGCGGGATGAAGCGGCATCAGGCAGGCACTTCTGCCGGTTCAGCAAGGAGCGATGTGCACGATGACCGACAAAGTCCCAGTCCTGGTCACCGGCGGGGCCGGCTACATCGGCAGCCACGCGGTCCTCGCGCTGGCCGATGCCGGCTGGCCGGTCGCGGTCATAGACAATCTCAGCACCGGCTTTCGGTTTTCCGTTCCTGATCGGGTGCCGTTCTACGAAGGTGATATCGAAGACTCGCAGCTGCTCGCCCGGATCTTCGCCGAACAGGGGATGGGGCGCGCAGGCGGTGCCATCATGCACTTCGCCGGGTCGATCATCGTCCCCGAATCGGTCGATAATCCACTGAAATACTACAATAACAACACTGCCAAAAGCCGTGCGTTGATCGCCGCCGCGGTCGCGCACGAAGTGCCGCATTTCATCTTCAGCTCCACCGCGGCGACCTATGGCGAGCCCGAAATGTCTCCGGTTACCGAGGACGCGCCGCGCCGCCCGATCAACCCCTACGGCATGTCCAAGCTGATGACCGAGATCATGCTGGCCGACACGGTCCGGGCGCATCCGCTCAACTACTGCGCGCTGCGCTATTTCAATGTCGCCGGCGCCGATCCCCAGGCGCGGTCCGGGCAGTCGACCGCGGGGGCGACGCACCTGATCAAGGTGGCGGTCGAAGCCGTCACCGGCAAGCGCGGGCACGTGTCCGTGTTCGGCACCGATTATGCGACCCCCGATGGCACCGGGGTGCGCGATTACATTCATGTGGCGGATCTGGCCGCGGCCCACGTCCTCGCGCTGGAAGCGCTGATGGCGGACCCGGCGCGTTCGCTGACGATGAACTGCGGATACGGCCGGGGATTTTCCGTGCTGGAAGTGCTCGATGCGGTTGATCGGGTGACCGGCCGCAAGCTTGATCGGCGTGTCGAAGGCCGGCGGGCCGGCGATCCCGCCAGCCTCGTCGCCGACAATCGCCGGATCACGGAGACGCTCCCTTGGCAGCCGCGCTTCGCCGATCTCGAAACGATCGTGAACCATGCGCTGGCATGGGAGCACCGGCTGGCCGAGCTGCGGCAGGAGCGCGGTTGATTTTCAGCGCAGGGCGGAAGACGGCGCCGGCGGGCAATGACGCGGTTGACTTTCGTCCGGGCGGACCTTAACGGCCCGGCTTCCAGTTTTCAGCGGCCCGCGCCGCATGAGGTTTGCCATGAAGATTCGCAACAGCCTGAAGTCGCTCAAGGACCGCCACCGGGATAACCGCGTGATTCGCCGCCGCGGCCGGACTTACGTCATCAACAAGACGAATCGCCGGTTCAAGGCGCGCCAGGGCTGATATCCCGGTTCCGGCTGGACGGTACAGTCCGGCTGCAGCAGTTCGGCCCGCCTCCGGTCAGGAGAGCGGGCCGCTGCCGTTTTCAGAGCGCTGACGATGCTGGATAATCCGACCCTCGGGGCAGTGGAGCAAGCCGACAGCGACGCGATCGCGGCGGTGGTGTTCGATGTCGGCCAGGTGCTGTTCGAATGGGACATGCGCTGCCTTTTCGGCAAATTGATCGACGATCCGGCCGAACTGGAATGGTTCGTCACCACCGTCGTTACCCCGGAATGGCACTACCAGCACGATCAGGGCCGTACCGTGGCGGATATGGTGGCTGAACGTACGGCCGAATATCCCGGCTATGCCGCGCTGATTGCGGCCTGGGGAAGTCGCTTCAATGAAACCCTGCCCGGTCCGGTCCCCGGCAGTCTCGAACTGGTCGAGGCGCTGCATGCGCGCGGCGTGCCGCTGTACGCGATCACCAATTTCGGGGCCGAACTGTGGGACCGCTTCCGGCCGACCCAGCCGATCTTTGCCCGCTTTCGGGATATCGTCGTATCGGGCGTCGAACGGTTGGTGAAACCTGATCCCGCCATCTACGATCTGGCACAGCGGCGGTTCGGTCATGCCCCGCAGACAATGCTGTTCATCGACGATAACGCTGCGAACATCGCGGCCGTGCGGCGCTGCGGCTGGCACGGCCACCTGTTCACCGATGCGCCCACACTCGAACGCGACCTGCGCCGCCGGGGCTTGCTGTAGAACGGCCTTTCGCCGCGCGCCGCACGTGCGGCATGATGCGGGCATGAACCGCCGATTCGCCCTGTTCGCCGCGCCGCTGATCCTCGCCGCGCTCACCGCCGCCACCCCGGCCAAGCGCCGCGTTCAGGCTGCTCCGCCGCCCCCGCCGCTGGCCGATACGGTCCGGGTGGCAATCGTGACCGGGCTGGGAACGATCGAGCTCGACCTCGATCACGCCCGCGCCCCGCGCACGGTGGAAAACTTCGTGCGCTATGTGGATTTGCGCCGGTTTGACGGGATGACCTTTTACCGCGCGATGCGCCTGGATTGGGGGGCGTCGCCCAACGGCCTGGTCCAGGCCGGGCTTCGCGGTGATCCACGCAAGCTGCTGAAGCCCGTTGTCCACGAGCCGACCGATCGCACCGGCCTCCGGCACACCGCCGGGGCAGTCTCGATGGCGCGGTTTGCACCCGGCACGGCAACGTCCGATTTTTCGATCCTTCTGTCGGACATGCCCGGGCTCGATGCAGATCCCGCCGCACCGGATGTGGAGCGCAAGGCGGGCTATGCCGCCTTCGGGCACGTGGTTTCGGGCATGGACGTCGTGCGCAAGATCTGGGACAATCCACTTTCGCCGACCAAGGGCGAGGGCCCACTCAAAGGCCAGATGCTGGACCCGCCCGTCAAGGTGCTCAGCGTCCGCCGCGTACGCGCGCCTATGCCAGCTATTCCCTCGCCAGCCACTCCCTCGCCAGCCCTTCCGGCACCTGCCGCCGCACCGACGAGCCAGCACTGAACCGATCGGCGCACATGCAAGCCGGTCGATGCCTTTGACGGCCAACGTTCACTGCCGGCGAAAGCGCCACAGCCAGTCGCGCACCCAGCGTTCGCGCTTCAGGCGTACGATATGGGCGCCGCACTTGCGGCAATGCCCGCGGTAGGCGCCGCTGGGATGCAGTTTCTTCACGCGGCGCCGGTCCGGCTCGTGCGGGGTCAGCAGGCACCGCAGAAACTTCAGCATCCCGACGCTCCCCGTTTAAGCTACGCGCGCCAGCACTCGCTGCCCGAACCTGATGATCGGCGCAACAGCCGGTGCAAGCTGCGCAGCGCGGAGCGCTTCGATGGATGCGCAGCCAAGCGCTGCATCAAGCCGTTGCCGCCCGCCGCTGGTAGCTCAATGCTTCTGCCACGTGGATTCGCCCCACCGTCTCCACGCCAGCCAGATCGGCAACCGTACGGGCAACGCGCAGCATCCGGGTGTAACCGCGGGCGGACAGGCGCATCGCCTCGGCCGCCTGCAGCATCAGCTTGCGCCCTGCGTCATCGGGCGTGGCAAAGCGTTCCAGCGCTTCGCCATCGAGCTCGGCGTTGGTGCGCGCGTGCGTCATCTCGCGGCGTCCGGACTGGATTGCCCGCGCGGCGGCAACGCGCGCAGCCACCGTGTCCGATCCTTCCGCGGGCGGCGGCAGGGCAAGATCGGCCGCGCTGACCGGATCGACATCGACATGCAGGTCGATCCGGTCGAGCAGCGGCCCGGAAACCTTGGACTGGTAATCGCCCGCGCAGCGCGGCGCCCGGCTGCAGCCCAGTGCCGGATCGCCAAGATGGCCGCACCGGCACGGGTTCATCGCCGCAATCAGCTGGACCCGCGCCGGAAAGGTCACGTGGGCATTGGCCCGCGCCACGGTCACCTCGCCGGTCTCGAGCGGCTGGCGCAGCGAGTCGAGCACAGCGCGTTGAAATTCCGGCAGTTCGTCCAGAAACAGCACGCCCAGGTGCGCAAGGCTGACCTCGCCGGGCTTCACCTTCAGCCCGCCGCCGGTCAGCGCCGCCATCGAAGCCGAATGATGCGGGCTGCGGAATGGCCGATTGCGACTGATCCGCCCATCCTCCAGCGTTCCGGCCACCGATGCCACCATCGAAACTTCCAGTGCTTCGGTCGCGGTCAGCGCGGGCAGGATGCCGGGCAGGCACGCCGCCAGCAGCGACTTGCCCGCACCCGGCGGCCCGCACATCAGCAGGTTGTGCCCGCCCGCTGCGGCGATCTCGAGCGCGCGCTTGGCGGTTTCCTGTCCTTTTACCTGCCGCAGATCGGGGCCGCGTACCGGCGGCGCCGCCTCGCCGGGGGCGGGCGGGGGCAGCACCTGCGTGCCCTTCAGATGGTTCAGCAGCGACACCAGGTCGTGCGCGGCAAGGATCGGAATGCCGCTGGCCCAGCGCGCTTCGGTGCCTTGCGCCGCCGGACAGATCAAGCCCTTGTCCGCGCCGCTGGCATGGATCGCGGCCAGCAGCACCCCGGGTGATGGCACGACCCGCCCGTCCAGCGCCAGTTCGCCCACCGCCACATAGTCGGTCAGCTGTTCCGCATCGGTCACTCCCATCGCGGCCAGAAGCGCCAGCGCGATCGGCAGGTCATAGTGCGACCCTTCCTTGGGCAGGTCGGCGGGTGACAGGTTGATCGTGATTCGCTTGGGCGGCAGCGCCAGCCCGAGCGAGGCCAGCGCAGCCTGCACCCGCTGGCGGCTCTCGTTCACCGCCTTGTCGGGCAGGCCCACCAGATGGAACCCGGGCAGGCCCGGCGCCACCTGGCACTGCACTTCCACCCCGCGCGCTTCCAGCCCAAGATACGCCACTGTCTGCACCAGCGCGACCACTGCCCGTATCCCCCCGAAAACTTCCCTGGGGCTGCTGATGGCTCAGTGCCGGTCCCCTGTCGAGGGGGCGGGTCCGAAACGGGGATATCAGCATCAATCCCTAGTAGTTCGTGCGGCGCCCGCCATCGTCTTGACTCGGCCGCTTGTCTCGCTTAACCGGCCGCATCTTTCCGGCGCGCTCTGCGTCGCAGTTTTGCACGTATGTTTTCAAGGGTTACACGATGAAGCGCACCTTTCAGCCTAGCCGGCTCGTCCGCAAGCGTCGCCACGGCTTCCGTGCCCGCACCTCCACCGTCGGTGGCCGCAATATCCTGCGCGCCCGGCGCGCCCGCGGCCGCAAGTCGCTTTCGGCCTGACTTCGCAGCCTGACGCCGGGCAGACGGAAGGACCGGGCGGCAAGCTCGAAGTCCTCAGCCGGCGCGCCGATTTCCTTGCTGCCAACCGCGGCATCCGCGTGTCGCGTCCCGGCTTTGTCCTGCTGGCCCGTCCCAATGGGGGCGGGCGCATGCGTTTCGGGATCACCGTCACCAAGAAGATCGGCAACGCGGTCGTCCGCAACCGCATGAAGCGCCGGTTCCGCGCGTTGCTGCGCGAACTGCTACCCCAGTGCGGGCTCGCGGGATCGGACCATGTGCTGATCGGGCGCGAAGGCGGGATCGAACGTGATTTCGCCCTGCTGCACGACGAACTCGTCGCCGCTCTCACCCGCGCCGCCGCCGGCAAGGGCGATCCGCCGCGAGGTCGCGACCGGGGCCGCGAACGGCGCGGCAAACCCGCCCGGCCCGGCCCTGCGGCGGCGCGGTGAAACGGTTGCTGATCCTGGTTGCCCGCGGCTGGCAACTCGGGCCATCGCGAATCCTTCCGCCATCATGCCGCTATGCGCCAAGTTGCTCGGAATACGCGATCCAGGCGCTCGAAAAGCATGGTGCGATTAAGGGTGGCTGGCTTGCATTGAAGCGTCTATTGCGCTGCCAGCCTTGGGGCGGGCACGGTTACGATCCAGTGCCATGATACGGCCGGCAGGCCGGTGGTGTTTGGCCGGGCCGACACATTGAAGAAAGATTTCGGGGACCTTCGTGGACAATCAGCGCAACCTGATCATGGCAGTTCTGCTGACCATCCTAGTTATTTTCGGCTGGGAATCGGCAATGCGGTACTTCTATCCAGAGGCGCAGAGGGCGCCGGTCGCGGAGCAATCCGCGTCCGCCGCCGCGGACCCCGCCCGGTCCGACAAGCCGACACCCGAAGGCGGGCTTACGAACCCGGCCGACATCGCCCTAGAAGCGCGCGATCTGGCCACCGCACTCAATCCGGCCGGGCGCGTGTCCATTGCCGCGCCCGGGCTGTCGGGCTCGATCAGCCTGACCGGCGCGCTACTGGATGATCTGGTCACCAACCGGCACACTGCCAACAGTGATCGGAATAGCGGACCAGCGCGCATCTTCTCACCCGTAGGAACCCCGGCGCAGCACTATGCCCAGTTTGGCTGGACCGCGGATGCGGCGGCCGGTGCAGGCGTCGGCCTGCCCAACGCCCGCACTGTGTGGACCGCGCCAGCGGGGGCGCGGCTGACCCCGGGCACGCCGGTCACGCTGACGTGGAACAACGGGGCCGGGCAGACTTTCGCGATCGAATTCGGGATCGACTCCGATTATCTCGTGACCGCCAAGCAGACCGTGGCCAACGCCGGCGCCGCGCCTGTTCGCCTGAAACCGATCATCCAGCTCAACCGGACCGACAAGACCGCCAGCGTCGATACCTGGACGCTCCATACCGGGCCATTCGGCGCGTTCGATGGCGCGGTGTCGTTCGGCCCGGACTATGATGACCTGCTGGCCGCGGGCACGATGCAGAATACCGGCAAGCCGACCTGGCTGGGCTTCACCGACATCTACTGGATGAGCGGGCTGATTCCCGACAGCGGCGTGCAGGGCTCCGACTTCCGCGCGCTGGGCCGGGGCGTGTACCTGGCCAACGTGTTCTATCCGGCGGAAGATATTGCCCCCGGACAGGTCCGGTCTCACACCACCCGCGTATTTGCCGGTGCCAAGGAAAGCGGCGTGCTCGACCGGTACGAGGACGCGGGCATCACGAATTTCGGCAAGTCGATCGACTGGGGCTGGTTCTTCTGGTTCGAAAAGCCGATCTTCTGGCTGCTGATGGCGCTGTTCAAGGCGGTCGACAACTTCGGCGTTGCGATCATCCTGCTCACCGCGATCGTGCGCGGGATCATGTTCCCGGTGGCGCAGCGCGGGTTCGCCTCGATGGCGGCGATGCGCGCGGTCCAGCCGAAGATGAAAGCGCTGCAGGACCGCTACAAGGACGATAAGCCCAAGCTTCAGGAAGAAACCATGAAGCTCTACCGCGCGGAAGGGGTCAATCCGCTCGCCGGATGCCTGCCGATCCTGCTGCAGATTCCGGTGTTCTTCGCACTGTACAAGGTGCTGACACTGGCGGTGGAGATGCGCCACCAGCCGTTCGTGCTGTGGATCAAGGACTTGTCCGCGCCAGATCCGCTGCACTTCCTCAACCTGTTCGGCCTGCTGCCGTTCACGCCCCCCAGCTTCCTTGGCATCGGCCTGCTGGCGCTGCTGCTTGGCGTCACCATGTGGCTTCAGTTCAAGCTCAACCCGGCCAGCCCCGACCCCATCCAGCAGCAGATATTCGCGGTCATGCCATGGTTGATGATGTTCGTGATGGCGCCGTTTGCAGCCGGCCTGCTGATCTACTGGATTACCTCCAACGTCCTGACGATCGCGCAGCAGAAATACCTTTACGCAAAGCATCCGCAGCTGAAGGCGATGGTCGACAAGGAACGGGCGGACGTCGCCCTTGCCAGCAAGCGCGACACATGACGGCCGACGAACGCCAGCAACACGACGAACTGGTCGAGCGCGCCCGAAAGCTGTTCTCCGGCCGGGTCGACTTCCAGCTGTCGGCCCCCGCGCTGAAGTTCCTGCCCGAACCGACCGTGCCCGAGATCGCCTTCGCCGGCCGCTCGAATGTCGGCAAATCTTCGCTGCTCAACGCGCTCACCGGGCGCAAGGCGATCGCCCGCGCCTCGGTCACCCCCGGCCGGACGCAGGAACTCAACTTCTTCGAGGTTGGCGAGCCACTGGCGTTCCGGCTCGTCGATATGCCCGGCTACGGCTTCGCCAAGGCCCCGCCCGCGGTAGTGGAGAAATGGCGCCGGCTGGTGCGCGATTTCCTGCGCGGCCGGGTGGTGCTGAAACGCGCTCTGCTGCTGATCGACGCGCGCCACGGGGTCAAGCCGGTCGATGCCGAGATGATGCAGATGCTCGACGAGGCCGCGGTCGGCTATCGCCTCGTGCTCACCAAGGCCGACAAGATCAAGGCCACCGACCTTGCCGACGTGCTGGCCCGGACCGAGGCCGAAGCCCGCAAGCATGTCGCCGCGCACCCGCAGGTTCTGGCAACCTCGGCCGAAGTGAAGATGGGCATCGACGAATTGCGCGCTTCCGTGCTGGCCGACGCGGAAGTCTGAGGCCGAGTTCAGCGGCCCGCCCGCCGCTACCCGAACCCGCGCCACGCATCGTAGCCGGCCTTGTGGACAACGGTGGATGCCGTGCCGCCGTTCATTCTCGACTCACCCGCGCTGAACCGGTACGCCGGCAGCCCTGCGGAAAAGGCGGCACCCCGTGAAGCTCATCATCGGCAACAAGAACTATTCCAGCTGGTCGCTGCGCGGCTGGCTCGCGCTCAAGCAATCGGGCCTGCACTTCGAGGAAATCATCATCCCGCTCTACGGCGAGGGGTGGGATCAGCAAAAGCGCGAACTGGGCGAACTCGCCCCCTCGCACGGCAAGGTGCCGATCCTGTGGGACGGCGACGCGGTGGTGTGGGACAGCCTGGCGATTGTCGACTACCTGGCCGACAAGGTCGGGCGTGACCGGTTCTGGCCCAAGCTCGACGATGCCCGGGCGATGGCCCGCTCGATGGTCGCGGAAATGCACTCGGGCTATGCCGCGCTGCGCCAGCAATGCCCGATGAACATCCGCCGCAGCGTCACCGGGCACGAGATTGATGGCGCAGCACGGGCTGACGTGGTGCGGGTGCTTACCTTATGGGCCGAGGCGCGGGCGCGGTTCGGCAAGGGCGGGCCGTTCCTGTTCGGCACCTTCTGCGCGGCGGACATCTTCTACGCGCCCGTTGTCAGCCGCTTCCTTACGTATGGCGTGCCCGTGCCTGGGTTCGCCGCGGCCTACATGCAGGCGGTGTGGGAACATGACTGGCTGCAGACGTGGGTCGCGGCCGCGGGCGCGGAAGAATGGGCGGTCGAGCATTACGATCGGCCGGCCGCCACATAGCCGTCTGCGCGGCATCGCTTGAAAGCCGGGGGGATAGCCCATATGCCGGCGCAAGCATGACCAGCACCCCGATTTCGATCACGGCACCCGTCGCCGACCTGGCCCAGGAGCTGATCGCCAGCCCCAGCGTCACCCCTGCAACCGGGCTGGTGTTCGACCGGCTCGAGGCGCAGCTCGTGCCGCTCGGCTTTGCGGTCCACCGCTTCCTCAGCGGCAGCGCGCCCGAGGGCCCGGTGGAAAACCTGTTCGCGGTGCGCCGCGGCCCGCCCGGCAGTCGCCACTTTGCGTTTGCCGGCCATGTCGATGTCGTCCCGCCGGGCGACGGCTGGACTTCGGCGCCGTTCCTGCCAGAGCGGCGCTCTGCCCCGGGCGGAGACATGCTCTACGGCCGCGGGGCGGTGGACATGAAGGGCGCGATTGCCGCGATGGTCGCCGCCGCGGCCGAAGTGCCGGCGTCCGCGGGCACATTCAGCTTCATCATCACCGGGGACGAGGAAGGCCCTGCGCTCTACGGCACCCGCGCACTGATCGATCACATGCGCGATGCGGGCGAACAACCGGATCTGTGCCTCGTGGGTGAACCCACGTCGGTCAACCGCTTGGGCGACATGGCCAAGATCGGCCGGCGCGGCTCGGTCAACATGTGGATCGAAGTGGCGGGGCGCGAAGGCCACGTCGCCTATCCGCACCTCGCGGACAACCCGGTGCCGCGGCTGGTGGCGCTGCTGGCGGAACTCGACGCGCTTGTGCTCGATGCAGGGACCGACTGGTTCCAGCCCTCGAACCTTGAAATCACCGACATCACGGTGGGCAATCACGCAACCAACGTGATTCCGCCGCTCGCTGCCGCGCGCATTTCCATCCGCTTCAACGATACCCACACCGGAGAAAGCCTGGGCCGGCTGGTGGGCAAGATCGCCGCCCGGCATGGCGCAAGCGTCCGTCCGGTCATCTCGGGCGAGGCGTTTCTGACCCCGCCGGGCGCGTTTTCGGCGCTGGTGGCCGCCGCGATCACTGCCGAAACCGGGATCGAACCCGAACTGTCCACCACTGGCGGCACGTCCGATGCGCGGTTTCTGCGCGCGGTCTGCCCGGTGATCGAATTCGGGCTGTGCAACGCCACCATGCACAAGCGTGACGAGGCGGTCGCACTGGCCGATCTCGATGCGCTCGTCCGGATCTACGCGCGGATCGCCCGCGCGGCGCTGGCGGCGTGACGCCGCCGATCGATCCGGGCCACTCGCGCCTGCAATGGCGGATCCTGATCGGCTTCATTGCCGGCCTCGGTGCCGGGCTGCTGGTCTATGCCACCGCGCGCGATGCGGCGTGGGTCGCGGCGCTGATTTCCTATGTGACCAACCCCATCGGGCAGATCTTCCTGCGGCTGCTGTTCATGCTCGTGCTGCCGCTGCTGGTGTCCGCGCTGATCGTGGGCATTGCCGAAATGGGCGAAGTGCGCGCGCTGCGCCAGATCGGCCTGCGGACGCTCGTCTACACCGTGGTCGTATCGGCGATCGCGGTCGCGATCAGCCTCGCGCTGGTCAATCTCCTGCAACCCGGCCGGGGGGTGGACCCGGCGGCGGCGCGGGCGATGATCGGCCAGGCGGGCGAGGGCGCAGCCGGGATCGTGCGCCGTTCGGCCGAGGCGACGACCGGGGTGGACGCGCTGCTCAACATCGTCCCGGCCAACATCGTCGCCGCGATGGGCGCAAACGATATCCTGGCCGTGATGTTCTTCGCGCTGTTCTTCGGGATCGGGATGCTGCTGGTCGGCTCGCCCCGCACCCACGTGCTGAAAGACGCGATAGAGGGCGTGTTCGAGGTGTCGATGCGCCTGATCGGGCTCGTAATCCGGCTCGCGCCGCTGGCGATCTTCTGCTTCATGTTCAACCTTGCCGCGCAGTTCGGCTGGGATCTGATTGCGCGGCTGGCGGCCTATGTGCTGGTGGTGGTGCTGGCGCTGGCGGTGCAGATGTTCGTGGTGTTTCCGGCGCTGCTCTGGGTGTTGGCGCGCAAGAGCCCGCTGGCCTTCTTCCGCGAGACGCAGGAAGCCAGCATCATGGCCTTCGCCACCGCCTCGTCCAACGCCACGCTGCCCACCTCGCTGCGGGTCGCGGAACAGCGGCTGAAACTTCCGCCGCGCATCGCCCGGTTCGTGCTGACGATCGGCGCCACCGCCAACCAGAACGGCACCGCGATGTTTGAAGGGGTGACGGTGCTGTTCCTCGCCCAGTTCTTCGGGGTTGAACTCGCGCTGTCGCAGCAGCTGCTGGTGATGGCGGTCTGCATCCTCGCGGGGGTCGGCACGGCAGGGGTCCCGGCGGGCTCGCTGCCGGTAATCGCGCTGATCCTTGGAAGCGTCGGCGTGCCGCCCGAAGGCATCGGGCTTATCTTGGGGGTCGACCGGTTCCTTGATATGTGCCGCACGGCGCTCAACGTGGTGGGCGATCTGGTCGCCGCCACGGTGATCTCCGCCGGCGCGGACGAACCGGTCAGCGCCGCGGGAATTCAACCGGAGTGAATGTGCCCAGGCCGCACGCTGCCCCTGGCCTAAGGTCTCCGCCCGTGCGGTCGAGCACGCGGATTATATCGGTGCTGCACAGCTGGGTCAGCGAAGTCTCATAGCTGAACCCTCGTTCGAACCCTAGCCCCGGGCAGGAATGGGGGAGCACGTTGCGCCACCCGCGCCGGCCGGTCCCGGCCATGAAATCGATCGTGCGATCGTCGCGAACAATACTTTCGCGCGCCTGCATCAGCGGAATGCAGCTTTGATCAGGCCCGGTTATCCGCACGGCGGGCAGCCGCCGGTCAGAATATGGCTCCACGCCGCCACGGTCGTTGTAGCACCCGCTCAAGGCCGCGGCGCCCGCGATAGCGAGCAACGCCAAGCGCAGTGACACAACCGTTCCTGCCGTGGGAACGGGCTCAACAGCAGTGGTTGGCATGGCATTCTCCTCTACCGGAATGCACCCGCCGCTGGTTCAAGTCTCAATCGGGCGCAGCCTTGAAACGCCCCGCCCCGGTGCACGTTCCGGCGGCGCGCCCTTGGCCAGCACTTTAGCGCTGTACTCGCACAGGTCCACCACCGGGCAGCGCCAGCATTCGGGGGTGCGCGCCTTGCAGACATAACGCCCGTGCAGGATCAGCCAGTGATGCGCGCCTGCGCGAAACGGAGCAGGCACCTTCTTCTCCAGTTGCTGCTCGACCGCCAGCGGGGTCTTGCCCCGGGCCAGCCCGGTGCGGTTGCCGACGCGGAAGATATGCGTGTCGACCGCAAAGGTCTCGGCCCCGAACGCACAGTTCAGCACCACGTTGGCGGTCTTGCGGCCCACCCCGGGCAGCGCAGTCAACGCCTCGCGGTCCGCAGGGACTTCGCCGCCATGTACCTCCACCAACCGCTGCGACAGCGCGATCACGTGCCGGGCCTTTGAATTGAACAGGCCGATGGTCTTGATGTGCGCCTTCAGTCCGTCCTCGCCAAGCTCCAGCATCTGCTGCGGGGTCTTCACCTCGCGGAACAGCGCCCGGGTCGCCTTGTTTACCCCCACGTCGGTCGACTGGGCGGACAGCACCACCGCCACCAGCAATTGATAGGTGTTGCCGAATTCCAGCTCGGTCTCGGGCGCGGGGTTGGCCTCGGCCAGCCGGCGGAAGAACTCGAAGATCGCCTCGCGCTTCATCACGTCGCGGCGCGCTACAGCCCCAGCACGGCGGGCATGTGATAGCGGCCCGGTGCCTTGCCGATCAGCCACTGCGCCCCCCGCACCGCCCCGCGCGCAAAGATCAGGCGGTTTTCAGCAAGGTGAGACAGCGCGATCCGCTCGTTGTTGGCCAGGAAGTGCACGGTGTGATCGCCCGGCACGCTGCCGCCGCGCAAGCTGGCAAAGCCGATCGCGCCCACGTCACGCGCACCGGTGATCCCGTCGCGCCCGCGCTCCGAATTTTCCGCCAAGGTGATCCCGCGCCCGGCGGCGGCGGCTTCGCCCAGCAGCAGCGCGGTGCCCGAAGGCGCATCCACCTTCATCCGGTGGTGTGTCTCGACGATCTCGATATCCCAGTCCTCGCCTAGCCGCTGCGCCGCCTCGCGCACCAGATGGGCGAGCATGTTCACGCCGAGCGAGGTATTGCCGGTCTGCAGCACCGGCACGCTTTCGGCGGCATTGTCGCACAGCCAGTGGTGGCGCTCCTCCAGGCCGGTGGTTCCGATCAGGATCGGAATGCCCACCGCCATCGCAGCTTCCAGATTGGCCTCAAGTGCGTGGGGGCTGGAGAAATCGATTAGCACGTCGCTGCCGCGCGCCAGCGCCTGCGGATCGCCGCCCTTGTCGATCCCGCCCGCCAGCGTTTCGCCCGCGGCGCCAACCGCCTCGGCCAGAGCCTGCCCCATGCGCCCCGCGCTGCCGATGATTCCGATTCTGGCCATTGCATCCCTCGCTTGCGCCGTGCTTCATGGCGGGGATGAGCGCAAAGGACAACACCAGGCCCCGTAACATCGTGATTCTCACCGGCGCGGGTGTCTCGGCCGAATCCGGCATCGACACCTTCCGCTCGGCCGGCGGACTGTGGGAACAGCACCGGGTAGAGGATGTCGCCACGCCCGAGGCGTTCGCGCGCGATCCTGAACTGGTGCTGCGCTTCTATGACATGCGCCGCGCGGCGATCCAGACCAAGGCGCCCAACCCGGCGCACGTCGCGCTCGCCCGGCTGGACGCGGCGTGGGACGGCAACCTGCTGATCGTCACCCAGAACGTGGACGATTTGCACGAACGCGGCGGGGCGCGGCGGGTGCTGCACATGCACGGCGAACATCTCAACGCGTGGTGCACCGCCTGCGACGTCCGCCACCGCTGGACCGGGACGCTGATCAACCGCCCGGCCTGCCCGGTCTGCAACGAACCGGCGCTGCGCCCTGACGTCGTGTGGTTCGGCGAAATTCCCTACCGGATGGACGAGATCTACGCCGCGGTAGGAGCGGCCGACCTGTTCGTCTCGATCGGCACCTCGGGCGCGGTCTACCCCGCCGCCGGGCTGGTCCGCAGCGCGCGCGACGCCGGCGCGCACACGCTGGAACTCAACCTCGAACGCTCGCAAGGCTCGGCTTGGTTCCACGAGACGCGGCTCGGCCCGGCCAGCGAACTGGTCCCGGCGTGGGTCGACGAGGTGCTACGTACCTGAGCAGGCGCTGCAGGCGTTATCCCGCGGCACGGCGATCGTGCGCAGGCCGGGCTTCAGTCCGTCGAACAGGTGCAGCTTGCTCCACTGCGGCTCACCCAGCGCGGCGCGGCCTTCCAGGATCACCCGGATCGCCTGCATCGCCCCGAACGCGCCGACCATCCCGGCCATTGCCCCCAGTACCCCGTCGGCCGCGCAGGTGTCGCAGTCCTCGGCATCGAACGCATCGCCAACCCAGCAGCGATAACACGGCTGGCCCGGCAGATGCCCCGCAAAGTTGCCGACCTGCCCCTGGAACCGCCCCAGCGCGGCGCTGGTCAGCGGGATCCCGGCGGCGGTGCACGCGTCCGACACCGCCAGCCGCGTGGCAAAGTTGTCGCATCCGTCCAGCACCACCGTTGCACCCGTGATGCATTCCCCAACATTGGCCGGGGTGACGCGCACCGTGCGCGCATGAACTTCGAGCGCCAGGTCGAAACGGCGCACCCACTCCGCCGCCGCGTCGGCCTTGGCACGGCCGATATCGCGTTGCGCAAAGATCGTCTGGCGCTGCAGGTTGCTCGCCTCGACCACATCGGAATCAATCAGGGTCAGGTGGCCGATCCCGGCCGCCGCAAGGTATTGCAGCGCCGGGCTGCCGATCCCGCCGCAACCAATCAACACGATATGCGCGCGCGTCAGCGCGACCTGCCCGGCGCCGCCCACTTCGGGCAGGACGATATGGCGGGCAAAGCGGTCGAGACGGTCGGGGGGCAAAGGCATGATGCCCCGGTATCTAGGCGAGTAACGGCGTGGCGGGAAGCCCGGTCGGGGCGGGATAAATCCGGCACAACGCGGGGAAAACCGGTGGAACGCCGGAGCACAACCCAGCGGATCACCCGGGGACTGATGGCGGAGAAGGTGGGGGCAACCAGTGCCCGGCCGTCCCTCGGACACCGTCTACGGATTGAAAAGCTTCAGCTTTCCAGCTGACGCAGGAGCGAGCGGACGTCGCCATCCATGTCGGCGTCGCGGGTGCGCAGATCCTCGATCAGACGGACGGCGTGGATAACCGTCGAATGATCTCGCCCACCGAACTTGCGCCCGATCTCGGGATAGGACCTGGGGGTCAGCACCTTGGCCAGGTACATCGCCACCTGCCGCGGCCGCACCACCGCGCGCGCACGGCGCTTGGACGCCATCTCGGTCCGGTCGACGCGGTAGAACTGGCACACCGTCCGCTGGATCTCGTCGATCGTGATCCGGCGCCGGTTGGCGGAGAGGATATCGGTCAGCTGCTCCTCGGCCAGCTGCAGCGACACTTTCTGCCCGGTCAGCTGGGCATAGGCGATCAGCTTGTTGAGCCCGCCAACCAGTTCGCGCACGTTGCGGTTGATGGTGCGCGCCAGGAACTCGATCACGTCAGCTGGCACATCGGTTGGGGCAAAGCGGGCTAGCCGGTGCTCGAGGATCGAACGGCGCAACTCGATGTCGGCCGGCTGCATGTCGGCAACTAGGCCCATCGACAGCCGCGACAGCAGCCGTTGTTCAACCCCGTCGAGCGCCTGCGGCGCGCGGTCGGCCGCAAACACCAGCCGCTTGCCTTCGGCCAGCAGCGCGTCGATCGTGTAGAGCAATTCCTCCTGCGCGCTGGCTTTGCCGATGATGAACTGGATATCGTCGACCATCAGCAGATCGAACCCGCGCAGGCGCGACTTGAACTCGAGCATCTGGTTCTGGCGCAGCGCCTGGACGAACTCGACCATGAACCGCTCGGCCGAACAGTAGAAGATGCGGCTGCGCGGGTGCGCTGCCAGGAACGCGTGGCCGATCGCGTGGAGCAGGTGGGTCTTGCCCTGACCGGTCGCGGCCTTGAGGTAGAGCGGCGAGAACTGCGGTTTCTCTACCGCTGCCATCCGCTGCGCGGCGTTGCAGCCAAGCACGTTGGCGACGCCGGTTACGAACGTCGTGAAATTGAGCGACGGGTCCAGCCCGATGGCCGATTGGCCAAGCGCGGCGAAATCCCCGGCCGGCAATGCGGCCGGATCCGCCCTCGGTGCTGTGGCGCTGTCATTCGCAGGGCGCCGCCCCGACTGGCCGCCCAGCCGCAAATCGGGCATCTGGCGCCGCGCCGGATGAACCGAGATGCGGACATGGCGCACTTCGGTCCGGGCGATCTTCCACGCCAGGCTCAACCGGTCGGCAAAGCGATCGGCAACCCAGTTGGCGGAAAAGTCGGTCGGCAGGAACAGGTCCAGCGTGCCGGTTTCCTTGCAGAAGCTGCCAAGCTGGATCGGCTTGATCCACTGGCTGTGCAGCTGCTGGCCAAGGTCCTTGCGCAAGCCCTGGCTGATGTCCGCCCAGTCGGCGGCGAGGTCTAGGGCTTCCTGGTCTTCGGCCATGCGTGCTTCGACTATTTTACCTTTGGTGGTCATCCCAGCGCTCCTGACGATGCCATGTGCTGGCCGCGCCGCGCGGTGCATGCAAACCAATCATGATCAAGACGTTGCCGCCCTGTGCGCCCCACGATTGACCCTGGGGCCAACCATGACAAAGTCAGTCTCGTTTCAGATAGATTCAATCTGGACCGTGTCGTTCCCGCCTGCAGCACCCTTGCCCCCTAACCCGTCATGATCTTTTCAGTCGCGGCCCCGTCTCCGCGGCAGAAAAGCTACTCCATCGCCAAAGCCGTCAACTCCGAGCGTTGTTTGTGAACTTGTCGTGATCCCATGGGCCCGGAGGCCGAGGGCGAGCGCCGAGTTATGAGCCGGAATCGAACAAGGGCAAGCGGAACACCGCAAAAAAAGTGAAATATAGTGCCTTGACTTCAAAAGAGCCAAGGAATCCAGCCCGTGCTACGGTAAGCAATTGAATTGCCATTGTAAATTGAAGACGGGCAACTCGAATCGCGCAAATCCAGCACTTTCGCTGATCGGTGTAGCAGTGCGTCGCAGGCACCACGAAAAATGGCCGGAGTTGCCCCCCGGCCATGTTCTATTTTCGTGCTGCGAACTGCCCGATTTGGGGCCTGACTGGCGGCCCCGATTCGGCGGATCAAAGACTCGTCACGGCCTTGGTCAGCCGCGACAGCTTGCGCGATGCGGTGTTCCGGTGCAGCACGCCGCGCGCCACGCCGCGCGCCAGTTCGGGCTGGGCGGCCTTCAGCGCATCGGCTGCGGCCGGCTTGTCGCCGCCGGCAATCGCTGCTTCAACTTTCTTGACGAAAGTGCGGATGCGGCTGATGCGGGCACCGTTAATCTCGGCGCGCTTGTCGTTGCGGCGGATGCGCTTGCGGGCTTGCGGCGTGTTGGCCATGTCTGTCCTTCGTTCGGCCGCCGGTAAGGCGGCCCTCCTGTCTGGAATATCGTGCAAATTCGCGGGGGCAGGCACAAAGCCGCCCCGCGGGAAGCGCGGCCCTTAGCCCTGCGGTGCCGAATCGTCAACGTGGTTTGTGCCCCGCGCCCGGCGCGGGCGCTGGCAGCGCGGGCAGAACCAGGTGCTGCGTCCGCCCTGCGCGACCCGCGCAATCGGCGTGTCGCAGCGCCGGCATGGCTCGCCCGCGCGGTCATAGACATCGAACTGCTTGGCGAAATAGCCCAGCTGACCGTCGGGCTGCGCATAGTCGCGCAAAGTGCTGCCGCCGGCCGCGATTGCCTCGGCCAGCACCGCCGCGATGGCCGGGACCAGCCGGGCGAGCGCCGCGCGGCTGACCGCGCCGGCCGGTTGATGCGGATCGATCCGCGCACGGAACAGCGCCTCGCACACATAGATGTTGCCAAGGCCCGCCACGATCCGCTGATCCAGCAGCAGCAGCTTGATCGCCGCGCTGCGCCCGGCCAGCGCCGCGCCAAGGCGGGACGGGGTCAGCGCGCCGCCCAGCGGTTCGGGCCCGAGCGCTGCGATCGCCGGCCAGGCCTCGAGCGCTGCGGTGTCGACCACGTCGACCGAGCCGAACCGGCGCGGATCGCACAGCGCCAGCACGTGGCCGGAGCCGGTTTCCAGCACCAGGTGATCGTGCTTGCCGATCGCCTCTGGATCGATCCGCCAGCGCCCCGACATGCCAAGGTGGAACACCAGCGTCTGCCCGCGTCCGGTATGGATCAGTCCGTATTTCGCGCGGCGGCCCAGCCCGGTCACCGTTGCCCCGGTCAGCGCCTGCACCAGGCCGGGCGGGAACGGCCGGCGCAAGTCGGGCCGATGCGTGGTGACGCGGGCCAGCGTCGCGCCGTCGAGAAAGCGCGCCAGACCACGCACGGTTGTCTCGACCTCTGGTAATTCGGGCATGGCCGGGTGGTAACAGCCTTTGCGGACCGGTCAAACTCTCCTAAGGCGGCCGCCTATGAGCGATCAGGTGTCCTTCGGCTACGAAGAAGTCTCCCCGGAGGAAAAGACCCGGCGGGTCGGCGAAGTGTTCTCGAACGTCGCGAAGAATTATGACGTGATGAACGACGCGATGTCGGCCGGCCTGCACCGGCTGTGGAAGGACCGCTTTGTGCGGCGGGTCAAGCCGCGCCCCGGCGAGGCAATCCTCGACATGGCCGGCGGCACGGGCGACATCGCCTTCCGGATGGCGGCGCGCGGGGCGTCGGTGACCGTTTCGGACATCAACCAGGACATGCTCGACGTCGGGATCGAGCGGGCGATGGAACGCGGCCTGGATGGGCTGGTGTGGTCGCGCCAGAATGCCGAGGAACTGAGCTTCGGCGACGGTTTCTTCGATGCCTACACGATCGCGTTCGGAATCCGCAACGTGACCCGGATCGACCGCGCGCTGGCCGAGGCGCACCGCGTGCTGAAGCACGGCGGGCGGTTCTTCTGCCTTGAATTTTCCACCACCGAATGGCCGGGCTTCAAGGAGGCCTACGATGCCTATTCGCACACGCTGGTGCCGGTTCTGGGCAAGGCAATCGCGGGGGACGGCGACAGCTACCGCTACCTGGTTGAATCGATCCGCCGGTTCCCGCCGATGCCGCAGTTCGCGGCGATGATCGGCGATGCCGGCTTTGCCCGCGTGAAAGTGGAGCCGATCCTGGGCGGGCTGGTCGCGATTCATTCGGGCTGGAAGATCTGAATTGACCGCTTCGGCCACGCACATCCTGCGGCTGCTGCGCTGGGGGCGGATACTCGCCCGGCACGGGGCGCTGCGCATTGTCGAGGAAGGGATGAACACGCCCGCACCGGTGCGGCGGCTGTGCCGGCTGGCGCGGCTGGGCACGGTCCAGCCACGTGTCCCCGACTATGCCGAGGCGTTCCACGCGATCGGCCCGGCCGCGATCAAGCTGGGCCAGACGCTGGCGACCCGGCCCGACATTGTCGGCGAGGAGGCGGCGCGCAACCTGCTGACGCTGCAGGACAGCCTGCCGCCGGTCCCGTTCGCAGCGATCCGGGCCGAGATCGAGGCGACCTTTGGTGTGCCCACCGAAACGTTGTTCGCCGGTATCGAGGAGGAATCGGTCGGCGCAGCATCGATCGCGCAGGTCCACCGCGCGGTCACCACCGATGGCCGCACGGTGGCGGTCAAGGTGCTGCGACCGGGCATCCGCGAGAAATTCGCGCGCGATATCGAGACGTATGAATGGGCCGCCGCCCACCTCGAAGCGCTGGGCGTGGAGGCACGGCGCCTGCGGCCGCGGCTGGTGATCGCGAATTTCAAACGCTGGACCGTGCGAGAACTGGACTTGCGGCGCGAGGCGGCCAGCGCATCGGAACTGGCCGAGGCCATGGACAGCTTCCCCGGCTACCACGTGCCCGCGGTTGATTGGGACCGTACCGCCGGCCGGGTCATGACCATCGAATGGGTCGATGGCGTGAAGATGAGCGACATGGCGGCGCTGCGCGCGGCGGGCCACGACCTGCCGGCGATGGCCCGTCATCTGGTGCTGGCGTTCCTCACCCAGGCGATCAGCGGCGGGTTCTTCCATGCCGACATGCACCAGGGCAACCTGTTCGTGCGCCCCGACGGGACGATCGTGGCGATCGATTTTGGGATCATGGGCCGGATCGACCGGCGCGCGCGCCAGTGGCTGGCCGAGATCCTTTATGGCCTGACCACCGGCAACTACCGCCGCGTCGCCGAAATCCATTTCGAGGCGCAGTATGTGCCCAGTTACCACTCCGTCGATGAATTCGCCACCGCGCTGCGTGCCGTAGGCGAACCGATGCGCGGCAAGCCGGTGAGCGAGCTGTCGGTCGGCCAGATGCTCGACGGGCTGTTCGCGATCACCCGCGACTTCGATATGCAGACCCAGCCGCACCTGCTGCTGCTGCAAAAGACGATGGTGATGGTCGAGGGGCTGGCGACCGCGCTCGATCCCAGGATCAACATGTGGGACGTTTCCGCGCCGTTCGTCCGCGCCTGGATCCGCGACGAACTCGGGCCGGAAGCGGTGCTGGCGGCCCGAATCAAGACCGACGTCGACACGCTGCTGCGCATTCCCGACCTGATCCGTCGGATCGAGGACCGCTTTCCGTCCAAGGGCGGCGCGCCCGAGCCGCCGCCGCTGCCCGAAGTCGAACTGATGTGGGAGCGCCGTCAACCTCGCGGTAACCATGGCCGCGCTAACTGGGCGGGGTACCTCCTGGCGGGGGTCGTCGGGGGTACGTTGACGTGGATCACGCTGACACAGGGGCTGCTGCACTAGGCGCAGCCCGCGATTATGACCGCTATGCACACTGGCCGCGGGGGCTGGCCCGGATCGGGCTGGCGGTGCTGGCGGTTCTGCTGGTGCTCGCGGCGTGGGCCCCGGGCTATGCCCCGCCGCCGCCGGCCCCGCCCAAGGTGGCGGTCACCCACCCGCACGGCGCGGTCACCGTCACCGATGACGATAATGATTTGCGCCTTTACCGGCTGATCATCGCCCGCGTGGCGCAGGGCGACGATTACTACGTCGCCGCGACCGAGGAGCAGCGCCGCAACAATTACCCGGTCGCGCCCGGCTTCACCGTGCGGCCACCGACGCTGGCCTGGCTGTACGCGGCGTTGGGGCTGAACGCGATGGTCGCGCTCGAGATGCTGCTGTTCGGCGCGATGCTGTGGGCCAACCTGCAGCGGCTCAAGGCGGAACCGGGCGGAGAGCGGTGGGCGCCGATGGCGCTGGCCTTGCTGATGATCGGGATCGCCAGCGGGCTCAATTACAAATACGCGGTGCTGCACGAGATCTGGGCGGCTCAGCTCATGGCGCTGTCGTTCGGGCTGCACCGGCCGGCGCGCCAGGACGGCGAGCCGGGTCTGTGGCTGGGCGCGGTGCTGGCGGCCGGCGCGGCGCTGGCGGTGCGCGAACTGGCACTGCCGTTCGTGCTGCTGATGGCGGCCTGGGCTGGATGGCATCGTCGCTGGACCGAACTGGCCGCTTGGACCGCGCTGATCGCGCTGTTTGCAGTCGCGCTAGGCATCCATTACCACCTGGCTGAGGCCCAGATCCGCCCCGGCGATCCGATGTCGCCGCCGTGGCTGGTGTTCAGCGGGCTGGCGGGGTGGCTGTACAAGATCAACAACTCGACGTTCCTGTCTCTGCTGCCGGTCTGGCTGTCGGGCCCCGTTGCGGTTCTGTGCGTGTTCGGCTGGACAGGCTGGCGCACCCGTATGGGAGCCTTCGCCGCGCTGCTGGTGCTCGGCTATGCGCTGGCGTTCATGATCGCGGGCCGGTCCAACAACTTCTATTGGGGCATCCTGATCACGCCCATCCTGTTCATGGGCGCGGCATTCCTGCCGGTGGCGCTGCCTTCGCTGTGCAAGCGCGCGCTGGGCGGGGCCCCACGCCCGGGCCCCGCAGCGGCAGTTCCGGCGGCCCCCGCGCTTGGCTGACGCGCCCGCCTGGGATCGCTATGCCCACTGGAGCAGATGGCCCGCCCGGATCCTGCTGGCCGCGGTGCTGGCGATGCTGGTGCTGGCCGCGCTCACCCCCATCACGGCCAGCGAAGGCGAGGCGCGTCCGCCCAGCCTGGCCGACTCCCCCGGCCCTGCGCGCCAGCGTGACGAGGACCTCCAGCTCTACGACGACGTGATCGCCCGGCTGCGGCGGGGCGAGAACTACTATGCAGTGGTTGCCGAGGAGCACCGGCGCCACAACTATCCGCTGCATCCGGGCTTTGCGGTGCGGCTGCCGACGCTCGCGGTGATCGAAGCGTTGCTGCCGCCGGCCGCCCTGATCCCGCTGTCGGTCGCGCTGCTGGGCGCGGTGCTGCTGGCTTGGTGGCGCCGCCTCGGCCCGGTGGAGCAGGGGGGCGAGCCTGGCGCCGCGCCGCTGCGGCTGCTGGCGATGGCCGGGCTGTTCTTCGGCGTGTCGCTCGGCACCACGCGCTATTTCTTCGTGCTGCACGAACTATGGGCGGGGCAGTTGCTGGCGCTCGCGTTCGGGCTTCACCGCCCAACTCAAGGCAAGTGGCTCGGCGCCTGGCTCGCGGCGGCGGCGGCGCTCGCGTTCCGCGAGCACGCGCTGCCGTTCGTGCTGCTGCTGGCGGCGTTCGCGGCGTGGCACCGGCGCTGGTGCGAGGCCGCGGCATGGGCGGGGCTGATCGCGCTGTTCGCCGCGGCGCTGGCGCTGCACCTGCATGTGGTAAGCGGCCTCGTCCACCCCAACGACCCGCCGTCGGCCTCGTGGCTGGCGCTGCGCGGGCTGAACGGCTGGCTGTCGTTGGAAGTGCTCTCCAGCAATTTGCGCTGGCTGCCGCACTATCTGGCCGGACCGATCCTCATGGCCGCGTTGCTTGGCTGGTCGGGGTGGAAGACGCCAGCCGGCACGTTCGCCACGCTGCTCTACCTCGGCTACGGCACGGCGTTCATGATCGCGGGCCGGATCGACAATTTCTACTGGGGGTTCATGGTCACCCCGGCGCTGTTCACCGGTCTGGCGTTCGTGCCGCTGGCGGCGAAGGGCCTTGTTTCGGCGGCTTTCCCGGTGCAACAGCGCTGACATGGCGGGACCACGGATACTCCTGATCGTCGGCGGCGGGATCGCCGCGTACAAGTCGTGCGAGCTGGTGCGGCTGATCCGCACCGGCGGGGGCAACGTTACTTGCGTGCTGACCGACGGGGGCGCGCAGTTCGTGACCCCGATGGCGCTCGCCGCGCTGTCGGAAAACCCGGTCCACACCACGCTGTGGGACCTGAAGAACGAAGTCGAGATGGGCCACATCCAGCTCTCGCGCGAGGCCGATTTGATCGTGGTCTGCCCGGCCACCGCCAACCTGCTGGCCAAGATGGCGCAGGGCATCGCCGACGATCTGGCGACCACGCTGCTGCTCGCAACCGACAAACCGGTAATGGTGGTCCCCGCGATGAACGTGCGGATGTGGGAGCACGATGCGACGAAGCGCAACGTGCAGACGCTGAATCAGGCGGGCGTGTTCGTGATGGAACCCGACGAAGGCCCGATGGCCTGCGGTGAATTCGGGGCCGGCCGGCTGCCCGCGCCGCAGACCATCTGGTACCAGATTGCCAGCTGGTTCACCGGCCCCGATGCGCTGTTAATGCGCGACGGTGAAGGCTGGACGGCCGACCTGTCGGAGGATCAGCGCGACGCCGGCTGGCCGGACTGGACCGCAGACCACGAGTATGATCCCTATGGCGGCGCGCCGTCGGGGCTGGGCGGGTTATCGGCGTCGATGATCACGCGCGGCGCGGTGCCCGACACTGAACCATTGCCCGAACCTCTTCCCGGACCAGTGGCCGAACCGGTCGCCGATGCGCCGGAAGGTGCCGCGGTCGCGCCGGTGCTGGTCAAGAAGGGCAAGGCCCGCGCTGCGCCGCCCACCGATCCCGAAGCGCTGAATCATCTGATGAAGCCCGGGGCGGAGCCCGATCCGCAGCCCGGCGATGTCCAGCCGGTGCGCGTCGGCACCGTCGCCGCGGCGGCACCCGCGGGCACGGCGTTCGTGAAGCCGGTGGACGGTCCGCTGTCAGGCCGGCACCTGCTGGTGACCGCCGGGCCAACGCACGAGCCGATCGATCCGGTGCGCTACATCTCCAACCGCTCGTCGGGCAAGCAGGGGTTCGAAATCGCAGCAGCGGCGGCGCGGCTCGGCGCGCGGGTCACGCTTGTCTCCGGCCCGGTCCACCAGCCGACCCCGCCGGGGGTCGACCGGATTGATGTGCAGACCGCACGCCAGATGAACGACGCGGTCAAACGCGCGCTGCCGGTGGATTGCGCGGTGATGGTCGCGGCCGTGGCCGACTGGCGCGCGCGCGACGTCGAGAAGATCAAGATCAAAAAGCGCGGCTCGGCCCCGCCGGTGCTGGTGCTCACCGAAAACCCCGATATCCTTGCCGGGCTGGCCTCGTCCTCGCAGGAAAAGCCGAAGCTGATCGTCGGCTTTGCTGCAGAGACCGACCGCGTGCTCGAACATGCCGCCGAAAAGCGCAAGCGCAAGGGCGCGGATTGGATCATCGCCAACGACGTGTCCACCGACGCCAACGGCGTCAGCGTGATGGGCGGGGCAATGAACACCGTGCACATCGTCACCAAGGACGGGGTGGAAAACCTGCCCGAAATGCCCAAGGATCAGGTCGCCGCCGCAATCGTCGAAAGGATCGCCCATGCCCTCGCCGAATGACGCCGGGCCGGCGGGCGTGGCCCAGGGCGATCCCGTGCCGCTGATGGTCCATCGCCTGCCGCACGGGCATGGGCTGGATCTGCCTGCTTACGCCACCGAGGGCGCGGCCGGGATGGACGTCGTTTCGGCCGAGGATTTGACGCTCCCGCCCCAGGGCCGGCACGCAGTCGCCACCGGCCTTGCGGTCGCAATTCCTGCCGGCTTTGAAATCCAGGTGCGGCCGCGTTCGGGGCTGGCGCTGAAGCACGGGGTGACCGTGGCCAACGCGCCGGGCACGGTTGATTCCGACTATCGCGGCGAAGTGAAGATCATCCTCATCAACCTTGGCGCCGAACCATTTGCGATCCGCCGCGGCGACCGGGTGGCGCAACTGGTGCTGGCGCCCGTCACCCGCGGACAATGGGTTGAAGTCGGCGCACTTGATGAAACCGCCCGCGGTGCGGGCGGTTTCGGCTCCACCGGCGGCGTCATCGCGCTGGGCAACTGACGCGGTTACGCAGCCGGTATTCGGCTTAGCGTTTGACGGTCCGTTCCGGTGCCACGCTGATCCGCACGGTTTCGCCCGAGCGGCCCGGGAAGTTGGTGAACATCGCTTCCACCAGGTTGGGCACCAAATATTGCAGCCGGTTGGAGGTGGAAGCCGCTTCGGCCCGCCCTTCGAACAGGCGCGCACCATCGGCCTTGCGGTCGATCTTCAGCGAAATACCGCTGGTGAAGACAGTGTAGCTTTCAACCCCGCCGTCGAACCACGGATCGTTCCACCCATAACCCCACGGGCTATAGTGCCGGCCGTAATATCCGTACGAGCGATAGCCGTACCATGGTCCCCAGAACGGATCGCGTGAGAACCCGCTTGAACGGATCCGCTCTCGGCCCTTGTCGACCCCATAATCGAACCTGACGATCATCGACGCCTGTTCGGGATTCGCCGGGGCATAGCCGAGGCGAGACATCTGCGCTTCGATCAGCCTGGCGTATTGCGAGAATTCCAGCCCGCCGGCGAGCGCGGGATCGTCGGCCACGATCGCAAACGTCTGCCCGCTCGGAGCCGGCAGCTGCGACTGGTAGCGCTTCACGTCGGCGTTGAAGCCGGTCGCACAGGCCGAAAGGCTGGCCAGCACCAGCGGAATCGCCGCAAGCCGCAATGTACGGCCCAAGGCAGCAGGTTCAGAAAATTTGCGAGGCGCAGTCATGCTTCGACTCTCCGTGACGATAAGCAGTCCGGGCCGCGCTCTTGCTCGGGCACGTGACTGTCATGCATGATCGTGCCCTACTATCCAGCCGCTGAACAGGCGTTGAATATTGTGGCGAAGCCCCCGGCCACAAATGACAGAGCAGCGTTGCGCAATTCGCTTTGCACGTCGTTGCGCGGCAGCCCGTGTGCTGGTTGCCGCGCCCCGGCTAGTCATCCTTTTTCGCTGTCGCATTGCGTCGGCCGGGTAATTGCACGGACTTAGCCCCCAGCCATGGTTGCCGGCACGTAACCGCGTCGTCGCATCGTGGAAGTGCTTGAGATACATGCCTAACGCCTTGCTACTTCAATTGGTGGACTCGATCGGGACCGTACCCCAGCGTCGGGATCGCATAGGCCGCATGCTGCGCCGGGATGATGGTGTCGCTATTGCGACCCGCCGCGCGAACAGCAGGAACTGGCGTCCCCGATTAACCGAGCCGCGCGAAGTCAAGTTCGGCCTGGTAGAGGCGTGGATCCTGCACCGCGCAATCCGCTGGTGGCTCCGCCGTCCGTTGAATCTCTGATCGCGCCCGAACCGCCGCCGCCTGGTCCGGGCGGCTGCGACGCAACGGCGTCAGCCGCGTACCAGCCCCAGCGCTTCATACGCCCGTGACAGCGTCGGAGCGGCAAGCGTTCGCGCTTTTTCGCCGCCCTTGCGCAGGATCGCGTCCAGTGCCGCGCGGTCCTGCCGCAGCTGGATGAAACGCTCGTTGATCGGAGCAAGGCTTTCCACCAGCAACTCGCCCAGCGCAGGCTTGAACGTGCCAAACCCTTTCCCGCCAAATTCAGCCAGAATTCCCGCCACTGTCCGTCCCGACATCGCCGCGTAAATTCCCACCAGGTTGGCCGCCTCGGCGCGTCCCGCCAGGCCATCGGCGCTGTCGGGCAGGGGCTCGGGGTCGGTCCTGGCCTTCTTGATCTTCGACATGATGGTATCGGCGTCGTCGGTCAGGTTGATCCGGCTCATATCCGAAGGATCGGACTTGCTCATCTTGGCCGAACCATCGCGCAGGCTCATGATGCGCGCAGCTTCAGGCGGGATGATCGGATCGGGCTGGGTGAACACCGGGTTCTCCGAGCCGTCCTCGTTCTTTGGCGCGAAGTCGTTGTTGAACTTCTGCGCAATGTCGCGGGCAAGCTCGAGATGCTGCTTCTGGTCCTCGCCCACAGGCACATGGGTCGCCTGGTACAGCAGCACGTCGGCCGCCTGCAGCACCGGGTACGTGAACAGCGCGACGCTGGCGCCTTCCTTGTTCTTGCCCGACTTGTCCTTGAACTGGGTCATCCGGCTGAGCCACCCCATTCGGGCGGTGCCCATCAGCAGCCACTGCAGTTCGGCATGGGCCGGCACCTGCGTCTGGTTGAACAGGATCGAACGGTCGGGATCGATCCCGCAGGCGACCAGCGCAGCCACCATCTCGCGGGTGTTGGCGGCGAGGTCCGCCGGCACGTGCGGCATCGAGATCGCATGGAGATCGGCGAGGAAATAAAGGCAGTCGTGTCCCTGCGCGGTCCATTCGTCCTGCATCCGCACCCAATTCCGTATCGCACCCAGGTAGTTGCCAAGGTGAAGATTGCCCGTGGGCTGGATACCGGAAACGATGCGCATGGATTTACTCTAAGCTCGAAGGGAAGTGGTTCAGGCCGATTGCCGCCGCCGCAGCAGCCGCAGATCGTCGCGGGTAAAGGCACCCAGCACGATCGCCGCCAGCCCATAGACCAGGCACCCGGTCCCGACCAGCACCGACATCGCGCCCAGCCGCACCGGCCAGCTGCCGTGAACATAGGGCATCAGCAGGCCTTGCGCGGCCCACAGCACCGCGCCCATCGCCAGCGCCGCCAGCACCAGCCGCGGCATCCGCCGCCGCAACCGGGCGTCAGCTACGAAATGCCCGCGCCGCACCAGCGTGCGGTACAGTAGCGCGACGTTGATGGTTGATGCGATCGCGGTCGCCAGCGGCGGCCCCATGTGCTGCAGCGGCAGGATCAGCGCCAGGTTTCCGATCAGGTTGACCGCTACCGAGACCGTCGCAAAGCGCACGGGCGTTCTGGTGTCCTGCCGCGCGTGAAATCCGGGGGTCAGCACCTTGATCAGGATATAGCTCGGCAGGCCGATCGAGAACGCAGCGAGTGCCTGCGCGGTGAAATGCGTGTCCTGCGGCGTGTATTTGCCATAGCCGAACAGCGCCGCCACGATCGGTTCGCCGCACAGCACCAAAGCCATCGTAGCGGGCAGCGTCAGGAACAGTGCCAGTTCCAGCCCGCGGTTCTGGGTGGCCATTGCTTCCGCCTCCTGCCCGCCGCCAAGCTGGCGCGAAATCGTCGGCAGCAGCACCGTGCCCAGCCCGATCCCGATCAGCCCCAGCGGCAGCTGGTTGAGCCGGTCCGCCATGTAGATGTAGGTGACCGATCCGTGCGCCAGCAGCGAAGCAGCCAGCGCGGTCGAGATGACAAGGTTGATCTGCACCGCGCCCGCGCCGGCCGCGGCGGGCCAGATCAGGCCCAGCAGCCGCTTGACCTCGGGGTTCAGGCGCGGTCGCCGCAGCCGCAGGCTGATCCCGTTGCGCCTGCACGCCAGCATCAGCCACAGCAGCTGGAGCAGCCCGGACACCGAAACCGCGATGGCCTGGTTACGCGCGGTAACCAGCGGGTTGTCCGAGTGGAACAGCACCAGCGCGCCGATCAGCGTCAGGTTGAGCAGGATCGGCGCGGCGGCGTTGACCCAGAACTTGTGCAGCGAATTGAGGATTCCGCCAAACAGCGATACCAGGCTGATCAGCATCAGGTACGGGATCGTGATCCGCGACAACTGCACCGCGTAGTCGAACTGCTCCTCGCTCACGCCGTTGAACCGTCCCGACAGCGCAAACGTCACCGGCCAGGCGAAGATCTCCAGTATGACGGTCATCACCAGCAGCACCGGCAGCAGCACCGCCAGCGCCTGTTCGGCAAAGACCATTCCGTCGGGCAGCCCGCGCCCGTCGGGATCGGCCACCTTCTTGTTGAACATCGGAATGAAGGCCGAAGCGAATGCCCCTTCGGCGAACAGCGCGCGGAACATGTTGGGCAGGCGAAACGCGACAAGGAACGCGTCGGAGGCGAAGCTGGCACCGATAAACCGCGCAAACAGGCTGTCACGGACCAGCCCGAGCACCCGGCTGGCCAGCGTCAGCCCGCCGATCGTGCCCGTTGCCTTGATCAGGTTCACGCGTTGCGCCCCCGGCGCTGCCGCCGGCTCAGGCGTTGCCGGCCGGCTCGGCCTCGGCGGTGTGCTGGGCCTGCGCCAGCTGCTGCAGGTACAGCCCGTTGAAATCGATGGGCTCCAGCATGATCGGCGGATATCCGGCATCCCGCACGGCATCGGCCAGGATCCGCCGCGCGAACGGGAACAGGATGCGCGGGCATTCAGCATAAGAGAACGCGTGCATCTGCTCGGTCGGCAACCCGCGCATCCCGACAAGCCCGGCATAGACCAGGTCGATCATATAGGCGGTGCCGGCCTCGGCCCGCGCGGTCATCGTGATCTTCAGTTCTACCTCGTGGATCTCGGCATCGATCTGCTGAGCGTTGATGTTGAACTGCACGTCCAGTTGCGGCGCGTCCTGCCACTGGTACGATTGCGGCGCATTCGGATTTTCGACCGACAGATCCTTCACGTATTGCGAGATGATTCCCGCCGCCGGGCCAGTGTCCTCGCCGTTGGGGAGCTGGAGGTCGGAGATCACGTTGCCTTCGTCGGCCATGGAAATGCGTTCCCTGTCTGAATGCCGCATGCCGCGGCAGGTCGGTTGGCGGGCCGACTAGCATTCCCGGGCCCGGGCGGCAATCTCTCGCGAATGCAGGCAACGCTGTGCGCACACCGATTGCCACGTTGTGCGCCGTATCGATCTGGCGCGAATTTGGCACGTAGCCGGCGGTGGTGCGTTGTTCATTTGTCAAGCGTACCTATCTCGGGCAAGATAGCCCTCAAGGCGGTTGGCGCATTGCCGCCCGTCGAACTGAAAGTGCAAGACGTGACCGTCGAAGTCGTCATCCTGGCCATGATCGCGGCCTTCTTGGGCCTGAGGCTCTATTCCGTTCTCGGACGCCGTGCCGAGCATGAGGAAGAACCCATCCAGGCGCGGTTCGAAGGCCAGCAGGACGCAGCCGGTACCTCGCGTCCCGTCGCGCCGCGGCTGCCCGAACGCGGGGCTCCGCAGATGATTCCCCAGCCCCGCCCCCGGGAGATTCCCGGCGTGTTGCCCGCGGCAGAGGCGGGCCTGCGCGATATCGCCATGGCAGATCGCCGCTTCGATGCGCTGCAATTCCTCCAGGGGGCGCGGTCGGCTTACCGAATGGTGCTCGAGGCGTTCTGGAGCGGCGACAAGGAAACGCTGTCGCAACTGTGCGAGCGTGACGTGTACGATAATTTTGCGGCCGCCATCGACGCCCGTGTCGCTGCCGGAGAGACACTGGATAACCGGCTGGTGCGGATTGAGGACGCGTCGCTCGTCGATGCCGTGCTGCAGGGCTCGCACGCCCGGGTGACGGTGCGGTTCTCCGCCGATATCGCGGCAGTGACGCGCAATGCCGAAGGCACGGTGATTGCCGGCTCGCTCGACGATGCGGTAGAGGCGCGCGATCTGTGGACCTTCAGCCGCGCGGTCAACGCGGCCGGACCGGACTGGCTGCTCGAAGAAACCGACGAAGCCTGATCCTGATGCGGGGGTGGTGCAGGGAGGCTTCGGCGCTGCTGGCGCTGTCACTCGTTTCCGCCTGCACCGTCATTCCGCAAACGGCTCCGCCGTCCCGCTACCCGGCCGCGCCGTCCGCGCCCGTTCCGACACCCGCGCTGCCGTCAGGTGATGCGGCGACGCTCGGTGTACTGCCAGGGCCACGGCTGACCACCGATATGCTTGGAAGCGGACGTCCGGCGGCGGCGCTTCGCTCGTTTGTCGAAAGTTGCCGCAGCCTGCTCGTGCGCACTGACCAGAGCGGGTTGACGCGCCCTTCGGATTGGCGGGCCGCGTGCGAAGCAGCCCCGAAATGGGCGCCCGGCGATGCGGCGGCGTTCTTTACCGCGCACTTCGATACCGCCCGGGTGGGCGACGGCAAAAGTTACGTCACTGGCTATTACGAGCCGGAGATTGCCGGATCGCGCACGCGGCAGCCCGGGTTCGACGTGCCGGTCTACACGGTCCCGCCGGATCTCGTTCGCGCATGGCCAATCGAAACGCCGTTCGAACAGCGCATCGGCCGGCCGCCGCTGGGCCGGTTCGACGCGGAAGGCCGCTTCATCGCCTACCATGATCGCGCCGCGATCGAGGATGGGGCTCTGGCGGGTAAGGGACTGGAACTTGCCTGGGCAGCCGATCCCGTGGAATTCTTCTTCCTGCAGATCCAGGGCTCGGGCCGGCTGGTCGCGCCCGACGGCTCGCTCGTCCGGATCGGCTACGCCGGCCAGAATGGTTTGCCGTATACCGGCATCGGGCAACTGATGAAGGACCGCGGCCTGATCGGTGAAGGGCCGGGGCAGTATCCGGGCTCCATGCAGGGAATAATGCGCTACATGCGTGAGCATCCGGCAGAGGGCCGGGCGTTGATGCGGCAGAACCGGGCCTATGTCTTCTTCCGCGAGAATGCCGGCTCGGCGCCGGTGGGGGCCCTGAACGTGCCGGTACGCGGACAAGTCACCCTTGCGGCCGACCCCTATTTCGTTCCGCTGGGAGCACCCGTCTGGCTTGATACCGACCGTGCAGAGGCCGGCGGCCTGTGGGTGGTGCAGGACACCGGCGGCGCGATCAAGGGGGCGAACCGGTTCGATTCCTTTTGGGGCGCGGGCCCGGCCGCACGCTCGATCGCCGGCGGGATGTCGGCGCGCGGCGATGCCCTGATCCTGCTGCCCAAGGGGGTCGTTGCCGGCCTGGTCCGAACAGGCCGCAGATGAGCCGGCCACCGCGCGGGCTGACCCCCGGTGAGACGGCGATGTGGGCCAGGGTCGCAGCCACGGTCACCCCGCTCACCGGCCGCGTTCGGCAAGCCGCTCCGCGGCCCGCCCCGCCTCCTGCAACAGCGGTCTCCGCTCCCGCCGATCCGCCCCCCGCAGCAGAGATGCCGCGGGTGGACAACCGGCGCGCACCGCGGCCAACACCCGCGCCGCCGCGTCCCCTGGATCGTCATGGCCTTGATGCCACGTGGGAGCGCAAGCTCGCCAAGGCCGACGTTTCGCCCGACTATACGCTTGATCTGCATGGCCACACGCTTGACGCAGCGCACCTGCGGCTGGACCGCGGGCTGACGCAGGCGATTGCCGATGGCGCGCGGGTGGTGCTGCTGATCACGGGCCGGCCGCGCCCGGTTGACGATCATGCGGCGCGCGGGGAACGACGCGGTGCCATCCGCGCCAAGCTGCTCGATTGGCTCGCGGCCGGGCCCCACGCGTCACGCATCGCAGCGGTGCGGCAGGCGCACCCGCGTCACGGGGGCGCCGGGGCGGTATACATCGTGCTCAGGCGGCTGCGCGCCTGATCTCTCGCGGAGCCGCGCACCGCCGTTACGCCGCCTCCGCTTCGGCAAGCGCGGGTTCGGCGGGCAGGCGGATAAGATAGTCGAACGCCGAAAGCCCGGCCGTGGCGCCCGCACCCATCGCAATCACGATCTGCTTGTAGGGCACCGTTGTCACATCACCCGCTGCAAACACGCCCGGTATGGACGTCTCCCCGCGCGCGTCGATCTCGATTTCCCCGCGCGGAGAAAGCGCGATCACGTCCTTCAGCCACTCGGTGTTGGGCACCAGTCCGATCTGGACGAAGATGCCTTCGAGTTCCACCGCATGGTCCGTATCGGTCGCCCGGTCGCGGTATGTCAGGCCGGTCACCTTGCTGCCGTCGCCCATCACTTCGGTTGTAAGCGCCGAAGTGATGACGGTCACGTTGCGCAGGCTGCGCAGCTTTGCCTGCAGCACGGCATCGGCGCGCAGCTGCGCGTCGAATTCGATCAACGTCACGTGGGCCACGATGCCGGCAAGGTCGATCGCCGCCTCCACCCCGGAATTGCCACCGCCGATAACCGCCACGCGCTTGCCCTTGAACAGCGGGCCGTCGCAGTGCGGGCAATATGCCACGCCCTTGGACTTGTAGTCGGCTTCGCCCGGCACGTTCATGTTCCGCCAGCGCGCACCGGTGGAAATAATCACCGTCCGCGCCATCAGGCTGGCACCGTTTGCCAGCACGATTTCGTGCAGGCCGCCGGGCGCCGTCGCCGGGATCAGATGCTGCGCGGCCTGCAGGTTCATCACGTCGACTTCATAATCCTTCACGTGCGTTTCCAGCGCGGCAGAAAGTTTCGGCCCATCGGTCTGCGGAACGGAAATGAAGTTTTCGATCGCCATCGTATCGAGCACCTGTCCGCCGAAACGCTCGGCTGCAATGCCGGTGCGAATGCCTTTGCGCGCGGTATAGATCGCCGCCGCGGCGCCGGCCGGCCCCCCGCCGACAATCAGCACTTCGAACGGATCCTTGGCCCGGATCTGGTCCGCGGCGCGGGCCTGCGTGCCGGTGTCGAGCATGGCGAGCATTTCTTCGATGCTCAGTTTGCCCGAACCCCACATCGCACCGTCCAGGAACGTCGCCGGCACGGCCATCACGCCGCGCTCCTCCACTTCGGCCTGGAACGTGCCGCCTTCGATCAGGGTCGCGGAAATGCGCGGGTTGGTCAGCGCCATCAGTGCCAGCGCCTGCACCACGTCGGGGCAGTTGTGGCACGTAAGCGAAAAGTACATCTCGAACTCGAGCGGTCCCTCCAGTGCGCGAATCTGATCAAGCACGTCGTCGGCCACCTTGGGCGGGTGACCGCCGGCCCACAGCAACGCAAGGACGAGCGAGGTGAACTCATGACCCAGCGGCACACCGGCAAAGCGGACGCTCAGTTCGGGCGCCGATGCACGGCGGATCTCGAAGCTCGGCCGGCGCCGGTCTGCCCCGTCGAAGCGGGCGCTGACCTTGTCGGACAGGCTGGCGATCGTGCCCAGCAACTCGCGCGTTTCGGCCGATTTCGCATCGTCGCCCAGCGTGGCGACCAGCTCGATCGGCTCGCGCAGCATGGCAAGATACTGGGTAAGCTGCTGCGTTACGGATGCATCGAGCATGGCGGTTTTCCTTCCATATCAATCCTCCCCTCAGGGAGGCTGCAGCCGCGTTCGCGGCTGACGGAGGGGGCAGCGGCCTGCCGCAAGCACCCCTCCACCATCTTGAGGATGGTTCCCTTCCCCGACGGGGGAAGGGGTCATCGTTGGTTCGTCAGATCTTGCCCACAAGGTCGATCGACGGGGCCAGCGTTTCGGACCCCTCTTCCCACTTGGCGGGGCAGACCTGGCCCGGATGTTCGCGCCAGTACTTTGCGGCCTTTATCTTGCGAAGGAGTTCGGCGGCGTTGCGGCCGACACCTTCCGGCGTCACTTCGACCAGCTGCACCACGCCGTCGGGATCGACCACGAAAGTGCCGCGGTCGGCCAGCCCGACGCCTTCACGCAGGTTGTTGAAGTTGTTGCTGATCACATGGTTCTGGTCGCCCAGCATGTGATAGTTGATCTTGCTGATTGCCGGCGAGGTGTCGTGCCAGGCCTTGTGGCTGAAGTGCGTGTCGGTGGATACCGCATAGACCTCGACGCCCATCGCCTGCAGTTCCTCGTACTTGTCGGCCAGGTCTTCCAACTCGGTCGGGCAGACGAAAGTGAAGTCAGCAGGGTAGAAAAAGAACACGCCCCACTTGCCGAGAACGTCCTTGTCGGAGACCTCGACGAATTTGCCGTCCTTGTAGGATGTCGTCGCGAACGGCTTGAGCGTGCTGCCAATGATACCCATCGTGAATTCCTCTCATGCGTGGTGAAGCTTCAACCGGAAACGCAGATAGGACGCGCCGCGCCGCGCGCGAAACGCGGAATTTCGATTAATCCGATTAGTTGACCCGATAAGACGGCGAACGATCGATTTATCCGGTTGCCAGTCTCTCGGTGCAGATCCCTCCGGGGCGCGTGCAGCGGCATTGCACTGACCTTGCACGAACAGGGCATCAGCGCCCCGTCTGACCCCGATGCAACAGCTTCTGATCGGCAAGCACGAGCGCCATCATCGCCTCCACCACCGGCACGCCGCGGATGCCGACGCAGGGATCGTGGCGCCCTTTGGTCCGAATTTCGCCCGCCTCTCCTCCGCGCGTGATCGTTTCCACGGGCGTCAGGATGGAACTGGTCGGCTTGAAAGCCACGCGGCAAGTGATTGGCTGGCCTGTGGAAATTCCGCCCGCAATGCCGCCCGCATGGTTGGCCAGGAACTCGGGCCCGCCGCTGCCGGGGCGCATCGGATCGGCGTTCTCCTCGCCAGTCAGGCGCGCGGCGGAAAATCCGTCGCCGATCTCGATCCCCTTGACGGCGTTGATGCCCATCATCGCGGCGGCAAGATCTGCGTCGAGCTTGGCATAGAGCGGCGCGCCCCACCCGGCAGGCACGCCATGCGCCTCGCATTCAACCACCGCGCCGACCGAGGACCCGCCGAGGCGCGCTTCATCGACCAGTTTTTCCCAGCGCGCAGAGGCACTTGCATCCGGGCAGAAGAACGGATTGCGACCAATCTCGGCATAGTCGAACTGGTCCGGATCGATCGCGTCGCCCCCGATCTCGGACACCCAGGCGCGAATGGTGACTTCGGGAATGACGAGCCGTGCCACCGCGCCGGCGGCAACCCGCGCGGCCGTTTCGCGCGCCGATGAACGCCCCCCGCCGCGATAGTCGCGCAGGCCGTACTTGGCGTCATAGGCATAGTCGGCATGGCCAGGGCGATAGGCGAGCGCGACCTCGGAATAGTCCTTGGAGCGCTGGTCGACGTTCTCGATCATCAGGCTGATCGGCGTGCCGGTGGTCCGCCCCTCGAACACCCCCGACAGGATCCTCACCGCATCCGGCTCCTGCCGCTGGGTGGTGTATTTCGACTGCCCGGGCCGGCGCGCGTCGAGGAACGGCTGGATGTCGGCTTCGGACAGGTCGAGCCCGGGCGGGCACCCGTCGACCACGGCGCCCAGCGCCGGCCCGTGGCTTTCGCCCCAGGTGGTGAACCGCAGCAGTCGGCCAAAGCTGTTGATGCTCATGTCCGCGGCTTTGTCGCGGTTTTGCGCAAATGTCCACCGGGCGCGGGCGGGCAGGGGTTTCGGCCGGTCGGGCCGTGCGTTAGTGTATCCCCGACGAAAGGGCGAAACGATGACGGTGATCTGCTACGGCATTCCAAACTGCGACACCGTCAAGGCGGCGCGGTCCTGGCTTGATGCGCGCGGGATCGCCTATGCGTTTCATGACTACAAGAAGCTTGGCGCTGATCCGGCCCGGCTGGCGGACTGGGAGCAGCAGGCCGGCTGGCAAGTGTTACTGAACCGGACCGGGACCACGTTTCGCAAGCTGCCCGAGGCTGAGCGGTTCAACCTTGATGCCGCAAAGGCGATCACGCTGATGTCTGCCCATCCGAGCTGCATCAAACGGCCGGTGGTGGAATATCCGCGCGGGCTGCTGGTGGGGTTCAGGCCCGACGAATGGGCCGGCGCGCTCGCCCAATAGCGTACTCGAACTTGGAGGTGGCGGGTTTGCCCGCCGCCGGGCAGCAATAGATCAAGCGACCGCCGCCGCCGCGTGCGGGCAGGTGACTGGCTTCATCAGGTACTGACATCCTTCCGCGAACAGGCCGCGCATCGCCTCGCGCAGCTCTTCCCACACTGCGAGTTCATCGCGGCGGTCGGCGGGAATGGTCTCGACGATCACGTCGCAGATGGTGTCCATCAGCCCGCTGAAGCTGCGCGGCGTAATTTCCAGCGTTTCGAAGTGGTGCGGGACGGTGCCGACCATGACGATGCGGATTTCGTCGGGTGAAAAAAACCACTGCATCAGGCAGTAAAGCGCCTGTTCGATCATCTCGCCCTGCAACTGCTCGGGCCGGTGCAGGCTCAGTTCCTCGAACCGCTCGCGTGCTTCGGGGAAAGCATCGTAATAGCGGGCGAACACGTGCGGAGTGATATCGCCAAGCGCTTCGGCGGCGCGGGTCAGGCTGGCCTCGAGCAGTTCCGGCTTCGCGATCTGCTGCATCCACTCGCCCCCCGAAAACATGTAACTGTGGTACTATTCGGCACGCGGCTGCAGTCCCTTGACACAGATCAAGCGGCTGCAGCACCCGCCGCGGTGGCCGTGACGATATAGTTCAGCGCCATGTCGTCCGACAAGTGCAGCCCGGCCAGCGGGGACCACCCGATGCCGCGCGGCGCGCCCATGACCAGCCCGGCCGCCGTCAGCAGGTCGGCCAGTTCGGTCGGCGTGACGAAGTCCTCCCAATGATGCGTGCCGCGCGGAACCATGCCCAGCCGTTCGGCCGCCTCGATCATGAACAGACGCGCGCGCGTCGTGCGGTTCGGGGTGGACAGGATCATCAGCCCACCCGGCGCCAAGGTGCCGGCCAGCGCGGCAACGAAGGCGGGCTTGTCGGCCACGTGTTCGATCACTTCGCAACAGGTGACGAGATCGAACCGGCCCAGGGCAGACCGGAAGTCCGGGTCGGCAATGTCCCCGTGGCGGTAATCGACCGAAAGGCTGCTGCCCGCTGCATGAGCGGCTGCGACGCAGACGTTCTCGCTGGCGGCATCCACGCCAATCATTTGCGCGCCGAGCCGTGCCAGCGGCTCGCACATAAGTCCCGCGCCGCATCCGACATCAAGCGCGCGCTTGCCGTCCAGGGGCCGCAGGCCGCGCGAATCGCCGTGCCAGTGCAGGTCCACCGCGTCGCGCAGGAAGCTGAGCCGGACCGGGTTCAGCTTGTGCAGCATGGCCGACGAGCCGCGCGGATTCCACCACTCGGAGGCAAGCTTCCCGAAGTGGGCGGCTTCGCCCGGGCGGATGGTTCCCGGAGTGCTATCGGCGTTCGAGGTTGCATTGCTCATTGCGTCTTCCTAAAGCGCCTCCGCCGCACGGTCGAGAGGGCCAGTGGCCTGTGTTCTGCCGTGTGTCTTTAGGGAGCTGTGTGGCGTGGCCCGCATCGTGATGAAATTCGGCGGCACATCGATGGCCGGAACCGAGCGCATCCGCCGCGTGGCGAACATCGTGCGCCGTCAACAGGCGGCCGGACACGAAGTGGCGGTGGTCGTCTCCGCGATGGCGGGCGAGACCGACCGGCTGGTGAATTTCTGCCGCGAGGCGAACGCTCTTTACGATCCGGCCGAGTACGACGTGGTCGTTGCGAGCGGCGAGCAGGTGACCGCGGGGCTGCTCGCGCTTACGCTGCAGGGCATGGGCTGCAAGGCGCGCTCGTGGCTCGGCTGGCAGCTGCCGATCCGGTCGGACGACGCCTATGCCAAGGCCCGGATCGAGGAACTTTCGTCGCCCGAACTGCTGGCCAGCATGGCCGCCGGCGAAATTGCGGTGATCCCCGGCTTTCAGGGCATTTCGCCCGCGAACCGGATCACCACGCTCGGCCGGGGCGGTTCGGACACTTCGGCGGTGGCGGTGGCGGCGGCGATCGGTGCCGACCGGTGCGACATCTATACCGACGTTGACGGCGTCTATACCACCGATCCGCGGATCGTGGCCAAGGCGCGCAAGCTGAAGACGGTGACGTACGAAGAAATGCTCGAACTGGCCTCCGTCGGCTCGAAAGTGCTGCAGACCCGCTCGGTCAGCCTTGCGATGAAGGAAGGGGTCCGGGTTCAGGTCCTCTCCTCGTTCATCGACGAAGATGCCCCTGCCGCCGATACGCTTCCGGGCACGATGATCGTCGGGGACGACGAGCTCGCCGAAATTCAAGAGGGATTGGACATGGAACGCCAGCTGATCACCGGCATCGCCGCGGACAAGAACGAGGCCAAGGTCATCCTGACGCGCGTGCCTGACCGCCCGGGCGCCGTGGCAACCATCTTCGGCCCGCTGGCGGCAGCGAGCATCAACGTCGACATGATCATCCAGAACGTCGGCCGCGACAAGGGCGAGACTGACGTCACGTTCACGTTGCCCGCGGCCGATCTGGTGCGCGCGCAGGCGCTGCTGGAAGGCGCCAAGGACGCGATCGGGTTCAACCGGATCATCACCGACTCCAAGGTCGCCAAGATTTCGGTCGTAGGCGTGGGCATGCGCAGCCACGCCGGCGTCGCGGCCACGATGTTCCGGGCGCTGGCCGACCGCGGGATCAACATTCAGGCGATCTCGACCAGCGAGATCAAGGTTTCCGTGTTGATCGACGAGGATGAAACGGAACTGGCGGTGCGTGTGCTGCACAGCGCCTACGGGATGGACGCGGAATAGGCCGGCAAGCCACCTTCGCTGACCTTCTTGCACCCTATACAGTGCATTTTTGGCATCTGCGGTTCGTCCCTGTAAAATTCGCAGGCTCTCCTGCACTGCTGGCGCTTCGCGTGCACAGACGCTAGCATCTGTCCACGAACAGAGGCGCAGGCACGTCTGCCCGTGTCCCAGGAGAGGCCAATGATTGCATTGATCGTTGCGGCTAAACGCCGGGCGGACCTTTCGCGTGAACAGTTCGTGGACCACTGGCTCAATCGCCATGCCCCGCTGGTGCTGAGCGTGCCGGAATTCGCGCAGTACCTGAAGCGATATGTCCTCCATCCCTATGATGCGGACGGCGAGGGCCAGGGGCTCGTCCTGGGCGGAGGGTCCGATTATGACGGCGTGGGCGAATTGTGGTTCGACAACCATGCGGCAATGATCGCCGCCTTCAACGAGCCGCGTTATCTCGAGATCATTCGGCCCGACGAGGACCGCTTTCTCGACCGTGACGCATGCTTGACTTTCGTCACACGGCCGCATGTCCAGAAAGAACCGGGGGAGTGAAATTGCGCACGGACAGTTGATGGGGAGACGACGATGGAAGATCGGTTGCAATACCTGCTCGACGTACATGAAATTCGTGAGATTTCGGTACTCTACAACCGTTATGCCGACGCGTCCGACGGAGCGCGCTTTGCCGCGCTGTTTACCGAGGATGGCGAGTTCGACATCGTTGGCGCGCGCACGTTTCGTGGGCACGAGGAAATCGCGGCAGTTGCCGATGGGTCGCTCGGCATCCTGCACATCGCGGTGGATTCGATCGTCGAGGTAGATGGCGACAGCGCGACGCAGACGTCCAAGCTCATCGTCGGCAAGTTCAGCCCCGACCGCACCACGCTCGACCTGATCGGCACCACCACGATGCGCGACGTGTTCGTGCGGCAGCCCGACGGTTGGCGGATCCGGAAGCGGCAATCGCACCTTGATACCGATCCGGCGGCAACGCTGGCGCGGCTTGCAGTCCACACAGCCTGACTTCGGAAAAGGGGAAACCACCATGCGGCTTGCAGACAAGACAGCGATTGTCACCGGCGCGGCTTCGGGCATCGGCGAAGCGTCTGCCCGGCGATTCGCCGCAGAAGGCGCGGACGTCACGATTGCCGACATCAATCCCGCAGGCGAGGAGGTGGCCGCGCGGATCCGTGCCGCCGGCGGCAGCGCCACCTTCGTTACGACCGACGTGTCGGACTTCGCCGCGCTTGGCCGTCTGTTCGATGCGCACATGGATCGCTGCGGCAAACTGGATGTGCTTTTCAACAACGCCGGAAAGGAAGGTTCGGGCAAGTCCGTTGCGGAAACAACGGAAGAGGAGCTTGACCTGCTGCTGAGCGTCAACTTCAAAAGCGTGTTCCTGGCGTGCAAGCTGGCCGGACCGATCATGGCCGCGGCCGGGCGCGGGTCGATCATCAGCACTTCGGCGGGTTCGGCCCGCGAAGGGCTCGCCTGGCCCAACATCGGCGCTTACATCGCCTCCAAGGGGGCTATCATTTCGTTCACGCGTGCGCTGGCGATGGAGCTTTCGCCCAGCGGGGTGCGGGTCAACTCGCTCAATCCGGGGGTGACCGACACGCCGATGCTGCGGGACTATGCCGCCACGACCGACGACCCGAACGCGTTCTGGCAAGCCATGCAATCGATGCAGTTGCTGCGCCGGCTGGGGAAGCCGGAAGAGCTGGCGGCCGGGGCACTGTATCTCGCCTCCGACGAATCGTCGTACGTCACGGGTACCGATCTGCTCGTGGATGGCGGGCTCGTTCTTGGTTAGCGCGCGGTTCACCCGATCTCTTGGACGCGCGTAAACCAGTCAGTGCCAGAACCCCGCGTGTCCCATCGTGAGAGGTTGCCATGACCCAATATCTTCTTACCATGCTCGTCGGTGCCGCGGTGCTGTGGTTCAATCCAGTGTCCAGGGACCGGCTCGTTCGCAAATCTTCAACAGCGCTGGCTGGGGTCGTCTTCGCGCTGGGACTGGTAGGCACGATGGTGCGGCTGGTCGTGCCGGTTGCCTGAACGGGGCGCCTGAACGGGGCGCCTGAACGGGGCGCCTGAACGGGGCGCCTGAACAGATCGGCGGACGCAAACCTCAGTTGCCGCTGCGCCGTTTCCGGCGGCGCCACCACCAGCACCCGCCTCCGGTTACCGCGCAGGCGCCAAGCACCGTCCCGGCAACGCTGGCCGCGCTGAGTGCTATGCCCGCCAGCAGGAACAGGACCACGTCGAGAGTGGCTTTCATCATCGTGTGGTGCGTGCTCTTTCCTGGTCGACTCTGCAACGAAAACAGTGTCAGCCAAATATCTTTCCATAGGTGGCGGTGGCGGCTTGCGTGCAACGGCAAAACCCCGCCCCGGTCAGGGGACGACCGGAGGCGGGGTTCGTGCGACCCGGCAGGCCATCCGGGGCAGGGACAGGCCGCGCGGGCTCGAAAGGACGCTGCTGTCAGCTGTCCCGTCAAGGAGTTTGCGTGTGCGCCAGCCCAACCGAACTCGGCTGCTGCAACAAGATACGTTCGCGGTTTACAACAAACCCGTCGATCGCCGAAACCAGACATACGGGTTACAATAATCGGGAATTGCGATCTTGGGCTCATGGCTCGCACTGGCGTCAACCGCGAGCGGTGCTATAGGCGCCGAGAGTCGCTACCGCGCAAGCAGCGCGCAGCCGGAGGGGAATGTGTGATCGACAAGACCAAGGCGCTGATGGCGCGCGGCGCCGCTTTTCTGGGCACTGAGTACGCCATCCTGTGCGGGGCGATGTCCTGGGTGTCGGAACGATCGCTGGTGTCGGCAATCAGCAACGCCGGCGGGTTCGGCGTGATTGCCTGCGGGGCAATGACGCCTGAGTTGCTCGACCGGGAAATCGCGGCAACACAAGCGCTGACCGAACGCCCGTTTGGCGTCAATTTGATCACAATGCACCCACAGCTGTTCGATCTGATCGCGGTCTGCGCGCAGCACCGGGTCGGCCACGTGGTGCTGGCAGGCGGTATTCCGCCCAAGGGTTCGGTCGAGGCGATCAAGGCGTTCGGCGCCAAGGTGCTGGTGTTCGCGCCGACTCTGGCGCTTGCGAAGAAGCTGCTGCGCGCGGGCGCGGATGCGCTGGTGATCGAGGGCAGCGAGGCTGGCGGTCATATCGGGCCGGTCGCGACCAGCGTGCTGGCGCAGGAATTCCTGCCCGCGCTGGCGGAGGATCATGTGGTGTTCGTTGCGGGCGGGATCGGCCGCGGGGAGATGGTCGCCTCGTACCTCGAAATGGGCGCATCCGGCGTGCAACTGGGGACGCGGTTTGCGTGCGCCCTCGAATCGATCGCGCACCCGGATTTCAAGAAGGCGTTTTTCCGTGCCAATGCCCGGGATGCGGTGGCGAGCGTGCAGGTGGATCCCCGGCTTCCCGTAATTCCGGTCCGCGCGCTGAAGAACAAAGGCACCGAGGAATTCACCGCCAAGCAGCGCGAAGTGGCGCAGCTGCTGGACGAACAGGTGATCGAGATGGGCGAGGCGCAACTGCGGATCGAGCATTTCTGGGCCGGTGCACTGCGCCGCGCGGTGATTGACGGCGATGTCGAGAACGGCTCGCTGATGGCGGGGCAGTCGGTCGGGATGGTCACGCGGGAGGACCCGGTCGCCACCATCATCGCCGACTTGCTTGGCGAATGCGAGGTTGCGCTCGGCCGGGCGTAGTCCCCGGGTTGCTTCGGCCGCCAGCAGGTTGCAAGATGCCGCCGCAGCCCCGCCGCAGACGGCGGCCGTGGAGACGATACGATGGCGGCAATGCTTGATCATGTGAACGTCGTCACCCACGATCTTGACGGTACGGCCGCTTTCTATGCGTCGGTTCTGGAACTGGATCGCCGGGACGGGCCGTCCCCCCTGCGCCCGGACAAGGTCCAATGGCTGCATGACGCCAGCGGCCGGGCGGTCATTCACCTCGTCCTCCCCGAAGTGGTTGCCGATATCGTCCGGCCGGCCTTGCCCGGTGACCGGACCGGCGCAATCCACCATGTGGCCTTCGATTGTACCGGTTATCCCGCAATGATTGCGCGGCTGGAAGCGCTTGGGCTGGGGTGGGAAACGAACGATCTGCCTTCCATCGGCCTGCGGCAGCTGTTCGTCGGTGCGCCTGACGGGGTCCTGCTGGAACTGAACTTTCGCGCGGCTTGAGCAATCGCTCGCCCACGGTCCGGCAAACAGCTACCCTTTGCCCGGACGGGTGAGAGGAGCATGGCCGATGTGCGATGAACGGACCGAACTCGATCTTGTTACGCGCCCCGCCGCGGGCCTGTCGCGGCGCCGCTTTGCGCTGACCGGCGCTGTCGCGGCCATCGCCAGCGCGTGTCGCCCGGGAACCAGCGCCGATGCCGGCATCCAGAGCGGCGGCGCCGCGCTGGCGGAGCAAGCCGTGACGTTCCCGACCGCGGACGGGATGGCGGACGGATTTTTCGTCCACCCGCAGCGCGGGGCGCACCCGGCAATCCTGATGTGGCCCGACATCGCCGGGCTGCGCGCCGCATATGAAACGATGGCGCGGCGGCTGGCGGGGGCGGGCTATGCGGTGCTGGTCATCAACCAGTATTACCGCAGCGCCAGGTCTCCGGTGCTGGAAAGCTTTGCCGAATGGCGCACGCCGGAGGGAAAGGCCAGGCTGCAGCCGATGATCTCGGCAATCACGGCGGTCGGCACCAGCCGCGACGCGGCGGCGTGCGTCGGCTGGCTGGATCGCCAGCCGGCAGTTGACAGCGCGCGGGGCATAGGCAGCAGCGGCTATTGCATGGGCGGGCCGTTTGCGGTGCGAACCGCAGCGGCCGCTCCGCTGCGGGTAAAGGCTGCCGCCTCGTTCCACGGCGCGGCGCTGGTGACAGAGCGCGATGACAGCCCGCATCGGTTGCTCGGGCAGACGCAGGCGCGCTATCTGTTCGCCATTGCGCAAAACGATGATGCCCGCGCGCCCGGCGATAAGGACACGCTGCGCGCTGCGGCGCAGGCGGCGGGCCGCCCGGCCGAGGTAGAGGTCTATCCCGCAGAGCACGGCTGGTGCACGATCGATTCCCCGGTTCATGATCCGGTGCAGGCGGAACGCGCGTGGGGGCGGATGCTGGCCCTGTTTGGCGCGCTGTAGGTACAGGACGCGGGGGCATTTGTCCTTGCCCCTGCCGGCTACCGCGCTAACTTGTCCGGCGGGGCGGGCCAGCGGCCGGCTGCAAGGGGGAATATCAAGATGGGCAGCTTCCTGCTGGCGCTGGTGATACTGGTGGTGGTCTATCTGCTGATGGGCGTGCGCGTCGTCCGGCAGGGCCATGTCTACACGATCGAGCGGCTGGGAAAGTACACTTTGGCAGCCACGCCGGGGCTGCACCTCATTATCCCGTTCGTCGACCGGGTGGGCCACAAGGTCAACATGATGGAGCAGGTGCTCGACATTCCCGGCCAGGAAATCATCACCCGCGACAATGCGATGGTGGGCGTCGATGCGGTGGTGTTCTTCCAGGTGCTGGACGCCGGCAAGGCCGCGTACGAGGTATCGAACCTCTATCTCGCGATCATGCAGCTGACGACCACGAACCTGCGCACCGTGATGGGCTCGATGGACCTTGATGAAACGCTGTCCAAGCGGGACGAGATCAATGGCAAGCTGCTGATGGTGATCGATCACGCCACTTCGCCCTGGGGGGTCAAGATCACCCGGATCGAGATCAAGGACATCCGCCCGCCGGCCGACATTTCCAACGCCATGGCCCGCCAGATGAAGGCGGAACGCGAAAAGCGCGCCCAGATCCTCGAGGCGGAGGGGAGCCGCGCCTCTGAAATCCTGCGCGCCGAGGGCGAGAAGCAGGGCCAGATCCTCCAGGCCGAGGGGCGCCGCGAGGCCGCCTTCCGCGATGCCGAGGCGCGCGAGCGTGAGGCCGAGGCCGAAGCCAAGGCGACCCAGATGGTTTCCGAGGCGATCGCGGCCTCGGGCGCGCAGGCGCTCAACTACTTCATCGCGCAAAAATATACCGAGGCGGTCAGCAAGTTCGCAACCTCGCCCAATGCCAAGACAATCCTGTTCCCGGTCGAGGCGACGCAGCTGATCGGCTCGCTCGGCGGGGTGGGCGAACTGCTGAAGGATGCGCTGTTGGAGCGTGGGGCCGAGCGCGCCGCCGCAACCGACAGACGTACCCAGCGGCCGGAAGGCTCTGCGTCAGTGCCGCCAACGGGCCGACTGCCATGAACGAGGTCATGGGCGTCGATCCGCGCTGGGCCTGGCTGGCGGTAGGCGTGACGCTGGCCGCCGCCGAAATCGCTGTGCCCGGCTTCTTCCTGATCTGGCTGGCCGGCGCGGCGGTGCTGACCGGGGTGGTCGCCTGGATCGTGCCGGTGGGCCTGCCCTGGCAAGTCGCACTGTTCGTCGCGCTCGCCTTTGCGATGGTGCTGGCCGCGCGGCGCTGGGTTGGGGCGGGTACCGTGACCCCGGCCGATCCGCTGATGAACGACCGCGGCGGCCGCCTGGTGGGCGAGATCGTCGAGGTGACCCAGGCCATTGCCGACGGACACGGGCGCGTGCGCCAGGGCGACGGCGAATGGATGGTGCGCGGGCCGGACAGTCCGGCCGGAAGCCGCGTGCGGGTGATCGGCCACGATGGTGCAGTGCTCATTGTCGAAGCGGCGGGCCTGCCCCATATCGGCTCCTGACCAAGGAGACCCCCGATGACCGACAAGCTTGACCTGACCGACGAGCAGTGGCGCGAGCGCCTGACGCCCGAACAGTATCATGTGCTGCGCGAAGCCGGCACCGAACGCGCGTTTACCGGCAAGTACGATCAGAACAAGGCGCCGGGCATGTATCGCTGCGCTGGCTGTGGCGCGCCGCTGTTCGAGGCGGAAACGAAGTACAACTCTGGCTCCGGCTGGCCCAGCTATACCCGGCCGGTTTCGGACGAGGCGGTGCACGAACACCGCGACACGGCGCACGGAATGGTCCGGACCGAAGTCCGCTGCGCGGCCTGCGAAGGGCACCTGGGGCACGTGTTCCCCGATGGCCCGGGGCCCGACGGGCTGCGCTATTGCATCAACAGCGCATCGCTGGACTTCAAGCCCGCCGGATAACGTCTCGCCGCGCGTCCATTTTTTTGCGTTAACGCTGCGTTCCACTTTGCCTATGCACTGAAGGCGAGGTAGTTGGCGGGCGCGGGCGCCGCCCGTGCGAGGGGTTTGGTCTTTACATGGCTCGTTCCGCCATTCGGCGCAGCATTTCCGACAATCAGCAGTCGCCCCCCCCGCCGCGCAGGCCGCCCGCCAAGCCGCCGGGCGGCGCTTCCGGCGGCCGCTTTGGCCGTTTTGTGAAACGCCTGCTGGTATGGTTGCTGGCGTTGATCGCGCTGGTGGCCATTGCGCTGGGCGTGGCGGTGTTCGTGGCCGCCCAATCGCTGCCCGGCTACCAGGCCCTCAAATCGCAGACCCAGGGCCAGATGATCGTGGTTCGCGCGCGCGACGGCAGCGAACTCGTCACGCTCGGCCCCAGCTACGGCAAGTGGATCCCCGGCGATCGCATCCCGGCCGTGATGAAGGATGCGATGGTCTCGGTTGAAGATCGCCGGTTCTACGATCACTTCGGGGTTGATCCGATCGGGATCGCCCGGTCGCTGCTGGTGCGGGTGCAAAGCGGCCACTGGCGCCAGGGCGGATCAACCATCACGCAGCAGCTGGCGCGCAACGTGTTCCTGAACAATAACCGCACATTTGCCCGCAAAGCGCGCGAGGCGATCCTGGCGATCGCGCTGGAAACGAAGTTCTCCAAACAGCAGATCATGGAACTGTACCTCAACAAGGTCTATTTCGGCGGCGGCGCTTACGGCGTCGATTCCGCCGCGCGCAAGTTCTTCGGCCACCCGGGGACAGAACTGAGCCTGCCGGAGGCCGCGATCATCGCAGGCTTGGTCAAGGCGCCGTCGCGCTACTCGCCCACCGCGGACCGTGCCGCTGCGGTGGACCGAGCGAAGGTGGTGCTGCAGACGATGCAGGATGCCGGTGCGGTCAGCGCCGCCGATGCCGCGGCTACTGATTTTGCCGACGTGACGTTTGCGCCCGAGGGCGGGCAGAACTCGGTGCGCTATTTCACCGACTGGGCCCTGCCGCAGCTCGATATTCTTGTCCCCGAGAACGACGAGCCGATCGAGGTGTGGACCACGCTCGATCCAGCCATGCAGCGCTCGGCCACCGGCGCGGTGGCACGCAACGCGCCGAAGGGCGCCCAGGGGGCGCTGGTCGCCATGGACCGCGACGGCGCCATTCTGGCGATGGTGGGCGGAACCGACTATGTCACGTCGAACTACAACCGCGCGGTCAATGCCGTGCGCCAGCCAGGCTCGGCTTGGAAGCTGTTCGTCTATCTCGCTGCCCTGGAAGCCGGATACAAGCCGGACGATGCGGTGGTGGATGAGCCGGTGACGATCCAGGGATGGAGCCCGCACAATTCGGGCGGCAGCTTTGCCGGGCAGATCGATGTGCGCACCGCCTTCGCCTATTCCAAGAATACCGTTGCCGCCCAACTGGGCAACGAGGTGGGCTTTACCACGGTGGCCGGGATGGCACGGCGGTTCGGCATCACCACCCCGGTCAACACGCTGCCGTCGATGGTGCTGGGCACGGCCGACGTGAGGCTGATCGACATGACCCGCGCATTTGCCGCCGTCGCCGCCAAGGGCACTTCGATCGAGCCGTATGGAATCGTGAAAGTAGCCACGACCGACGGACGCCTGCTGTACGAGCACAAGGCGTTGGGCGGTCAGCCGCTGGTGCCGGATTACGTCGCCGCGGGCATTACCGATCTGCTGCAGACTGCAGTCAACATCGGCACCGGCCGCTCGGCACAGATCGGCCGACCCGTTGCCGGCAAGACGGGAACAACCAGTTCGAACAAGGACGGCTGGTTTATCGGTTTTTCAAGCGGGATCACCACCGGGGTGTGGATGGGCCGCGACGACGCCAAGGCCGTGCCCGGGCTGATGGGCGGAACGGCTCCGGCCAAGGCGTTCGCCCAATTCATGAAGTACGCAACGGCCAAACGTCCGGTCGAGCAGTTCGACACCGAACTGAAGCTGCCCGAATTCGAACTTGAACCTGACGATGAGGCCAACTTCGGCCAGGACCCGGAAGATTATTACTACGTCGATGAACAGGGTAACCTGATCGATCCCAACCGGCGAGCGCCCCCAAGGCCGGAAGAGCAACAGCCCGGCCGGGTGGAGGACAACGGCTTGCCCCCCGAAGCCGACGGTGAACCCCCGTCGGCCGCCGCCAACGACGAATTCCTCAATCAGGCTACCGGACGCCGGGGGAACTGAATATCAGGCACCGCAAGCCGGGGAAGCGGCAGGCGTCCTAACGCGGACGTTCGTCGCCGCGTTCGCCTCGGCTGACGCGTTGCCAGGGCCAGCAGCCTTCGATCTCTGTTTCAAGCGAGAAACTGAGAAAAGTCCGGATGAGCACGATCACTGCAAGCAGGCCAACGCTGGAGAACGTCAGCGGGGCGGTGATCGTACCGATGATGTCGGCGCCGACAAGCAGCTCGAGCCCGAGCAGGATGCCGCGGCCAAGATTGGCGCGGTAGCTCTCGTAACTGAGGCGCCAGTTTCCGCTCGCAATCCCGCCGCGGACGAACAGCCAGGTGGCGAGCACGACGCCGCCGAAGATGACCGCCACACCGGCGATCTCAAGCACCGTGGCAAGCCGCTCGATCAGCCCATGCATCTGCGCCATGATGAGGTAACCGAACCGCCGGCATGCCGTTCCGCAAGTGCCGGATGCGAAGAGCCCCGCCAGCTTGCGCCAGCGGGGCTCGTTCGTTCAGTGGCGGCCGGTCAGCGCAGGCGTACCGGCACGTACGTCGCGGGTTGACCGCGGCGCTGGACGCGCAGCAGGACCGCTGGACGGTTCTGCGTCTTGGCCGCTTTGACGATCGCTTCCAGCTGGGCGATGGTCGCAACAGGTGCATAGTTGGCGCTCAGCACGATATCGCCGCGCTGCAAGCCCTTCTGGCCAGCGTCGGATGATCCGTCGACGACCGTGATGACCACGCCCTGCGTCCCTTCCGCCGCACCAAGCTGGCGGGAGATCGTCGCGGTGAGCGGGATCGCCGAAAAGCCCATCGCCTGTTCCACCACGCCCTGTCCCTGGCGCTGCGGCGGCTGGTTGTAGCCATCGCTCTGCTGATCCGGGCGGGGGGTGTCGAACGTCTCCCGGGCCAGTTCCTCTTCAGACGGGCGCCGGGCCACGGTGGCGGTAATCGTCATGCGCTGGCCGTTGCGGATGATGTCGAGCGGAATGCGCGTTCCGGGTGCGGTGTTAGCCACCAGGTAGCTCAGCGTCTGGTCGGGCGAAACGTCCTTGCCGCCCACGCGCAGCACCACGTCACCCGACTGAAGTCCGGCCTTCGCCGCCGCACCGGTCGGCTCGACCGCCTGGATGAACTCGCCCCGATTGTGCGGAATGCCCAGCGAATCCGCAAGATCCTCGTTCAGCTGCTGGATGCGCACGCCCAGATAACCGCGTTCGATGGTCTGGCCGTTCTTGAGCTTTTCCACGATCGGCGCCGCGATCTCTGCCGGAATGGCAAAGCCGATTCCCACGCTGCCGCCGGTTGGCGAGAAAATCGCGTTGTTGATGCCAATGACCTGGCCCTTCATGTCGAACATCGGCCCGCCCGAGTTGCCCCGGTTGATTGCCGCATCGGTCTGCAGGTACCGGTCATAGGCCGAACCGCTGCCGGTTGCCCGGTAGACCGCCGAAATGATCCCCGACGTAACCGTGCCGCCCAAGCCGAACGGGTTGCCGATGGCGATCACCCAATCTCCTACACGGGCAGTGCGGCTGTCGCCAAACCGGACGAATGGCAATGGTCGTGCGGCGGTGATCTTCAGCACCGCAAGATCCGACGCGGCATCCCGCCCGACCAGGTTGGCCGGGTATTCGGTGCCGTCGGGCATCTTTACGGTGATGCTCTCGATCTCGCCTTGGCCATCGGCGGTCACGACATGGTTGTTGGTCACGACATAACCGTCGGCCGATATGATGAAACCGGACCCGAGCGACTGCGCCTCGCGCGTCTGCGCGCCGCCGCCCTCGCCGCCGCCGAACAGGTCGGCAAACGGGGTGCCGGCAAACGGATTTCCTGCCGCGACGCGAACTTTCTGGCGCGTCGCGATGTTGACCACTGCGGGTTGCAGCTGCTGGGTCAGATCGGCAAAGCTGGCAGGCGCTCCGCCCCGCGGGACCACGGTCTGCATTTGCTGCGCATCGTTCTGCGCAACTTGGGCGCCGGCCGGCAGGCCCGTCGCCAGCGAAAGCGCCGCGCCCCCGAGCAGCAGCGCCGAAGTCACTCCATAAGCGTATCGCACAGGTTTAACGTCCTTTGTCTTCTTATCCTGGCGCCTTGCCAGAACGCTTCCCGCCCCGGGATTCACGCCGCTGCGCCTTAACGCAATTTGAATGGCATGCGATCCGGTGTGGGGATCATCGAGTCCGTCCTAGGGGTTCTCTCTACCCTTGAACTGACGCAGGTAGTCGCTCTCCGGCGAAATCATCATCGTGCTTTGGCCGGTATTCTTCGCATTGGCGAACGTCACCACGTAGCTCTGCATCGCTCGGTAGAAATCGTAGAACGCCGGATCCTTGTTGAACGCGTCGGCATAGATCCTGGACGCGGTCGCCTGCGCCTCTGCGCGGACGATCTGGGCGTTGCGCTGCCCTTGGGCGATGATCGTGGTCGCTTCCTGTTCGCGCGCCGAAGCCATCCGGGCAAACGCGGATTCAAGCGGCGTACCGTCGGGCAGGTCGGCACGCTTGATCCGCACGTCGATCACCTGCGCGCCGTACTCGCGCGCCTCCTGGTCAAGCCCGGTGCGGATGTTCTTCATCGCCTGGCCGCGCTCTGCCGTAAGCAGCGACTGGAACGTGCGCTTACCCAGTTCCTGACGCAGGACCGACGACAGGATCGGCTGGAGCTGTTCCCCGACACGCTCGGTGGTGCCCGCTGAACGGACCATCCGCACCGGATCGATGATCCGGAACCGGGCATAGGCATCCACCTCGATCCGCTGCTGGTCAGTGGAAAGGACCTGCTGGCGCTCCATGTCGACCGACAGCACGCGCTTGTCGATCCGCACCAGCCGCTCGGCGATGGGCACCCGGAACACCAGGCCGGCCCCGGTGCTGCCGAAATCGGCATTTGGCCGGAACCGGTTGATCACCCGAACCGGCTCGCCAAAGCGGACGACGACGGCCTGTTCCGTTTCCGGCACGATCGTGAATACGGCCAGCAGGGCCACCACGGCGACCCCTACGGCAACGATTGCCGGCTTGCTGTCGCGCCACAGGCGATGGACAATGGTGTCGTTCATTACGGGGTCCCCCCTTCAGTCGGTGCCGGCGGCTTCTTGGCCAGTTCCGGAAGCGGCAGATACGTGGTTACGCCGGGGGCGGCGATGATGACCTTGTCGTTGTTGGCAAGGACGCGCTCCATCGTCTCGTAATACATGCGCCGCCGGGTAACTTCCGGCGCCAGCTTGTACTGGCCGTAGACCTTGTCGAACTCCGCGGCGGCACCCTGTGCCTGCGCGGTAACCTGCTGCGCCCAGGCCTGCGCGTTGGTGAGGTCGCGCTGGGCGTCCTGCTGGGCTGCCGTGACCTTCTGGAAGGCGTCGATCACTTTGGTCGGGGGATCCGCCTTCTTGATTTCCACGCCCTGGATCAACACGCCGGCCCGGTACGCATCAAGCACCGCCTGCATCCGCACCCGCACGTTCTGCTCGATCGAGGCACGGCCCGAACCGCCCATCGCTTCTGTCAACGGAACTTCCGCGATTGACGAGCGCATCGCGGCCTCGGCCACTTCGCGGATTGTCTGGTCCGGGTCGGCCAGCTGGAATGAATAAAGTTTCAGGTCCTTGATGTTCCAGCGAACCAGATAACTGATGTCGACCAGGTTGCGGTCGCTGGTCAGCATCAGTTT
>JAZKDH010000056.1:0-15716 GCA_040387665.1 Pseudomonadota bacterium | reverse complement strand
AGCGAACCAGATAACTGATGTCGACCAGGTTGCGGTCGCTGGTCAGCATCAGTTTTTCGTCCTCCCCCTCGGGGATGGAATCGCGCTTGATCGACGTAACGTCGACGACCGACACGTTTTCGATAGGCCAGGGCGCGGTCAGCGAAACGCCGGGGCCGATCGTGCGGGAATACTTGCCGAGCGTGGTGACGATGCCCTGCTCCTTGGGCCCGACCATGTGCGTGGTGCTGAGCGCCAGCCACATCAGCGCAATGCCGCCCGCGATCAGCGGGAACCAGCTGCGTCCGTCAGGGCGGGTGGGAAAGCGTGGGAAACCGCCGCCGGGGCCACCCGCGCCGCCGCCGCCGGGCCGGCCGGGGCCGCCTGGACGCGTACGGAAGATATCCTCGATACCTGCCGGTTTTCGCGGCCCGTCAGTACCGCCCGGCAGCCACGGATTGCGCGGCCCGGGGCGTGTGGTCGGAGGCGGGACCGGCCGGGGGTCGTCGGCGCGGGGCTGGTCTCCCTGGCTCTCGCCGGTTTCGCCTTGCGGCTCCCCGTCGCTCCCGCCCCACGGGCTTCGGCCCCCTGCCATTGCCAAACGACCGCGCGAGATCGCATCCCTGATTGCTTTCATGTCCGTCCTTATAGGAATGCACGTGGGAAAAAATAGTGCTTGCGCCGATTTTCCCCGCTGGCCTTTTTTACACCAGCAGTTTTCCAGCGTGCCATTTCCTTGCTAGAGGCCGCGGAACGATCGGCAATTCGCAGTTACGGAAAAAATCACGGACATGATCGACGATACGGCCGCTGCGCTGAAGGAACATCTGCCCGCCGAGGTCCAGCCGCGGGTGGGCGCGCTGCGGCTTGCTGGCGGCATCGCCAGCGTCGTGCTCGATGTATCGGGGCTGGACGAACCGGCGCGCGAACAGCTGGAGCTGGCGATCGATACCGCCTTGCGCGCCGCGCCGGGGGTGGACGAGGTCCGCATCGCGCTCACGGCAGAGCGTGAAGCGGCCGCCGCACCGCGCGCCGCGGGTGCCCCGGCTGGCCCGCGCATCGTTGCGGTGGGCTCGGGCAAGGGCGGCGTGGGCAAGTCCACGCTAGCGGCAAACCTCGCGGTTGCGCTCGCGCGAATGGGCGTGAAAGTCGGGCTGGTCGATGCCGATATCTACGGACCGTCGCAGCCCCGGCTGATGGCGAACGAGGGCCAGCGGCCCGAGGCGAGGGACAGCAAGATGATCCCGGTGCCCAGTCGCTGGGGCGTACCCGTGCTGTCGATGGGCCACCTGATCGAGCCGGGTCGGGCGATTGCCTGGCGCGGGCCCATGGTCAGCAACGCGCTGGGGCAACTGATCGACGCGCACTGGGGCGATATCGATGTGCTGGTGGTGGACCTGCCGCCCGGCACAGGCGATGTGCAATTGAGCATGGTGCAGAAGCACAAGCCCGCGGGCGCCGTCATCGTTTCGACCCCCCAGGACCTGTCCCTGATCGACGCAGCCCGCGCCATCAGCCTGTTCGAGCAGGCGCAAGTGCCGCTCATCGGAATGGTGGAGAACATGTCCGGCTACGTCTGTCCACACTGCGGCGAAACCAGCGATCCGTTCGGGCACGGCGGTGCCCAGGCCGCGGCGGGCGAGATGGGCGTGCCGTTTTTGGGCCACATCCCGCTTGACCTGACCATCCGCCGGGACAGCGACGCGGGCACTCCGCCCGCAGCACACGATGCGCCGCAGGGCCGGGCGTTCCAGGCGATTGCGCGCCAGGTTGCCGATTGGCTGGAGCAGACCGCCTGAAATGGCGCTGACACGGCCGGCCGTTACCAGAAGGGGGCTGCTGATCGGTGCAGCCGCCGGCGGGGGAGTGCTGGTAGCGTGGGGGCTGACGCCGCGCCGCTTTCCGCTGCCGCTGGATCCAGACGATGCCGAGACCGCCTTCAACGCCTGGCTGCGGATCGGGCGCGATGGCATTGTCGCGGTGGCCGTCCCGCAGCTGGAAATGGGGCAGGGCATCACAACCTTGCTGCCCCAGGTGGTGGCAATGGAATTGGGGGCGGATTGGCGCACCGTCGCGGCGGCGCCGGCACCGGTCAGCGGTGCATATGCCAACATTCCGCTGGCGGCGGACTGGGCGGCGCTGTGGCTTCCGGGAGCGGCAGGCCTGGCCCCAGCTCGTGACGGCTGGCTCGCCCGGCAGTACGCAGAGCGCAACCGCTTCATGGTCACTGCCGATGGTACCGCGATGGCCGCTTACGAGACTCCGGCCCGCGAAGCCGCCTGCGCGGTGCGAACGCTGCTGCTGCAGGCCGCCGCCGCCCGCTGGGATGTGGACTGGGCCGAATGCAGCGCGGCGAACGGCCGCGTCTCCCACGGCGAACGCGGAGCCGGCTTTGGCGAGCTGGCCGAGGAAGCCGCCGCATTCACGCCCCCTGCAACGCTTCCGCTGAAACCCTTGCCGGCCGAGCATCCCGATGCCTATCGCGCCGGCGCGGCAGTGCCGTTCGCCCGGCTCGACCTGCCGGCAAAGGCCGATGGTTCGGCGGTCTTCGCGGGCGACGTGCGGCTTCCCGGCATGGTCTTCGCGGCGATCCGCCTTGCGCCGAAAGCGCAACGCGCCGCACTCGGGCGCTACGATCCGGCCGCTATTGGCGCGTCCGACGTGCGACTGGTTCGTGGCGATGAATGGCTGGCCGCGGTCGCCCCAAGCTGGTGGGCGGCCGAACAAGCGCTGTCCCGGCTTGCGCCGCAGTTCAGCCTCAGCGGTCCGATCGACAGCGGGCGCATCGATGCTGCGCTGGACGCGGCGGTGAAGCAGGGGCGCACGCACCGGATCGTTACGATAGGCGATCCGGACGGGGCGATGGCCGCCGCGCCGTCGCTGGTGGCGCGGTACGATGTGGCGTCGGGGCTGCACGCCGGCCTTGAGACAGCAAGTTGCACCGCGCGCCTGCGCGACGGCCGGCTAGAGCTGTGGCTGGCCAGTCAGGCGCCCGAGGCCACCCGGCGCGCAGCGGGTGCGGCGGTCGGGCTCAGCCCGCACGATGTGGTGCTTTATCCGGTTGCCGCTGGGGGCAGCTTCGATGCGCGGCTCGAAGCCGACCATGCCGTCCAGGCCGCACTGATCGCGCAAGAAGTGCAGCGGCCGGTGCAGTTGACGTGGTCGCGCTGGCAGGAACATCTCGGCACACGGCCCCGCGCGCCCGCCTCGGCTGTGTTGTGGGCAACAACGCAGGCGTCGGCCGATGGCTCGGGCGGCGACGTGATTGCATGGAAAACGCGGATCGCGACCCCGGCGGCGGCCCGCGAATTCGGGCGGCGTGTCCTTGGCGGGGCGGCCGCGCGCGGCGCGCTGGCGGCCAGTGCCGGCGAGGCGGACCCGCTGGCGCTGGCCGGCGCGCTGCCGCCATATGCACTGGCGAACGCCGCGGTCGATCACGTGCCCGTTTCGACAGGTATCCCGGCGGGGCGACTGCGCGGCAATGCCCACGCGATGACCGCGTTCTTCACCGAAAGCTTCGTGGACGAACTGGCCCGTGCCGCCCGGCGCGAGCCGCTGTCGTATCGCATGCAGATGCTGGGCAACGATATTCGGCTGGCGGAATGCCTCCAGCGGGTTGCTAGCCTGGCCGAATGGGACGGCGGCAACGACCAGAGCGGGCAGGGACTGGCCTGCCATCGCATCGGCCCGGTCGATCGCGGCGGCTGCATCGCGGTGATTGTCACCGCGCGGCGGGACGAGACCGGGGTGCGGGTCGACCGGATCAGCGCAGTTGCCGATATCGGGCGGATCGTGAACCTTGATATTGCGCGCCAACAAATCGAAGGCGGACTGGTGTTTGGCCTCGGCCAGGCGCTGGGAGCCAGCGCTACCTATGTCCGGGGATTGCCGGTCACCGGGCGGCTCGCGGGTCTGCGTCTGCCGCTGCTCGCCGATACTCCCGAAATTGCCGTGGGGTTCATCCCAAGCGACGCGCCTTCTGCCGATCCCGGGGAACTGGGGGTTGCCGCGATAGCCCCGGCGGTCGCAAACGCGCTCCATTCGGCCACGGGGCTCCGATTCCGCAAGCTGCCGCTGTTTACCGAGGAAGTCTGACAATGCCTGATCCCCGTCCTGCCGCGCACCCCGCCGCGCCGACCGGGGGGATCGGCGTGCTGCTGGTCAATCTCGGCACGCCCGACGCCCCCGACGCGCCAGCGGTCAAACGCTATCTGGCGGAATTCCTGTCGGACCGGCGGGTGGTGGAAATCCCGCCGCTGCTGTGGCAGCCGATCCTGCGCGGGATCATCCTGAACACCAGGCCGAAGAAAAGCGCGCATGCCTATGGACAGGTCTGGGGACCAGACGGCTCGCCGCTCGCCGCCATCACCAAAGCGCAGGCGGCTGCGTTGCAGGACCGCGTGGGCGAGCAGGCTCGCGTGCGCTGGGCGATGCGCTATGGCAGTCCGGCGCTGGGGGCCGAACTGGCGCGGATGAAGCAGGACGGGTGCGACCGGATCCTGATCGCGCCGCTCTACCCGCAGTATTCCGCCGCGACGACGGCAACGGTGGTCGATGCAATGGGCGCCGCGCTCAAGCAAATGCGCTGGCAGCCGGCGATCCGGACCCTGCCGCCGTATTACGACGATCCGCTCCACGTCGAAGCGCTCCATGCGGATATCTCGCGCCAGCTCGCGGCGCTGCCGTTCCGCCCCGAAGTCCTGCTGCTGTCGTTCCACGGCATGCCCGAGCGAACGCTGCACCTCGGCGATCCCTATCACTGCCAGTGCCGCAAGACCGCGCGCCTGCTGGCGGATGCGCTGCGGACGGCTTGGGGCGACGTGCGGGTGGAAACCAGCTTCCAGTCCCGCTTTGGCCGAGCGAAATGGCTTGAGCCCGCGACGGACGCGGTCCTTGTTGCTCAGGGTCAGGCCGGAACGAAACGGCTGGCGATTGCCGCCCCCGGTTTTTCGGCCGATTGCCTCGAAACGCGCGAGGAACTTGCGATCCGCGGCCGCGACGAGTTCATGGCAGCGGGCGGAACGCACTTCGCGGCGCTCGATTGCCTGAACGCCGGGGATGCGGGGATGGAAATGCTCGAAGGGCTGATCCGGCGCGAACTGGCAGGGTGGATCTAGCACCCGCTTGCGCTGCTCAGAAATCTATCGCGATGCCGTTCTTTTCCCAGTCGCCATAGCGGGTAGGGGACAGGCCGTTCGGATCAGGCTCGCCCTTGGGCGGTTGCGGTTGCGGCGCCGGTTCGTTGCTCCAGTGCGCGGGCTTGGTGAACTCCGCCGGGCGTTTTGTCGCACGTTCTGTCATCCGGCCGACATGGGGGCACTGGCCCTGCTTTGCAATCGGCGATAGGGCGGCCGGCATGGATATTCCCGGACTTCCCGCCAGGCGCGCTGCGCTCAAATTGCTCGATGCCGTGCTGCGGCGGGGCGAAACGCTCGACCAGGCGGCCCACAACGCAGTGCAGGGCATCGCGGCGGACAGCGACAGGGCCCTGGCCAAAGCCATCGCCGGAGAGGCGCTGCGCTGGCTGACAGACATCGATGCGCTGATCGACAGCGCCACCCGCGAACGTCTGCCCGACGATGCCAAGGCGCGCGCCGTACTGCGGCTGATGCTGGCGCAGTGGTTGCGGCTTGGCACGCCGCCGCACGCGGTGATCGCCACGGCGCTGCCGCTGCTCACGGGCGGGCCCAAGCGTCTGGCGCACGGCGTGTTCGCGGCGCTGACCCGCAGCCAGGCGGCTCTGCCGCCCAGTCCAAGCCTGCCCGCCGCGGTCAGCGCCCGTTGGGGCGAAGCGGCGGGGGCGATCATTCCCGCGCTGGCCAAGCCGCCCCCGCTCGACCTGACGCTGCGCGATCCGGCCGGCACCGCCGAATGGACCGCGCGGCTGGGCGGCGTGTCGCTGATGCCTGGGCATGTACGTCTGCCACGCGGCGATGCAGTGCAGATGCTCGAAGGTTTCACTGAAGGTGCGTGGTGGGTGCAGGACCTGGCGGCCAGCCTTCCTGCCCGACTGTTGGGCCAGCCGTCCGGCCGCGGCCGCGCGCTGGACCTGTGCGCGGCGCCCGGCGGCAAGACGCTGCAACTGGCGGCGGCCGGGTGGCAGGTGACCGCAGTCGATATGTCGGCCAAGCGACTGGAAAGGCTGACGGAAAACCTTGCCCGCTGCGGTCTGGCGGTCGATGTCGTGACAGCCGACGCGCTGGATTGGGAGCCCGATGGCACTTACGATGCCATCCTGCTCGACGCGCCGTGCACAGCCACGGGCACCTGCCGTCGTCACCCTGACGTGCTGCACCGCATCATGCCCCAGCACATCCACGAAATGGCCGAACTGCAGGCACAGATGCTGGCGCGGGCCGCCGGCTGCCTCGCACCGGGCGGAACGCTGGTCTATGCGGTCTGCTCGCTGGAGCCCGCGGAAGGCGCAGCGCAGACGGCTGCGGTGCCGCTCGCGCCGCACCCGGTCCGCACCGACGAACTGCCGACCGGTCTGGCACCGGGTGCTGATGGCTGGCTGCGAACTGATCCCGGCATGTTGCCCGATCACGGCGGGCTCGACGGGTTTTTCATCGCTCGCTGGAAAAACCTGTAACTTCGTCCGTTACGACTGCCGGCACCCGTCACCCCGGACATGATCCGCAGCGACACATTGCTCAGCCGGAAATATCAGCGGCAACCCCCTGTATCTGCGCGGTGTTATCAGAACCTCAAGCCGACTTTACCTTTGCCGCGAAACTCTTGCGCAGCTTCTTCAGCTTGGGCGGGATCAGCGCCAGGCAATAGGGGTTCCGCTGGCCCTCTCCGTCCCAGTACTCCTGGTGATAATCCTCGGCCGTGTACCACTCCGAAACCGGCTCGATCGTGGTGACGATCGTCGCGCTGCGCTCTTGCTGAGCGCGGGCGATCGCGGCAACCGCTTCGGCCCGCTGGTCGTCAACTAGAGGAAATATGGCCGAGCGGTACTGGGTCCCCACATCATTGCCCTGGCGGTTTAGCTGGGTCGGATCGTGGGTCTCCATGAAGATATCCAGCAGGTCGGCCAGTGCGATCGCGTCCGGATCGAAGGTCACCCGGATCGCCTCGGCATGGCCGGTGGTTCCGGAACACACCTGCTTGTACGTCGGATTCGGAGCAGTACCCCCGATGTACCCGCTTTCCACTTCGCTCACGCCTATAACGTCGCGAAACACCGCTTCGGTGCACCAGAAGCACCCACCGGCAAGAATTACCTGAGCCATCGTAAAGCATCCTTCAACCAGTCCGGCGCCGAGATAGGCATTCGGCGCTCCGCTGTCATCCTCTGCGGTAGACTTGCCCCTTGCGGCATCCTACTTGAGGGCGATGACCCAGGTTACCGTCGCCGCTCTGCAACTGCCGCTGGGCTCGCATGACGAGCAAGAGAATATCGCCGCGGTGTCGGCGTTGGTCGAACAGGCCGCCGCGGCGGGCGCGCAGATCGTGCTCCCGCCAGAACTGTTTTCAGGGCCCTATTTCTGCAAGACGGAGGATGAGGCGCGGTTCGCGCTTGCCCGCCCGGTGGCCCAGCATCCCTCCGTCGCGGCGATGCGCACGCTTGCCGCGCGGCTGAAGGTGGCGATCCCGACCAGCTTCTTCGAACGCGACGGCCACCATTACTACAACACGCTGGCGATGATCGACGAGCACGGCGAGCTGCTGGGCACCTACCGCAAGAGCCATATCCCGGATGGTCCCGGTTATGAAGAGAAGTACTATTTCCGGCCCGGGAACGACGGGTTCAAGGTGTGGGACGTTGCCGGCACCCGCATCGGGGTCGGCATCTGCTGGGACCAGTGGTACCCCGAATGCGCACGGGTAATGGCGCTGATGGGCGCGGAATTGCTGTTCTACCCGACCGCGATCGGATCGGAGCCCTATGACACAGACCTCGATACCAGCCGGATGTGGCGCCGGGCGATGTTGGGCCACGCGGTGTCGAACTGCATGCCGGTAATTGCTGCCAACCGGATCGGCACGGAGGATGGCCAGCGCTTCTATGGCCACAGCTTCATCGCCGACGAGTGGGGCGATTACGTCGCCGAATTTGGCGCGGGCGAAACCGGGGTGCTCAGCGCTAAGCTGGATCTCGCCCGCGCGGCGCGCCACCGCGCCGGAATGGGTTTTTTCCGGGACCGCCGTCCCCAGCTCTACACCCGGATCGCGCAGGACATCTAACCTGCAATGGCGCAGCAGTACGTCGTCGGCCTTGGTTCGAACCGGCGGCACCCCCGCCACGGGCCGCCAGCGTCGGTTCTCGCGGCGGCGCTGGAGGTGATGGCGGAGGCGGGGCTGCGTCTGCATGCCGTCTCGCCGATAGTACGCAGCCGGCCCCTCGGCCCGTCACGGCGCGCCTATGCCAACGCCGCCGCGCGGGTCGAAACCGGCATGGGCCCCGATGCGCTGCTGGCTGCGCTGCAGGCAATCGAGGCGCAGTTCGGGCGCCGCCGGCGCGGGCAGCGCTGGGGAGAGCGGGTGCTCGATCTCGATATCCTGCTGTGGGATGCTGGCGCGTGGTCCGCTCCCGGGCTCACCATCCCGCACCCGGCGTACCGCATGCGGCGGTTTGTGCTGGCGCCGCTTTGCGCAGTCGCCCCGGGCTGGCGCGATCCGGGGACCGGTCTCGCCGCGCGCCACCTTCATGCCCGCTTGACCCGCCCGCGCCCGCTCCCTAAGCGGCGCTGACCCACCGCGACGCGGCGAGGGCCCTTAGCTCAGTCGGTAGAGCAACTGACTTTTAATCAGTAGGTCGCTGGTTCGAACCCAGCAGGGCTCACCACCGCAGGAATATGACGTTTTTTGTGGGTTCTGGATGGTAGGAAATGGCGCTTATTTTTGGTCCTAGTAAGCACCAAGTAAGCACGAGGTCGGCATGAAGCTTGACCAGGACCTGGTGCGGCAGCTCCTGTTGGCCATAGAGGCTAGCGAAAGGTCGCCTCAGCATTGGGTGAAGTTTGACTTGCCCGACCTCGATGCGGAAGTCCTGTCCTACCACATTCAATTACTGGACGAGGCGGGTCTAATCGTAGCTCAGGACGTAAGCTCACTGAGCGCGTATCGATGGCGAGCCAAGCGCCTCACCTACCGAGGGCATGAGTTTTTGAATACAATCCGCGATAGCGGCATCTGGCGCGCAACTAAAGCGACAGCCGCCAAGGTTGGTGGTGCCAGCATCAACCTGCTGTGGGAAATTGCAAAGGCCGAGCTAAAGGCGAAATTAGGATTGCCCCCCGCCTAGGGAAAGTAGGCCGGAAGCACGTCCGCCGCCGACAAGGCGACTCAGCGGGGAGGCACCGACGACGTGGCTATCTTGCACTACTCGTGGCGCCACTTTGCCCGTTCGGATTGACCAGCCCCGCCGCCTTCGCCCCACCGATCACCGGAGCCCCGAACCAGTCGGGAAACGTGACGTGCAGATGATCGCCCTCCGGCAGCACGCGCGCATTCGGCCGCACCCGCTTCACCTGCCCGGCCAGCCACCCGATCGACTTGCCAGCGGGCGGAACGATGTCGAGCGATGAGCCGTCGAGGTGCCCGCTGTTGTGCGCCGGACTATAACCGCGCCGTTTCATGTCAGCTTGGTACTCCGGCGTCCTAAAGCCGGAGGTAAAGCTCGCGCCCGGAATCGCCCGCTGCAGCTCGCCCAGCACGTCCGGCTGTTCGGGCTTGGGGAAGCTGGCCCATTTGTCCTGCTTGTTGCTCTGCGCCGCTGGAAACGAACCCCACGGATCGTCTGCGCCCCCACCGGCGAGGTTGGCCCGCGCCTCCTTACGCGCACCGCTGACAAGCTTGCTCACCGTCTCCTGCCGGGCCTCGTCATCCATCCGCTGCCACGCCTCTGATGATACGTACGCTTTGACCCGGGCGTAAGCACGCTGGCCTGCCTCGGCTTGATAGCGGTCGTAATCTTCGTCGGACAGTTCCACCCCGCCCACCTTCCGCTGCGGCAGGCCGATGGATACCCCGGCCTTGAGCAACGCCTGGTTGACTGGGTCGTTCTCGATCGTGCTCTCATACGCCGGAGAGGCGATATCGGGCCCGATGCCGCCTTCGGACGTAACTGCACGCCCCCACACGTCACGGCGCGGCATCAGGTCCCTGGACAGCCCCGGCACCCGCGCCTGGATCGCCTCGCCCACCGTCTCCACTTTGCGCTGCACCGGGTCCATCGTGCGGGCCAGCTGGGCGACGCCGGTTGGCACCGCCAGCGAGCCGGCCAGGCGCTGCACGAGATTGTCGGCATTCTGCTCGGGATCGCTGATCGCGCTCAGCACGTCCGAGATGCCCGACAGCCAGGTCTTGTTTGCAAGGTTGCCCATGATCGAGGCGACCAGCAACGTCGCCTTGTCGTCCTTCTGCCGATCGCTCATGCCTTCGGGCAGCAAGGCCATGTCCGCGGCGACACCAAGCGTCGATGAGAACGGATCGAGCCGGCGATAGCTGATCCACTTGTCGCCCACGCGGACCGAATAGGGCTGGAACCCATCGGCGTACATCAGCCGCGCCCGAGAGGGATCGGACGGGGCCGCTCCGGAGATGAGCCCTTGCTGTGCAGCCTGATAGATCGCCATGCCCATGCCGGTCCCGACCATGGCCTTGGCCACCGCCAGGTCGCGCCGCGCGCCGCCGGCTGCAAAGTCGTGCCGCCATTCCTTGAGCAGCGGCGCCAGCGGGGAGCGCTCGGCCGCATACTTGAGCAGGTTGGTCGGCGTGCGCACAAACGGCAGGAACAGTTTGAGCCCCGGCACGTCCTGGGTGATCGCGCTCACCTTCGACGCCACCGGGCCGAGCTTGCGCTGGAACGTGACGTAACGGGCATACTCCATCGACCGCGCCAGCATGTCGTCGGTCGGGTACTGCGACAGCTCGGCGATCCGGGCCTTGCGCGCCTCGCCTTTCAGGCCCTCGCTGCGGGCCATGCGCACTGCCAGGCCGTTGATTTCCATGCGCCGGGCGATGCCCTTGAACAACTCATCCTCAGCGGTCAGGAAGCGCGTCGGAATCCGGACCACCTCACCCTTGGCCCCCGAGATGGCTTTCATCCCGATGCCTTCGACCTTCGACACCAGGTCCGAGGGCTCACCGGTGCGCAGCGACTGCGCGAACAGCCGCGCACCCTCTTTTGCGCCCTGCAACAGCGCGAAGGTCCGCACGCCCACTTCTGAAGCGGTGACGGCATCGTCGCCCCGGCCAGCCAGGCGGCGCGCCCCGCCGATACCTGCGGCAATGCCGTGCTCGGGCAACTGGCCGATCGCGGTGAGCGTGTTGGAGGTCATGTTGACCACATGCGTCGCCGGGCTCGACAGCAGCCAGTTGATCCACAGTTCGTTGAACTTGTCGCGGAACCTTGGCTTCGACGCCTTCTCGACCAGCGCGTTGAATACGCCTGGCCCCGATTCTGCCGCCTCGATCAGCGTTTCCGCCGCGCCCTTGATCCGGTCGCGACCACCGCCGGCCCCGATCATCGCCGAGAGCACATCCCCGCGCACAGCCTTGCTGCTGGCCAGCATCTTGAACTGGGCCAGCGCCCGCCCGGCCTCCGCCGTCGCGCCCGCCACCTGTTCCTGCAGCGCAGCGTGACGGACCCATGCCTGCCGAAACTCCGCCAGGAGATCGTCGCCGGGCTCGTCCAAAGCCTTGACCCGCTTGGCCATGTTGACCAGTTCATTGCCGGACTTTGCAAGAATCTGGCGCGCGGCGAGCGCTTCCTCCGCGTTGAAGGCCTGCCCGTTGCGCCGGGAGAGCAGACGATTCGGCGTCATGCCGAGATCGGCAGCCAGTCGCTCGGTTTCTGCTTGCGTTACCCGCCCACGGGTAGCCGCATCGAACCCGACCCGCTGTTCGGTTGCCGCTAGCGCCCGCTTGATGTCCTGCGGTGTGTCGAGCTTGGCGAGATTGATGTTGCCAGCAAAGTCCGGGCCACCCGCTGGCCATTCTTCGTAAGCCTCAGGCGGGGCGAAGGGCTGCGGCTCGCCAGCCGGAACGGAGCGGTCCACATAGACCGGCCCGTCCTGCAACTGCTGCTCCGTGCGCTCATCCACAAGCTTCGCCGGTACGTAACGCCCCGCGTCTTTCGCCGCAGCTTCGCTCACGTCAGCAATCGCGTTTGATGGTACCGGCAGCACATCGCTGGGTGCGACATCCTGCGCCCGCGCCTGCATCTGCGCCTCGGTAACCGGTTGGTTCATCGGCTGGGGGCGCTGTGCAACGGCCTGGCTGTCCATAGCCATGCCGCCGGGTTTGAACATGGCCGCCGGCTCAACGTCGCTCACAGTGCCCGCAGGAGCCTCTACAGGCGCCGGACGGGCCGAAGACACCTCGGGCGCCCCCGCGTCCTCAGCAGTGTTCCCACGGCCTTCGGGCGGTGCCAGCACGGGGCCGTCCTTGCCCCGTACCCACTGCCAACCCTTGGCCACGAGCGGCGCAGCGGCTTCCAGCGCCTTGGTCGCGAGCACTGTCGTCACCACCCCCTGGCCCGCGCCGACCGTGCCAGAAATCAACCGCTCGGTTGGCGAGCCCTCACGGCCGGACCCGGATGCAAAGCCATAGCCCCCGCCGATCGCGCCGAGCTTCAGCGCTGTTGCCTCTCCCTTGAGCGCCGGGAGGAACGGCACCAGTCCCCCAGCCAGTTCACCAGCAGCCTCGGCATAGGGATGAGCGAATTTGTCGTAACCGGTGATTGCCTCGTTCTGCCCGGCGTTGTTCGCCCACACGTCCGCCAGCCGCCGGTCGCTGTTCCAGATGTTCTCGCGGCCCGGCGTCGCCCCGAGAGCATCGACCACCGCGCCGGTTTCCTCCAGCCAGTTCGGCAGGACGCCATTTCCTATACCGCGCACGGCGGCCCCTGCTGCACCGTCGCCATTGTCCGTCAGCACTTTGGGCGCATCGGCATAATTCATGGCGATCGCGGCTCCGGACTGGTCCGCCCGCGCGCGTTTTTCGGCTACCTGCTCCGGGTCAACCACGAACCCGCCGTTGTCGCGTGCATAGGCTGCCACTGCATCCGGCGCGATGCTGCGATCATTGAGCATCTGCACGAACGTCTGCTCCACCTCCGGCCGCATCCCCGCGAACGGCGTCGGCGTGTCCCAGAACATGGCAGTGCTCGACCGTTCTGGCGTGAGTTGATCAACGGGAATCGGTGACGCGCGGTGCTCGACTGGCGGCTGGAAGCGCGTGGCGTGAATGCCAAGGCCATTCTGCCGCGCAAGCCGTTCGGCCTGAAGGTAGTCGAACCGTCGGGCCGGGTCTGTCGCGAGGTATTCCGGTGCCGCGAGCGCGTTGCCGTGGCGGGCGAGATCATGACCAACGTCGAGCCGGCCATCGGTAAGCGGTGCAACCGTCCTGCCGTAGCTTTCGCCGACGGGGCTGCCGACCGCGAGGTCGTTGTTCGTGATCATGTCCATTAGCGTGTCCCGGGACTGCTCACCGATCGGAACAGACTGGCCAAGCGCGTTCAGCCCCTGCTGTGCCAGTTCCGGAGCATCGACCCCGTACACGCGCACCGCTCGGCCGGCTGCCCTGACCGTGTCGCCATCCACCGCGCCGGTGATCGCAGCGCCTTCGAACGACGGGGCAGCCGGCGCCGGGTCCGGCTTCCGTTTCCGTTGACCTGCCGCGACCGGAAAAGCTTCCCACGGGTCGGCCGGGGTATCGGACTTCGAAACCGGGAAGTCCGCCCACGGATCGTCCCGCGCCATCAGGGCCGAACCCGGATCGTGCCGTCCGGCGTGCGGAACTTGGTGCCCGGCGTCAGCTTCATCGCCTCTGCCGGGGACGACACCGTCGGCATCGACGATTGCCCAGCACTCCTACCGGAGCCTCGCCGGTCCGGGCCGCGCCGGGTGGCGCTGATATCCTGCCCCCGCCGGCGGGTGTTGTCGCTCACCTGGTTGTGGCGCCGGGTTTCATCGCGCCGCGCCTGCCGGTCCGCGATCAGACTGTCGGTGTTGAGGTCGGCCCGTGCATTATCGGCCTGCGTATCGTCGCGCTGGAGGAACGCGGCAATCTGGTCCTTACTGCTTAGAACGCGCATGCGCAGCTGCTCAACGCCCTCCGCCCCGGGAAAGTTGGGCGGTACGGCTCCGCGAATGCTACCCATCCCGGCTGCCAGCGCACGTTGGTCGGCCTCGCCGAGCAGCGACTGATAACTGGCCTCATCCGTGGCGCCGGCAAGTCCCGAGACCGCGAAGTCGAAAAGTCGTGCTCTGCCTTCAGGCGCTTGACCATGTTGTCGCGCAAGTCGCTGTCGATCTGCAGCGCCCCCTTCGGATTGGCCCGGACCGCGCGGAGGAATGCCGCATCCGCCGCCGAGCGCGGCTTCCCGAGCACGGTCCAGTCAACCTTCGGTGCGGAGCCATCCTGAGCGGGAGCAGCGCCGCCTTGTTCCGGTGCATTGCTTACGGCCGGACCGCCCATCGGCTGGTTGCCGGGGATGCCGTCGCCGATGCCGGGCGTCTGCCCCGAAACTGGAAAAGGCGAGGTTGGGGCGGTAGCCCGGGGCGCGAGGGCGTTATATCCGCCAAAGGGCTGCGAGGCCGCGGCGGCCTGACTTCCGGAAGGCTGCGACGTGGAGAACCCGCGGCTCGCCAGGATGTAATCACCGGCTGCGGTGGTGGCTTCCGCCTCCGACTTGTCCTTTGATAGCAGCCGCTGATGCTGCAGCGCCCTGAACCCGTTCTCCGGGTCCACAGCGAGCAGGGCATTGATCCCCTGGAGGTTGTTCGGGTCCTTCGCGTATTCGTCCCAGGCGCGATGCTTGCGCCCCTCGTCGAACGCCTTCAGCGCATTGCCGGCGATATCGGGCATCACACCCAGCGACCAGTTGATACCAGACATGCGAGCGTTCCTTCAGTGGAGGGTGGGACGGAGAGCGGGCTCGGGCACGCCGCAGTCAGCAGCCACGACGCAGGCCAGCGCTGTCCAGCCCTGAGGACTATCCAGAAGCGGCAGGAAGTTGTCGGGGACGTAGCAGAGGGAAGAGTAGGCATCGTCGGCCGCGAGGCCGGTGAGGTCAGCAAGTTGGGCAGCCAGTGCCTTGGCGGAAATGATCCGCCCATCCAGTTCGCTGACTGCGGGCAAGCGCAAGCCTAGCACCGCTGCGATCACGTCGCCGATGGTGGGCTCGCTCACTGCAAGCCAACCTTTTCACGCACGATCGTACGCAGGTATTCCGAGGTGGAGCATCCGCGCTGGCGAGCCTGCCGGGCGAGCGCTGCAATGAGCATGTCGTTCGCCCGGAACGTAACCGAGCCATCCTGAATCCGGTGCACAACAGTCTCCCGACGTAGCGCGATTTAACCGCTGAAGCCTTACCATCGTCAGGCCGAAAAGTCAAGAAAATCGGCCATTTTTGGCACACAAAACAAACGAATTGGATTCGCCTCGACTCGGTTAGAAGCGTACTCTCCGACCATCGTCAGCTTCGACCCAGCGCGCTGGCGGCTGAGAGACGGCAGATTACGTGCTCCCGCTCATATCAAGGGGCAAGGCAGTGCTTCGCTTCCTCATCATTCCCGTGGATTCCTCGTTCCCGCCAGCGGAGACCCACGACGCCGCGGGTGTTCTTCGACTCGTGGCAAGGATCGGCTGCAAAGCAGCAAACGTTCAGAGGAACGGCGCGCATGCCTTTTCGGTGAGGTTGGGAAACAGCGGACTGTGGAGCGTTAGCCCAGAGCCCCTGCCAAAGCACGGGGAGCCACGAGCGCTTTGAGCGCCTTGTC
>JAZKDH010000055.1:0-28264 GCA_040387665.1 Pseudomonadota bacterium | reverse complement strand
GCATCTGGCGAACGATCACCTCGATGTGCTTGTCGTTGATCTTCACGCCCTGCAAGCGGTAGACTTCCTGGATTTCCGCCACGAGGTATTCGGCCAGCGCCTCGATCCCGAGCACTTCCAGGATGTCGTGCGGGTTGGGCGACCCCGAAATCAGGTTGTCGCCCTTCTTGACCCAGTCGCCTTCCTGGACATCGATCACCTTCGACTTGGGGATCAGGTATTCCACCGGATCTCCACCCTCTTCCGGGATAATCGCGATCTTGCGCTTGGCCTTGTAGTCGCGGACGAATTCGATCCTGCCGCTGATCTTGGCGATGATCGCGTTGTCCTTGGGAATGCGCGCCTCGAACAGCTCGGCAACGCGCGGCAGACCACCGGTGATGTCGCGCGTCTTGGCGGCTTCGCGGCTGGCGCGGGCCAGCACGTCACCGGCCTGGACCAGCTGCCCGTCCTCGACCGACAGCGTGGTGCCCGGCGCCATCATGTAGCGCGCGGCTTCACCCGACGATTCGTCGAGCAAGGTCAGGCGCGGACGCAGGTCCTCCTTCTTGGCCCGGCTGGTAGCCCGGTTCTCGGTCACCACACGGCTCGACATGCCGGTCGCTTCGTCGGTCTGCTCAGTCAGGGTGCGGCCGTCGATCAGGTCCTGGTACTTCACGATACCCGGCTTCTCGGTGATCACCGGCGTAGTGAACGGATCCCACTCCGCTAGCCGCTCGCCCTTCGCGATTTTCGCACCGTTCTGGTGCAGCAGGTGGGTGCCGTAAGGCACGCGGTGCATTGCGCGCTCGCGGCCTTCGCTGTCCAGCACGACAATCTCGCCGTTGCGGGCCAGCGAAAGCTGGCGGCTGCGCTTGTCGACGATCGTCGGGATGTCGCGGTACTCGACCGTGCCATCGCACAGCGCTTCGAGGTGCGACTGTTCATTGACCTGCGCAGCGCCGCCGATGTGGAACGTGCGCATGGTCAGCTGGGTGCCCGGTTCGCCGATCGACTGCGCGGCAATGACACCCACCGCCTCGCCGATGTTGACCGGCGTGCCGCGAGCCAGGTCGCGGCCGTAGCAGGTCGCACAGACGCCCTGTTCGGCCTCGCAGATGAGCGGGCTGCGGATGCGCGCGCCCTGCGGCCCGATCACCTCGATCCGCGCGACCGCTGCCTCATCAAGCAGGGTGCCCTTGGCGACGACGACGTTGCCTTCCTTGTCGGTGATGTCCTCGGCCAGGGTACGGCCCAGGATCCGCTCGCCCAGCGACGCGATAGTCGCGCCGCCCTGCACGATCGCGCGCATTTCCAGGGCGCGTTCGGTGCCGCAATCGTTCACGATGACCACGCAGTCCTGCGACACGTCGACCAGGCGCCGCGTCAGATAGCCCGAGTTTGCGGTCTTGAGCGCAGTGTCCGCCAAGCCCTTGCGGGCACCGTGGGTCGAGTTGAAGTACTCAAGGACGGTCAGCCCTTCCTTGAAGTTCGAGATGATCGGGGTCTCGATGATCTCGCCCGAAGGCTTGGCCATCAGCCCGCGCATCCCCGCCAGCTGCTTCATCTGGGTTGGCGAACCGCGCGCGCCCGAATGGCTCATCATATAGATCGAATTGATCGGCTTCTGGCGACCATTGTCGTCCATCGGCTGGGCCTTGATCTCGTCCATCATGGCGCTTGCCACCTGGTCGCCGCAGCGGCTCCAGGCGTCGATCACCTTGTTGTACTTTTCCTGCTGGGTGATCAGGCCGTCCTGGTACTGCTGTTCGTAATCGGCCACCAGCTCCTTGGACTTCTCGACCAGCTCGATCTTGCTGTCCGGGATGATCATGTCATCCTTGCCGAAGCTGATCCCCGCCTTGAACGCGTTGCGGAAGCCCAGCGACATGATCGCGTCGGCAAACAGCACCGTGTCCTTCTGGCCGGTGTGGCGATACACCTGGTCGATCACGTCGCCAATTTCCTTCTTGGTCAGAAGGCGATTGACGACCTCGAACGGCACCTTGTGGCTTTTGGGCAGGCATTCGCCGATCAGCATGCGCCCGGGCGTCGTCTCGAAACGCTTCAGGTACTGCTGGCTGTTCTCGTCGGTCTGCGGCACGCGGGCGATGATCTTCGAGTGCATGGTCACCGCACCGGCGAACAGCGCCTGGTGCACTTCGGCCATGTCGGCCATCATCATTCCCTGGCCGGGTTCGCCTTCGCGGTCCATCGACAGGTAGTACAGGCCAAGCACCATGTCCTGCGACGGCACGATGATCGGCTTGCCGTTCGCTGGCGAGAGGATGTTGTTGGTCGACATCATCAGCACCCGCGCTTCCAGCTGAGCCTCGAGGCTGAGCGGGACGTGCACGGCCATCTGGTCGCCGTCGAAGTCGGCATTGAACGCCGAGCAAACCAGCGGATGCAGCTGGATCGCCTTGCCCTCGATCAGCACCGGCTCGAACGCCTGGATGCCCAGGCGGTGCAGCGTCGGCGCGCGGTTGAGCATCACCGGGTGTTCGCGGATCACTTCGTCAAGGATGTCCCAGACTTCCTTGCGCTCCTTCTCGACCCACTTCTTGGCCTGCTTCAGGGTCATCGACAGACCCTTCGCGTCCAGCCGAGCGTAGATGAACGGCTTGAACAGCTCGAGCGCCATCTTCTTGGGCAGACCGCACTGGTGCAGCTTGAGCTCGGGACCGGTCACGATCACCGAACGGCCCGAATAGTCGACGCGCTTGCCGAGCAGGTTCTGGCGGAAGCGGCCCTGCTTGCCCTTCAGCATGTCGGACAGCGACTTCAGCGGGCGCTTGTTGGCGCCAGTGATCACCCGGCCGCGACGGCCGTTGTCGAACAGTGCATCGACGGCTTCCTGCAGCATTCGCTTTTCATTGCGGACGATGATGTCCGGGGCGCGCAGTTCGATCAGGCGCTTGAGGCGGTTGTTGCGGTTGATCACGCGGCGATAAAGGTCGTTCAGATCCGACGTCGCGAAGCGGCCGCCGTCCAGCGGGACCAGCGGGCGCAGTTCCGGCGGGATAACCGGCACCACGTCAAGGATCATCCATTCGGGACGGTTGCCCGAGTCGATGAACGATTCGACTACCTTGAGCCGCTTGATGATCTTCTTGGGCTTCAGCTCGGACTTGGTCTCGGACAGCTCCTTGAGCAGGTCTTCCTTTTCCTGCGCCAGATCCAGGTTTATCAGCATGTGCTTGACCGCCTCGGCGCCGATCCCGGCGGAGAAGGCGTCTTCGCCGTACTGGTCCTGGTATTCGTACAGCTCGTCTTCGGTCAGCAGCTGGTAGGTTTCAAGCGGGGTCAGACCCGGCTCGATCACCACATAGCTTTCGAAATAAAGGATGCGCTCAAGCTGCTTGAGCTGCATGTCGAGCAGCAGCCCGATGCGGCTGGGAAGCGACTTCAGGAACCAGATGTGGGCAACCGGGGCGGCCAGCTCGATATGGCCCATGCGCTCGCGGCGAACCTTCGTCACGGTCACTTCGACGCCGCACTTTTCGCAGACCACGCCCTTGTACTTCATGCGCTTGTACTTGCCGCACAGGCACTCGTAGTCCTTCACCGGACCGAAGATGCGGGCGCAGAACAGGCCGTCGCGCTCCGGCTTGAAGGTCCGGTAGTTGATGGTTTCGGGCTTCTTGATCTCGCCGAACGACCACGAGCGGATGCGCTCGGGGCTGGCGATGCCGATCTGGATCTGGTCGAAGGTTTCTGGCTTCGCCATCTGGTTCGTGAATTTGGTCAGGTCGTTCATATTCTTCTTCCTTTATCCCCCTTCCGCAGGCGGAAGGGGTTAGGGGTGGGCTTCTCTCAGGTGGGCCCGCAAGCCCACCCCCGACCCCTCCCGCACGCGGGAGGGCAGAATGGCTGCCGTTACTCCGCCGCTTGCGCGTACCCGTCGTCGTCGTCGTCGCCAGTGTCGAGCGAAGACAGTTCGACGTTGAGGCCGAGGCTGCGCATCTCCTTGACGAGCACGTTGAAGCTTTCGGGAATGCCGGCCTCGAAAGTATCGTCACCCTTGACGATCGCTTCGTAGACCTTGGTACGGCCGACCACGTCGTCCGATTTCACCGTCAGCATTTCCTGCAGCGTGTAGGCGGCGCCATAAGCCTGCAGCGCCCAGACCTCCATTTCGCCGAACCGCTGGCCGCCGAACTGGGCCTTGCCGCCCAGCGGCTGCTGGGTGACGAGGCTGTACGGGCCGATCGAGCGCGCGTGGATCTTGTCGTCCACCAAGTGATGCAGCTTCAACATATAGATGTAGCCCACCGTCACCTTGCGATCGAACGCCTCGCCGGTGCGCCCGTCGTAGAGCGTCACCTGGCCCGAGGTGTCGAGCCCGGCCATCTCCAGCATCGCCGAGACGTCCGCCTCACGCGCACCGTCGAACACCGGGGTCCCCATCGGCACGCCGTTCTTGAGCAGGCCCGCCATTTCGACGATGTCCTCGGTCGAACGGCTGTCGATCTCGGCGTGATAGTTCTCGCCGTAGATGCCCTTGAGCTTGTCGATCAGCGCGGTCGGCGGCGCAGCCGCCTGCGGGTCGGGATTATCGATCCGCCACTGCTCCAGCGCTGCCGTGACCTGCTGGCCCAGACCGCGCGCGGCCCAGCCCAGGTGCGTTTCGAAAATCTGCCCGACGTTCATCCGGCTCGGCACGCCAAGCGGATTGAGCACGATGTCGACGTGCGTGCCGTCCTCCAGGAAGGGCATGTCCTCAACCGGAAGGATGCGCGAGATGACGCCCTTGTTGCCATGACGGCCGGCCATCTTGTCGCCCGGCTGCAGCTTGCGCTTCACCGCGACGAAGACCTTGACCATCTTGAGCACGCCGGGAGCCAGTTCATCGCCGCGCTCCAGCTTTTCCTTGCGGTCCTCGAACTTGTCCTGGATCTCCTTGACGGTCTCGTCGTACTGGGCCTTGACCGCTTCCAGCTGCACCTGCCGCGCATCGTCGGCCACCGCGAACTTCCACCATTCATAGCGCTCGACCTCGCCGAGCAGCTCGTCGGTGATCTCGGTACCCTTCTTGATTCCCTTGGGCGCCGCCCCCGCAACCTGGCCGACCAGCATCTCGCGCAGGCGGTTGAAGGTTGCGCGGTTGAGGATTGCGCGCTCGTCCTCGCGGTCCTTGGCAAGGCGTTCGATTTCCTCGTTCTGGATCGCACGGGTACGGTCGTCGATCTCGATGCCGTGGCGGTTGAACACCCGCACTTCCACGATCGTCCCGGCCACGCCCGGCGGCAGGCGCAGCGAGGTGTCGCGCACGTCCGATGCCTTCTCGCCGAAGATCGCGCGCAGTAGCTTTTCTTCTGGCGTCATTGGCGATTCGCCCTTGGGCGTGATCTTGCCGACAAGGATGTCGCCGGGGTGCACTTCGGCCCCGATGTAGACGATCCCCGCCTCGTCGAGGCTCCGCAGCGCTTCTTCGCCCACGTTCGGGATGTCGCGGGTGATATCTTCCGGCCCGAGCTTGGTGTCGCGGGCCATGACCTCGAACTCCTCGATGTGGATCGAGGTGAAGACATCGTCCTTCACGATCCGTTCGGAGATCAGGATCGAGTCTTCGTAGTTGTAGCCGTTCCACGGCATGAACGCGACGAGGCTGTTACGGCCCAGCGCCAGTTCACCCAGCTCGGTCGACGGGCCGTCGGCGATGATGTCGCCGCCGCTGATCATATCGCCCACCTTCACCAGCGGGCGCTGGTTGATGCAGGTGTTCTGGTTCGAACGCTGGAACTTCTGCAGCGTGTAGATGTCCACGCCCGACTTGCCGGCTTCGATATCGCCCGCGGCACGGATGACAATGCGGGCGGCGTCGACCTGGTCGACCACTCCGGGCCGCAGCGCGGCAATCGCCGCGCCAGAATCGCGAGCCACCGTGGCTTCCATGCCCGTCCCCACGAACGGGGCCTCGGCCTGGATCAGCGGCACCGCCTGGCGTTGCATGTTCGATCCCATCAATGCGCGGTTGGCGTCATCGTTTTCAAGGAACGGAATGAGCGACGCGGCCACCGACACCAGCTGCTTGGGGCTGACATCCATCAGCGTCACGTGCTCGCGCTGTGCCATCACGAATTCGCCGGACTCACGCGCGGAGACCAGTTCTTCGACGAACGAACCGTCACCGGTGAGCTCGGCCGAAGCCTGCGCCACGGTGTGCTTGGATTCCTCCATCGCCGACAGGTAAACCACCTCGTCAGTCACCTTGCCGTCGATAACCTTGCGGTACGGGGTTTCGATGAACCCGTACTTGTTGACGCGGGCGAACGTGGACAGCGAGTTGATCAGGCCGATGTTCGGGCCTTCCGGCGTCTCGATCGGGCAGATCCGACCATAATGCGTCGGGTGGACGTCGCGCACTTCAAAGCCTGCGCGCTCCCGCGTCAAGCCGCCCGGCCCGAGCGCCGAGACGCGCCGCTTGTGGGTGACTTCGGACAGCGGGTTGGTCTGGTCCATGAACTGCGAGAGCTGGCTCGAACCGAAGAACTCGCGCACCGCGGCCACTGCCGGCTTGGCGTTGATCAGGTCGTTGGGCATCACGGTCGACACGTCGACGCTGCTCATCCGCTCCTTCACCGCGCGCTCCATCCGCAGCAGGCCGACGCGGTACTGGTTCTCCAGCAGCTCACCGACCGAGCGGACGCGCCGGTTGCCGAGGTTGTCGATATCATCGACCTCGCCCTTGCCGTCCTTGAGGCTCACCAGTTCCTTCACAACCGCCAGAATGTCCTCGGTCCGCAGCGTTGTGATCGTATCCTCGGCATCCAGGCCCAGACGCATGTTCAGCTTCACGCGGCCCACTGCCGAAAGGTCATAGCGGTCGCCGTCGAAGAACAGCCCGTCGAACAGCGCCTCAGCGGTTTCGCGCGTCGGCGGCTCGCCCGGGCGCATCACCCGGTAGATGTCGGCCAGCGCGTGATCGCGGTCGGGCGCCTTGTCGGCCTTCAGGGTGTTGCGCATCCACGCGCCGGTGTTGACGTGATCGATATCGAGCAGATCGAGTCCATCGATCCCGGCCTTGTCCAGCGCGTCAAGGTTCTCGGGCGAAACCTCGTCGCCGGCTTCGATGTAGATGCGGCCAGTCGTCTCGTCGATCAGATCGCACGCGGCATAGCGGCCAAAAATCTCGTCGGTCGGGATCAGCAGGTTAGCCAACCCGTCCTTCTCCGCCTTGTTGGCGGCGCGGGGGCTGATCTTCGTTCCGGCGGGGAAGATTACCTCGCCCGAACCGGCGTCGATGATGTCGAACGTCGGCTTCGACCCGCGCCACTGTTCCGCCACGTACGGCACGCGCCAGCCGCCCCCGGCGGCAACCTCGCTCGCCGCGCGGTCCCAGCGCACGGTGGAGTAGAAGTGGTTGAGGATATCCTCGTCGCCCAGCCCCAGTGCGTGGAGCAGCGCGGTCACCGGCAGCTTGCGCTTGCGGTCGATGCGGACGTTAACGATGTCCTTGGCGTCGAACTCGAAGTCCAGCCACGAACCACGATACGGGATCACCCGCGCGGCAAACAGATACTTGCCGGACGAATGCGTCTTGCCGCGGTCATGATCGAACAGCACGCCGGGACTGCGGTGCATCTGCGACACGATCACCCGTTCCGTGCCGTTGATGAAGAAGGTGCCGTTCTCCGTCATGAGCGGCATGTCGCCCATGTAGACGTCCTGTTCCTTGATATCGAGCACCGACCGGGTCTCGGTCTCGGCGTCCACCTCGAACACGATCAGGCGTAGCGTCACCTTCATCGGCGCCGCATAGGTGATGCCGCGCTGGCGGCACTCGGTCACGTCGTACTTGGGGTCTTCCAGTTCGTAATGAACGAAGTCCAGCTCGCTGGTCCCGGCAAAATCGCGGATCGGGAAGACCGAACGCAGGGTCTTCTCCAGTCCCGAGACATATCCGGTGGCCGGGTCTGAACGCAGGAACTGCTCATAGCTCTCGCGCTGGACCTCGATCAGGTTCGGCATCTGCACCACTTCGTGGTTGTCGCCGAAAATCTTGCGGATGCGCTTCTTGCCCGAAGCGCGCGTCGCGGGGGCTCCGGGAGTCTGGGCCTTGATTGCCATGAGGGAGTGTTGCCTCTTCGCTCGATGCGGCCGGAACAGGACGTCCGGCGTGAATGTCATGCCATGCGGGAATGGCGTCAGCAAACGCGATACGGCCCCACGATCGGCGCACCCCTTTGGGTCCGCCGTCGGCAGCCGTTCGCGTCGCATGATAACCCGTCCGCTTCCTTCCCTGGCCGGCCCCCGCGCATGGACCGCCTTGCTCGAAGCGATGGGCGAGCGCGTCCTATATGCGCGCGCACCAGCAACGTCAACTGCGGGCCGCACCCCCGCGGTCTTCCGATCGCCCGTCAAGCCCGTGTCGCCGACATTCGTGCTCGCGCCCCGCGCTACTGCGGAGACAATTCCGGGAGCAAGCCGCCCACCCGGGCATTGATGCCAAGGCGCCGTGTGCCAAGGAGGCTGATGTGCACGCAATCCGGCAAGGTGAAGGCCCCGATCTGTTGCTGATCCATGGCGTCGGCAGCAGCCAGCGCACCTGGGAACACCTCATCCCGCCGCTCGCGCGCGGCCGGCGGGTGATCGCGGTCGATCTGCCCGGGCACGGTGCCTCGCCGGCTGAGGATGACAGCGGGACGTTCGCCGGGCTGGTCCGCAGCCTCGAAGCGTTCCTCGACGGGAACGGGCTCGCGCAAGTGGACATGGTCGGCAGTTCGCTTGGCGGTCGGCTGGTTCTTGAACTGGCGCGGCGCGGCAAGGCCGGCGCGGTGGTCGCGCTCGATCCGGGGGGCTTCTGGATCGGCTGGGAGCGGACCTACCTGAGGACCACCCTGCTCGCCTCGGTCGGCATGCTGCGCACGCTCGGCCGGCTGCGCTCCCCGCTCGCTCACAATGCATTGACCCGCTCGCTGCTGCTGACGCAGCTATCGGCGCGGCCGTGGGAACTGGACGCGAACCGGGTCACCGCCGAACTGGACAGCTATGCCGCCACCCGCACGTTCACCGCGCTGGTGAACGACCTTGCCGCCATCCCGATGCAGGAGGGACCGGCCGCGCCGGGCACCGGCCCGATCGCGATCGGCTGGGGCCGGCATGACCGGCTGACCTGGCCCGTGCAGGCCGAGCGCGCCCGCGCCGCCTTCCCGAGCGCGACGCTGCACTGGTTCGAACACAGCGGCCACTTCCCGCTGTGGGACCAGCCGGAGGAAACGCTGGACCTTATTCGGCGGACAGTCGGATGATCGCGCAGCCGCACACCCCGGCACCCTGAATGTATCGAAAGGCCGTAGCGCAGCCATCGCGGGGCTATGAAATAGGTACCGTATCCCCGGAATTACTGATTTGGATTAGCGGTCCACGTTGCGGCAACTATTCCATTCGAAAGAGGGTATTCTTCAGGGCTTCCGCGCGGGCTTCCGGGGACAGTATCTATTCCTCGGGCAGTAACAGCTCTACCCCTGCCCACGTCTCCCTGACGCCCTCAGAACACCCCGGGGATCAGCCGCCAGCGCACCTGCTGCATGTAGGCGGCGTACTTCGGGTCCAGCAAGAGCAGGCGTTCCTCGGCGAGCAGGCGCAGGATCTGGGCCCACCAGCCGATCGCATAGATCACGAGGTTGATCGGGTGGAACATCAGCATCAGCACCGCCAGGTGGACCAGCGCATAGCCGGCGTACATCGGGTGGCGCACGAACCGGTAGGGGCCGCCCAGCTTGATCCCGCGGTTGGCCGGGGCGACGCCGAACGAGCGGCGCAGGACCAGCTTTGCCCACAGCTGCACCGCGTTGCCTACCGCATAGATCGCGATGCCCACCGGCTCCAGCGTGGGCACCAGCATCACGCCGGGGATGATCAGCAGGCCCGCGCAGGTCGCGGTCATCGCCAGCAACCAGTCGCCCAGGTTGAGGCTGAGGTTCTCGGTCGGCCGGCGCAGCAGGGTGAAGATCGCCACCGCGGATTCCGACAGCAGCAGCAGCGGCGCCACCGGGTTGTCCGAATGATACACCCGGTACACCAGCACCAGCCACAGCAGCACGATCACCGCCTGCTCGATCCGGTCCAGCACTGCGGCGCGCAGCCACCTCGGCCGCCGAATGGCTGCTACGTTCGCGTTGGCGGTCATGCTCATTCACTGCCCCCTGGCTGATTACCGGACCGGGGTGGCAGGACAGGGTTAACAAAGCGCTAAGTGGCGGCGCGGACGCGCGCCCGACGAGGAGTTCCTTGACTCTGCCTGTAATGAGCCTAATGGCCGGCCGCGACTGGCCGGACTTGCGCCTGCCGGTCATCCGTCCGAGACAGCTGGTGCCGGTTCTTCCGGCTTAATCTCCAGCCTAGGCGGGGAAAAGAGATTCTCGGGGACGTTCGCGTCCCCTGCCCGCAGCTTCCGTATGGACGCCGTGGTGTGATGTGCCCGGACTTTGTGCGCCGGCACGCCTCCTTCCCCTTCAATGGACTCGCCCGTGCCGCACCTGCGGTGCGGACAAACGTAGCCGGCCGTGCGGGGGCAGCCCCGTTGCGGCCATTGTGAAGGAGTAAGGCATGGATCGTTCGCAGAAAGCCGAATCGGTCGCATCGCTGAACGCGGTCTTCAACGAAGTTGGCGTGGTGGTCATCACCCGCAACCTCGGCATGTCGGTGGCCCAGTCCACCGCCCTGCGCACGAAGGTCCGGGATGCGGGCGCATCGTACAAGGTCGCGAAGAACCGTCTTGCCAGGCTTGCCGCCAAGGACACGGCCTACGAGGGGATCACCGATCTGCTCACCGGCCCCACGGCGATCGCCACTTCGGTGGATCCGGTCGCCGCGGCCAAGGCCATTGTCGATTTCGCCAAGACCACCGACAAGATCGAAATCGTCGGTGGCGCGTTGGGGGCGGTTGTCCTCAACGCCGAAGGGATCAAGGCGCTCGCCACGATGCCCTCGCTTGATGAAATGCGCAGCCGGCTCATCGGCCTCGTTCAGGCTCCGGCCACGAAGATCGCCCAGCTGTCGACCGCTCCGGCGGCCAAGCTGGCCCGCGTCTTCCAGGCCTACGCCGACAAGGCTGCCTAAGACTGTTCAACGAATCTTCCGGAAGGCGTCTTCCGGTCCATAAATCCAGGAGTGAAGCATCATGGCCGATATTGCCAAGCTTGTAGAAGAACTGTCGCAGCTGACCGTCCTCGAGGCGGCCGACCTTGCCAAGGCCCTTGAAGAAGCGTGGGGCGTGTCTGCCGCCGCTGCTGTTGCCGTGGCCGCCCCGGCCGGTGGTGGCGAAGCCGCCGCTCCGGTCGAGGAGAAGACCGAATTCGACGTCATCCTGACCGGCGACGGCGGGAAGAAGATCCAGGTCATCAAGGAAGTCCGCGCGATCACGCAGCTCGGCCTGACCGAAGCCAAGACCCTCGTGGAATCGGCTCCGAAGGCAATCAAGGAAGGCGTCTCGAAGGCCGAAGCCGAAGAGATCAAGAAGAAGATCGAAGAAGCCGGCGGCACCGTCGAGCTTAAGTAAGCTTGACGTTCAGTTCGGACGAAACAGGAAAGGGCGGCCCGCAAGGGCCGCCCTTTTTCCGACGAACCCGCGTTATTTCAACGTCTTGAGGAACGCGATCAGTTCCTGCCGCTTGGCTGCATCAGCCATCCCGGGATAGACCATCCGGGTGCCGGGCACGACTTCCATCGGCGCAGCAATCCACTTGTCGAGCGTGGCATCGTCCCACGTCAGGCCAGAAGCCTTGAGCGCCGGGCTGAACGTATAGCCGGGCACGTCGCCCGCCTTGGTCCCGTATATTCCGAACAGGCTCGGCCCTACGCCGTGCGCCCCGGGCTTCAGCGAATGGCATGCTGCGCACTGCCCGAATGCCTTTGGAGCCGAAGCCAGGCTTGGCCCCGCCGCGGCCGCGGCCGGCCCGGCAGCCGGTTCCGCCGGTGCATCTGCATCGCCGCCGCCCGAGCCGCAACCCGCCAGAGACAGGACAAGTGCAAGTGATGTGATCACGTGCAAACCGCGCATCGAAACTCCTTTCCATGTAACCGCCAGCGTGCGGTCTGCGCCAGCCGGTCGTGCCCGTCAATGCGGGCGCGGCGCGGCCGCGGCGTCGCAAGCGGCCGGCGGCACGTTTGCCGCTTCCCCTTCTGGGCATGAGCGCCTATCCGATCCCGCCTGATGCGCGCGGCCCTGCCTTCTCCTTCTCCGCTTCGCGACGAGATCGGCGCTACCCTGCGCCTGGCCGGCCCCCTCGCGGCCGCCAACCTGCTGCAGATGCTGGTCTATGCGATCGACGTGATCTTCGTCGCCCGGCTCGGGCAAGAGGCGCTGGCCGCGTCAAGCCTCGCGATCGCACTGTTCGGGCTGGTCGCGTGGTCGCTGTCGGGCCTGACCGGTGCGGCCGCGCCGCTGGTGGCCGCAGAACTTGGCCGCCGGCCCCACGCGGTGCGCGAAGTGCGGCGGACGGTCCGCATGGCATTGTGGCTGGCCATCGTCGGTGCGCTTGCCGGCATGGGAGTCTGCGCACTGGGCGAGCCGCTGATGCGGCTGACCGGGCAGGACCCGGCGGTGGCCAGGCGGGCCGGCGACTTCCTCGCGATAGTGATGTTCGCGCTGCCGGCCATGATCGCCAGCAATGTTTTGCGCACGTTCGTGTCGACGCTGGGCCGGCCGTACTTCGCCACCGCGATCGCCGCGCTCGCCATCCTGGTCAACGCGCTGGGCAACTGGATGTTCGTATTCGGCCATCTCGGCGCGCCCGCGCTTGGTCTGGAAGGTTCCGCCATTTCGAGCGTGATCACCTCGATCGCGACCTTCTTCGCGTATGTGCTTGCCATCCGGAACGACCGCCGGCTGCGCCGTTATCGGGTGCTCGGCCGGTTCTGGCGCACGGAGTGGCGGCGACTGATCCAGCTGGCCCGCATCGGCCTGCCCATCTCCGCTACAATCCTGGCCGAAGCCGGCCTGTTCAGCGCTGCCGCCTTTCTCATGGGCAGGATCGGAGAGGCGCAACTGGCCGGGCATACGGTGGCATTGCAGGTTGCAGCACTGGCGTTCCAGGTGCCCTTCGGGATCGGTCAGGCCGCGACGATCCGGGTCGGGCATCATTTCGGCGCCGGTGATCGCGCCGGCATGGCACGGGCGGGCTGGGTCGCGATCATCGCCGGCACGGGGTTCATGGCAGTGACCGCCGGGCTGATGCTCCTCGCGCCGCACCTGATCCTGTCGTTGTATGTCGACGTCTCTGCTCCGGCGAACGCGGTAATGGTGGCATTCGCCGTCCAATACATGGTCGTGGCCGCCGCGTTTCAGGTGTTCGACGGCATTCAGGCGGTCGCCGCGGGAGCGCTACGCGGGTTGCAGGATACCCGCGTGCCGATGCTGATCGCAATCTTCGCGTATTGGGTACCGGGCGCTGCCGCGTCGGTGGGGCTGGGGCTTTACACCCCGCTCTCGGGCTTGGGCGTTTGGGTAGGTCTGCTGATCTCGTTGATGGTGGTGGCGGCACTGCTGCTGTGGCGATGGTCGCGCCGTGAACACCTGCGGCTCGTCCCGGGCAGTTGACCGGTCCGCAATTTTTCGCGCGTTAAGACCTTGACGGCCGATGAACGCCGACCCATATCCCGCGCCGCTGGCACTCTCTTCAGGGGAGTGCCAAATTCATAATCCACCTTTAGAGAGGTAGTTCCACATGACTTTTCGTCCGCTGCACGACCGTGTGCTGGTCCGTCGCGTCGAGGCCGAGGAAAAGACGGCCGGCGGCATCATCATTCCCGATAGCGCCAAGGAAAAGCCGGCCGAAGGCGAGATCGTCGCCGTTGGTTCGGGCTCGCGCGCTGAAGACGGCAAGGTGACCCCGCTTGACGTCAAGGCCGGAGACCGCGTGCTGTTCGGCAAGTGGTCCGGCACCGAAGTCAAGGTCGACGGTGAAGACCTGCTGATCATGAAGGAATCGGACATTCTCGGCATCATTGGCTGAGCCTGATTCCGGATTCCCTAATCAATCGTCATAATCTGAAATTCGAAGGAAACTGACATGGCAGCCAAGGACGTACGCTTTGCGCGCGAAGCGCGGGAACGCATCCTCAAGGGCGTCGACACTCTTGCCGACGCGGTAAAGGTCACTCTGGGGCCCAAGGGCCGCAACGTCGTGATCGAGAAGAGCTTCGGCGCTCCACGCATCACCAAGGACGGCGTTACCGTCGCCAAGGAAATCGAACTTAAGGACAAGTTCGAGAACATGGGCGCCCAGATGCTGCGCGAAGTCGCCAGCAAGGCCAACGACACTGCGGGCGACGGCACCACCACCGCCACCGTGCTCGCTCAGGCGATCGTTCGCGAAGGCATGACCGCAGTAGCGGCCGGCATGAACCCGATGGACCTGAAGCGCGGCATCGATATCGCGGTACTCAAGGTCGTCGAAGACCTCAAGGTACGCTCGACCCCGGTCAGCGGCTCCGCTGAAATCGCCCAGGTCGGCATCATTTCGGCCAATGGTGACCGTGAAGTCGGCGAGAAGATCGCCGAAGCGATGGACAAGGTCGGCAAGGAAGGCGTGATCACCGTCGAAGAGGCCAAGGGCCTCGAATTCGAGCTCGATGTCGTCGAAGGCATGCAGTTCGACCGCGGTTACCTCTCGCCCTACTTCGTCACCAATCCCGAAAAGATGACGGTTGAGCTCGAAAACCCGTACATCCTGATCCACGAGAAGAAGCTGTCGTCGCTCCAGGCGATGCTGCCGATCCTCGAGGCGGTGGTGCAGTCGGGCCGCCCGCTGCTCATCATTGCCGAGGATATCGAGGGTGAGGCACTCGCCACGCTCGTCGTCAACAAGCTGCGCGGCGGGCTGAAGATCGCCGCCGTCAAGGCTCCCGGCTTCGGCGATCGCCGCAAGGCGATGCTGGGCGACATCGCGACGCTGACCGCAGGCGAGATGATTTCCGAAGACCTCGGGATCAAGCTCGAAAGCGTGACGCTCGGCATGCTCGGCCAGGCCAAGAAGATCACGATCGACAAGGACAACACCACCATCGTCGATGGCGCTGGTGCTGCCGAAGAGATCAAGGCCCGCGTCGAGCAGATCCGTGCCCAGATTGATGTCACCTCAAGCGACTACGACCGCGAAAAGCTGCAGGAACGCCTGGCCAAGCTGGCCGGCGGCGTTGCCGTTATCAAGGTTGGCGGAGCCACCGAAGTCGAAGTGAAGGAGCGCAAGGACCGCGTTGACGACGCGCTTCACGCAACCCGCGCGGCGGTCGAGGAAGGCATTGTTCCCGGCGGCGGCACCGCACTGCTTTACGCCACCAAGGCGCTGGCGGGGCTCAAGGGCGCAAACGACGATCAGACCAAGGGCATCGATATCGTGCGCCGCGCGATCCTGACCCCGCTCCGTCAGATCGCCGAAAACGCCGGCCACGACGGCGCGGTCGTTTCAGGCAACCTGCTGCGCGAAGGTGACGAGAACCAGGGCTTCAACGCCGCGACCGACACTTACGAGAACCTGAAGCTGGCCGGCGTGATCGACCCGACCAAGGTCGTCCGTACCGCGCTGCAGGATGCGGCCTCGGTCGCCGGTCTGCTGATCACCACCGAAGCGGCAATCGCCGAAAAGGCGGAAGACAAGCCTGGCATGCCCCCGATGCCCGGCGGCATGGGCGGTATGGGCGGGATGGACTTCTAAGTCCGCTAACCTGCTGTGCAGAAACGAGGCCGGGGGAGCGATCCTCCGGCCTCTTTTCATGGTACAATCCCGGCACGGTCGCAGGCGCTTTTCCGTTCGTCGCGAGCGGATTGCATCCAAACCGACGTTTCGTTTAGGTTCTGTAAAGGATGACAGTGGTAGGGCGGACCTTGTGAGATCGAGACTATTTTCCAAACTGGCGGCAATCGCGTTTGCAACGACTGTTTCAGTCGTTCCGGCATCCGCACAGGCGGGCCAGCTTGAAACGCAGTTCGATCAGTTGCTCGGCACGATGCAGCGCCAGCAGCGCATCGTCGCAGCGCCGCTTCCAGCAGATGCGCTGGAAATCCAGCTTGCTGCCCTGGCCGAAGCGTCCAGGGGACGGATCGGCGTTGCCGCGCTCGATCTCGACAGCGGGCGCATGGTGTCCGTGCTGGGCCAACAGCCCTTCCCGATGGCGAGCACCAGCAAGATCGCGATTGCCGCCACTTATCTGGCGGGGGTCGATCAGGGGCGTTACAAGCTGGCTGATCGCTATCCGTTGCTGGTTCCCGTTCCCTCGCGCAAATTCGCCGGTACGGTGGCACCCGTCCGCGCGGGCGCAATGCTTACGGCGCAGCAGCTGATCGAACTGTCCATCACGCGCAGCGACAATCCTGCCACCGACGCACTGCTCGCGGCAGTCGGCGGCCCGGCCGCGGTTACGCGCTGGGTACGGGCGAATACCGGTATCGCCGACTTCCGCCTGGACCGCGACATAGCGACGCTGGTGCGCGACGATGGCGCGGTCAATCCCGCGATCACCGTCGACAAGCGAGACAGCATCACGCCCGCTGCAATGGTTGGCCTGCTGTCCGGATTGCACCGCGGCCAGTGGCTGACGCGCGCAAGCCGCGATGTCCTGATGGGGGCGATGAGCCGCTGCGTCACTGGTCGAAACCGGATGAAGGCGCTGCTTCCCCAAGGGACGACCATTGCGCACAAGACCGGCACGCTGTCTAATACTGCCAGCGATGTGGGCTACATCGTGACGCCGGATGGCCGCAATCTGGCTGTCGCGATTTACGTCACCGGGCAAGGCGGCAAGCAGGGGCGCGAAAGCCGGATCGCGCTGCTCGCACGCGCCATTTACGATGGCTACAACGCCGATCGTCCGCGTCGTACCGCACTGCGCTGACGCCCGGCCTCTCGCGGGCGTGAGGTGCTTCCGTCGCCAATGACCAGCCTGCCGCGTCCGCTTGGCAAATCTGCTTTTGCGCATGCCTTGGCCGCTCGAGCTCGCACGTGACCCGAGGCAGCCTCGCTGAGCCTCGACCGGCGTCATCTCCGATGTGGCGAACAATCCCGTGCGGCGATCCGCGTGGACCGTTTGCTGGAGCACATTGTACCGCAGATAGCGGACGAGCCCGGGCACCATGCGCGCATAATGCAATTCCGGCGGTCGGTCCTCACGCTTCCGGGCCAACTCGCCAGCGGCCGATAACACGACCCCTGCCCTGCCACGCTGACCAGGCGTGATGTTCTTGATGGCCGGGACTGTTTCACGCCGCAGCGCACAAGGGACAGCACCCGTAGCGCGTGCACTGGCGGCCGCGCGCGCAGATCGTCGCGGACAGTCTGCTGCCGGAAAATTGCAACACGCGAACACGAAACGCCGGCGCCCCTCCGGGGCCGGCCATTCCGTATCGTTAACCGTCGATCGGGTCGATCAGCTCGTCAATTGGCTGCGTCGGACGCGGCGGCGGAGGCATCGGCTCCGGCCGTCCGGGCCGCGTCAGCCGTGTCGTCAGCCGCTTCGGATACCGCACCGCCAACGTCGCTTGCGGCGCCAGCAACCGCTCCAGCCGCCTCATCGACATTGTTGGCGGTATCGGATGCTGCCGAATCCGCAGCTGTAGCTGCGGCATCCTCAGTCTTCTGCGAGCAGGCTGACAGCGCGAGTGCTGATCCAGCAGCGGCGAACATGAGGAGGGACTTGCGCATTTCGGAAATTCCTTTGGCTGATGCAACTCCCACGACAATGTCGGCCGCCTGATAGGGTTCCAGCACCGGCGTTATTGCCACACCAAATTGTTGCGTGACGCCGGCACGAGACGCCGGTTCGCAAATCACGCGCGGCGACATCATCCGGCAAACAAAAAGGCGCGCGGGGATGGGCCCCGCGCGCCTCTATTGCTTGCCTTTCGGCAATATTACATCGCAGCAGCTTCGCTGGCAGCAGTGGTAGCAGCGTCGGTCGCTACAGCAGCGGCGTCGGTTGCGGTGGCGGCAGCGTCGGTCGCGATAGCAGCAGCTTCGGTAGCGATTTCAGCAGCGGCGGTTTCAGTGACTTCCGGAGCAGCTTCTTCACCTTTGCAGGCGGCGAGAGCGAAAACGGTGGTGGCGGCGGCAGCTGCGAGAACGAACTTGCGCATGTATGTAATCCTTGATCAGCGAGTGGACCATGCGCTGTCCGATACCGGGAAGGTACCTGCAAGCAGCGCAGAAAGCCTACCGCGACAGTAGACTTCGCAGCCGCAATTAATCTGCTTCAAGGCACGTTGCAAGCGCTACTCGCCATCGTGAACGAGATTCGCCACGATTCGCGAGGGATTCGGCCGATTCTGAGGTGTAAATATCGACCAATTGTGGCGAAGAAATGGCCGCGCACCCCCTGTACTGCCAGATTTTGACGAATCTCTCGTATCTCGGCTGTACACCGCGAGGCTACTGGCGCCGACGCTCGCGACTGCTAGGTAGGGCTGATGGACGGCAAGCAGCATCTTTATCTGGTCGACGGCTCGGCCTACATCTTTCGCGCGTATCACCGGCTGCCGCCGCTCACCAACCCGCAAGGCACGCCGGTGGGGGCGGTATACGGCTATACGACGATGTTGTGGAAGCTGGCGCAGGATCTTCACGACGCCGACGGTCCTACTCACCTCGCGGTGATCCTCGACAAGTCTCGCACCTCGTTCCGCAACGCGCTCTATGATCAGTACAAGGCCAACCGCCCGCCCCCGCCAGACGACTTGGTCCCCCAGTTTCCGCTGATTCGCGACGCGACACGGGCATTCACCTTGCCGCTGATCGAGGAAGAGGATGTCGAAGCAGACGACATGATCGCCTCATATGCCCGGGCGGCCGCACGGCGGGGCTGGGATGTCACCATCGTCTCGTCCGACAAGGATCTGATGCAGCTGGTCGGAACCTGCGCCGAACCGGAAGACGGGCACGACGGCGGATGCATCGACATGCTGGACACGATGAAGAACCAGCGCATCGACATTCCCGAAGTGATGGAGAAGTTCGGGGTCGCACCCGACCGTGTGGGCGATGTGCTCGCGCTGATGGGCGATTCGGTCGACAACATCCCCGGCATCCGGGGGATTGGCCCGAAAACCGCTACCAAGCTCATCCAGGAACACGGCGATCTCGAAACGGCGCTGGCTGCCGCCCCGTCGATGAAACCGGGCAAGCTGCGCGACAGCCTGATCGAACAGGCGGAGATGGCACGCCTCTCGCGCCGGCTGGTACAGTTGCGCGAAGACTGCCCGCTGCCCGTCGCGCTCGACGATTTCAAGCTAGGAAAGATCGCCAGGCCACCGCTTGCCGCGTTTCTGTCGGAACATGGGTTCACCAGTCTGCTCAAGCGGCTGGACGCGGATCAGTCGGCCCCGGGGCCGAAGACCCAGCTCACCCCGGCAAAAGCGGCCCCTCCGGCGATCGCCCCGGTGCGCGGTTCCGTCAACAACGGGACCCCCGCGCCCGCCATGCCGGCGGTTGACTACGCGGCGTACGAGTGTGTGCAAACGCCCGGCCGGCTTCAGGAGTGGATCGCACGCGCGTTTGCCGCGCGGCGGGTGGCAATCGATACCGAAACCTCGATGCTCGATGCGATGCGGGCCGATCTCGTCGGAATATCCCTTGCGCTTGGCCCCAACGATGCGTGCTACGTGCCGCTCGCCCACGGCGGAGCCGACATGTTCTCGGCCAGGCCCGAGCAGATTGACCGCGACCTGGCGCTGGCGTTGCTGAAGCCGCTGCTCGAAAGCGAGGCTGTCCTGAAGATCGGGCAGAACGTCAAATACGATCTCAACGTTCTTGGACGCCGCGGCATCCACGTCGCCCCAATCGATGATACGATGATCATCAGCTTCGATCTCGACGCCGGGCGGAGCGAAGAAGGGATCGGCGGCGGACACGGGATGGACGAACTGGCGACGCGCCATCTCGCGCACACCACACTGACTTTCAAGGACATTTGCGGCAGCGGCAAAAAGGCCATCCCGTTCGGCGAAGTGCCGTTGGACCGAGCGACTGCCTATGCGGCCGAGGATGCCGACGTCACGTGGCGGCTGCATCGCGTGCTCAGGCCGCGCCTGGCCGCGGAAGGCGGCACCCGCGTTTACGAGCGGGTCGACCGCCCGCTGATCCCGGTGGTGGCGATGATGGAGCGCCATGGAATCAAGGTGGACCGCGAACGCCTGGCTGGCCTGTCTGCCGAATTCTCCAAGGCGCTCGCCGTGCTCGAGCAGGAAATCCACGGGCTTGCGGGGCAGGAATTCACGATCGGCAGTCCCAAGCAACTGGGCGACATCCTGTTCGACAAACTGGGCTACAAAGGCGGCCGCAAGGGAAAGTCGGGACAGTACTCGACCGACCAGGCGATCCTCGAAGCGCTTGCGGCGCAGGGCGCCCACGTCGCGGCCAGGGTGCTGGACTGGCGCCAGCTGGCCAAACTGAAGTCGACCTACACGGACGCTTTGCAGACGGCAATCAACCCGGATACCGGCCGCGTGCATACCAGTTACAGCCTGGTCGGTGCGCAGACTGGGCGGCTTTCGTCCACGGAACCAAATCTGCAGAATATCCCGATCCGCACCGAAATCGGGCGGCAGATCCGGGAGGCATTCGTCGCCGAACCCGGCAATGTCCTTCTTGCCGCGGACTATTCGCAGATCGAACTCAGACTCGCCGCGCACATGGCCGACGTCCCCGCCTTGAAAGAGGCCTTCGCCCAGGGCGAGGACATCCATGCGCGCACTGCCCGGGAAATGTTCGGACTGGTCGATCGCGACACGCGCGGCCGCGCCAAAACAATCAATTTCGCCATCCTTTACGGGATTTCGCGGTGGGGCCTGGCCGGGCGTCTGGGGGTCAGTTCCGACGAGGCGCAGGCGATGATCGACCGGTATTTCGAACGCTTCCCCGGCATCCAGCGCTATATCCACACAACGCTGGAATTCGTGCGGGAACGTGGCTATTCGCAGACGCTATTCGGGCGGAAGACCTGGTTTCCGCGCATCAACGCGGTCAACCCGAACGAGCGTGCGGGGTCCGAACGCGCGGCGATCAATGCACCGATCCAGGGCACCAGCGCCGACATCATCAAACGCGCGATGGCCAGGATGATGCCTGCGCTGGCCGACGCCGGACTGGGCCACGTGCGCATGCTGTTGCAGGTGCATGACGAGCTGGTGTTCGAGCTTCCCGCGGGCGACGCTGCCGCCGCCGCGCCGGTGATCGAGCGCGTGATGAGCGAGGCTGCGCTGCCGTCGATCACACTGGAAGTGCCGCTTGGCATCGAAATCGGGATCGGGGCCAACTGGGGCGAGGCGCACTGACCAAGCGCCTGCATGTTATCGTGGACCCGCTGGAACTTCGCGCTAAGGTCGCGCCGATGCCCGACGCCGCCGTTGATCCTGACCGACCGTCGTTTGCACGCTGGCGCTGGGGATGGGCGCGCGGTTCGCGCGGATCGGGCTTGCTGCTGCTGGGGTTCATGGCGGCGGCGCTGATCGGCAACGTCCTCCTCATGTGGCAGACGATCGCCGCCGAGCGCAGCCATCGCGAACGGGCCGATCGGACCAGTTCCGTGCTGCTGGCGCTGCGCGACATTACCAGGACGGCAACTAATGCGGAGACCGGACAGCGAGGGTATCTGATCACGCTCGACCGCCGCTATCTTGGACCGTTCATCATGGCGCGCGAACAGTATGGACCGAACATGGCGCGCTTGCGCGAGCGGATGGGGCCGGCCATCGACCTGCGGCAGCGTGCGCTCCTTGACGAGATCGAACGGCTGAGCGCCGCCAAGTTTGCAGAAATGAACGAGACGGTCGGCGACATCGCGGGAGGCAACCTGATCGAAGCGCGGCGCCGGATCCTGACCGACGAAGGACAGGATGTGATGGAGCGCCTGCGCCGCGCCGTAGCGGAACTGGAATCGATCGAATTGGCCCAGTTCAACCACGCCCGGCAGGAAGCGGTTGCTTCCGAGGCGCGGATCGTGCCGACGCTGGTGGTCATGCTGGTGTTTATCCTGCTGGCACTGATGCTGGGGATGTTCCAGGTGGTGCGAACCGCCAATGCCGAAGCGCGCGCGGCCAACGCCGCCGAGCTGACGCGCGCGCGCGACCGTGCGGACCTGCTGGCACACGAGCTGAATCACCGCGTGAAGAACCTGTTCGCGGTGGTGCTGGCGATCGTGAAGATGACCGGACGTGACGCGCCCGAAGCAAAGCCGACAATCGACCGCATCGCGCAGCGAATTCACGCGCTGCTGACAGCGCACGAGGTGACCCAGGGAACGTCGGCCCAGCGCAGCGCGAACCTTGCGGAACTGGTGGAGTTGGCGGTGAAGCCGTACCGGTCAGTCGAAAACCAGTGCCGCATTGAAGGGCCGCCGGTAGAACTTCCGGACCATCAGGTTGTCCCACTAGGGCTGGTCCTGCACGAATTGACCACAAACGCGGTGAAATATGGCGCCTGGGCAGCGCCAGGCGGAGAATTGCTCGTCCGCTGGACGGTGGCCGAGCGCCGGTTGCGGCTCGAATGGCGCGAACGCTGCTCCGCCGCTGCTACAGCCCCCTCCCCTGCCACTGCCGCGCCGTCCCCCGCGGGCACTCAACGGCATCGCGGGTTTGGCAGCACCCTGATCGACGGGTCGGCCCGCCAGTTGGGCGGCACGATCGAGCGCAACTTCCATCCAGACGGGATCGTCGTCCGGATGGAATTTCCGCTGGCTGCGTGATGCGCGCCGGGCCAGATTTCCAGGCGCCGCGCCCGACTGGCGCAGCCGGATCGGAGGGCTGATGCTGATGCCCTGGTTTCCGGAACTCGCGCCTATCGCCGCCGAACTGCCCCGCGCAGCCGTTGCCGCCGCCGTGGCCACTGCGGCGGCGTTGCTGGTGCACTTTGTTATCTTCCGCGTGCTGGCGCGGCTGGCGCGCTTTTCCAGCCTTGAATCCGACGAACTGGTGCTGGATCGGCTGCGCGCGCCGCTGCGCTGGGCGCTGATCGCGTTCGCTTTCGAACTGGCGGTTGAAAACTCCCGGTTGCTCGCGCGGACATGGGGCACGGTCGACCGGTTCGTGATCCCGGCCCTGCTTGGCTGGGTGGCTTTGCGCCTGATCAGCGCCTATGCGCTGACGGCAGAAAATCGGGCCCGCCTGAACGAGAACGATCTGGCCGCCCGCAGCCGCCGCACGCGCATTTCGATCTTGTCGCGCACGCTGCGCTCCGTAATCGTGTTCATCACGGTCGCGCTGATGCTGCTTTCGCTTCCCGGCGTGCGGGCGGTCGGAGTAACCCTGATCACTTCGGCCGGCCTTCTCGCGCTTGCGGTTGGCGCCGCCGCGCAGCCTGCCCTGAAATCGCTGATCGCCGGCATCCAGATGGCGCTGACCGAGCCGATCAGGATCGATGACCACGTGGTGGTCGACGGTGAGGCCGGCCGGATCGAGGATATCCGCATGACGTATGTTGTCATCCGCACGTCCGACGAGCGGCGGGTGATCGTGCCTACCCCCAAGTTCCTCGATTCTACATTCCAGAACTGGACCCGGGTGGGTGACGGCATCACCGGATCGGTCGTGCTTCCGGTCAGGCCGGGCACGGAGATCGGACCGATCCGGGCAGCATATTCGGATATGCTCGCGCGCCGTCCGGAATGGGACCGGCGGCACGGAGCGCTTCAGGTTGCCGAAGCCAAAATCGATGCGATCGAGATCAAGCTGGTCATGAGCGCCGCCGATCCTGCCGCGCTGAGCACACTGCGACTGGCCATGCGCGAAGCCGTACTCGAATGGCTCCGCGTGGAAATGCCGCAAGCGGTGGGGCTGCCGGAAAAGTAGCTGCGACGACCGCCGGGACCGGGCCCATGCTATCCGTGCTTCTTGTCGCGCGTCGGAGCGACCATGCCTGGCGCGAGGAACCCGACCGGCGCAACCTCCATCGCCCGCCGTTTCAGCTCGCCCTTCATCTTGGCGTATTCCTCCTCCATTTCCAGGGTCACCGTGGCGCGCGAATCCTTGAGCGCTTCGTCAAAGTCTTCGGCCGAGACAACCGCGACGTCCCGGCCCAGCCGGCGGATCGCGGCGAGACCCGCGCGGCGGACCACGTCTTCCAGGTCCGCGCCGGTAAACCGTTCGGTCTGTGCGGCGATGTCCCGGACGTTGACGTCTTCTGCCAGTGGCATCTTGCCGGTGTGGATGCGCAGGATGTGTTCGCGCCCTCCTGCGTCGGGGGTGCCGACATATATCAACTCGTCAAACCGTCCGGGACGCAGGAGCGCGGCATCGACCAGCGTTGGCCGGTTCGTCGCGCCGATCACCACCACCGCCTGCAGCTCTTCCAATCCGTCCATCTCGGCCAGGATCGTGTTGACCACCCGCGCGGTGACCTGCGGCTCGCCCAGTCCGGCACCGCGCGCCGGAACGAGACTGTCGATCTCATCGATAAACACCACGCACGGCGCGACCTGCCGCGCGCGCGCGAACAGCTTGGAGATCTGCTGCTCGCTTTCGCCGTACCACTTGGAAAGCAGATCCGATGACTTGATCGAAATGAAGTTCGCTTCGGCTTCGCGCGCCACGGCCTTGGCCAGCAGGGTCTTGCCGGTTCCGGGCGGGCCGTACAGCAGGAAACCCTTGGCGGGCCGGATGCCCAGCCGGTGGAATGCTTCCGGGTTCTTGAGCGGCAGCTCGACCCCTTCGCGCAGGCGCTCCTGCGCGTCGCCCAATCCGCCCACGTCCGACCAGCCGATATTCGGCACCTGCACCATCACCTCGCGCATGGCCGACGGCTGGACGCGCTTGAGTGCTTCCAGAAAATCGTCGCGCGTGACCGACAGGCTGTCGAGGACGTGCTGCGGAATAGTGCGCGCCTCCAGATCGAGCTGCGGCATGATCCGCCGCACCGCCTCGATCGCGGCCTCGCGCGCGAGTGCCGCGACGTCCGCGCCGACGAACCCATGCGTCGTCCGCGCAAGTTCGTCCAGTTCGACACCCATTGCCAGCGGCATGCCGCGCGTGTGAATGCCCAAAATCTCGCGCCGACCTTTCTCGTCCGGAACGCCGATCACGATTTCCCGGTCGAACCGTCCAGGCCGGCGAAGCGCTTCGTCGATGGCATCCGGACGGTTGGTCGCTGCGATCACCACCATGTTGGACCGCGCCTGCAGCCCGTCCATCAGCGTCAGCAGTTGCGCGACCAGCCGCTTCTCTGCCTCCCCGTGGACCTCGGTGCGCTTGGGCGCGATCGAATCGATCTCGTCAATGAACACGATCGAGGGCGCGCTCTTGGCGGCTTCCTCGAAGATCTCGCGCAGTCGCTTTTCGCTTTCACCATATGCCGAACCCATGATCTCGGGTCCGTTGATGGTAAAGAACGCGGCATCGCTTTCACTGGCCACCGCGCGAGCCAGCCGCGTCTTGCCGGTACCCGGCGGGCCGTGAAGCAGAACTCCGCGCGGGGGATCGACGCCCAGCCGGATAAACAACTCGGGATAGCGCAGCGGTAGTTCCACCATTTCACGCAACTGGCGGATGGTGTCTCCCATCCCGCCGACATCGTCGTAATTCACGTCAGCGCGGCTGGTGCGGGGCTCCTCGAACTCCTCGCGCAATTCGACTTCGGTGTTCTCGTCGATATGGACGATGCCCTTGGGCACTGTCGACACGACCGACAGCCGGATCTGGGTCAGGGCATAGGCGGGAGCGTTGAACATCCGAGCGATCTGCGGCGGCATGTCGCGCACCTGCTGCTGCCCGGACGTAGCCACCAGGTCGCCGGCCAAAAGCGGGCGCTGGAAAAAGTTACGCTTGAGCGCCTGGGCCGGTCCCTGCAGCCGCATATCCTTCTGCGCAGGAGCAAAAATGACGCGCTGCGCCGGTCGCGATTCGCCCTTGCGGATGGTCACATGTTCGCCCGAGCCGACGTCCGCGTTCGCCCGTTGCAAGCCATCCAGCCGGATAACCTGCAGGCTTTCGTCTTCGGGATAGGCCAGCACCGCGCGGGCCGCGGTCAACCGCTTGCCCTCGATCTCGATCACGTCGCCCTCGGTCACGCCGATCTCGGCCATGGCCATCTTGGGCAGGCGGGCGATACCATGCCCGCTTTCTTCCTGGCGGGCCGCAGCAACCTGCAACCGCGCCGAGCGGTCGGTCACGTCTCGATCGGTAATGCCTGCGCCTGCGTCAGCCATTCTGGTCTTTCCGTCGCTGTCAGGCTCCTGTTGGCCTGTTCCCCCCAGAGCTAGTGACGGCCACGCCACTTGCAAAGGGGATGCTGTTCCCAACGCCGGGGGGTTGCGTTCGATCCCCTGCTGCTGGCCACCGACAGCCGACCAAAAAAAAGGGCCCGGTCGTTGCCGACCGGGCCTTTGAAGTTTTGGGAGAGGATGCCTGAAAGGCACGGTCTGTATGCATTTATCGGATTTATTCTGCAAGTGCGAAATGCGCGATTTCGATTGCGCCAAATGCAACTGCTTGCGTCAAAACCCCTATGGGCGGCGGAACAGCAATATAAATCGATCCGTCTTTCCGCGTATCTCAGGGTCAAAAACGTTGCGTGCTTGGTCATCTTCGCTGCGCTGCAGCGCAGTGCTGCTCCCATCCGCAACGAACCCTGCGCCGACCATCGCCGCAGTTGCGGCCGCCGGGTCGATCCGGTGCAGCGTTCCGGCGATCGCGCTGGTATCGCCGGCTGGGCCGCGATGATCGGCAATGATCACTCGGCCGCCCGGCTTCACGGCAGCGTACCAGTTGGCCAGCACTGGCCGCGGATCGCTCCCGGGCACGAACAGGTCATGGAACACCAAATGTGAGAAAATCGCATCGACGCTACGCGGCGCCAGGTCGGCATTGTCCGAAACAATCAGGTTGACGTTCGCATGCGCCGCGCGAAGCTTGGTCCAGCCTTCGGGCTTGTAGTATTTGGGCGGCGTCAATGCGATGACCTGCCCGGTCGGTCCGACCGCCGATGCGATAAGCTCGCTGTAATACCCGCTCCCCGCGCCAAAATCGGCTACGGTTTCGCCGCGCTTGATCTGCGCGAACGCCAACACGTCTCCGGGCCTGCGGGATTCGTCGAACGCGCGATGCTCCGCACTGCGTAGCGGATCGGCCACGGCACGGGCGTACGTCGACACCGCAGGACCGACAGCAGCGGCAACGGGGCGCGGTTCTGCCGAGCCGGGGGCCGCTGCCGCCAACATGGTGATCAAGGACGCTCCAAGAATGGCGGTCTTCATGGCTATTCTCCCAGTGATTACGGCACCGGGATAGCTTATCGACAGCCAGCGTCAATTCGCTCGCCAGTGCTCCTCAATGCGCCAGAAGCAGTGCCGGCCCAGTCGGCTCGTCGAGAAAGTGCCGCGTCACCCCGCCGAACAGGAACTCGCGCAGGCGGCTGTGCTTGAACGCCCCCATCACCAGCAGCTCAGGTTCGATCTGCGCCACCCCGCGTGCCAGCATCTGTTCAATCGCGCCTGCCCGCTGCAAAACCTGCAATTCCGCCCTGATCCCTTGGCGAGACAGGTAAGTCACCGCTTCGGTGGCCGGAAAACCGTCTGGCGCGTCTTCCACGGTCAACACGGTCACGTCGCCACAGCCGGCCAGCAGCGGTATGGCGCAGCGCAGCGCATAGGCCGCTTCGCTGCTGCCATCCCAGGCAAGGGCCGCCCGGGCCAGCGGGAAGCACAGCGGCGCATCGTCGTTCACCGCCAGCACCGGCGCACGCGTTGCCAGCGGGAGATCGCCCGCCAATGCCTCGCGCCGGGCCACGATCACCACATCGGCCAGCCGGGCCGCCTCCGACACGGCATCGACCGGTTCGGCTTCGGCCCGCAGCACGTCGCACGGAACGTCGCCGCGCGCTACTCGGGCGTCCAGCTCGCGGGCGAATGCGTCATCTTGGGCAATTGCCTCTTTCATCGCAGCCGCGGCCACGGTCCCCCCGCCCATCGCATCCACGGCGACATAACGGCCGATCGGGGTATCGACCAACAGGGTGACATGCCCGCCCACCGCCCTGGCAAGCGACAGGGCGGTTTCGATTCTGACCGTTCCGGCCGGGCTGGAATCGGTGTGAACCAGAACAGAGCGCATCGGCCTTTTCTCCTTTACGTCGCGTCCTATAAGGCCATCCTACCATGAAGGCCGCGCTGATCTCGATCAATTATGCGCGACTGCATAATGGTATTGGTCCGTTTGCGCCGGCAATCCGGCGCGGCCAGCATGCGGCGGTGATGACAGCGGCCCTACGCTCGGGTAGACCCGGACATGATCGGAATACCCGAAAGGGTTATCGTGGAGGATGGATGAGCAAGGTTTACGCCGATGCGGGTACTGCGCTGGCAG
>JAZKDH010000054.1:0-11103 GCA_040387665.1 Pseudomonadota bacterium | reverse complement strand
ACGGTCATGTAGTCGAGCCCGTCGGAGATTTCCTGCCAGACGTTGTTCTTGGGGTTCAGATCATCGCGGCTCTGATCGACAAAGCCAAGCCGCACAGTCGAGCCCATTTCGATCGAGCCGCTGTCGGGCTGCTCCTTGCCGGTCAGCAGCTTGAACAGCGTGGACTTGCCCGCGCCGTTCGGCCCGATCACGCCGACGATGCCGCCCGGCGGCAGCGTGAATGACAGGTCCTCGAACAGGAGTTTGTCGCCATAGGCCTTCGAGACGTTATTGATCTCGATCACCTTGCCGCCCAGCCGTTCGGGCACCTGGATGACGATCTGGGCCTTGCTCACGGCGCGGTTGTCCTGCGCGTTCTGCAGTTCCTCGAACTTGCGGATACGCGCCTTGCTTTTCGTCTGGCGCGCGGCTGGGGTCTGGCGGATCCATTCCAGCTCACGGCTGAGCGCTTTCTGCTTGCCGCTTTCCTCGCGCTCTTCCTGATCGAGCCGCTTGGACTTCTTCTCAAGATAGGTCGAATAATTGCCTTCGTAGGGAAAGTACTTTCCGCGATCGAGCTCGAGAATCCAGCCGACCACGTTGTCGAGGAAATAGCGGTCGTGGGTGATCATCAGCACCGCGCCGGCGTATTCCTTCAGGTGGTTTTCCAGCCATTCGACCGATTCGGCATCAAGGTGGTTGGTCGGTTCGTCAAGCAGCAGGATGTCGGGCTTCTGGATCAGCAGCCGCGTCAGCGCGATACGGCGCTTCTCGCCGCCGGACAGGCTTTCCACGCTCCAGTCGCCGGGCGGGCAGCGCAAGGCTTCCATCGCTATTTCCAGCTGGTTGTCGAGCGTCCAGCCGTCAACCGCGTCGATCTTGCCCTGCAGATCGCCCATTTCCTCCATCAGCGCATCGAAATCGGCGTCTTCCGGCGGATCGGCCATGATGTTGGAGATTTCGTTGAACCGGTCCACCAGATCAGCCGTCTGGCGCGCCCCGTCCTTGACGTTTTCGAGCACGGTCTTGCTCGTATCGAGCTGCGGTTCCTGTTCCAGATACCCGACTGTGATGTTCTCGCCCGGCCAGGCCTCGCCAGTGTATTCCCGGTCCACTCCGGCCATGATCTTGATCAGGGTGGACTTGCCGGCGCCATTGGGGCCGACGATCCCGATCTTGGCGCCTTGATAGAACTGCAGGCTGATGTTGTTCAACACCGGCTTGGAGGCACCAGGGAAAGTCTTCGTCATGTCCTTCATGACGTAAGCGTATTGCGCGGCCATCGGGATTCCTCTGGGGATTAAGCGTAATGAGAAAGTTGCCGCCGCCTCTACAGGCCGGCTTCCCGCGTCGCAAGCCCGGGGTCCCGCAGCACTGCCACGATGGCGGAAGGATGGTGGGCGCTGACGGGCTCGAACCGCCGACCCTCTCGGTGTAAACGAGATGCTCTACCAACTGAGCTAAGCGCCCGGCGCGGGTTTGCCCGCCGAGATTTGCCCTATCGCGATTTTCGCCGCGCGGGTCAACATGCCAGCCCGCCGTGCGCCCGGCCGCCCATCGGGCACCATCAATGGTAAAAGCTGCTTTCACTTCACAAGCCGCCGTTGGTCGGGGAGACAGGATTCGAACCTGCGACCCTCTGGTCCCAAACCAGATGCGCTACCAGGCTGCGCTACTCCCCGACCGGGCCGGACATGCCGGCTGGCAGCTGTGTTGGTGGGCCCGGCAGGATTCGAACCCGCGACCTAGCCGTTATGAGCGGCCAGCTCTAACCGCTGAGCTACAGGCCCGTGCCACCGGGCAGCTGCCACCATTGTCCGCCGCTGTGCGTCGGACGGATGCCCGGTACTCTGCCGCGCGACATTAGGCAAGCTCTGCTGCGGCCTTGATCTGCGCGACGGTTGCGGGGCGAACGTTTTGCGTCGCCAACAGCGAAAAAACTGTCCGCCACCAGTCATAAAAGCGCCCACATCGGTTTCACAGCGGACGCACGGTGTATGGCCTGGCTGGAACGACGGGCTGTGCAACGCAAACACCAGCACCGGGATTCCCTCGGTTTGGTGTAATCGAAGCCCGAACGGAACGATGTTTCGATTGGCATGCCGTTGCCGCGCAGCATCGCGTAGCGATGGGAAAATTCGTCAGGTAAACGGGCGCAACACCGTACACTTCGCAGAACGTCTGAATTCTTGCAGGCGCGACAGCGAATCAAGCGTGCCGTTGACGCGCAGCGGCGGGCGCCAGTCGAATCCGCTGGCCGAACTGCGTATGAAAGCGGATAAGGTCAGACGCAGCCGGAACGTCAGTGATGCGCCCGCCTTGCGGCCGGATCTGGCCCGGCCGCTCGGGCATTATCAGCGCGTGATTGCCGCATGGTTCGGGCCGCCGATCTGTGGACCGGGCACCTTGGCGGGCAGGGTCAAGCGCAGCGTTCCCGCTCCGATCTCGAGTTTGCCGCCGCCCGCACGGGCTTCGGCGGCGGAGAGCCGAAGAGCAAACCCGCTGCCGAACATGCCGGTGTTCACGGCTTGGTCCGTTTCGGGCGGGGCCGCGTCGAACGGGTCTTCCAGCCGGGCGAGGGCACTAGGCAATCTCGCTTCGAGTTCGATGGCAGGCAGCCCCCCGAACAGCATTACACGCCGCAGTTCCAGCCTGATCGTCTCGCCGGGAGCGGTCGCGCCCGCCAAGGTACCAAGCAGCCGCCAGGAAAACCGCTCGGCCTCTTCCGGGGCGAGCGGTACGATCAGCACGCCCTCGTCCGCGACAAGCTCAAAGCCGCTCCCGCGCGGTCCGGTGTGGGCCTCAAGCTGATGGACAATGCCTGCGACGATCGTTGCAATATCGCTTTCCCCGGCGTTCAGTTCGAGCGCGCCGCTGTCGAGCCGGGCTAGCCGATCAAGTTCCTCAAACCCTGCCAGCATGCGCGCAGCGTCAGCGGCAATGCTGGCGGCAAGCGCCCGGTATTCGTGCGGAGCAACGCCGAACAGCTGCTGGTGAATCATTTCCGCAAAGCCCTGTATCGCGTTGACCGGAGTGCGCAGTTCGTGGAGAATCTGACGTATCCGGTCTGCCTCCGCGCCAGGCGCCTGATGACCGTCGGACGTCGATGGCCTCCGAAACCGGCCGACATAACCGATGAAATGGCCCGCCTCGTCGAACTCGGGGCCAGCGTCGATCTGCCATGGTCCGGCAATAGGCGGCGCGCCGTCCAGCTCCGCTACCGCGGCCCGGATCGGCAGCCGGCGCCTGAACAGCTCGTCCAACGGTGTCTCTGCCTCGTCCAGCTCGCGGATTGCGGTCAGCAGAAGTCCCCCCACCATCCCGGCCACTGAGACATCTGCCCAGCCGATACGACCGGCTGCGTCGGTGGCAAATGAGAATGCTTGAACGATGCGGCGCTGGCCCGCTTCGTCGTCATCGTCGTTCTCCCCCAGCGGAAGTCGCGGCGCATCGTGGGCCGAACGAAGTCCCTCGGAGGTCTCGCGGTTCTTGCAAAAGGCTTCGATCCGGCGGACGATCGCGCCAATGCCGTCGACCTCGTCCGCTGCCGGGCCAGAAAATGGGCGCTGGATAGCAGCAGCGGCGGCTGCGCCCTCGTCGCGCGGGGCCAGCCGAAGAATGTTGCCGCCCGCCAGGCGCGGTTCGGCAATGTCCGGCGCTGGCTGGCTGGGGTCGCCCGCGTCGACGCCGGGCAGGGCGCGGTCGGTGATGCCCAGCTGTTCCAGCCGTGCCTCGACCGCTGGCCCAAGGTCGCGCCGGTGCCGGAGCAGTCCCCGCGAGGCGAGCGGCAGTGCTGGAACCAGATCGAGCCATTGCTCTTCAGCAAGCCGCGCTCCTCGAATCGCCGCGAGGGCAACGGAAGGGTGATCGCCGGCCAAGTCCACCACGAGCCGTGGATTGCGCAGCCGCACGCCCGGCTCAGCCAGCATCCGCGCCCGTTCGTCCGGCGGGATGAGCGCCGCTAGTTCATTCAACCGGATATGGGCCGCGTCCATCAGATCGCCCCGGGCCTCCGCCGCGCTGGTGCCGACAAGATCAAGCAGTTGCCGGTACTGGATGCGCATCGCAACCCGGCCGTCGGTGCGCGCATTCAGCACCGTAGCTAGGCGATCGTCGATGTGCATCGGTTCTCCGGTTGGGCGAAAGTGGAATTGCGTAGTGGTCCTGTGGACCACAAGGACTTAGCAGCGTGTTACAATTTCTGCTCATGCGCAAAATTGTGCGTCGCAAAGCGGCACGATTGCGCCATGGCATAATAAAATTATAGAAAGGGTAACCCCCGCCAACGATTGTTGTGGTAACACGGGTCGCGAAGCGCGCTCCAGTAAGTTCACGACGCATTTCGGTAGCTTGATGGAACCGGCAGATGGCCAACCTTGACCCGATCGACCGCCGCCTGCTGGCAGAATTGCAGGATGAAGGACGCGTCACCAATGTGGAGCTTGCGGCGCGCGTGGGCCTTACCGCTCCGCCGTGCCTACGCCGGGTTCGCGCGCTCGAGGATGCCGGGATCATCAAAGGCTATCACGCCGAACTCGACGCCGCCAAGCTGGGCTTTGCGATAACGGTGTTCGCGCTGGTTTCGTTAAAAAGTCAGGCTGAAGTCGCGCTTCGGCAATTTGAAAGCCACATGAAGGGGCTGCCGGAAGTCCGCGAATGCCACATGTTGAACGGCGAAATCGACTTCATTCTGAAGATCGTCAGCCGGGATTTGCAAGCCTTCCAGGAATTCCTGACGAGCAAGCTGACGCCCGCGCCAAATGTCGCGAGCGTCAAGACGTCACTTACCATTCGCACTGCAAAGCAGCTGCCGGGCGTGCCCCTGGAAATCTAGCGATTTGGCCGACGCGCGAACGATCAGATGTCGCGCCGTGCCAGCCAGTCTTCAAGCCACTTGATGGTGTAATCGCCGCTCAGGAAGTCAGGCTCCTTGAGCAAGGCCTGATGCAGCGGGATCGAAGTCTTGGGTCCGCCGATCACCATTTCTTCAAGCGCGCGTTTTAGCCGCATGATGCAGCCTTCGCGCGTCCGTCCATAAACGATCAGCTTGGCAATCATGGAATCGTAGTACGGCGGAATCCTGTAGCCGGCGTAAAGCCCGGAATCGACGCGGACATGCATGCCGCCAGCCGCATGGTACGAGGTTACCTCGCCAGGCGAGGGGGTGAAATTCCAGGGGTCTTCCGCATTGATCCGGCACTCGATCGCGTGCCCCTTGAATTCGATGTCGGCTTGAGTGACCGACAGCGGGAGCCCGTCGGCAATGCGGATCTGTTCCCTGACCAGATCGACCCCAGTGATCGCCTCCGTCACGGGATGTTCGACCTGCAGGCGGGTGTTCATTTCGATGAAGTAGAACTCGCCGTTTTCCCACAGGAACTCGATCGTGCCGGCCCCGCGGTAGCCCATGCCGGCCATCGCATCGGACACAATCTTGCCCATCCGATCGCGTTCGTCGGATGAGATCACCGGCGAGGGGGCCTCTTCCAGCACCTTCTGGTGGCGTCGCTGCAGCGAGCAGTCTCGCTCGCCGAGGTGAATTGCATTGCCGTTGCCGTCGCCGAAGATCTGGAACTCGATATGGCGGGGATTGCCGAGGTATTTCTCGATGTAAACGGTGGCGTCCCCAAACGCAGCCTTCGCCTCTGACCCTGCTTGCTGCATCAGCGTTTCAAGGTCGTCAGGGCCGGTGCAGACTTTCATCCCGCGGCCACCGCCGCCAGAGGCGGCCTTGATGATCACGGGGTAACCGATCTGCTCGGCGATCTGGCGGGCTAGGGCGATTTCGCTGACGGCCCCATCCGACCCCGGAACGAGCGGAAGGCCGAGCGCGCCGGCGGTACGCTTGGCCTCCACTTTGTCGCCCATGGTCCGAATGTGCTCGGGCTTGGGGCCGATCCAGGTGATGTCGTGCGCTTCGACGATCTCGGCGAACTTGGCATTTTCCGACAGGAAGCCATAGCCTGGATGAATGGCATCAGCGTGCGTGATTTCCGCGGCAGAGATGATTGCGGCGACGTTCAGGTAGCTGTCTCGGGCGGCAGGCGGGCCAACGCACACCGCATGATCCGCGAGCCGGACGTGCATTGCGTCAGCGTCGGCAGTGGAGTGCACCGCCACGGTTTCGATGCCCATTTCGTGCGCGGCGCGATGAATGCGCAGCGCGATCTCGCCGCGGTTGGCGATCAGCAGCCGGCGGATTGCCATCGCCTCAGCCGATCACGACAAGCGGCTGGCCGTATTCGACCGGCTGCGCATTCTCGACCAGGATGGACTGGATCGTACCTGCCTTGGGTGCCACGATGGGGTTCATGACTTTCATCGCTTCGACGATGACAAGCGTGTCCCCGACTTTCACCGACTTTCCTATTTCGATGAAGTTCGGCACGCCCGGTTCCGCAGCGAGATAGACCGTGCCAACCATTGGCGAAGGGACGGCATCAACGGGAGCGGGGGGCGGCGCGGGCTCCGCCGGGGCGGGCGAGGGCGCTGCCGGAGTGGCGACGGCGGCAACCGGGGCGGCAGCGGCGAACTGCCGGGCCACGCGGATCCTGCGATCTCCGTCTTCCACTTCAATTTCCGAAAGGCCGGTGTCCGCCAGCAACTTGGCCAGTTCGCGGACAAGTTTACTGTCGATGTTCATGTCTCCACCGTCCCTGCTGGAACTGCTTGCGCCCGGGGTGTCACCCATTCGAACCTCTGTTTTGTCTGTGGCCGCCCCGTATCGCTGCTGGATGGGCACTGGCAAGGGCTAACCGTCCTGTTATCCGCACTTCTGCTATAGTTTGGCGGCGGCTTCGAGACCAAGAAGGTAACTTTGGGGACCCAGTCCGGCGATCGTCGCCTTGGCTGCCATGCCGACGTAACTGCGATGGCGGAAGCTTTCGCGCGCATGGGGATTGGACAGGTGCACCTCGATCACGGGTGTGCGCACTGCCTTGATCGCATCGTAAAGCGCCACGCTGGTGTGGGTGAAGGCCCCGGCGTTCAGCAACACCGCGCGCGCGCCATCGGCCGCCGCTTCGTGCAACCAGTCCACTAGGTGCCCTTCGTGGTTCGACTGGCGCATGTCCACTTCCAGCCCCAGAGCGGCGGCCCGCTCCGCCAGCATCGCGCCGATGTCATCAAGCGTGGCCGCTCCGTAAATTTCGGGTTCGCGCGTGCCGAGCAGGTTAAGGTTCGGTCCGTTCAGGACGTAGACCGTATTCGTCGACATGGCTTCCCCTTCGCGCTGACACCGCAGCATTATAATCGTGAAGCGGCAGCGCAAGAGCAGTACCTACTTCTCCAGTCCCTTCGCCTTGCCCCATTGGCGCGCCGCTGTGTAGCCCAGGTACCCGGTTCCGAACAGTGCATAGAGCGGTTCCGGCAACCCGTTCAGATAAGCCGTCATGCCCTTGCCGATCGCGAACGCTGCTTCGGGTCTGAACGCGGCGATGACACCCATCGGCACGGAAAACAGGATCATCATGTACATCATGTACAGAAAGCTCGGCCGTGCCCGACTGGTCCAGGGGTCCGCCGAATTGGCCTCCGCGACAATTGCCGAAAGCTGCGTGCGCAAAAGGTCAAGCTCCTGCGAGCCCTGAAGTTTCAGCAGTTCGAGTTTTGCGGCGTCGCGCATTTTCGGGTCGGGGATGATCTTGTCGATAATCGACGTAAGTGGTCCCAAGAACGAGTCGAAAATTCCCATGATCCAGATGCTCCATCATGCAAAGACGAAGCTGATAACCAAATTGGTTCAAGTAGGAAATTTCGGAAGTTATCCCCTTGGCCGCTTCCGGCCGCGGTCCAGCGCTGCAAGCACCGCCGCCTCGCTCTCGGGATGCTCGACCAGCGCCGAGGAGATCTCCTGCGCCTCCAGATACGCGTCCATCCACTCGGTCCCTTCCCAGGTCAGCGACGCGAGCTTTCGCGCCCGCAGCGTGGGCATGCTTTTGCGGGCGATCTGCCGTGCCATGTCCAATGCTATCGGCAGAACCGCGGCGCGCGGCACGACATAGTTGAACAACCCGGTGGGCTCCAGCTCGCGGGCCGTAAAGGCCCGGCCGGTGTAAAGCATCTCGCGCACTTTCGCCTCGGGCATGCGTAACGTCGCGAACAGCCCGGCGCTGCCTCCGATCAACCCATAATCAACTTCCGGGCAGGAAAAACGCGCATCCTCGCTTACGATGCGCAGATCGCACATGCCCGCGAGCATCACGCCGACTCCGACCGTCGCCCCGGTGATCGCGGCGATCATCGGGCGATCGATACCGTGGAAGCGCGGAAGCAGCTGGTTGATGATGGCGTAACGTTCCTTGCGCTTGGCGGCAGTCATGCCCTTGAACTCGTGAAGGTCCGCTCCGCCGCACCACGCACGCGCATCGTCGGGCGCAGTGATGATGATCACGCGGATGCGGTCCTCCCCTGCGACATGATCGGCAAACCGTCCGATATCCTGATAGACCGACAAGGATACGGCATTCACCGGGGGACGGGAAAACGTCACGAGCGCGACCCCGTCGTTCTGCAGCTGCATCGAAAATGCGCCGAAATCCTGCTGGACGGTCACGTGTGCTCCTTTTTCCCCAGCCAACATCATGCTGAGGCCTTTCCGTCGGTACGGGAGGCTTGCGCTCCGTTTGAACAGGTCCATTCCACCCGGCGCAAGCGCGATCTTTAGGCCGGAAGTTGTTTTTTGTCGCGCTCGGTGCGCGAACCAACGGAAGACTGCTTGGTCCGCACGCACCGCGTGACGTGCTTTTCGCGCACACCGCCAAGACGCGGATTCGGTACGCTGACATATCTTTTCGGAACGCAGCGGCGCGCGTGTTGTTTCACAGCAGCGCCTGCCATTGGTGCCAAGGGACCAATTTGTACGGCTTCGACACATACCATCTGGTACTGATTGCCCTGGGCGCAAGCATCGTACTTGCCTTCTGGGTTCCCAGGTTCCTGTCCGGACGGGAACCAGCGACGTCGGCATTATTGATCGTGTTCGGGCTGTGCGCATTCACCTTGATGCCGGGCATGCCCCCGCTCGATCCGGTTGCCTCTCCGCGCATCTGGGAATTGACCAGCGAATTTTGCGTGATCGTGGGTCTGTTCGGCACAGGACTGCGGATCGATCGCATTCCCAGCCGCGCAGTCCGACTGCCCACGCAGCGCCTGCTCGTCATCGCGATGCCGCTGACGATCCTGGCGATTACGGTCGTGGGGTGGTCGCTCGCAGGAATGACGCTGGCTGGCGGCTTGCTGCTGGGTGCGATACTGGCGCCCACGGATCCCGTGCTGGCAGGCGATGTGCAGGTCGGCCCGCCGCATGAGGGCGGCGAGCATCCGGTGCGCTATGCTCTGACCACCGAGGCGGGACTGAACGACGGGCTTGCATTTCCGTTCGTCCACTTGGGAATCGCGGTGGTCGCGGCGGGCGGATTCACGGTTGGCTTGGTTGCGGAATGGCTGATGCTTGATGTCGCCTATCGCATCACCGTGGGAGTGATGCTCGGGGCGGCGGTTGGCTGGTTACTTGGCAGGCTACTGTTCCGATGGCCCCGCGGCAATGCTTTGGCGGAAACGGCATCGGGGGTGATCGCGCTGGCCGGGGTGCTTCTCGCTTACGGCCTAACAGAGCTGGCCGAAGGGTATGGGTTCATCGCCGCATTCGCCGCGGGGTTGACGCTCCGCAGGTCGGAAAGCGGTCATGCTTATCACCGCCGACTCCATGATTTCTCCGAGGCCCTGGAACATGCGCTTACGGCGATCCTGCTCGTGGGACTGGGCGCTGCGTTACCCGCGCTGTGGCCGCATTTCTCCGCTGTTCATGCCGGAATTGCCGTGGCCCTTGTGTTTGTCATCCGTCCACTCGCGGCGTGGGCATCGCTGCACGGAACTGCTCTCAAGAATCGCGAGCGGACCGTGGTCGCCTTCTATGGCGTACGGGGCATAGGTTCCTTGTATTACCTTGCCTACGCGGGAAACCACGCAGAACTGGTCAACGAATACGAGCTGTGGGCCACCGTTGCGTTCACTGTACTGCTGTCAACGGTCGTCCACGGCCTGACAGCAGGCATCGCAGTTGACCGCGCAACCCGCCCGGTGCCCAGCCAACCGTAATCCCCGGTCCTTCAGCGTACGAAGCATCTCAAGTGCGCGCGAGGGCCTCGGCCGAAAACCGGATGTTGTTCTGCTGCAACCCGTCCAGCACGATAGACATCCCGCCCGACTTGATCATCCATTCCAGACGATGATCGCGGTATTCGCGCCGCCATTTCTGAGTGTGCAGTGCCTGTTTGAATGCATCGCCTTCGGGCACGGCAGCGAGCGCTTCTTGTGCGGTGAGTGCAACGCTCGGCCGGGCGTTGACCGCGGCGAGCCAAGATTCCACCCGAGAACCCGCGACGGGCGAAAATCCCAGCATGACCGAGCAGTTGACATACGGGATCACGGATAGATCTGCCCATCCGAACCCGGGCCCATTGAACCAGCCCGAGGGATCGAGCTGCGTTTCCAGCCAGTCATACAGCCCGGCGAGCTGTCGTCCCGCCGCCGCCACGAGCACGTCCTTCAGCTCTCCGTCTGCTCGGCCAAAGAAATTGACCTCTATCAGTCCCCAGTTGATCGCTTCGAAATGCGTATCCATCACATCCTCGATCATCCGCGCGCGGGCGCAGGCAAACGGGCTATCGGGAAGCAGGCGCGGCGTCGGCCACCGCTGCTCAATATATTCAAGGATGATCGTCGAATCGAAGATCTTGCCCTCCTCGACTATGAGTACCGGAACCTCGCCTCGGACCGTCCCGATCGATTGCTGGCCAACCTCGCTGCCTGCGCCCAGACCCTCTGGAACGGCAGTCTCGAACGGGACATTCTTCTCGCGCAGCGCGATCTTCACTTTCTGCGCATACGGTGAAAGCGGGTGCTCAAGTACCAGCATGACATCGACTCCCATTCTCTGACGTGGCAGGCTTGGCCGCCCCATCGGAACAAGCGTAGCCTGCAGCAGGGCGCAGCGCCACCATAGGTTACGCGATGAAGGGGTTGGGATGTTGGACCGTGACAGGCGCGTGTAATGCGCGGGTCCTGAAAATTTTGGTCGGGACGAGAGGATTCGAACCTCCGACCCCCACACCCCCAGTGTGA
>JAZKDH010000053.1:0-56926 GCA_040387665.1 Pseudomonadota bacterium | reverse complement strand
AATGGGGCGCTGATGTGCGCATCCGCGGCACCACCGCAGCGCCGCGAATTCTGGGGCGCGCCGACCTGGTGCGCGGTGGATACGAATTTGCCGGAAAGCGGTTCGAGATGACAAAGGGGATCATCAACTTCGATGGCAACAGCCCCCCCGATCCCAGGTTGGACATCGCCGCAACTGCCGAAATCACCGGCCTGACCGCCACCGTGAGGGTTACGGGCACGGCCTTCAGCCCACTGATTGCGTTTACCTCAGTGCCTTCGCTGCCCGAGGAGGAGCTGCTGTCGCGCCTGCTGTTCGGCAGTTCGATAACGCAGATTTCCGCGCCGGAGGCAGTGCAGATCGGCGCGGCGCTGGCCAGTCTTCGCGGCGGCGGCGGGCTCGATCCGATCAATAAGTTGCGCTCTGCCATCGGTCTGGACCGGCTGCGGATCGTCGGAGCCGATACCGCAACGGGGCGCGGCACGAGCGTGGCGGTGGGCAAGTATATCAGCCGGCGGCTGTACGCGGAAATCGTCAGCGACGGGCGCGGCTATAACGCGACGCTGCTGGAATATCGGGTCACCCGCTGGCTTTCGATCCTGGCAACCGTTTCGTCGATCGGCAGGCAGGGCGTCGATGTTAAAATAAGTAAGGATTACTGAGGCCTCCGGGGGAACATGCTCGGCGCCCTTAACCAGTTATTGGCATTCGCGAGGCGATAGCCGCGCAATGGTATTCCCCGGCAGGCTTGCGGCGCACCTCCGCAGTTGGATTCGCGCCGATGCCGGCATGGGCCGCGTCATCCTGATTGCCTGCGTTGCGCTCCTCTCCTTTTCCGGCGTGCTGATGGGCGCGTTGTTGCAGGCAACCCGCTCGGCTGACGAGGTGACGCGCACCAACGAGCGGCGCTTGCTGCAGAATCATCTGCAGGTCTCGTTGCGGGCCGCTGCGGCTGCGGGGCCGGTTCAGCTCACCTGGGACGATGCGATGCGCGCCGCGGGCGGGCAGGGCCGTCCACTCGATTCGCGCTGGGCGGATCTGTATTTCGGGCAGTTCCTGACCACCATGGTCCATGCCGACCGCCTGTTTCTGGTGACCCCCGATGGAGCCCTGCTGAGAGGCTGGCAGCGCGGGCGGGTCGCTCCAGCAACCAGCTTCGATGCGATCGCGCCCGCGGTAAGGCGGCAATTGCAGAATTTGACGGCGAACCGGTCGATGGACGGGATTGTCGACCGACTGGCGCCGCTGGCCGACGGGACCCGTTGGCCTATCAACCGGGCAGGCTACCCATTGAGCCGCTGGTCGGGCGCGCTGGTCCGTTATCAGGGGAAGCCCGCGATGATGACCGTGATCTCCATCACGCCGGATGCCACGCCGCGGCTGCTGCAGCGCACCCCAAATCACATGGTCACGCTGCGGTACCTTGATCCGGCCACGCTCAACGACATCAGTAATGCCGTGTTACTGCGCGAATTGCGGTTCAACGCAGCCAGCCCGACGGAGCGCGACCGCAACAGTTTTCAATTGCGCGATGATGGCGGACGCGGCCTTGGCTGGCTGTCCTAGCGACCGAACGCCGTCGGCCCGATCGTGCTGGTCCGGACGATGCCGCTGCTGGCGGTCTACCTGGTGTTTTTCGCCGCAGTGCTGTTCGCCTGCGCGTTCATGGTGCGGCACGCTTTGCAGCTGGCGCGCGAATTGGCCGCGAGCGAGGCGCAGGCGCAGCATCACGCGTTGCACGACCCGATGCTGGGGTTACCCAATCGCACGCACCTGATGCAGCGGCTGAGCGCATTGCTTGCCGAAGTGGGCCCCGGGAGACCGAACGAGGTTTTCCTTGCCTATATCGACCTGGACCATTTCAAGTCGGTCAACGACAGCGTCGGCCACCATGTCGGGGATGACCTGCTGGTGCAGGTTGTCGCCCGGATCCGCCAGCGCATGCGGCCGGACGACATGCTTGGCCGGCTGGCCAGCGACGAGTTTGTGTTGCTGCGTCCGGGTGTCCCTGAGGGCCAGCTGGCCGGGCGCGACTTTGCCGACGAACTGGGCGCGGAGATCATCGCTGCATTCGCCGAGCCGTTCCTGGTGTTCGGGCACAGCCTGATCGTGACGGCGTCATGCGGGATTTCGTGGTCGCCCGAGCAAGGCGCGGACCCCAAGACCTTGCTGCGCAACGCCGACATTGCACTGTTCCGCGCCAAGCAGCGCGGGCGGGCGCGGTATCGCCGCTTCACCCGCGACACGGACGCAACGATCCGGTGGCGCCAGGACATGGAAATCGAACTGCGCCGCGCGATCGCGGCGGACGGCCTGTCGATGGTGTACCAGCCGATCGTCAACGTGGCTGACGGTTCCATCGCCAGCTTCGAGGCGCTGCTGCGCTGGCACCACCGCGAGCGGGGCGAAATCGGACCAGCAATCTTCGTTCCCACGGCCGAACAGTGCGGGCTTATGCCACAGTTGGGTCACTGGGTGCTACGCCGCGTGTTCGCCGACAGCCACGACTTCGGCACCTCGGAGATTTCGGTAAACCTGTCGCCGGTGCAGTTGGTCGCGCGCGATTTCATGCCGCAGCTGAAAGCGCTGATCCGCGAGGAAGGCATCGATCCGGCGCGGTTCACATTCGAGATTACCGAGGGCGTATTGCTGGACCGGTCGGAGCAGGTGATGAAGCTGCTCGACGAGTTGCAGGAGATGGGCTTTCGTATCGCTCTCGACGATTTTGGCACGGGGTATTCCTCGCTCGCCTACTTGCGCGCGTTCCAGTTCGACCGGATCAAGATCGACCGCAGCTTCGTGCAGGGGATCGAGAGCGACATCGACGCGCAATCGATCTTGCGGGCGATCGTGGCGCTGGGCCGGACGCTGCGGATGAAAGTGGTTGCCGAAGGGGTGGAGACGCTGGTGCAGCAGCAACTGGTGCAGGCCGCCGGGTGCCAACTGATCCAAGGCCACCTGTACTGGCGCGCGCTGACTCCGGAACAGGTCATCGCGTTGCTGATGCCCCGCCGCGTGCAAAACCTTCGGGTGGCTGTTTAAGCGGGGCAGGGGGCGGGGTGGTGCTTGGGCGGGTCGCACCGCCGACGACCCCCCACAACGAAAAGGCGCCCCGGTTGCCCGGGACGCCCTTTCGTATTCAGGCTCTGACGGATCAGGCGCTGTAGTACATGTCGAATTCGACCGCCGACGGCGTGGTTTCCCAGCGCATCACTTCGGGCCACTTCAGTTCGATGTAGGCTTCGATCTGGTCTGCGGTGAAGACGCCGCCTTCGAGCAGGAAGGCATGGTCGGCCGAGAGCGAATCAAGCGCTTCGCGCAGCGAGCCGCAGACGGTCGGCACTTCGGCGAGTTCGGCCGGAGGCAGATCGTACAGGTTCTTGTCCATGGCTTCGCCCGGGTGGATCTTGTTCTTGATCCCGTCGAGCCCGGCCATCAGCAGCGCTGCATAGCACAGGTAAGGGTTGGCCATCGCGTCGGGGAAACGGAACTCCACGCGCTTGGCCTTGCTGCCGGCGCCGTAGGGGATGCGGCACGAGGCGGAGCGGTTGCGGGCCGAGTAGGCCAGCAGCACCGGCGCTTCATAGCCCGGCACCAGGCGCTTGTAGCTGTTGGTGGTCGGGTTGGTGAAGGCGTTGAGCGCCTTGGCGTGCTTGATCACGCCGCCGATGAAGTACAGGCACATGTCCGACAGACCGGCATAGCCGTTGCCGGCGAACAGCGGCTTGCTGCCATCCCAGATCGAGATGTGGGTGTGCATGCCCGACCCGTTGTCGGTCTTGATCGGCTTGGGCATGAACGTCGCCGTCTTGCCATAGGCGGCGGCGACCTGGTGGACGACGTACTTGTAAACCTGCATGCGGTCGGCCGTCTGCACCAGGGTGCCGAAAGTCAGGCCGAGTTCGTGCTGCGCCGAGGCCACTTCGTGGTGGTGCTTGTCGCACGGCAGGCCCATTTCGAGCATGGTCGAGACCATCTCGGCGCGGACATCGACCAGGCTGTCGACCGGCGCGACCGGGAAGTACCCGCCCTTCGCCCGCGGACGGTGGCCGAGGTTGCCGGCTTCGTAATCGCGGTTGCCGTTGGTGGGCAGCTCGATATCATCGATCCTGAACCCGTTGCCGTCATAGCCGTCGTAGAACTTGACGTCATCGAACACGAAGAATTCGGCTTCGGGGCCGACGTAGACAGTGTCGCCCGTGCCCGAGGTCTTGACGAATGCTTCGGCGCGCTTTGCAGTCGAGCGCGGATCGCGCGAATAGAGTTCGCCGCTGGACGGTTCGACAATGTCGCAGCAGATGATCAGCATCGGCGTGGCCGAGAACGGATCGGTGTAGATCGCATCGAGATCGGGCTTGAGGATCATGTCCGATTCGTTGATCGCCTTCCACCCTTCGATCGACGAACCGTCGAACATCAGGCCATCTTCAAGTTCTGTGTCGCCGAGCACCGAGGCGACCATGGTAAGGTGCTGCCACTTGCCCTTCGGGTCGGTGAAGCGCAGGTCGACCCACTGGATTTCCTCGTCCTTGATGCGCTTGATGACGTCACTTGCCTTGGTCATGCATGATCCCTTTTTCTGCATTTTTTTCCCGGCCGGGTAGCACCCCGTTCCCTGGAAACCCTGTCGAGCTTGGTATTTAGCGTTTTTTCCGAACGCGCCTGCCTAGATGGCGGCGTCGTCCCGCTCGCCGGTGCGGATGCGCAGCGCGCTTTCAACCGGCATCACGAAAATCTTGCCGTCGCCAATGCGGCCGGTTTGCGCCGCCGCCGCGATGGCTTCGACCACCCGGCCGGCGAGCTCGTCGCTCACGACAACTTCGAGTTTCACCTTGGGCAGGAAATCGACGACGTATTCCGCGCCGCGATACAGTTCGGTATGTCCCTTCTGGCGTCCGAATCCTTTGGCCTCGGTCACGGTGATTCCGGACACGCCCACTTCGTGCAGCGCTTCCTTCACCTCATCCAGCTTGAACGGCTTGATGATCGCTTCGATCTTTTTCACGTCCTTCAGACCCCTGCGTCAGTCCGGCGCGCGCAAAAGCAGTGGCGCCGGATGTCCAAAATGTCTTGTCATCGATGTCACAAAGCACAGATCAAGAATCGTGCCAGAGACCGATATGATTGCCTAGGCCAACGCAGCGGGATCGAAAAGGGCGTAAATGGTTTGTTTCAGGCCGCTGTCGGGCGGCCCGCAAAACCGGCGCTGACAGCGAAACGCCGATGGTGCATTCATTTTGGGCAGGGGCTGCGCAAAATGCGGGCACGACCGTCCTGCTGACCCGCGCCGCTTGTGCCGATCAGACGCGCAAACCGGCGGTTTCGGGCAGCTCCGCCATCAGGTTGAGGGTTTGCACCGCGGCCCCGCTGGCGCCCTTGCCAAGGTTGTCCAGCACCGCAACGAGCCGGGCCTGACTGCCGTCCTTCGCACCGAATACGTACAGGTCCAATGTGTCCCACGGCGTGGACGAGCGGCGCAGCAGCAATTCGTCGGGAGTATCGGCATGGACGCGGACCAGGGGGGCTTCGGCATAGAACTCGGTCAACGCCGCCCGCAACTGGTCCGCCGTTCCGGCGCCGGGCAGGGCGGCAAGCGGCACGGGTACATCGACCACCATGCCGCGATGCGCCGGGATCACCGAGGGCGAGAACATTGGCGGCACTGCAAGACCGCAAAGCCGCTGCATTTCGCCAACATGCTTGTGGCCAAGGCCAAGGCCATACGCCCGGAACGCGATATCCGGATCGGCTTCGAAGCGTTCGATCAACGGCTTGCCCCCACCGGAATAGCCAGAGACGGCGTTGCAGCTGTACGCCCAGTCTGCGGGTAGCAGTCCGGCGCGAACCAGCGGTGCGACCAGCCCGATGAACCCGGTGGGGTAGCAGCCCGGATTGGCGACTCGCGTCGCCCCGGCGACAGCGGCCCGGCCGACGACTTCCGGAAATCCATAAATCCACCCCGCGGCAACGCGGTGCGCGGTCGACGCGTCGATCACCCGCGTGGTCTTGTTCTGGATCATTGCGACGGCTGCGACGGCCGCATCGTCAGGCAGGCACAGGATGACGAAATCCGCCGCATTCAGCGCCTCAGATCGCGCGTCATCGTTCTTGCGACGATCGTCCGACAGGGTGATGAGGGTGAATTCCGCGCGGCCGGACAGCCGCTCGGCAATTTCCAGCCCGGTTGTCCCAACTGCACCGTCGATGAAGACGCTGTTCGCCATGCGCTTACTCCGCCGGGTGGATGCCGTCGATCGGCACGTAGCCGACGACGCCGTCATCGCCAACCTGGCCCCAGGCCCAACCGCCGGACAGGTCGAGCACGTTGAACAGCGTGCCGGTTGGCAGATGGGTGATCAGTTCGCCATCAGCCCGGCCGGCTGCGCGCAGATCAGCGCCGACACCGTTCACCAGATACGGCATCGGCACCACGTAGTGCGGTACGAACACGTTTCCGGCGAGACGGATGTGTGCAAGATCGCCCCGCACCGGAAGGCGGCGCGGATCCAGCTTTGCGCTTGGTCCGGACAACGCAAAGCTGACGCCCGGCGCGGAGATGGCGGCAAAATCGTTCAAACCGTCGACGACCCCTCTCGAACTCGAAGGCGGGCGCTTATACCGGGAAGCGGTTTCAGGCAAGTTGACCGGACCGTTCGGGACAAATTGTCACACCCGGGCCGATACGCCATAGCGCGCCTGCAACATGTGCCAGGCAGCGCGCAGGCCTAGCGCATCGCCGCCCTTTGGTCGGCCGGGCCTGGCCGCGGGGCGCCATGCAAACGTATCGAAATGTGCCCAGTCGATCCCATCCGGCACAAAGCGGTCAAGGAACAATGCCGCCACGCTGGCCCCGGCAAAGCCGTTGCTGGGGGCATTGTTGAGATCGGCGATGTCGGATTTCAGCCATTCCTTGTAGGAGCCGTGGAGCGGCAAGCGCCAGCACGGATCGTCATGCGCATCCCCCGCGGCCATCAGCGCTGCCGCCGTAGCGTCGTTGCGCGCCAGCAGCGCAGGCAGGTCAGGCCCCAGCGCGACCCGGGCGGCCCCGGTAAGCGTGGCGAAATCGATGATAAGATCGGGCTTGGCCGCGCCCGCCTTGGCCAGCGCATCGGCGAGGACAAGACGGCCTTCGGCATCGGTGTTGCCGATTTCCACCGTGAGCCCGGCGCGGCTGCGCAGCACGTCCCCCGGGCGAAAAGCATTGCCGCCAACCGCGTTTTCCACCGCCGGGACCAACAAGTGCAGCCGCACCGGCAACGCGGATTCGATGATCAGGCGCGCAAGGGCGAGGGCATGGGCCGCTCCGCCCATGTCCTTTTTCATGAGCAGCATCGCCGATGACGGCTTGATGTCGAGACCGCCGGAATCGAAGCAGACGCCTTTGCCTACTATCGCCACGCGGGGGTGCTGCGGATCGCCCCATTCAACCTCGATCATGCGCGGCGCATGGGCGCGTCCGGCAGCTCTGCCCACCATGTGCACCATCGGAAATTCGCGTTCGAGCGCATCGCCCTTGGTTACGTGCAGATCGGCTCGATGTGCCTTGGCGAGCCCGGCGGCGACCGCTTCGAGTTCGGCCGGGCCCATATCTTCGGCCGGCGTGTTGACCAGATCGCGGACCAGTTCGGCCCCGGCCGCTTCGGCCAGCGCGGGGGCAATCGCCCTGGCATCTCGGGTCAGCAAAATGCGCGCACCATCCTCCGTCGAGTCGGTGCGGTAGCGGTCAAACCGGTATTGGGCCGTGATCCAGCCGAACAGCGCCGGCCCCGTATGGAGGCCTTCAGCCAGACGGTAGGCGCCCTCGGGCAGGACTTCGGCCAGCTTGGCCAGGCACCAGCTCGACAGCGCTGCCGGCTCGGCCACGCCGCCGACGGCGAACCAGTGATCGCCGTCCGGGACGATCGCCGTTTCATAACCTGCGCCGGTGAACTTCTGCGCGGCCAGCGCCGCACGCTGCCCGGCGGACAAGGGCTTGATCCAGTCGGCAAGGCCGTCCTTGTCGATCAGGTGGAGAGTGATGGCCTTCTGGCCGCGATCGGGCTGGATCAGCGCGTTCTTGTCAGTCATGCTCGGGCAATCTAGCCGCATGAGGGCACGATGCGCGAGAGGAATTTAGCCATGAAACGTATTGTGTTGGGCGCGGTCACCGCTTTGCTCGCCGGCTGTTCGGGCGCGGGAGACGCTGCCCCGGACCCGGTGGGACCCAGCGCCCGTGCAACGGCCGCCGTTCCAGCGCCAGTCCTCAGCCCGCCGCCCGCCGCAACCGCGCAACCCCTCGCGCCCGCGCGGCAGGTGAAGGACGAGAACGCGGTGTTCTCATTCACATATTCCTACCCGGCAGCGGCAGCAGCGATCCCGCCGCTGCGGGTCCGGCTGGAGGCGGATCTTGCCGCAGCCAAAGCGCGGCTCCGCAAGGAGGCCACGGCCGCGCAGGCGCAGGCCGCGCTCGATGGATACCCCTATCATGCGTGGTACTGGTCGCAGAAATGGTCTGTCGTGACTGACTTGCCGCTGTGGCTGTCGCTGTCGGCCGAGTATGGGAACTATACCGGGGGGGCGCATGGCATGTACTGGTTCGGGTCGATGCTGTGGGACAAGGCCGCACGGGTGCCGCGCGATCCGTTGACGCTGTTCACATCGAAGCAGGCGCTTTCAGCCGCGATCCGGGCGCCGTTCTGCGCGGCGCTGGACCAACAGCGAGCGCGAAAGCGCGCTGCGCAGCCCCAGGCGGGCAGCAAGGGTGAATTCGATGCCTGCATCGATCCGGTGAAGCAGACCGTGATCGTGGGATCGCGCGGGGGGCAGGGGTTTGACCGCATCGGCATTCTGGTCCCGCCGTATGAGGCCGGGCCTTACGCGGAAGGCAGTTACGAAGTGACGGTCCCGGTTACGGCGGCGGTCATGAAGGCGATTAAACCGCAGTACCGCGCCAGCTTCATCCGCGATCGCTGACTGGCAGCGACGGGATTCGCAAAATCGTTTCGCGGTCGCTATGTGGGGCCGATGACGCAATACCAAACCGTTACGTCCGAAGACACCGTCCTGCGTGACGGCGTGATCAAGCTGCATGGGCCGGAAGGCTTTGTCGGCATGCGCAAGGCGGGGCGCCTGGCCGCTGACATTCTTGACGAATTGGTCCCGTTGGTGCGGCCCGGCATCACCACCGGCGCGATTGATGATGTGGTCCGTCGGCTGACGATGGACGGCGGCGCGGTGCCTGCGACGCTGGGCTATCGCGGGTTTGCGCATTCGTGCTGCACCTCGATCAACAACGTCATCTGCCACGGTATTCCGGGCGACAAGGTGTTGAAGGACGGGGACATCATCAACATCGACGTGACCCCGCTGCTGGACGGCTGGCATGGCGATTCGAGCCGGATGTACCTGGTGGGCGATGTGCCGCTGAAAGCGCGGCGGCTGATCGACGTGACGTACGAGTGCCTGATGATCGGGATCGGCCAGGCGCGGCCGGGCGCGCGGCTGGGCGACATCGGCGCGGCGATCCAGAAGCATGCCGAAATGCACCGGTACGGCGTGGTGCGCGAATTCTGCGGGCACGGGCTGGGCCGGCTGTTCCACGATGCGCCCGAAGTGATCCACGCCGCCCGCGCCGGGACCGGTCCGGAACTGCGGCCGGGAATGTTCTTCACGGTCGAGCCGATGATCAACCTTGGCAAGCCGGGGGTGAAGATGCTGGACGACGGCTGGACGGCGGTGACACGCGACCGATCGCTGTCCGCGCAGTTCGAGCATTCGATCGGAATCACCGACGACGGGTGCGAGATCTTCACGCTCAGCGCCAAGGGGCTGCACCAGCCCCCGTATTGAATTCAGGCGCGGGCGCTGCGCACCGCCGCGCCGGCTGCGAAAGGCGCGAGCGCCAGCAACACCAGGCTGGCAGCCGCTGTCAGCGCGATCCCGGTCTCTCCGCCGGGGGCGAGGCTGCCGGCGCCGAACACCAGCAGCGGCACCGCCAGCGGGATGACGAGCAGACCGGCCAGCGCCGCGCCGCCGCGCAGGCCCGCAGTCAGCGCCGCCACGATCACCCCCAGCGCCGCGAGGCCGGGGGTTCCCGCCAGCAGGCCGAGTTCCACCGTGGTGATGGTGTTCCCGTCCAATCCGAACAGCGCGGCAGCCGGAAGCGCGGCGAGCATCAGGGGCGGGCCGAAGCTGAGCCAATGAGCAATGATCCGCACCGCGACGATCCATTCCTCGGCCAGCCCGCGCAGCGCCCACTGATCGAACATGCCGAGTTCAAGGTCGGGTTCGATCAGGCGGTCGAGCGGGAGAATCGCGGCGAGCAGCGCGGCGACCCAGATCACGCCGCCACCGGTGCGTGCCAGCAGCCGCGCATCGGGGCCGACGGCAAAGGGGAACAGCATCGCCACCGCCAGGAAGAACAGCAGCGGCAGCACCGTTCCGCCCCTGGATCCGGCGCGCCGGCCGCCGAGCAACAGCAGTGCCAGATCCCGCCGGAGCAGCGCCCAGAGTTGCCTGGTCATGCGGCAAACTCGCACAAGTCGAGCCGGCGTGTGCCGGGCAGCGTGATCGCCTGGTGTGACGCGATCACAGCGAGGCCGCCACTGGCGCAGTGCTGCGCCACCAGCTGTTCGACCAGCGCCGCCGCATCGCTGTCGAGCCCGTTAAGCGGTTCGTCGAGCAGCCATACCGGCGCGGCTTGCGCGATCAGCCGGGCGAGAGCGGCGCGCTTTTTTTGCCCGGTGGAGAGGTAGCGAACCGGCACATCGCCGAGGTTGTGCAGCCCGAGTTGGCGGGTGGCAGCGGCGGCACGTCCATCGAACCGTTCCCAAAAGACCAGCGCCTGTGCCAGCGGCAGGTGCTGATCGAGTGCGGGGCGTTCATCGACCAGCCCGGCTTGGCCGCTGCGGCTGACCGTCCCGGCCGAGGGATCGAGCAGCCCCCCAAGGATGCGGATCAGGCTGGATTTGCCGATGCCGTTCGGCCCGGCGACCTGTAGGGCCTCACCGCCTGCGAGTTCCAGTGAGAGGCCCGCAAACAGCACCCGGTCCCCCCGGCGGCAGGCGAGGTCCCGCGCGGACAGGTGGCAGGCAGGCGAGGCGGCGGGTTGCATGAGGGCCGGGCTTAGGCGAACCTGTGCGCGCTGCCAAGGAGAGCGCCGTGTCCATTCCCCGCCTGACCCCGGCCGAAATTTCTGCCGCGCTGACCGCGCTGCCCGGATGGGCGCTGCGCGCGGACGGAAAGGCGATCCATCGCGGTTTCGCCTTTGCCGACTTTTCCGAGGCATTCGCCTTCATGACCCGCGTGGCGTTGCTGGCCGAAAAAACCGATCATCATCCGGAATGGTCGAACGTGTGGAACCGGGTTGAGATCACTCTGACCACCCACGATGCCAGCGGGCTGACCGCGCGAGATGTGGCGCTGGCGCGGGGGATTGAGGGCCTGGCAGAGCCTTAGCGCTCTCCACGGCCCGCCGCGCGGGTGGTCCGCCTACCCATTCGTGCTGCTCAAGACTGGGAAATCCGGGAATTCACAACGCCGCGTTGTTATAGCAGTGCCATGTGAAAATCGCCGCCGCTCCGCGGTGCGGTCGCCAGGGCTCTGCCAGTTCGCGCGTCAGCTTTTCGGCGGGGCGTGCGTCCAGTCCCAGAAGCTTGTGCAGACCGGCTTGGACCGCCAGATCGCCGGCCGGCCAGATGTCGGGGCGGCCTTCGGCGAACAGCAGGTAGATTTCGGCAGACCAGCGGCCGATCCCCTTGATCCGCGTAAGCAGGGCGATGGCTTCCTCGTCATCGGCGGGGAGGGCGTGGAGGTCCAGTTCGCCGCTCAGCACCAGTTCGCACAGCGAGCGGGCATAGCCTTGTTTCTGGCGGGAGAGGCCGCAGGCGCGCAGTTCGTCGAATTCGCTGGCGAGCAGGCGATCGGGCGGGGTGTCCTCGCCCAGATGCGACTCCAGCTTGCGCCACATCGAAGCGGCAGCCGCCACGCTGACCTGCTGGCCGACGATGGTGCGCAGCAAGGTGGCGTAGCCGGGTGCGCGGATGCGCGGCTCGGGATATCCGACGCGTGCAAGCGCCCGGGCCAAGCCCGGCTCGATTTCCGCCAGAACATCGAGTCCTTCGCGGATTGCCGTCGCCGTCAGGCTCATTTACTTGGTTTCCTTTCTGCGCAGGGCGATGTGCAGCTTGCCAAACTGGGGTGCAACGATTAGCAGCCCCGGCCAAAGGCCGACAGGCCGCAACTTGCGGATTCAAGGGATTGTTGAACATGGTCAAACTGGTCGTCGTCAATCGTGCAGGCGAAGAAGCTGAAGTCGAAGCGGCCGAGGGTGTTTCGGTAATGGAAGCAATCCGCGACAACGGATTTGACGAATTGCTTGCGCTGTGTGGCGGCTGCTGCAGCTGCGCGACGTGTCACGTCCACATCGATGCCGCCTTCTGGGACAAGCTTCCGGCGATGACCGAAGACGAAAACGACCTGCTCGACAGCTCTGACAAGCGCGACGAGTTCTCGCGGCTGTCGTGTCAGGTGAAGGTAGTGCCCGACCTTGAAGGGCTGAAGGTGCGCATCGCCGAAGAGGACTGACCTTCGTCGCGGGACTTGCAGGGACAGGCGCGGCGCCTTAGCTCAGTGCACCATGACTGCACCCGCCGCTTCCCGCACTTCGCTTGACCTGATCGGCAACACCCCGCTTGTTCTCCTGAAGGGGCCAAGCGCGGCGGCCGGATGCGAGATCTGGGGCAAGTGCGAATTCACCAACCCCGGCGCATCGGTGAAAGACCGCGCGGCGCTGTGGATCGTGCGTGACGCAGAGAATCGCGGCGTGCTCCATCCCGGTGGCACGATCGTGGAGGGGACGGCCGGAAACACCGGCATCGGGCTGGCGCTGGTGGCCAATGCGCTTGGGTACAAGACGATTATCGTCATGCCTGAGACGCAGTCGCGTGAGAAAATGGACACGCTGCGCGCGCTGGGGGCAGAGCTGGTCCTGGTGCCGGCGGCGCCATTTTCAAATCCCGGACACTTTGTCCACACCTCGCGCCGGCTGGCCGAGGAAACGGCCGGCGCGATCTGGGCCAACCAGTTCGACAACACAGCCAACCGCAAGGCGCATATCGAGAGTACCGCGCCGGAACTGTGGGCGCAGATGGACGGGCGGATCGACGGGTTCACCTGCGCTGCGGGAACCGGCGGGACGATCGCGGGTGTCGGCATGGCGTTGAAAGCGCTGGACGAGAATACTGTGATCGCTCTGACCGACCCGCACGGCGCAGCCTTGTACAACTATTACGAGCATGGCGAATTGAAAGCCGAGGGCTCGTCGGTGGCCGAGGGAATCGGGCAGGGGCGGGTGACAGCCAACCTCGAGGGTGCGCCGATCGACACGCAGTTCCGCGTCTCGGACGCAGAGGGGCTGGAATGGGTGACGCGCCTTCTGGCAGAGGAAGGGCTGTGCCTGGGGCTGTCTTCCGGCATCAACGTTGCCGGGGCAGTGGCGCTGGGCCGCAGGCTGGCGGCGCAAGGCCGACGCGAACCGCGGGTCGCCACGATCCTGTGCGATACCGGGTTTCGTTACCTCTCGACTCTGTACAATGCCGACTGGCTTTCAGCCAAGGGATTGCCGGTTTTCCCCTGGCTGACTTGACGGAGCACAGCTGCCGTTTCAAACGTTTGTCGCAGCGGTGTTGCAGCCCATCGCGAATATGACTATCTGATAGTTAATGGCAGCAACGCCGAACAGCGCCCCGGATGGGGCCGGGCCGCAGCATTACATGCCCCCCAGTGTGCGCCAGTTGCGTGCGCAGGCAATTTATCGCCTGCAGTTCGGGCTGCTGGGACTGGCGGCCATGCTGCTGCTCGTCGGGTTGGCGAATATCATCATGGACCGCGCCAAGCTGGCAGATCGACTAGTGGGCGAAGCTGCCGCGGCCGGTGTTGCGGCCCCCAACACCAATTCCAAAAGCGATCCGCTGGCCGATATCGGCGTGGTGCCATCGCCCGAGGCAACCCTCACCGCGCCGCCGCGCTGAACCCCGCAGTATCGCAGCCGCTTCTTACCAGGCGAATCCGTGTGCCGGCTGCGGCATGGGGAAATTGCGCTCCGTGACCTGCTTCGCGTTGTTAGTCGCGAACTTTTCCAGAACAAAAAATAAAACAAAGGAGGTATGAAGCGGGGCACGTCGTCCTCCGCACGCGGATTCGATGGCATTAAATGCCGCTTGGACGCGTTTTCCCCTGATTTCCCGCAAATATCCCTTCCCACCCGCCGTGCGGCAAGTTATGGATATGGCCTATCGAAAGACCAAGGTCGGCATTGCCGGACGGGCATCCCGGTTGCGCCAGCGCGTCCGGGGGGCGGGCCTTGTGTTTGTCGAGATAGGGTAACCCTGGGCAGGGGCGGGGTCTGTGGAAGCGAGACGGGTCAGATACAACGGGCAGGGCTTTTCGCCGAAGGGCGAGAAGGACCGGTTCGTCCTGCCGCCGGACTTCCGCAAGGCCCTGAAAGACTCGGGCGACGGCGACAAGACGCTGTGCGTCCAGCTCCACCCCGATCTGCCATGCCTGATCGGGTTCGGACTTTCCCGCGAGAGCGAACTGGATGCCCAGCTTGACCGCGAAGAGGACAACGCGCTGCGGCTGGGCCAGGGCTTCAACCGCCTGCTCCGCTCGTCCCAGTTGTTCGGGTTCCTGAAAGTTCCGTTCGATGACAGCGGCCGGTTTGTGCTGCCCCCGCGCTTCGTGAAGGGCGGCAATATTGGCGACCGGCTCTATTTCCAGGGTGCGGGTGCGGAATTCCTGATCTTCAACCCCGATGAGCTGATGAAGCTGGGCGACGATTGGCGCCACGCGCAGCTGGCCTGCGAAGACCTGGCCGAGCAGGCCGCGGCCAAGGCGCGTCGATGAGCGGGCCTTGCCCCAACGCCGCCGTGGGCGCCCCGCACATTCCCGTGCTGCTGCACGAGGTGCTGGATGCGCTGCAGCCGGCGCCCGGGATGGTGATCGTCGATGCGACGTTCGGCGCCGGCGGCTATACGCGCCGGCTGCTGGACGCGGGCGCGGTCGTGCACGCATTCGACCGCGATCCCGACGCGATTGCCGCAGGCCGGCTGTGGCCCGAATGCGGGGAAACGCCGCCACGGTTGATCCTGCATTCGCGCCGTTTTTCCGAGATGGTAGCCGCGCTGGCCGAGGCCGAAGTGCCTGAAGTGGATGGGGTGGTGATGGACATCGGCGTATCGTCGATGCAGTTGGACCAGCCACAGCGCGGGTTCGCCTTTTCGGCCGACGGCCCGCTCGACATGCGCATGGCGCAGGAGGGAATGTCGGCCGCGGATTTCGTGAACGAGGCCGAAGAAAGCGCGATCGCCAACGTGCTGTACGTATATGGCGAAGAACGCCAGTCGCGCCGGGTGGCCCGGGCGATCGTTGCTGCGCGGCCGCTGAGTTCAACCGGCGAACTGGCGCGGGTGGTGCGCAAGGCGCTGGGTCATCACCCGGGCCAGCCGAAGGATCCGGCCACGCGGAGCTTTCAGGCGATCCGCATCCACGTCAACGCCGAGCTGGATGAATTGCAGGAAGGCCTGAATGCAGCGGAGATCCTGCTGCGCGCGGGCGGGCGGCTGGCGGTGGTGACATTTCACAGCCTGGAGGATCGGATCGTCAAGCAGTTCCTGCGGGAAGCCAGCGGGGCAGCGGCGGGCGGTTCGCGCCACCTGCCGCAGCTGCAGATGGCATCACGGCCGACTTTTGCACATGTTACCAAGCCGATTAAGGCAGCGGATGCCGAGGTGGCCTTCAATCCCCGTTCACGATCCGCCACGCTCAGATCCGCAACGCGGACCGTGGCGCCAGCAAGGAGGGCAGCGTGATGCTTACCCGTGCCGGGGCCCGCAAAGCGGGTTGGGCAGTGATCCTCGTAATATGTCTTGCGTTGACCATCGCGCTGACGATGCGCGTGAACGCGGTGCGCAGCCAAGTGCTGCTGACCGAGCGGCAGATCGTGGCGCTGCGGCAGGAAAAGGGCATGCTCGAGACCGAATTCGAGACCCGCGCCAACCAGCAGCAATTGAAGGCCCTTAACGACACGGAGTTCGGCTATTCCGCGCCGACCGCCGGGCAGTACCTGGAAAGCGAACGGCAGCTGGCCGCCTATGGCAAGCCGCGCCTGCCGGGTGCGCCTTCGCCGATCCGCGTGGCAAGCGCGGGCAGTGACGATCGCGGCCGCGAGGTTGAGGGAGAATCGCCGTTCCCGGCGCTGGCCAACCCGCTGACCGGCCGGGCGCTGGCGGCCGAGCTGCCGAACGACACGCTGCGGGGGATTGCTGCGGCTTCGGAGCCGGCCGGGGGCGCAGTTGTGCAGCGGCTCAGCTATGTGGAGAAACCGCGAGCCGCCAGGCCTCATGACCGGAAGGCGGCGGCCGACTGATGACTTCGCTAACCGTCTCAACCGCGATTTCCACGGGACGGGTGAAGCTTGTCAACGTGCGCCAGCGTTCGTTGCTGGTGGCAAAGCTGCGGCTTTTCATTGTGGTCGCGGCGTTCACGTTCATCGCGGTGGTCGCGTTGATCCGGATTTTCTGGCTGGGGTTGTCCGGCGCGGCGCCGGGCCACCAATCGATGGCCGATGCAATGCTGCCGCCGCGCGGCGATATCGTGGATCGCAACGGCGTCCCGCTCGCCCGGGCGTTCCCGGCCTATTCGCTGTGGTACAATCCCAAGGCGCTGGGAGACGGTCCCGCGTTGGTGAAGTCCCCTTCCGAGGTAGCTGCCGCGCTCGTGCGGATATTTCCGGACGAAAGCGTGACCCGGCTGACGGCGCGGCTGTCCGCCGGCAAGCCCGGATATCTGCGGCGCCGGATCCTGCCCGAGGACGCCAACCGCATCCACGCCCTTGGCGAGCCCGCGCTGGAATTCCCGCGCGAGAACGAGCGGTACTATCCGCAAGGATCGATGGCCGCGCACGTGCTGGGCTATGTCGGCGCGGACGGCAAGGGCAGGGTCGGCATGGAACAGGTGTTCGACAAGCAATTGACCGATCCGGCGCTGCGCGGAACACCCTCGATGCTGTCGCTCGATACGCGGGTTCAGGGCGCGCTGGAAGACGAACTGCTGCGCGGGATGCAGCTGTCGAAGGCCAAGGGCGCGGCCGGGATCGTGCTTGATGTCGACACCGGCGAAGTGCTGGCGCTGGCATCGCTGCCGTCATTCAACCCGAACCTGATCGACCGGTCCAATGTGGGCAACATCTTCAACCGGGCGACCAACCAGGTTTACGAGCTGGGTTCGGTGATGAAGCCGATCACCGTTGCCGCCGCGATCGACGCCGGCGTCGTCACCGACATGTCACGGCGCTACCAGTCGGGCGCGCCGCTGCGGATTGGCGGGTTCCAGATCAACGACAGCCATCATTTCGGCGCCTCGATGAACGTGCCGGAAGCGCTGATCCATTCGTCCAACATCGTCACCGCGCAGATTGCCGACCAGCTGGGCGGTGCCCGCCTGAAGGCGACGATGCAGGCACTGGGATTCAACGCCCGGCCGACAATCGAGCTTCCCGCCAAGGGTTTTCCGATCTGGCCAAGCGGCGACTGGGCGCGCATCACGACGATGACAGTATCGTTCGGACACGGCCTGGCGATTACGCCGCTGCACCTGGCTTCTGCCTATGCGGCGATGGTCAACGGCGGGATCTGGCGCCCGGCGACGCTGCGCAAGCTGGCGCCGGGCGAAGTTCCGGCCGGACGCCGCGTGTGGGCCGCCGCCACGAGCGCGCGGATGCGCCAGCTGCTGCGAATGATCGTGGTGGATGGTACCGGCAAGAATGCCAATGCCGAAGGTTTCCGCGTGGGCGGGAAGACGGGCAGCGCTGAAAAGCCCGGCCAGCATGGCTATCTGCGGTCGTCCCTGATCGCGAATTTCGCCGCGGTTTTTCCGATGGACCGGCCGCGTTACGTTGTGATCTCGATGCTGGATGAGCCGCAGGGCACGCAGGCAACGTTCGGGCAGCGCACCGCCGCCTGGAATGCCGCGCCGGTGATCGCGCGCGTGGTCCCGCGGATCGGGCCGCTGCTGGGGGTTATGCCCGACAACACCCGCGACGTCGATATTTCAGAGCTTTCTCCGCTTGTTGCGGACGGGGACGGCGAATGACGCTCGATCAGCTTGCAGTTGCCGCGGGGATCGCGCTGCCGGTCGGCGCCAGGACGGCCGTGACGGGCTTTGCGATTGACCACCGCAAGGTTGCGCCCGGCAATGTGTTCGGCGCGTTTCAGGGCGCGACGGTCAACGGCGAGGAGTTCATTCCCGCCGCAATCCGCGCCGGGGCCATCGCCATCGTCGCGCGGCCGGAAGCTCGCGTGACGGGGGCGGTGCACGTTGCCGATCGAACGCCGCGGCGCGCGTTCGCCCGGCTCGCCGCGCGCTATTTCACGCCCGTGCCCGAAACCGTGGTCGCGGTGACCGGAACAAACGGCAAGACTTCTACCGTAGAGATGACGCGGCAGCTTTGGCGCATGGCGGGGCACCGCGCGGCGTCAATCGGGACGCTTGGCGTGACGACGCCCGACGAGAGCGTTTCGACCGGGCTTACCACGCCGGACATCGTGACATTCCTGGCCAACATGGCCGGGCTTGCGCGCGAAGGGGTGACGCATGTCGCGTATGAAGCGTCGAGCCATGGCCTGTCGCAGTTTCGCGGCGAGGGTCTGCGGATCAGCGCCGGGGCGTTCACCAATCTCAGCCGCGATCATCTCGATTACCATAAGGACATGGCGGACTATTTCAGCGCCAAGATGCGGCTTTTCGATGATCTGGTGAAGGACGGCGGAACCGCTGTCATCTGGGCCGATGACCAATGGTCGGGCGCGGCAACGGACCGGGCGCGGGCGCGCGGACTGCGCGTGCTCACGGTGGGCGAGCAGGGGGAATCGATCCGGCTGATCGCGCGCACGCCCAGCCAGTTGGGCCAGTTGCTTGAGATCGAGCATGAAGACGTCCGGCATACCGTCCAGCTGCCGCTGATCGGCGCCTATCAGGCAGCCAATGCGCTGGTGGCTGCCGGCCTCGTGATAGCCACCGGGGGCGACGCAGCCACTGCATTCGCGGCCGTTGCGCGGTTGCAGCCGGTTCGGGGACGGCTGGAACGGGCCGGAATCGCGCGAAGCGGTGCGCCGGTCTATGTCGACTATGCGCACACGCCCGACGCACTGGAAGCGGCAATCGCCGCACTGCGTCCGCATGTCGGGGCGGGTGCGGGCCGGCTGATCGTGGTGTTCGGCGCGGGCGGTGACCGCGATGCCGGCAAGCGGCCCGAAATGGGCGCGGTCGCGGCGGCCCAGGCCGACCTGGTGATCGTGACCGACGACAATCCTCGCGGCGAAGACGCTGGCGCGATCCGCGCCGCGGTGCTGGCAGGGGCAAGCGCGGCCGCGTCGGCGCACGTACGCGAAGTAGGGGATCGGCGCGCGGCAATCGGGGAAGCCGTGGCTGAGGCAGGCCGGCACGACATCGTGCTGATTGCCGGCAAGGGGCACGAGCAAGGCCAGATTGTTGGCCGGGGCGAGACAATGCGCGTGTTGCCGTTCGATGATGTGACGGTGGCACGCGAAGCAATATCCGGACCCGCTTTTATCGGGAGTGCAAGCATATGAGCGTCGCCGCCCTTATCCAGTGGCCAGAAGATCCGTTCGAGGATTTCACCCTTGCGTTGTGGACATCGTCCGAGGTCGCGGCCGCTACCGGGGGTATCGCCAGCGTTGAATTCCAGGTGGCGGGAGTTGAAATCGACAGCCGCGATGTGCGCGAGGGCGACCTGTTTTTCGCACTCAAGGGCGATACCACCGATGGACACCGGTTCATCGAGAAGGCGTTCGCGCGGGGCGCCGCCGCGGCCGTGGTTGACCGGCCGGTGCCGTTCCCGCACGTGCTGGTGGCGGATACGGCGCGTGCGCTGGAATTGCTGGCCCGGGCCGCGCGCCAGCGGGTGTTGGACACCGCCGCGATCGTCGGCGTGACCGGATCGGTTGGCAAGACCGGCGTGAAAGAAGCACTGTTTGCAGCGCTCGACCGTTCGAGCCATGGCCGCGCGCACCGTTCAGTGAAGAGCTACAACAATCACGTCGGCGTGCCGCTCAGCCTCGCGCGGATGCATTCCGGCACGCGTTTTGCCGTGCTTGAGATGGGCATGAACCATGCCGGCGAGATCGCGGCACTGACCGCGCAGGTGCGGCCGCATGTGGCCGTCATCACGACGATCGCGCCCGCCCACATCGAAAACCTGGGCAGCGAACAAGCGATCGCTGATGCCAAGGCCGAAATCTTCGCCGGCCTGGCGCCGGGCGGAACTGCGATCATCCCCGCAGACAGCGTGTACTATGCACGGCTTCGCGCTGCCGCGCGGGCGGCGGGCGCAGAGGTGATCAGCTTTGGCCGCTCGGCCGCCGCACACGTACGGCTGCTCGACGCGGTGCCTGCGGCAGGCGGCGGGTCGCTGGTGACGGCCGATCTGGGCGACCGGCGGGTGTGCTATACCGTTGCTGAGCCGGGTGAGCACTGGGTTATCAATTCGCTCGCCGTGATGGCGGCGGTGCGGGCGGCGGGCGGCAATCTGGGCGCGGCGGGCGTGGCACTGGCTGAGTTGCCGGGGCTGGCGGGCCGGGGCGAACGGCATGATATCCATGCGGCCGGCGGCACCGCGCTGCTGATCGATGAAAGTTACAACGCCAACCCGGCATCGATGACCGCAACGCTGGCACAGCTTGGAGCGAGCCCGGCTACCCGCCGGATCGCGGTGCTGGGAGCCATGAAAGAACTGGGCGCGCACGGTCCTGCGTTTCATGCCGCCCTGACCGAGCCGATGACCGACGCAGGGGTCGATTATGCGATCCTCGTGGGCGACGAGATGAGTGCGTTGGCCGACGAACTGGGGAAATCGAACCGCACCGCGCTTGGCAAAACGATCCCCTTCGCCCATTGCCACAGCGCCGCCGAAGCGCTGGATGTGCTGGCAGGCTATGGCCTGGGGCGCGGCGACGCGATCCTGGTCAAGGGTTCTAATTCGGTGGGGCTCTCCGCGGTAGTCGAGGCGCTCATCACGCAGAAAGGTTAAGGTCCGCCGGCAATGCTCTATCTGATCGCAGAATGGCTGCATTTCCCCGGCGTTGCGAACCTGATCCGATACCAATCCTTCCGTGCCGGCGCGACGCTGATCACCGCGCTGGTGCTTGGCCTGCTGATCGGCCCGCGCTTTATCAGCATGTTGCGGGTGCGCCAAGGCAAGGGCCAGCCGATCCGCGAGGATGGGCCCGCCAGCCACCTGTCTAAGCGCGGAACGCCCACCATGGGCGGGCTGATGATCCTGATCTCGGTGGTCGTGTCGATGCTGCTGTGGATGGACCTTACGAACCCGTTCGTCTGGGCGTGCCTGGCTGTTACCGTGGGGTTCGGCGCGATCGGCTTCATGGACGATTTCGACAAGGTCACGAAGTACAGCCACAAGGGGGTCTCGGGCCGGGCGCGGCTGGCGATGGAATTCGTGGTCGCAGGGATCGCGGCCTACATCATCGTCAGCCAGATCAGCACCAACCTGTATATCCCGTTCGTGTCGGGCCGCTATATTCCGCTGGGGCCGCTGTACTACGTGTTCGCGGCCGTGGTGATCGTGGGCGCGGGCAACGCGGTAAACCTGACCGACGGGCTGGATGGCCTGGCCATCATGCCGGTCATCATCGCGGCTGGAACGTTTGCGATCATCGCATACCTGGCCGGCCGCATCGACTATGCGCATTATCTGGGCATTCCGCACGTGCCGCGTGCGGGCGAGTTGGCGATCCTGTGCGCCGGGATCATGGGTGCGGGGCTTGCCTTCCTGTGGTTCAACGCCCCCCCGGCCGCGGTGTTCATGGGCGACACCGGCAGCCTGGCACTCGGCGGCGCGCTGGGCGCGATCGCCGTGGCGGCGCATCACGAGATCGTTCTGGCGATCGTCGGTGGGCTCTTCGTGATGGAAGCGGTTTCGGTTATAATCCAGGTGTTCGTTTATAAGCGTACCGGAAGGCGGGTGTTCCTGATGGCGCCGATTCATCACCATTTCGAAAAGCTGGGCTGGGCGGAATCGACCGTGGTGATCCGGTTCTGGATCATTTCGATCATCCTCGCGATCGTCGGCCTTTCCACGCTGAAGCTGCGATGAGCCGTATCCAGTGATCGTGTCGGGCGCCTTTTCCGGCAAACGCTATGCCGTGCTGGGGCTGGCCCGGACCGGGCTGGCTGCGGTGCGCTCGCTGCGGGCGAGCGGGGCGCAGGTAATGGCCTGGGACAGTCGCGAAGACCCGCGCACCGCGCTGGCGGCGGAACATGGCAACCAGGTTGAAGTGGCCGATCCGGTCATCGCCGATCTGACCGGGTTCGACGGTGTGGTGGTATCCCCCGGCGTCCCTCTCAACCGGCATCCGATCGGCGAGGCCGCGGCGCGGAGCGGGGTTCCCGTGATCGGCGATATCGAACTGTTCGCGCTCGCGCGGCCTACCCTGCCACCGCACCGCGTCGTCGGGATCACCGGGACCAACGGCAAATCGACCACCACCGCGCTGGTGCATCACATGCTGCAATCGGCTGGAGTGCCCAGCCGGATGGGCGGCAATATCGGGTTGCCGGTGCTGGGACAGAACCCGCTGTTGCCCAACGAACACGGCAACGGTGTCTATGTGCTGGAACTGTCCAGTTATCAGATCGACCTGACGTTCAGCCTTGCCTGCGATGCCGCCGCGCTGCTGAACGTGACGCCGGATCATCTCGATCGCTATGCTTCGTTCGCTGCTTATGCGGCAAGCAAGGCCCGACTGTTCGCAATGCAGCTGGCCAGCCAGCACGCGGTTTTCGGCGTGCGCGATGCGGACACGCTGGCGGTCGCCGCGCGCGAAGAGGTGCGCCGGGGACCATCGCGGGTTCATTTTGTAGATGGCGCAAACATTACGGCGGACCAGCCGTTCTGGCCATCGTTGCAAGGGCCGCACAACCTGCAAAACGCTGCCGCGGCGGTGGCGATCGTCACGGCGCTGGGCTTGAGCGAGCAGCAATGGCGCCCGGCGCTTGCCAGTTTCCGGGGCCTGCCGCACCGCATGGAGCGCGTGGCGGAAGCGAACGGGGTGGTGTTCATCAATGACAGCAAGGCCACCAATCCTGCGTCGGCCGCCCCGGCGCTGGCCGCGTTCCCGCCGCCGGAAGGTCGGCCTGAGGACCGCCGGATCCACTGGATACTTGGCGGTCTGCCCAAAAGCGACGATCTGGCCGACTGCGCGCCGTATTTTGGGAATGTCGCCGCGGCTTATACGATCGGCGAGGCGGGACCGCGTTTTGCTGAATTGCTTGAACCACATGTTCCTGTCCGCCGCAGCGAAATGATGTGCGAAGCGATCCGCGAGGCGATTGCTGCCGCGCACCCGGGCGACGTGGTGCTGCTGTCGCCCGCCTGCGCGAGTTTTGACCAGTTCCGCGATTACGAGGCGCGGGGGGACTCGTTCCGTCAGCTGGTTGATGCGCTGCTCAGCGAAGGACGTGCCGAATGAACGCGCCGGTATCCGCTCAGACACCGTTCGTTCCGCGCGCCGGGATGTCTCTGCCGGGGCTGCGCCCGCGCCGCAATCGCCGCCACGACCTGCTGGTCTGGTGGCGCGAGATCGACCGCGTTTTGCTGTTCCTGGTCCTGGCGTTGATGGCGATCGGCACGGCGGCGGTTGCCGCCGCATCGCCGGCCAGCGCCCGTAGATTGTCCACCGCCAAGGTCCATCTGGACGACCTGTACTTTTTTGCGCTGCACATCCGCTGGCAGATCCTGGGGCTTGCCGCGATGCTGGGCGCATCGCTGTTGTCCCGGGATACCGCCCGGCGCGCGGCGATCGTGCTGGGCTTTGCGATGATCGGGGCGCTGCTGCTGGTGCCGGTGATGGGAACCAACGTCAACGGCGCGAGGCGCTGGCTGAACCTGGGAGTGTCGCTCCAGCCGTCAGAATTCCTGAAGCCGGCCTACGCGATCACGATGGCATGGGTGCTATCCTGGCGGATGCGCGATCCGAATCTGCCGGTCGTCCACATCACGGGGGCGGTGATGGTGCTGGTATCGGCGTTGCTCATGTTGCAACCCGACTTCGGCTCGACCGTGCTGTTCGTGGGCGTATGGTTCGTGCTGGTGCTGCTGTCGGGCCTTCCGCTGAAGCAGATTTCGATCGGGTTTGCGCTGGGGATTGGCGGGCTGATTGCCACGTATTTCCTCTATGACAATGCCCGCCACCGGATCGACGCGTTCCTGGGCGGCGGAACGGCCTATGATCAGGTCGATCTTGCGGCGCGGACCCTTACGGCCGGAGGGTGGACCGGCACCGGACTGTGGCTGGGCACGCGCAAGCTGTCGCTGCCCGAAGCACATACCGACTATATCTTTTCAGTGATCGGGGAGGAATTCGGCATCTGGGTCGGCGCGCTGATCATCATCCTCTATCTGGCGTTCGTGACGCGCGTCCTGCTGCGGCTGACCGATGAGGAGGACCTGTTCACGGTGCTTGCGGCGACCGGACTTACCGCGCAGTTGGGCGGACAGGCATTCATCAACATCCTCGTGAACCTGCAGCTATTCCCATCCAAGGGGATGACGTTACCGCTGATTTCCTACGGCGGCTCGTCTACGGTGGCGCTGTGCCTGGGCGTCGGGTTCCTGCTGGCGATCACGCGCCGAAATCCTTTCCTGCAGCGTGAGCGGTTTTCGCTTCGGCACGCAGGAGCACTGAAATGAGCGCCGTGAGCCGCCATTACGTTCTGGCCGCGGGCGGCACTGGCGGGCACCTCATTCCGGCGTTCGCGCTGGCGGCCGAACTCTTTCAGCGCGGACACCACGTTGCGCTGATCACCGACGAGCGCGGCGCCGCGATCCCGGGCAAGCCGGACGGTCTTACCGCCCACGTGCTGCCGGCCGGCCGGCTGGAGGGCATGAATCCGCTGAGCTGGATCAGGGGTTTCCGCGCGATCCTGGAAGGGCGGCGGATGGCGCTGCGCTTGTTCGAAAGCTTCGAGCCGAGCGCGGTCGTCGGCTTTGGCGGCTATCCGGCACTGCCCGCGTTGCTGGCGGCCACCAGCGCAGAAATCCCGAGCGTGATCCACGAGCAGAACGCTGTACTCGGGCGGGTGAACCGCTATCTCGCGCCGAAGGTCGAAGCCATCGCCACGGCCTACCGGCAGGTCGACCGGCTGGCGGACAGGCTGATCGACAAGGTCCACCTGGTCGGCAATCCGGTGCGGTCGGATGTGCTGGCGCTGCGCGATCAGCCCTATCCGGAATTTACCGAGGACGGGTTGCTGCGGGTGCTGGTGACCGGCGGGAGCCAGGGCGCGCGGGTGCTGTCGGACGTGGTGCCCGATGGCCTGGCTATGCTGCAGCCGTCCCTGCGCACCCGGCTGCAGGTAACCCAGCAGTGCCGCGCAGAGGATATCGACGCCGTGCGCCGCCGCTATGCCAGCCACGGCATCCCCGCCGAACTTGCCACGTATTTCGGTAACATGGCCGAACGCCTGGCGGACGCGCATCTGTTCATCGGGCGGGCTGGCGCCTCGACCATCGCCGAACTGACGGCTGTGGGCCGTCCGGCCATCCTCGTCCCGCTGGCGATCGCGACGGACGATCATCAGGCGGCCAACACCCGCGAGATGGTGGACAGTGGCGGTGCCCGCGCGATCCGCCAGGAAAAGTTCACCGCGGTTGAGCTGGCCAAGCAGATCCAGGCAATGGCGCAACATCCGCACAGTCTGGCCAACGCCGCGCATGCCGCGTGGAATTGCGGGTATCCCGACGCGGCGTCGGACCTTGCTGACCTGGTCGAAAGCTTTGGCGGCGAACCGCTGATGGACGTGATCCGGATGGCCGGTAGCGCTCAGGCGATTGCCGGTAATGAAGCGTTGGCGTTCGAGGCCGGCGCATGAAGGGTGTTGGCACCGATATCGGGACCATCCATTTCGTCGGCATCGGCGGGATTGGCATGTCCGGTATTGCCGAAGTGATGCACAACCTTGGCTACGCCGTGCAGGGTTCTGACATCGCGGAAGGCTACGTGGTCGAAGGGCTGCGCGCGCTGGGCATCACCGTGGCGATCGGCCACAGGGCCGAAAATCTGGGCGATGCTGCCGTGGTCGTCACCTCAACCGCGGTCAGGCGTGACAATCCCGAAGTGGTCGCCGCGCTTGAAAGCCGCATCCCGGTGGTACGCCGCGCGGAAATGCTGGCTGAACTGATGCGGCTCAAGAACACCGTCGCCGTGGCCGGCACGCACGGCAAGACCACCACGACATCGATGGTGGCGGCGCTGCTCGATGCAGGCGGGGTCGATCCGACCGTCATCAACGGCGGGATCATCAATTCCTATGGCTCCAACGCCAGGCTGGGCGCGAGCGACTGGATGGTGGTCGAGGCAGACGAGAGCGACGGATCGTTCCTACGGCTCGACGGCACGATCGCGGTGGTGACCAACATCGATCCCGAACACCTGGACCATTACGGCTCGTTCGAGCGGGTGAAGGAGTGCTTCGTCGAATTCATCGAGAACGTGCCGTTCTATGGCGCGGCGGTGCTGTGCATCGATCACCCAGAGGTCCAGGCGATCATTCCCAAGGTGCGCGATCGCCGGGTCATCACCTATGGCTTTTCCGCGCAGGCCGATGTGCGGGGCGAGGCGGTGGTGCCGGTCCCGGGCGGCAACCGATTCAACGTAGTGCTGCGCCAGCGCGACGGCTCATCCCGCCGGATCGAGGGCATTGAACTGCCGATGCCCGGCCGCCACAACGTCCAGAACGCGCTGGCCGCGATTGCGGTGGCGGTGGAAATGGGCTGCGGCGACAACGTAATCCGCACCGGGTTCGGCAAGTTCACCGGGGTGAAGCGGCGCTTCACCCAAGTCGGCGAGGTCGGCGGCGCGATCGTGATCGACGATTATGGCCACCATCCGGTCGAAATCCGCGCGGTGCTGTCGGCGGCACGCGAGGGGGTGCCCAAGACCGGCAGCGGCGGGCGCGTGATCGCGGTGGTCCAGCCGCACCGTTTCACGCGGCTGCGCGACCATCTGGAAGAGTTCGAATCCGCATTCAACGATGCCGACATCGTCTATGCGGCGCCGGTCTATCCGGCCGGCGAACAGCCGATAGATGGGATCAGTTCCGATACGATGGTGGCGGGCATGAAGGCACGCGGCCACCGCTCGGCGCAAGCTGTGGCCGGGCCGGACGAACTGGCCGACGTGCTCGCGCAGACCGTGCAGGACGGCGATACGGTTGTCTGCCTCGGCGCTGGCGACATCACCCGCTGGGCGGCGGGTCTGGCCGACGCCATCCGCGTGCGGAGGGCTGGATGACGGCCGCTACGCTGCCCAAGGTTGCCGGCAAGCTGACCGCGAATGCACCGCTGGCGCCGCTGGTATGGTTCAAGACCGGCGGGGCGGCGCAGTGGCTGTTCGAACCGCGCGACGGGGACGATCTGGCGGCGTTCCTGCACGAGCTGGATCCAGCGGTGCCGGTGATGGCGCTGGGGCTGGGCTCCAACTTGATCGTGCGCGAGGGCGGGGTGCCGGGGGTGGTCGTCCGGCTGGGCAAGGCATTCGCCGGCGTCGCGGTGGTGGATGGGACCACGCTGCGGTGCGGGGGTGGGGCCAGCGGGATCCTGGTATCCTCGGCTGCGCGCGATGCGGGGATCGGCGGACTGGAATTTCTGCGCTCGATCCCGGGCACGGTCGGCGGCTTTGTGCGCATGAATGGCGGCGCTTATGGCCGCGAGGTCAAGGACATCCTGATCGAGGCCGAGGTTGTGCTGCGATCGGGCCAGCGCGCGGTGCTGCCGTTGCCCGCACTGGGATATACCTATCGGCACTCCGATCTGCCCGCCGGCGCGGTGGTGGTCTCGGCCACGTTCCGCGGGCACGGCGCCGAGCCGGCGGCAATCCAGGCCGAGATGGATCGCATTTCGGCCAGCCGCGAGGCGAGCCAGCCACTGCGCAGCAAGACCGGCGGATCGACCTTCAAGAACCCGCCGGGAGCAAAGGCGTGGGAACTGGTGGACCAGGCGGGTTGCCGCGGCCTCGCCCTTGGCGGAGCGCAGGTCAGCGAGAAGCACACCAACTTCCTGATCAACACCGGCACCGCCACCAGCGCCGAGATCGAGTCGCTGGGCGAGGACGTGCGACGCCGGGTGAAGGAAACGTCCGGCATCGAGCTTGAGTGGGAAATTCAACGAGTGGGAAACGCGTGAGCCTGCCGAAACTGCATGTCGCCGTCCTGATGGGCGGCTGGTCGAGCGAGCGCCCGGTCTCGCTGATGAGCGGCGAGGGCGTGGCCAAGGCGCTGGAAGCGCGCGGCCACCAGGTGACGCGGATCGACATGGGCCGCGACGTTGCGGCCAAGCTGGCGGCCGCGGCGCCCGACGTGGTGTTCAACGCGCTGCACGGATCGCCCGGCGAAGACGGCACGGTGCAAGGCATGATGGACCTGATGGGGCTGACTTACACCCATTCAGGGCTTGCTACCTCGGTTATCGCGATCGACAAGGAACTGACCAAGCAGGCGCTGGTGCCCCACGGGATACCCATGCCGGGCGGGCGGATCGTGGATTCGGCAGAGCTGTTCGAACGTGACCCCTTGGCGCGGCCGTACGTGCTCAAGCCGGTAAACGAAGGCTCTTCGGTGGGCGTTGCGATTATTACCGACGAAGGAAACATCGGCAATCCGATAGACCCGGCCGCCACCGGCCCGTGGCAGGATTTCGCGCGGTTGCTCGCCGAACCGTTCATTCGCGGCCGCGAGCTGACCACCGCCGTGATCGGCGAGCGGGCGCTGATGGTCACCGAACTGCGCCCGAAGTCCGGCTTTTACGATTTCGACGCCAAGTATACCGACGGGATGACCGACCATGTGTGCCCGGCGGAGATTCCCGACAAGATCACCGAGGCGTGCAAGGACATTGCGCTGCGGGCTCACCGCCTGTTGCGATGCAAGGGCACCAGCCGGTCCGACTTCCGCTGGGACGACGAGCGTGGCATCGCGGGGTTGTTCCTGCTGGAAGTGAACACCCAGCCCGGGATGACGCCGCTCAGCCTGGTCCCCGAGCAGGCCCGGCATTGCGGGATGAGTTACGAGGATCTGGTCGAGGCGATCATCGCCGAGGCGCTGAACGATGCAGTGCCCAGCTCGCCGCACGGCGCGGCCGCATGAGCCAGACAATCAGGCGCAAGGCGGCGGGCGTGCGCAAGGTCGCGGCCCAGCAGGGCAAGGCACGCAAGGTCAAGGCCGCGCGCGCGCGAACCGGATCGGCGCTGGACAGCGTGATGTCATGGGTGCCGCTCAGCGACGAGCAACTGCACCGCGTCTTTCTGGCGGTGATCTTCGCCGCCGCGCTGGCGGCCGCCTGGACGATCGCGAGCATGGCCGGCCTGCCGGCATTGGCAACCGGGCAGTTCGCCGCCGCCGCCGCCGATGCCGGATTTGCGGTGCGCCGGGTCGATGTGCGCGGGGTCAGGCACCTCAACGAGCTCAAAGTTTACGAAAAGGTGCTGGGCGCGAAGAATGCACCGATGGCGCTGGTCGATCTGGACCGGGTGCGCGCGGAACTGCTGCAGCTGTCGTGGGTGGAGGACGCGCGGGTATCCCGCCAGCTGCCCGACACGCTGGTGGTCGATATCGTCGAGCGCAAGCCGCACGCGGTGTTGCGCCGGGCTGACAAGCTGGTGCTGATCGACGCCGCCGGCAATGAACTCGAGCCGGTTTCCCCGCAGCGCGCGCGGGGCCGGCTGACTGTGTCGGGACCCGGCGGGGGGCGGCAGGTGGCGGCCCTCACGGCGCTGCTGGATGCGGCCCCGGCGCTGAAGCCGCAAGTGGCCGAAGCCGAATGGGTCGGCAACCGGCGCTGGAACCTGAAATTCGGCACCGGGCAGGTGCTGGCCCTCCCCCAGGGCGAAAAGCAATCGGCCGATGCACTGATGGCATTTGCCCGGCTCGACGGTGTCAACCGGCTTCTGGGCGGCCGTGTCGCTGCATTCGACATGCGCGCAGCGGACCGGATCTATTTCCGGGTACCCGGGCGGACCGAGGACGAAGCCCGCGCCCTTGCCGCCGCGGCCGCCGCCAAGGCCGCAGCAGCCGCAGACAAGGCGGATGCCCGAAACGACCGGCCCTCGGCCACGCTCAACCCGCTGGCGGACAAGCCTCGGGCAACGCGCGGTGACCCGACCTGATGGCTCCCCCACGCATTTCGCGCGTGTTGGGCGCGGTCAACATCGGCTCGTTCCGGATTTCGGCGATGATCGCGGGGATATCCGAAACGGGAGAGCTGATCGTGCTTGGTTCGGCCCACCGCGCCGCCCAGGGCGTGAAACGCGGTTATGTCACCGATATGGCCGCGGCCACGTATGCAGTGCGGGACGCGATCGAGCGCGCGGAAAAGATTGCGCAAACCACCGTCCAGTCGGTGTGGATCGGCACGGCCGGGGCCGGGCTCTACAGTCAGGTCAACCAGGTCGAGGTAGAGATCGGCGGGCGGCGCATCGAGCAGGATGACATCGATCACCTGCTGGCCGCCGGCCGCGATGCGTTGCAGCCCGACGGCCGCGTCGTGCTGCACGCTCAGCCTGCGCACTATACGCTCGACGGTGCGCACGGGGTCAGCAATCCGCGGGGGCTCCACGCCGAGCGGCTGGGCGTGGATATCCACGTCATGCTGGCCGATGGCGCACCGGTGCGCAACATCACCGAAGCGGTCCAGAATGCGCACCTCGATGTGGACGGCGTGGTGGGCTCGCCGATCGCCGCTGGCCAGGCCTGCCTGACCCCCGAAGAACGGGATCTGGGGGTTGCGCTGGTCGAATTTGGCGGGGACGTGACCAATGTGTCGGTCTACGCCGGCGGCATGCTGCTGGGCCTTGCGTCGATCCCGCTCGGTTCGGGCGACGTTACAGATGCGATCGCATCGGCGTTCGGGATACGGCGGTTCCAGGCTGAGCGGCTGAAATGTGTCAACGGATCGGCACTCGCCAGTCCGGCCGATCACCGCGAGATGATCCCCGTGAACGGACCGGGCGAGGATTCGACCGGTCCGATTGCCCGGCATGCCGATGCCGCCAACCGGATCCCCCGGGCAGAGCTCGTCTCGGTCATCACCGGCCAGCTCGGCCGATTGATGGAAGAGGTGGGCAAGTCGCTCAAGACGCTGGGCTTCAGCGGCCAGCGCGGCCAGCAGGTGGTATTTACAGGCGGCGGGGCAGAGCTGGTCGGGCTGGCGGATTATGCGCAATCCGCGCTTGGCAAGCCGGTCCGGATCGGCCGCGCGCCGCAACTGCGCGGGTTGCCCGAAGCGCATGCAAAACCCGGTTTTGCGACGCTAGCCGGACTGATTCTTTATGCCGCGGCCGATCCGGTCGACATCCGCGCGGGGGGGTCGAATTACGGGGTCGGGGCGCGTAATCCCGGGTCGGGCCTGATCGGGCGGATTTACCGGGCGGTCAGGGAGTATTTTTAGCGCCGAACCGAATGGTTGAAACGCCCATTCGTCCTTGTGGACAACGGTCAAACGCCTATTGGTCAGCCTGTTTTTAGTGTGCATTGACGGAAGATTGGAGCACCTGCCGCGGCAGGTTCTGCGTGGAGATTGCAATGAGCATCAATATCGGTCCGCCGGCTGTGGAGGAACTTCGCCCCCGGATCACCGTCATCGGTGTGGGCGGAGCGGGCGGCAACGCCATCGCCAACATGATCCAGGCCAATATCGAGGGCGTCGATTTCATAATCGCGAACACCGATGCGCAGGCGCTAAACAATTCGATCGCCGATCATCGCATCCAGCTCGGACCAGACATCACGCAGGGTCTGGGCGCGGGTTCGCGGCCTGAAGTCGGCCGGGCGGCGGCCGAGGAGACCATCGCCGAGATCGAGCGCGCGCTGGAGGGGGTGCATATGTGCTTCATCGCCGCCGGGATGGGCGGGGGCACTGGCACCGGCGCCGCGCCGGTGATTGCCAAGGCTGCGCGCGATAAGGGCGTGCTGACCGTGGGTGTGGTGACCAAGCCATTCCTGTTCGAGGGCACGCGCCGGATGCGCTCTGCCGATGCCGGGATCGACGAACTGCAGAAGCACGTCGATACCCTGATCGTCATTCCGAACCAGAACCTGTTTTTGGTGGCCAAGGCGGAAACCACCTTCAAGGAAGCGTTCCAGCTGGCCGACGAAGTGCTGCAGCAGGGCGTTCGTTCAATCACCGACCTGATGGTCATGCCGGGCCTGATCAACCTCGATTTTGCCGACGTCCGCTCGGTCATGGGCGAGATGGGCAAGGCGATGATGGGTACCGGCGAAGCCTCGGGCGAGAATCGCGCGCTGGAGGCATCGGAACGGGCAATCTCCAATCCGCTGCTCGACGGGGTATCGATGCAGGGGGCAAAGGGCGTCATCATCTCGATCATCGGCGGTGACGACATGAAGCTGCTCGAGGTGGACGAGGCCGCCAATCACATTCGCGATCTGGTTGATCCCAATGCGAACATCATCTGGGGTTCGGCGTTCAATCCTGACCTGCAGGGCAAGATCCGCGTATCGGTCGTCGCGACCGGGATCGAGCAGACCCCCGAACAGGTCCATGAAATCAGCCGCGGCGGCGCTTTTCCAATGGGTGGCGCCCGCGGCATCACGCGTCCGGGCGGTGTCCGCAGCGAACCGGAACCGACCCCGGTCGCGTCGTCGTTTTCCCGGCCGTCAGCCAGTCAGCCGGCCAATCAGCCTGCGGCGATGCAGGAGGCCGTTGCCCAACCGGTAGCGAACACGACTGCAGGACAACCTACTGCAGCCCAGCCCGCCCCCGTGGCAGCCCGGTCGGCCGAGCCGATCGCGCTGGAGCCGGAACCGGCGGGGCAGGGTGAACCGCTTGAGCTGCAGCTGGATGCCGTGGCCGAAGGGCCGGCGGAACCGGCACCCGGCCGGTCTGCGCCTGCGCCTGAATCGGTCGAGAGCGCGCCGGATGCCGATGAACTGCTGCTCGAAGCGGATCGGCTGGCAGCCGAAGATACGGCGGCACCTGCTCCTGCCCGCCGCCGCGTTACGGTGCAGGCCGAGCCGGAGCGCACGCCTCGCCTGTCGGGCGGGGGCAGCACGCTGTTCGAGCGGATGGCCAACCTGTCGCGCGGCGGAGGCAAGACCCTGCGTGACGATGACGGCGACGATGACGGCGAAGGTCCGTCGCTGTCGATCCCGCGGTTTCTGGGGCGTCAGAACAACCAGTGACGCCGAGTGATCGCCGGATAGGGGATCCGGCGCACAGCCGCCGCGCCGGTTCGGCGGCGAATGATGGTACCGCGCGCATGGACTGCGCCGATCGGCACACGTGCGGACCGCAGGAGGAATGGGATGGGTGTACCAACCCGTAGCGCGCGTACGCTCGCCTCGTGGATGCTCGTGGGAGCGGTTTTGTGTGCGCCGGCAGCGGCTGTTGCACAGGCAGTCGTGCAGCCTGTGCCGAGCGGGGCAAGCCAAGCGCTCAATCTCGCGCTCAATCGGCTGGGGCGCGATCCCAGAGACCTTGGCGCCATGATCGATGCGGGCAACGCCGCGCTGCTGATGGGCGACGTGGATGCCGCCATCGGGTTTTTCGCGCGGGCCGACCAGATTTCACCCAACAATTCCCGCGTCAAAGCCGGATTGGCGGGTGCGCTGGTCCGCAGTGAAAATCCGTATGATGCGATCCCGCTGTTTGCAGAGGCTGAGCGTGCGGGCGGGATCGATCCCGCACTCGCGGCGGACCGCGGGCTGGCCTACGATCTGGTGGGCGATAACGCGACCGCGCAGCGCTACTACCGCCAGGCGCTGGGCGTGGCCAGCAACGATGAAACGCTGCGCCGCCTTGCGGTGAGCCAGGCGATTGCCGGGGATCGGACCGGAATGGAAACCACGCTCACGCCCCTGCTGGTACGGCAGGACAAGGCGGCGTGGCGCACGCGCGCGTTTGCGCTCAGCATCCTCGGCCGGCCGGAAGAAGCCGTGGCGATCGCGAACCAGACAATGCCGCCCGAGCTTGCCGGCGGCGTTGCCCCTTACTTGCGCTACATGATCCGGCTGACGCCTGCGCAACAGGCGGCGGCGGCGAATTTCGGTCGCTTCCCGCGCGCGGCCGACATCGGTCGGGACGATCCGCGGGTGGCACGCTATGCCCTGCCCAAGCGGGTAGCCGGGGCCGATCTCGCGCTGGTGCCGGCGGGCGAACCGCTTGACAAGGACAGGTCCCGGCGCGCGCCGCGTGAAGACCGACGCCGGCAAGCCGAACCGCCTCGCTTCGCCGGACCGCCTGCCACAGTTCCTGCGGCGTCCTCATCGGCGGGTCCGCCGCCCGAGCCGTTTCCGGCCCGGCAGAGCAGCGCCCCGCCTCCGCTAGCCTCGTCGCAGACAGCGCCCTATCGAGCGGCGGGGCCAGTTACCGGGCCAGTTTACGCTGCTCCGAGCGACCGTTCACGGATCACTTCCTCGACCGGACCGTCAGTAAACTCGCCCGCCACTGCGGCACGCCCCGCGGTAGCGCCCGGCGCAGGCACCCTCGCGCGTCCGGCAAGCACGTACGGGCCGCGCGTGCCAGGGCCGGCAGCGGTGTCGGCAGTTGCAGCCACGCCGCGTCCGCTCGCGATTTCGCCACCGCCACGGCCAACCACGTTCGTGGCGGCCCAGCCGCCGGCGGCCTTACCCCAACCTGTTCCGCCTGCTCGGGCCATGGCCGCGGTGCCGAGCCCGATCGCCCCGGCTTCGACCGCGTCGGCCTCGCTGCCCGCGCGTACACGCCGCGTTGCGGATGCGTTTTCCGGCTTTGATCTGCCCCGCGGTTCCGCTGCTCCGGCCGCCGGCGCAGTGGATATCCGCAAGATCGTTCCTGCCCGCGCCAAGGCGGCCGAGCCGCCCAAGCCGATCAAGCCCATTAATCCCAGCCGATACTGGGTACAGGTGGGCACGGGCCGCAATCCCGGGGCTATGTCGTTCACATGGCGCGCGCTGACGAAGGGCGAGCCGGAGTTGTTTCGCGGCAAGGTGCCCTTTGTCACGGACTGGGGCCGAACCAACCGGTTGCTGACAGGTCCGTTTGCGACTGAAGTCGCGGCGGCCGCCTGGCTGGCAAAGGCCAGGAAGGCTGGCCTGGACGCATTTGTTTGGACCAGCCCGGCCGGGCAGGCGGTGGACAGCCTACCCTCTTGAACGCTGGTCTCGCGTATTCTCGGCGCCATGGCGTTATCCCCCGGTTATCCCGGCTTTTTCCACAATTTGTGAACAGTGTTATGAAGTTTTGCGCAGCGGCGATGCGCAACCGGATTGTGTCCGCACCCGTTGCAGCACCATCCAGGGCACGTGCCTGAAGAGGAGAGTTTGTGAGGACCGGCCAGAACGACATGGATCGCGAGGAGGATGCCGCCCCTGTCGAAATGCTCGCGTCATTGTTCGAGGCGCGGGGCTGGAGCTATGAGTTCGCCAGCGACGAGGAAATCACCGCCGAAGTGCAGGGCAGTTGGGCCACGTACCAGCTGCGGGGCATTTGGCGGCGCGAAGACCACGTCCTGCAGCTGCTGTGCCTGCCGGACATTCGCATCGCCGATGACAAGCGCGCGCCGATGTTCGAAGTGTTGACCCTGGTCAACGAACAGATGTGGCTGGGCCATTTCGACGTGTGGTCCAACGGGATGGTCCTGCTCTACCGCCACGCGCTGATGCTGGGCGATGATGGAATGCTGAGCATTGCCCAGGCGCAGACCATGGTCGAAGCCGCAGTCGATGAATGCGACCGGTTCTACCCTGCATTCCAATTCATCCTGTGGGGCGACAAATCGCCTGCCGATGCGCTGGCATGCGCATTGGTCGATGCAGCCGGCGAGGCCTGATTAAGATGCCGCGTTCCAAGGTTGACGTGCCGGTGGCGGCGAGAACGGCCAGGGCAGGGCAGCTCGGCCGGTCGTTGGCTTGCCAGGCGGACGCAAGCGGAGCGAGGGCATGAACATCCTGCAATTCGGCTGCGGCAACATGGGCGGGGCGATGCTCGCGGGGTGGCTGGCCGGGGGCATCTCCCCCCAAAGCGTCACGCTTGTCGATCCATTCCTGCCGGAGCCGCCCGCCGGGGTGCTGCTGCTGCGCGAGGCGCCATCGGGCGCGCGTCCCGCCGATGTCGTGGTGCTGGGGTTCAAGCCTCAGCAGTTGGCCGAAGCAGCAGGGGCGGTGGGCCCGCACGTAGGCCCTGGAACGCTGCTGCTGTCGATTCTGGCCGGTGTCGATCTTGCCACGCTGCGGGGGCTCTTTCCCGATGCGGCCGGAACCGTGCGGGTCATGCCCAACCTGGCCGCCGCGCTTGGTAAGTCGGCGATCGGGCTGGCCGGAGAGGTTTCGGACGGCGCCCGGTTGCTGACCGAACAGCTGATGGCGCCGCTGGGTCACGCAGAATGGCTGGAAAACGAAGGCCAGATGGATCTGGTCACCGCGCTGGCAGGGTCTGGTCCGGCGTTCGTCTACCGCATGATCGATGCGTTGGCCGGCGGGGCGGCGGCACTGGGATTGCCGCGTGAACATGCGGACCGCCTGGCGCTGAGCATGGTTGAAGGCGCAGCGGCTCTGGCGGCCGCGTCTGATCATCCTCCGGCAGAACTGGCACGGCGCGTGGCCAGTCCGGGGGGGACGACGCAGGCCGGTCTCGACGTGCTGGACGCGGGCGGCCTGTTTGCGGCACTGATCCAGGATACCTTGCGCGCTGCCCGCGATCGGGGAGCGCAAATGACCGAACAGGCGCGAGCCGGACGCTAGGTTTGCGCTCATTACAATTTGCGACACGGCGCCATGTCCGGTTGTTCTTGAAACTTTAAGCGTTGGAGGCGATATTCGCCGGCATCGGCCCTATCCCGGGCTGTACATGGAGCTTTGCAAGACAATGGCAAACTGGAACGACCCCCAGCCCACTCGGACGGGCTTCGGCGCGTCCCCAAGCCTTAACGTCGGTGCCGGCCGTACCGCGTACGACCAGGGCCTGCGCCGCCACATGCTTTCGATTTACAACTATATGGCTTCCGGCGTCCTGCTTTCGGGCGTGGTTGCGCTGCTGTTCGCCAGCTCGGGCATGGCTGCCACCGTGATGGGCACGCCGCTAAAATGGCTGATCATGCTCGCTCCGCTCGGCTTCGTGTTCGCGATGAGCCTTGGCGTGAACCGGATGCAGACCTCCACCCTGCAGGCCCTGTTCTGGGGCTTTTGCGTGGTGATGGGCCTTTCTCTGTCAACCATCTTCATCGTGTTTACCGGTGCTTCGGTCGCTACGGCGTTCTTTGCTACTGCCGCTGCATTCGCCGGCCTGAGCCTGGTGGGTTACACCACCAAGAAGGACCTGTCCGGCATGGGCTCGTTCATGATCATGGGCGTGATCGGCCTTCTGGTGGCGAGCGTGATCAACATCTTCGTCCAGTCCAGCGCGCTGCAGTTCGCGATATCCGCCCTTGGCGTTCTGGTCTTCGCGGGCCTGACGGCATACGATACCCAGCGCCTGAAGCAGGAATACCAGATGTTGGCCGGGACCGAGTTCGCCGGAAAAGCGGTCGTGATGGGGGCGCTCAGCCTCTACCTGGACTTCATCAACATGTTCCAGTTCCTGCTGCAGTTCATGGGCGATCGCCGCTGAACTGACTCCCGCCAGAACCGGGATTTTATCGGGGCCCGAGGCGTAACTAGCGCCTCGGGCCTGTTTTTTTCGTCGCGTGCCCGTTATGATTGCCCGCAACAACGCCTGATTCCGTCAGGCCGGCGTCTGGGAGTTGAGCATGAAGCGGTGGTCTTGGAAGCAAGCGGGGGTGCTGGTCTCCTTGGAGACCGTCGCTCTTGGCAGCTGTGCCGCGCCGCCGCCGCCGCCCCCCGCACCTCCGCCGCCTCCGCCGGTCGTGGTAGTGATCCCGCCAAAGCCGGTTCCCCCGATGGGCGCGTCGCCGTCGATGGCAATTCCGCCGACCGACGCGAACGGCCTGCGTTTAAGCGTGAACCGCAATATCACGCCCGCGCAGATGGTCTGGAACCTGCGTTCCGCCTACAACGTCGCCGCGCTGAATTGCCGCAAGCCGGAACATGCCGACATCATCGTCAACTACCGTGCTTTCCTGAAAGACAATGAGAAGACGCTTCGGCGCTACAACCGGCTTGTAGATGCCGAGTTCAAGGCGAAATACGGCAAGGGGTTTATTGTCCCGCGTGAAACCTACATGACGGAAGTGTACAATCATTTTGCCTTGCCGCCGACGGTCGAGGCTTTTTGCACGGCCGTGCAGGTCGTCAGCCGCGATGGCGCGACCGTCAGCTGGAAGGAACTGGAGCCATTCGCCGCCCGCAGTCTGCCGAGCATCGAGGTGGTGTTCGATGACTTCTATCGGCGTTATGCGGCATACCGGGCGGAACTTGCCGCGTGGGAAGCGCGCTATGCCCCTCCAGCGCAGGTGTCTGGTGCAGGGTCGGCGGTCGTCGCTCCTGCGATCGCAGGTCAGGCCACTGGCCCGGCCAACTCCCCGTCCGGCGGTCCCGCGGTCCTCGCTCCGGCCCCGCAGCCGGCTTCGCCTACGGCAAATTAGGCCTTTCATCGCGCGGGGTCCTTCGCTAAGGGGGGCCGCTCTTGCGGACGGTCGGCTGGCCGTGCGCAACTCGCACTGGAACGGGGCCGTAGCTCAGCTGGGAGAGCGCGTCGTTCGCAATGACGAGGTCAGGGGTTCGATCCCCCTCGGCTCCACCAGTGCTGTTACTCCGGCCGCGTCTCCGCTCGGCTGACCCGGCGCGTCGCCGCCGACTGCCACCGTCCTGCGTCAGGCCCGTCGTTCCATCGATGATGGCGCCTGTCCGATCGTTTCTGTTTTATCGTGATGCAAAACCGTGCACGTTGCCGGCATTCTGCAATCACCCAGCACGGCGACTGCCCCATGCATTTCCTGGATCAGGCAAAGATCTACGTTCGCGCCGGTGCCGGCGGCCCCGGCGCGGTCAGCTTCCGGCGCGAGAAATATGTCGAATACGGCGGCCCGGACGGGGGTGACGGCGGCAAGGGCGGCGATATCGTGTTCGAGGCGGTAACCGGTCTGAATACGCTGATCGACTTTCGCTATACCCAGCACTTCAAGGCCAAGCGCGGAACCGGCGGGGCTGGAAAAGACCGCACGGGCGCGGCGGCGCCGGACCTTGTCGTCAAGGTGCCGGTCGGGACGCAGGTCATAGCCGACGACCAGGAAACGGTGTTGGCAGACTTGACTGAAATCGGCCAGCGCGTGGTCTTGCTCGAAGGCGGGCTGGGCGGTCGCGGCAACGCGAGCTACAAGACCAGCACCAACCGCGCGCCGCGCCAGCACCAACCCGGACTGCCCGGCGACGAGCTTTGGGTGTGGCTGCGGCTCAAGCTGCTGGCAGACGCCGGACTGGTCGGGTTGCCGAATGCCGGGAAATCGACGTTCATCAACAAGATCACCAACACCAAGGCCAAGGTCGGCGATTACGCGTTCACGACGCTGCGCCCGCAGCTGGGGGTGGTGCGCCACCGCGACCGCGAGTTCGTACTGGCAGACATTCCCGGGCTGATCGCCGGCGCGGCCGAGGGCGCGGGTGTGGGCGACCGGTTTCTTGGCCATATCGAGCGGTGCCGGGTGCTGATCCACCTGATCGACGTGCACGGCACGGATCCGGTCGATGCGATGCACATCGTCGAGGAGGAACTGGCGGCATACGCCAGCGGGCTCGAATGCAAGCCACGGCTGGTCGCGCTGAACAAGATCGATCTGGTGGACGCGGAGCTCGTCGCGGCCTTTTCCCAGGAGCTGATCCAGGCGGGAGCGGCTGAGGTATTTCCGATTTCGGGCGTGACCGGCGCCGGGCTGGATGCCTTGCTGGACGCGGTGATCGGCTACCTTCCGGCATCGACGTCGACCGAACGTCCGGCCGGCGAACAGGAAGAGGCGGACGAAGCCCCCTGGTCGCCCATTTGATCCGGCCTGCCTCCGTCATCGGGGGTGAGGGCTTTGCGGCCGCGCCATGTCCGGCTAGAGCGCGACCCATGAAGATTACCAGCCTTGCCGACCTTGCCGATCCCGATCGTTGCCCCCGGCTGGTGGTGAAGGTCGGGTCTGCGCTGCTGGTCGACGCGGCCGGCCCGCGCCGGGCGTGGATGCAGGCCCTGGTCGTCGAACTGGCGGCGGCGCGCAGGCGCGGACAGGATGTGATCGTGGTCAGCTCCGGCGCGATTGCACTTGGCGCCAGGACGCTTGGCTTGGAAAAGGGCGGGCGCGGCAGTCTTGCCGATGCCCAGGCGGCCGCCGCGGTGGGCCAGATCGCGCTGTCCGGGCTGTGGGCCGAGTTGCTTGGCCAGCACGGCGTGACTGCGGCGCAGTTGCTCCTGACGCTCGACGATCTGGAGGATCGCCGCCGCTACCTCAACGCGACCGCAACGCTCACTCGATTGCTAGACGCGGGCGCCGTACCCGTGATCAACGAGAACGACAGCGTGGCCACGCAGGAAATCCGGTTCGGAGATAACGACCGGCTCGCCGCGCGCGTCGCCCAGGCCGCGGGGGCCAGCGCCGTGCTGCTGCTTTCGGATGTCGACGGCCTGTACGATCGCAACCCCGCCGATCCGCAGGCACAGCTGTTGCCCGTGGTGCACGGGGTTACCGCGGCGATCCATGCGATGGCTGATGGGGGTTCCGGTTCTGGGCTGGGATCGGGCGGCATGACTTCGAAGCTGCAGGCCGCCGAGATTGCCGAACTGGCGGGGATTGCGCTGGTGATCGGCAATGGCACGTGCGAGGCCCCGGTCGCACGCGTGACCGAACAGGGCGTTGGCACCCTGTTCCTCCCCCGCGACGGCGGCCGGCGCAAGGCCCCGGCGCGCAAGGCGTGGCTTGGCGGCCGCTTGCGACTCAAGGGTGCGCTGACGGTCGACGCCGGGGCCGCGCAGGCGCTGCGGACCGGCGCGAGCCTGCTGGCCAAGGGTGTCAGCGCGGTGAACGGTTCTTTCACGCGCGGCGATGCGGTCGCGATCCGCAGTGCCGACGGCAGTACCCTTGCGCACGGGCTGAGCGAGTATGACGCCGCGGAATGTGAGCGTCTGATCGGCCGTCATTCGAACGAGCACGCCGCGTTGCTTGGGTACGCGCCGCGCTCGGCCATCGTACACCGCGATCAGCTTGTCCTGCTGTGACGTTGCTGGCGATTACAGGCGCAACCGGCTTTGTCGGTCAGGCGCTGCTGGAGCGCGCGCTGGCTGCGGGGTTCGAGGTGCAGGCGCTTACCCGCCGCGAGCAACCTGCCCGTGCAGGGGTGACCTGGGTCATGGGGGACCTTGCTGATCGCGCTGCGCTGAGCCGGCTGGCGAACCGCTGCGAAGCGGTGATCCACGTGGCCGGCGTGGTGAATGCTCCGGACGCTGAAGGTTTCGCGGCGGGAAATGTCGCCGGGACGCTGGCGGTGATTGAAGAGGCGAAAGCGGCGGGCGTCCCCCGGCTGATCTTCGTCTCCTCGCTGTCGGCGCGCGAACCGCGACTGTCTGCGTATGGCGCGTCCAAGGCGAAGGCGGAAAAGCTCGTGATGGCCAGCGGGCTGGACTGGACCATTGTTCGCCCGCCAGCGATTTACGGCCCGCGTGACCGTGAGCTGTTCGAACTGTTTCGCGTCGCGCGCTGGGGGGTGTTGCCGATGCCGCCGCGGCCGGGGCGGGCGTCGCTGATCCATGTCGATGATCTTGCCGAATTGCTGCTGGCGCTGGTCCCGGCCCGGCCGCCCACCAGCTACAAACTGTTCGAGCCCGATGACGGGCGCCCGGCGGGGTGGAGTCATTACGAACTTGGCCGGGCGATCGGCTGGGCGGTTGGCAGGCGGCCATGGATTTTGCACTTGCGCCAAACCGCGTTGCAGCGGTTGGCGCGGATCGATGGCTGGCTGCGCAAGGGCAAGGCCAAGCTGACGCCAGACCGGGTGGGCTACATGTGCCACCCGGACTGGGTCGTCAGTGAACGGCGCCGCGTGCCGGCAAGCCTATGGGTGCCCAGGATCGAAACCCGCGAAGGCTTGAAGGCAACCGCTGCCTGGTATCGGCAGCAGGGTTGGCTGTGACAGCTGCGACGGGATCACGATAGCCTGCTTAAGGATAACGCGTGGACCAGTCTGCCGGATAGGGGGGAACCCAGGCCGGGCCCGGTGCCCACGCTGACCCGCGCGGGGCAAATCCTTCCTCCACCGTGCCGACCCGTGCCATTGCGTCCTGAACCGCTGCGGCTCGGCAGCTTGGTCCCGGCAGCGTCGCAGAATCGGATTCGCCAAGCTTGTCGCACAGGTACCGGGAAGTCAGGTTAAGCCGTCGGCGCAATTCCGCTTTTCCGGCCGCCGTGCTGAGATCAAGGTCGGCATAACTGACTGATTGTGAGATTGACTGGACGCTGTCTGGCACTTGGCCATAGCGGCCGGTTACCGTAATCTCCTCGGAGGAAGTCTGCGCCAGGGCGGGCATGCCGAGCGAGAGCGCGGCGCCAGCGGCAAGTGCGCGCAGCGCCGCGGGCAAGGGGGAATATGATACCATGATCGGTCTCCTTGGTTGCCACCCCCGCTAACCAAAGAAACAATTACATGCAGAGGCGGTCCCTTGAAGACGACAAGGCGCCCGTTTTTACCGGCAGGATGAAAGCGCGCGCGTCAGAAGTTTGCGCTCAGGGATATCGACAACACATGGTCATCCGTATCCGGCCCGTTGCGGACGAATCCGTGCTGGTTTAAATATCCGAATTCAAGGTTTACGGGCTTGATCAGCAGCGTATTGATCCCGACGAAGTTGCGCATCCGGTCGTGACCAGTGGTGCGCTGAAACGCGGTGCTGTTCAAATTCACGAAGCTTTCGTGGGTATATACTACCGACGTCTTGCCGCCGTTAGCCACGGGCAGCGCCACTTTGGCATAGGGCCGCACCCGCCAGCCCGTGCCGCTTATCCCTTCGCGCCAGCGCTCCTCTACCCGCAGCCTTGCGCTCAGCTTAGCCTCGCCGATCTTCAGGATATTGTCGAACGTCACCTGCTGGCGGGCCCGATGTTCCATGATGGTAAAGTCGCCATGCAGATAGCTGGGCGCGTGCGTGTAGCCAGCCCACACGGTGACTTGCTTGTTCAGCTTGTACCCCAGCAGCAGATTGTTTTCGAGCTCGTACAGACCCCGCGCATCGCTGGTACGCACCACCGTTTCGTTCGACACCCGCCACGGACCGCCAAGTCCGACCTGGACCGAGACGGTTTCCCAGTGCTGGAAGTCGTCGGCATGGGCTGCTGCCGGAAGCGCGGTTGCCGCCAGGCCACCGACGACCAGAAATTTGCGTAACGTCGACATGCGCCAAGGCGTCCTTGCTGTGGTGGGGCGCAATTATGCCAGTTTTGTTACATTTCAATGACCATGGCGTTACAGCAGATTTCGAGGGAATGACGTCTAGATCAGCAGTATATCCGCCGCATCCAGCAGCGGCTGGGCGGCCATCAGCGCCAGTCCGGTCGCGGCAGCTGCCCCGATGCCGTCGGGATCGTACCAGAGCAAGCCGGAAGCCTGATCATAGATCACCCGGTGGCTTGCGGCCGTGGCCGCGGTGCCCAGAGCGAATTCGTGCGGCAAAAACGCTCCCGGCCGCTCGGTAGCCAATGCTGCGAAGGCCTCGCGGACCAGCTCGATCCGGTCCACGCCGTGATTGAAGTCGCGGATCGTATCGCGATTGTCGGTCGTTTCCAGCAGATCGAACCGAAACGCGTCGGCGCCGGCTCCGCCCGACAGCAGATCGTTTCCGGCGCCGCCGATAAGGATGTCATCGCCCGCGCCGCCGCTCAGCAGATCGTGGCCGGCCAGCCCCCGCAATACATTTGCGGCGCCGTTGCCGGTCAGGATGTTGGCAAGGCCGTTGCCGGCCGCGTCGATCGCGCCATCTGAGACAAGCGTGAGGTTCTCGACATTGGCAGACAACGTGAAGCTTGCCGCGGCGTTGACGGTGTCGGTTCCTTCGCCGGCCGCCTCGATGACGATGTCGGACGGATCGTCGATGGCATAGCTGTCGTTGCCCAGCCCGCCTGCCAGGGTGTCAGCTCCGCCCGACCCGTCAAGCCTATCATCGCCGGCCAGTCCCGCGATCTGGTTGCCCAGCGCGTTGCCGGTGAGCGCATCGGCGAATGCGGAACCGCTCAGCCCTTCCAGCCCGTCCGCCAGGGTATCGATGCCGGCGCCTCCGGTGGCTTGCGGCATGCCGATGAAGCCCAGGTCCACCTTCACTCCGGCGGCTGCATCGGCATACGTAACCGTGTCCTGGCCCGATCCCCCATCGATGCTGTCGTTGCCTGCGCCCCCGTTCAGCCGGTCATCACCGTCGCTGCCAGTCAGTTGGTCATCGCCGCCAAGCGCGGTGATCTCGTCCGCAAATGGAGACCCGCTCAGCGTGTCGGCATCCCCGGTTCCGCTACGCACCACGCCCAAGCCGTAAGCTGGCAGAAACAGCGCCTGATCGAGAAAATCCAGCCATTCGACATTCGTCAGACGGTCGGTTCCCTGATCGCCATCCGCCCGATCGTTGTCGGTAACGACGTACCCGCCCGTGCCATCGCGCACGACGCTGAAATCCGCGCGCAGGCCGCGAACGCGGAAATGGTCGCTGCCCGATCCGCCCAGCACGGTTTCTAGGCCAGGTCCCCCTTCGATCTCGTCATCGCCGTCGCCGGTTGCGATCGCGTTGACCCCACCAACAGCCGCGGAGACGAAATCGTTTCCGCTGCCGGTCATCACGGTGTTGATGCCGCCCCCCAGACCGATGCTGAAGTGTTCGAAGTTGGCGAACGTCCCCCGGCTGGACAAAATCGCACCGTTGCCGCGAGCGACGAAGCTGGTGCTATCAAGCGCGGAATAATCGATCGACAATGTGTCGGGCCCGGCGCGCCCGTTGATAAATACGGTCGCCCCGCGTGCCAGCGGGCTGGCATCGACAAACACGAAATCGGCCCCATCGGACAGCGTCAGCTGCAGCAGTTCGATCTGGTCGAACGTGCTATCCGCCAATGACCCGAAGAACGCCCCATCCGCGGCGAAGATGTAGCTTGCGGCATGATCGCGGGCGGCGCCGGCATCGCTGTGAATCAGCGAATCCCGCCCGGCGCCGCCGATAACGGACATCCCGTGTGCACCGCGGACCGTAAAACTGTCCGCCTCCTGGCCCCCGGTGATGTAACCGGCTTCCACTCCTGTCGCGATCGTGCCGTCCGATACGGTGGCGGTGGCACTGTCACCATCGTAGGTGAACACAATCGGCGCGGTCGCTGCCGCATAGTCCGCCGCCCAGGTATCGAAGCCGTCACGGGCATCGATCCGGTCCGTTCCGCCCGACGAATGGATCGTATCGTCGCCCGCGCCGGTCGTCACCGTGTTGCGGCCCGTGCCCAGCGCCACGCCGAACACCTCGAAATGGAGGAAGGTCCCGCGCGAACTCGCGATGGTTCCCGTATCGTCGATCACAAGGCTGCTGCCAGCAAAGGTCATGAAATCGACCGCCAGCGTGTCCCGCCCGTTGCCGCCGTCGAGATTGATTGCAGCCCCGCCGCCGAGCGGGGCGGTATCGACGAAGGCGTAGTTGTCGTCGTCGGAAAGCGCGACGTTGACCTTTTCGATCGAGGCAAAGCTGTGCTGGCCGATCTGCCCGCTGAACGACCCCGCCGCGCCTGCGTCGAACGCGACCGCGCCGGGCAACCCGACGATTCCGGTGGCATCGCTTATGAGGTGATCCGTTCCCGCACCTCCATCGATGGCGAACGCCCCCGGCCCGTCGATGAAGAAGGCGTCGTCGCCCGATCCCGTGACGAGTGACCCACCTTCGATGCGGCTTAGCGTTGTGCCAGTGTCCAGTGCGCCCGCGCCAGACCAGCCATTGTACCCGAACGCCAGTCCGCCGGTCCACGCGCTGTAATCGCCGTGCCAGGCATCCACCCCGGCGCCTCCGTCGATCCGGTCCCTTCCGCCGACGGACCAGATCGCATCGCGTCCATCCCCGGTGGATATGGCGTTGGTGCCGCCATTCGTCGCATAGACGGTGTCGGCCCCGGCTTGGGTGGCGACGGTGTTGGTTCCTCCGCCAAGAGTCAGGACAAAGCTTTCGAACCCGCCAAAGCTGCCATGAGTGGCGGCGATCAGGAAATTCGCGCCCATTGCGAAGGCCGTATCCGAGAACGCGGAAAAATCCGCCACCAGCCGGTCAGAGCCAGCGCCGCCGGACAACGAGATGCGCGCACCCGCCGCCAGCGCTGAGGCATCCACGACCGCAGTGTCGTTACCGGCCGAGAGCGTGGCTGTTATTTGCTCGATCGCGGTGAACAGAACGCTCGCGGCTCCGCCCGATCCCGCCGTAAGCAAGCCGGAAAAACTGCGGCCGTCCGACCTGATCGTGCTGATCGCGCCTTCGGCCTGCGCGGAGTAATCAACCGTCAGCGCATCGATGCCGCCGCCGCCGTCGATCGTATCAAGCCCTCCGAGCGGGGCGAAGGTGTCATTCGCGCCCGAGCCGACCAGCGTGTCAGCCGCCGTTGTCCCGATGAAATGCGCCACGCCACAACCGCCTTTATGCCGCGCAGTGCATCTGCGCGGGCACGGTGGTTATGCGCTAGTTCGGGCGGCCATAGAGACAAGCTGGCGCCGGAATGGAGGCAGTTTCAGAATACCGGATCGTATCCCGGCGGCAGGTCCCCTGTGCCCGTGTCCGGCTCGCCCGGGGCATGAATGCCACATTCGGTCTTGTCCCAGCCCTTCCACCGGCCCGAACGCGGGTCTTCGCCCGGCGCGACGCGGGTGGTGCAGGGCGAACAGCCGACGGACGGATAGCCTTCGGCCACCAGGGGATGCGGCGGCAGGTCGTGCTCGACAAAGTAGGCCGTAATGTCCTCGGCCGACCAGTCGATCAGCGGGTTGATCTTGAGCCGGCCCTGCGCATCGGACTTGTCGACTTCGAACCGGGGCAAATTGGCGCGCGTGCTCGACTGGAACGACTTGCGCCCGGTGATCGAGCCATCGAACCTTTCCAGCGCAGCGGCCAGCGGTGCAACCTTGCGGATCTCGCAGCAGCCGTCAGGATCGTACGACCAGCGCAGCCCGTTTTCATCACGTTTGGCCAGCTGCGCCGCGTCAGGCGTGAGGATTTGCAGGTTGGTCAGCCCAAGCCGCCGGACCAGCTCGTCGCGGTAGGCCAGCGTTTCGGGAAAGTGCTTGCCGGTATCGAGGAACAGTACCGGCACATCCGGATCGATCGATGCGACCAGATGAAGCAGCACCGCGCTTTCCGCGCCGAAGCTGGACACCACGGCGACATCGCCAGCCAGCTGGTCGCGCAGCACCGAGCGCAGCCATTCCTGCGTTTCGCTGCCGCGGAACAGCCGGTTCAGCCGCACCGCGTCGGAATCGCTGAAGCGAGGGCCGGTGTCCAGCCGATCGACCTTGCGCGCCACCTCAACCATGACGCTTCTCCCAGATCGGCGCGCGGCCGTCAGTGGTGGGCTGATAGACTTCGGCATAGCGCGCAAGGGCCGCCTCGGCATCGCCATGGTTGAGCTCGCGCTCGGGCGCGAAACTATCAAACCCGCAGCGGCGCAAGTACGCGAGCTGGTCGATCAGCACGTCGCCCACCGCGCGCAGTTCGCCCGTATAACCGGCCTCGCGCAGGATGCGCGCAGCCGAATAGCCGCGCCCGTCGCCAAACACCGGAAAGTTCACTTCGACCAGCTTGATCCGGTCCAGATGCGGCAACAGGCCGCGAGCGTCGTCGCCCGGTTCGATCCGGACCGCGGCGGCATTGGTCTGCTCGCCGAACGAATCGACCGTCACGGCCGGATCGGCCACCGGCTCGTCGTCGCGAAAGCGAAACTGGGTCTCAACCATTGGCCAGCTCTCCAGCAGCAGTCTTTGGCGCGTAGAGCGCCTCCTTGAATGGGGCCATGCCGATCCGGCGGTACGTATCGAGGAAACGTTCGCCTTCCGCCTTGTTGGCGAGATAGACGTCGGTCGCCGTCTCCACCGCGTCGACGATCCCGTCCTCGTCAAAGCCGGGGCCGGTGATCGTGGCAAGCGAGGTGTCGGCGCCTTCGCAGCCGCCCAGCAGCAGCTGGTAGTTTTCCACGCCCTTGCGGTCGACGCCAAGGATGCCGATGTGGCCGGCGTGATGATGGCCGCAGGCGTTGATGCAGCCGGAAATCTTCAGCTTCAGCTCGCCGATCTCCTGCTGCTTGGTCGCGAACCGCTCGGAAATCTTCTGCGCCACGGGGATCGAGCGGGCATTGGCCAGGCTGCAATAATCCAGCCCCGGGCAGGCGATGATGTCGCCGATCTGGTCGAGGTTGGGCGTACCGAGGCCGGCCGCTTCCAGCTGCGTCCACAGCGCGTAAAGATCAGCGTTCTTCACATGCGGCAGCACGATGTTCTGCGCGTGGGTGACGCGCAGCTCGTCGAACGCGTAATCCTTGGCCAGCTTCGCCATCAGGCGGATCTGGTCAGCGCTGGCGTCGCCCGGAATGCCGCCCACCGGCTTGAGGCTGATGGTGACGACGCTGTAGCCCGGCTGCTTGTGGACGTGGGTGTTGTTATCCACCCACAGCGCGAAATCGGGATCGGACCGGTCGATCGCATCGGGCAAGCCGGTTTCGAACGCAGGATCGGCGAACTGCACCTTGATCCGCTCCAGCTCGGCCAGCGGCGGCTCGACGTTCTGGGTCAGAAGGTGCGCGAATTCGGCCTCGACCTGGCGGGTATATTCGTCCTTGCCCAGTTCGTGGACGAGGATCTTGATCCGCGCCTTGTACTTGTTGTCGCGTCGTCCGTGGCGGTTGTACACCCGCAGGCATGCTTCGGAGTACGTGATCATCTGATCCAGCGGTACGAAGCTGTTGATGCACGGCGCGATCATCGGGGTACGGCCCATGCCGCCGCCGACGTAGAACGCGGCCCCCAGTTCGCCGGCCCCATTTTCAGAATTTGGGTTCTTGACGATCTGGATGCCGATGTCGTGCAACCGCATCGCCGCGCGGTCGGTATCGGACGCAATCACCGCCATCTTGAACTTGCGCGGGAGGAAGCTGAATTCCGGATGGAATGTACTCCACTGGCGGATCAGCTCGGCATAAGGACGCGGATCGACCACCTCGTCGGCGATGGCGCCGGCGTACTGGTCGGACGTGGTGTTGCGGATGCAGTTGCCGCTGGTCTGGATCGCGTGCATTTCCACGCTGGCAAGATCGGCCAGGATGTCGCCGGCGTCCTCCAGCTTGATCCAGTTGTACTGGATGTTCTGGCGGGTGGTGAAGTGGCCATAGCCGCGGTCATACTTGTCGGCGATGTCGCCCAGCATGTGCATCTGCGCGCTCGACAGCGTGCCATAGGGCACCGCCACGCGCAGCATGTAGGCGTGCAGCTGCAGGTACAGCCCGTTCATCAGCCGCAGCGGTCGAAACTGCTCCTCGCTCATGCTGCCGTCCAGCCGGCGGCGGATCTGGTCGCGGAAATCGGCCACGCGGGCATCGACCAGGGCTTGGTCGTAAGTGTCGTACTGGTACATGTCAGATCACCCAGTTGCCGGCGTCAGGGTCGGCAGGCTTGAGGGACAGGTCAAGGCGCACGGTGGGGCCCAGCGCGCGGATGCGGTCTTTGATGTGAGCCGGGCGCAGGCCTTCCGCACCCACCACGCCGTCGATTACATAAGGGGAAACGACATGGCGCGCGGCTTCCTCGCGCGCGGCGATCTCCTCGCCGTGCTCGCCCACGTCCGCCGCATCCTCGATGTGCAAGGACCAGGCGGACCCGTCCCACCACGTCACCGCGCCGGTTTTCAGGTCATTTCCCGTCAGAATTTTCACTCGCTTACCTCCAGCGCCACCTTGCGCAGTTCCTGTTGCTCGCGCGCCGCGACCTCGCCCACGACAATGAGCGCGGGGCTTTTGATCCCGTGCTGATCGATCAGCGCGGCCAGGCCCGCGATGGGCCCCCGCACCACGCGCATCTGTGGACGCGATGCGTTCTCGATCACCGCCACCGGCAGTTCCGGGGCAAGTCCGTCGGCAATCAGTTTGTCGGCAATTGCCTCTGCAGTGGCGACGCCCATGTAGATTACCAGCGTCCGGCCCTTGCCGGCCAGACCCGACCAGTCCTGCTCGGTCAGTCCCTTGCACTGGCCCGCGACGAACGAAACCACGCTGGCGGCGTCGCGGTGGGTGAGGGGAATCTGCGCCGCGGCCGCCGCACCCAGCGCCGCGCTAATGCCGGGGACGACCTGCACCGGCACCCCGGCCGCGCGGCACGCCTCGGCCTCCTCGCCGCCGCGCCCGAACACGAACGGGTCCCCGCCCTTCAGCCGGACAACGTCGTTCCCGGCCCGCGCCTCGCGCACCAGCAGCGCGTTGATCTCGTTCTGCTTCAGAGTATGGCGCGCGCGGCTTTTCGCGACCGAAACCAGGCGCGCCGAAGGCTTGGCCAGCGCCAAAATCGCCGGATCGACCAGCCCGTCATGCACGATCAACCCGGCCTGCATCACCAGCCGCGCCGCGCGCAGCGTCAGCAGATCCGGATCGCCCGGGCCGGCGCCGACGAGATGGACTGTTCCGACAGGAGTGACAGGGTTTGTCATGCTTGCTCAGATGGCGCGTGATAGCATCGGGCGCCAGCGAATTTCGATTGACGGGGGTGAAGGAAAGCTATGGTTGCACCTGGTTCGCCCGGCGGTGCGCGACCAGGAGCAATAAAACGGGTCACGCAGAGGCATAGAGATAATGAGACGGGCGAAGGTCGATGGCGATCAGACTTGACAAAGCAGCGTCCCCGCAAGGCCACACCTAAATTCTTAAGCCTGGGCCCTTTGTGTGACGCGCCTTTATGTCTCCCCATCCTCCCGCTCAACCTTCAGCGCATTGCGAAACCGCACCTCGCGCTGCGGGAACGGGATTTCCACGCCGTTCTCCTTGAACAGGTGCCAGACCTGCTTGAGCACATCGGAACGGACGTTGCCGATCCCTTCCTCAGGGTCGTCGATCCATACCTGGATCTCGAATTCTATCGCGTTCTCACCGAAAGCGGACAACCACACCGACGCTGCGGGGACGTTGTGGACGCGCGGTACGGCGCGGGTGGCGGCCAGCATCAGGCGCTCGGCCTCGGCGATGTCCGTGCCATAGGCGACGTTCACCGGCACCTTCACCCGTACATCGCGCGATGAATACGACCAGTTCTCGACCTGGTTGGTCATCAGGATTTCGTTCGGGATCAGGTACTCGATCTGGTCGCGGGTGGTGATCGAGATCGCGCGGATGCCGATCTTCTTGACTTGGCCCACCGCCTGGGCGTTGCCGTCGGTCACCGCAATCACGTCTCCCGGTTTGATCGACCGGTCCATCAGCAGGATGATTCCCGCGATCAGGTTGCCGAATGTCTTTTGCAGGCCAAAGCCGACAGCAAGGCCGAAGGCGCCCGAAAACACGGTGAAGGCGGTCAGGCTGATCCCCAGCGCGTCGATCGCCAGCAGCACCGTGATCACCCACACCGCGATCGACAGCAGCTTTTCCCCCAGCAGCCGCTGCGCCGGGTCCAGCCGGGTAATCCGCCCGAACACCCGGCAGATCAGCCTGCTCGCCAGCCGTCCGAACACGATGACCGCGACCACGACCACCACCAGCACCGCCGCGCCGTAGAGCGAGATGCGAGTGTCGCCATAGTTGAACCCGATCGCTTCGGCGGTGGCCCCGATCTCAGCGGCCCAGTAGCGGACTTCAGCGATCACGCCTCCGCCCACGCTGCCAGCCCTCGTTCCAGATCGGCGATCAGGTCGGCCGGGTCTTCCAGCCCGATCGACAGCCGCACGCCGAACCGGCCGGCCGGGTTCATCCACGGCAGCGGCCAGATGGTCGCGCTGCGGCTGGAGGCGGGATCGAGCGGGGTGACCAGGCTTTCAAACCCGCCCCAAGAATAACCGATTCCGAACAGTGCCAGCGCATCGATGAACGCGTTGCGCGCGGCCCCGTCCTTGCCTTTCAACACCATGCTGAACAGACCGCAACCGCCGGTGAAGTCGCGCCGCCACAGTTCGTGGCCGGGCGCGCCGGGCAGCATCGGGCACAGCACGTGCGCCACTTCGGCGCGGCCCGCCAGCCACTGGGCAAGCGCCAGCGCGCTTGCGGTCTCGCGTTCAAGCCGCACCGCCATCGTCCGCAGCCCGCGCAGCGCCAGCGAGGCGTCATCGGGCGAGACGACCTGCCCCAGCACTTGCGCGGTGCGGCGCAGCTTCGCGTACCATTCCGCACCGGCGGTAGCGCTGCCCATCATCAAGTCCGAATGGCCGCCGACGTGCTTGGTCAGGCTCATCACCGCGATGTCTGCGCCGCGCGCCAGCGCAGCAAAGCCGAGCGGGCTGGCCCAGGTGTTGTCAAGGATCACGCACAGCCCGCGCGCCCGCGCCGCTGCCGCCAACGCCGGCACGTCCTGTACCTCCAACGTCAGGCTGCCCGGGCTTTCGAGCAGCACCGCCCGGGTCCGCTCGCAGATCGCGGCGGTAAAGGCCGCCTCGTCCAGTGGATCGAACCAGCGTGTTTCGATCCCGAATTCCGCCAGCCAGCCGCGGGCCAACACCCGGGTGGGTTCATAGGCGTTGTCCGTCATCAGCAACACGTCGCCCGGCCGCAGCGCTGTCATCAACGCCCCGGCGATTGCCGCCACGCCCGAAGGATAGAGCATCGTGCCCCCGCCGGCGGCAGCCGCGCCAGGCTCAAGCTCGGTCAGCGCCTCGGCCAGCGCCCACTGGGTCGGTCCGCCGCGGCGGCCGTAATAGAACCGGCCGTCGGCGTTCGTCGCAGGTCCCTGCCTCAGCGCCGCGGTATCGGCATAAAGATGCGTGCTGGCGCGCCAGACCGGCGGGTTGACCACCGCCCCGGGCTGGCCGGGGGGGCCGGTCCAGTCGGGCCGGCGCCCGCCGGTAATCGTGCGGGTGGCGGGCGACAGCGCGTCGGTCGGAGCTTTTGCCATCGTTCTTTCGCGCCCCTCCCGAAAAGCGGTAGGGGCTTGGGGTGGATAGGCGGGCCGCGCCCGGTCGGAAAGTAGGTAGCCCACCCGCGCCCGCTCCCGCAAGCGCGACGGGGAGCAGGACCGGTCAGGCGGAAACCGCTTCGCCCGTGGCCTTGGGTGTGTCGGGGTCGGCGCCCCATTCGCTCCAACTGCCATCGTACAGCGCCACGTCGTCCTTGCCGACCAGATGCAACGCGAACGCGACCACGCACGCGGTGACGCCGCTGCCGCAACTGGAAACCGCCGGCCTGGACAGATCGACCCCCGCCGCCTGGAATGCTTCGCGCAGCCCTGACTTGTCCTTGAACGTGCCGTCCGGATTGTAGAGCTGCGTGTACGGCACGTTCAGCGATCCAGGAATATGACCCGCTGCGATGCCCGGGCGGGGATCGGGCACCGCGCCGCTAAAGCGCGGAGTGCCCCGGGCATCGATCACCTGTTCGGCATGAGTCGCGACGTTGGCCAGCATCTCCGTCTTGGAGCGCACCTGCCGTTCGTCCGACCAGACGGTGAAATGGCGGTGGCGCTGCGTCTGGGCACCGGCAGCCAGGGATCGCCCTTCAGCCTTCCACTTGGCGATCCCCCCGTCAAGGATCGCAACGTGATGCGCGCCGAACATCCGCAGCATGAACCACGCACGGGCCGAGGTCTTTACCAGGCTGTCATCGTACAGCACGATCCGGCTACCGTCGCCCAGGCCCAGCGCCGCCATCCGGCTGGCCAACTTTTCAGGCGGTGGCAGCGTGTTCTCCACGGGAGCAGCACCATCCACCAGTTCTTCAAGGTCCATGAAGACCGCGCCGGGAATGTGGCCGTTCAGGTATTCCGCGTATGCATCACGGCCTGCATCGGCCAGATGCTTGGTCGCGTCGACGATGCGCAGATCGCACGCACCCATCTCTCCGGCGAGCCACTCTGTCGAAACAAGGCTGTCCATCTACGCGCGTCCTCCTCTTCGCTGCGCGAGCGAAGGAGCTAGCCGTCGTCCGCGCCCGCGTCGAGGGGTCACGAACCGGTCCACGCCGAAGTTTCCCTCGCCGTGTGCATCTCGAAAAGTCGAAACGAACCGGCGGTGGGCGTGTTCCCGGCCTGCGCCGTTCACGCCGCCAACTCGCGCTGGGCCACCTCGGCAAAGATTCGCGGACCCTGATCGAGCCGGAACGGGCGGAGTCCCCCGCCGGGATGCAGCGGCGGTTCCCCGATGACGAGCGCACGCGTCAGCGACTGGTCGCCGGTTTCGATTCGCAGCCTGACCAACGGCACCAGCAGCGCCGCATTGCCGCTCCGGATCGGCGCTATGGCCGCAAGGGGCAGGCGCAGATCGCCGCTGAACTCTGCGCTTTCGCCTGCCGCCAGGCCGGAGCAGTAGTGCAGCGGTTTAATCGCCGCGCCATCGCGCCCCAGCTGGCGATCGGCCGGAACCGATGCATGCGCGGCGGTCATGTCGGCCGATAATGTGATGGGTCCAAGTGCGTCGGCCGAGATGTTGCCGAGCCGCACCCGGTAGCGCAGCGTGGCGTTCACCAGCGAAAGGCTGAACCGCTCCGGCTCGAGCGTCAGCTGCATGGTAAGTTCAGGCGCCGGTTCCGTCGCGGCCGGTGGCGAAACCACGGGCGCCGCCCGCACAGGTGGTGCGTGCGCAGGGGTAGGCTCCGGAGCGAGCGGCGCCGGCGCAAGGTCAGCGGGCGCTCTGGCAGTCGGCGCAGCGGAATTTCGGCGGGCGCGCAGTGCCGCCAGCGCGCCGACGATTCCGCCTCCGGCCAGCACGCCGGCGGCCAGCCAACCCCACGGCAGCGTTCCTTCCGGCGCAGGTTCGGGCTTGGCCGCCGCCTCAGTCGGTGCGGGCGTGGCGGCCGGGGAGGGAGAAACTTCACCCGGCGGCGGCAAACCGCCAGACGCGCCCGTCGGCGCCTCGGCAGGAGCGCTTGTTGCGGCAACCGGCGATTGCGGACTGGACATCTTGGTGGACGCCGGCGCCGATCGCTGCGCCGGTGCCGCGTTCGCGGCCCGTGTTGGCACGACGCTCGGAACTGGGCTCGGAACGGGGCTCGGCACCGTGCGCGGCGCTGGGCTCGGAGTAGGCGTGGTGACCGTCACGGTCGGCGGTCCGGGCGGGATTGGCGCAGGCGAGGGCGCAGTGACAACCGGCTGGTCGCTGTCGATCGGCCCGGCCGGTCGCGGCGCCGCTGTGGGGGGAAGGCGGTAATCGCTGACCGATTGCGCGCGCACGTGCGGGGGAAGCGTCGCAGCCAATACGGCTGACCCCGCCGCGCCGACGATGCAAAGCGTGCGATAGTGCCCGGTCATTCCCGATCGATCATGGCCGCAGTCGCGCTGAATGACAGGTGAACCCGGCACATGCCCGGCCGACTTGTGTCGGCGGCAGGATCGGGGCATTGCGGGCGCGCCATGACCGAACCCACTGCCGCCCCGCCCGAAACGCCGCTGCATCTAGGCCAGCACAGCGCCCTTCCTGCGTCACCAGCCGAAGCAGTGCTGGACTATGTCCCGAATCCGCGCGCCGGTTCGCTCTACTTGGTGCGGTTCGCCGCGCCCGAGTTTACGTCACTCTGCCCGGTTACCGGCCAGCCCGATTTCGCGCATCTGGTAATCGATTATGCGCCCGCTGCCACCATCGTCGAATCGAAATCGCTCAAGCTTTTTCTGGGCGCATTCAGGAATCACGCCGGTTTCCACGAGGATGTGACCGTCGGTATCGGACAGCGGCTGTTCGATGAAATGCGGCCGCGCTGGCTGCGCATCGGCGGTTACTGGTATCCGCGCGGGGGCATCCCGATTGATGTCTTCTGGCAATCGGACGTGCCGCCGGCCGGGCTCTGGGTTCCGGACCAGGGAGTCGCTGCCTATCGGGGCCGCGGTTGATGCAGCCCGCGCGCGATTGCACCTGACCGGCAATCCGGCAATTGCGAACGGTCACAACGACAGCGACCCGGCCGGGCATGATTGCCCGGCCGGGTCTGCGCTGCGTTGAATGTGATCAGGAGTTGGCGGTCTGGAGCTGGCTGGACGTCTTCGAGAACGTCGTATCAAGCTGCGAGCCGAGGCCAGACACAGTGGTCATTACCGCAACTGCGATCAGCGCCGCGATCAGGCCGTATTCAATGGCGGTCGCGCCATCTTTGTTGGCGACCAACGAACGAAAGTAATTCACCATGGTACTATCCCCTAACAGCACCTGTGTGCTCCGGATAATATGGGGCTTGAACCCTAACGACCGGTAAACGATGCGCGGAAATACTTATGATGACGCAAATCTATCGAAAATCAGACATATGCGACCCTGGTAAGAAGCCCTTAGCGGGATGCGGGACTGCTTGCCCCCCCAAGTCTCAGGGCTGCGCCGCGCGCTGGCTCTGCGATGCGGATGAACCTTGTCTGCAATGCCCGTTCGCGTATCGTGGTCGCAACAAATGTTGGGAGATCGTGAGACATGGCAGACTTTGCTGCAGCGGCGGATCGCGTTGTCGATGCGTTCAACAAAAAAGACTTCGAAGCGTTGCGCGGCCTGATGGCGCCCAACCTGAAGTTCCGGCACTTCAACCGCGATTTCGCCATCGATGATCGCGACGAGTTCGTCGATCTGTTGATCCATTTCGCGAAGAACATCATGCCGGAGCGGAAACTGGAAGTGCCGGAGCGTGTGACCGTCTCGGGAAACATGGTCGTCCGCGAAGGCTGGTATGTCGGCCGCGCCGCCGGTGACTATGAAGGCTGGTCCGTGGCCGGGCAGGAAGTGCGGCACAAGACCGCAACGTTTTACCTGTTCGATGATAACGGCCTGCTGCTTGAATGGGTCGATTACGGCTGAACGGCAACCAGGCGCGCGAAAGGCCAA
>JAZKDH010000052.1:0-1902 GCA_040387665.1 Pseudomonadota bacterium | reverse complement strand
TCGTTGCCCATGAAGCCCCGAGAACGATGCTAAGGCCGACCGCATCCGTGTCGCTTGAGGTAATCGGCAGCAGCCGCATGCCGGTCCCGGAGGTATAGACCGGGACATATTTATGGATGAAGGGCGCATAATAGAGCGTTGTCGCCGCCGTCGCCGACGTCGCCATGACCGGCGTGGCGCTTGTCAGCGTCAGCCGCCCGCCCGGCGTCAATTGCTCGACCGTCAGCGTCGTGCCGCCGCCGCTCAGGATCAGGCCATTGCCGGCCGTCGTGATAGATCCTGCGACGATCCAACTCGGCACGCCCGAGGCATCTTGCTGCAGCAACCGCGTCCCGGAATTGTTGCCCGCCAGCGACACCCAATTGGTGCCGTTGTAATAGGCAATATCGCCCGCCCGCGTCGGCGTCGGCGCCAGATTGTTGAAAGCGGTTTGCTTGACGTTGGCCCCGGTACCGCCGCCCACGATCCCGAGCACCCCATAGGCACCATCCGCGCCGGTCCCGCCCGTGATATAGGGCAGCCCTGCCGTGACGCCCGGCCCGATAATGCCCCACCCCGAGGCCCCGCGTTCGATGATAGCCCCGCGCGTCGAGCCCAAGGCCCGGTCGAGGATGCTAGTCACAGTCTCCGCCTTGCCAGGACGCTGCGAGGCCGTGGCGTTGCCCCAGACCGTGCCGGCCGGAAACTGAGCCTGCGCCCATGCCGAGGAAGCCGCCAGGACCAGCCCGGCCGCAATCAGTAGCCGCTTAAACCGCATCCCAGCCCCCCGTCGCCTTCGGCTGGAACGTCACCGACTGATACTGTGTATCAATCGGATATGACGACAGCCCATCGATCAATTCAGACCCGGCCCGATTGACCGAAATCGCGCTGACATGCGAATTGCCGACGTCATCCTTGACCGTCAGCGGGACATACCCGGCATCAGTCAATCGTGTTGCCGACAATGGCAGCGAAATAACCACCTGTCCGGCCGTCGTGTTGACCAGCAGCACAGTATCCGTCAGCACCGGCGTATATGGCGACATGGCGAACGTCACCACCCGCGGCGTATAGCCGGGAGCCGCCAGCGCCGCCGCCGCCACCTCATCGATCGCATCTTGCACGTTTGTGGCCGAGATCGAGCCACCCGGCAGAAATGATATTTCATGCGCCGCCTGCCGCGTGTTGCGCAGGTCCGTGGTCACGATCGCCATCACAAAATCCTCAGATAGGGCATAAGGCCGACCACGGGCATGACGTTAGAAAACCCCTGACTAGCGCCGCCCTGCGGCGTTCCGGTAAACGTCGATGAAACCACAATATCGCCGGGAGCCGCACCCGAGGCCGCGCCGCCGTAAGCAACCAAAGAACCCGTCAACCGGAGCCCCTGCGTAAACGACCCGCCGAGAACATTCGATATCGTGCCCACTGGCGTATATGGCGGGAGATTCGATGTGGTGAGGCTGCTTGTCTGGGATGCAAGGGCGCACACCGACCCCACCGACGTCATTGCCGTGCCGCAGCCCGCCGAGCTTGAGGTGAGCCTGTTGGCAGCCACACCGTTGAGGGTATCAAGCGCCACCGGCGCACGCCCGCGAATATCGAGGATCTGGAATTCGCCGCCCGAGCAGACGCCGCTTCCGGGAGAGCCAACCATCGCCCAATAGGTCGCATAGGTTGTCGCGGAAATGCACTGCCCCGAGGGCGCCACGAAAGAGCTATTCGGCGGCGACGGGTTGGTCGACCAGAGCAGGCCGCCCAGCGGGATATTGTAAGCATCATCGAAGTTGCCGTGGACCTTGAACGAGGTGTTTACCCCGCTATTGATAAACGTCGCGGTGTAAATCCGCCCCGCCACCATCGAACCCGAAGGCACCGGCGCCCCGAACGCCGTCAGCAGCGGATGCGCGCCGATGCCGC